>JAPLSA010000008.1 GCA_026398815.1 Gammaproteobacteria bacterium
GGCGACCAGCGACAGGAAGATCGCGGCATTGGCCTGGGCGCCCGAATGCGGCTGGACGTTGGCGTAGTCGCAGTCGAACAGCTGCTTCAGACGGTCGATCGCAAGCGTCTCGGCGATGTCCACGTATTCGCAGCCGCCGTAGTAGCGCTTGCCCGGATAACCCTCGGCGTACTTGTTGGTCAGCTGCCCGCCCTGCGCTTCCATCACCGCCGGGCTCGCGTAGTTCTCCGATGCAATCAGCTCGATGTGCGCTTCCTGCCGACCCGCTTCGGCGACCAGCGCTGCGTTGAGTTCGGGATCAGATACAGCCAGCGTCGGGGCGTGGGTGAACATGGCGCGGAATCCTGGAAGGTGAATGGAAGAGCTGCGGCGGCGACCGATCGTCAGCAACCGTGCCGATGGCAGGCGCAGGCGGCGCCCGACGGTGGCTCGGACGCCGAGTGCGGATCGGCGTCGTCATCGTCGGCATGGATGTAACGCGCCAGCGGGTCATCGCCGGGCGTCGCCGCCGTGGTGGCCGTCGCGGCAGCGGACCGGTCGTCGGCGTTCGGGGTGGTGGTGACGGTCATGCGGCACCGGGCAGCGCGGCTCGCAGCTCCCGCGCCGCCGCCACCATCTGCGACAGCGCCGCCTCGACCTCCGGCCAGCTGCGGGTCTTCAGCCCGCAGTCCGGGTTGACCCAGAGCCGCTCGGCCGGCACCACCGCCAGCGCCCGCTGCAGCAGGTCGTGCATCTCCTCGCGCGCCGGGATGCGCGGCGAGTGGATGTCGTAGACGCCGGGGCCGATGTCGTTGGGGTACTGGAAGTCGCCGAAGGCATCGAGCAGCTTCATCCGCGCCCGCGAGGTCTCGATGGTGATGACGTCGGCATCCAGCGCCGCGATCGCCGGCAGGATGTCGTTGAACTCCGAATAGCACATGTGGGTGTGGATCTGGGTCTCGGCCCTGACGCCGGACGCGGTGATGCGGAAAGCCTGCACCGCCCAGTCGAGGTAGGCCGGCCAGTCGGCACGCTTCAGCGGCAGGCCTTCGCGGATCGTCGGCTCGTCGATCTGGATCACCTGGATGCCGGCGGCTTCCAGATCGCAGACCTCGTCACGCAGCGCCAGCGCCAGCTGCAGCGCCACCTCGCGCTTCGGCAGGTCGTCGCGCACGAAACTCCAGAACAGCATGGTCAGCGGGCCGGACAGCATCCCCTTCATCGGCTTGTCGGTCAGGCTCTGCGCGTATCGCGACCAGGCCACCGTCATCGGCTGCGGACGCCAGACATCGCCGTGGATGATCGGCGGCTTCACGCAGCGCGAGCCATAGCTCTGCACCCAGCCGAATTCGGTGAACGCATAGCCGGCCAGCTGCTCGCCGAAGTACTCGACCATGTCGTTGCGCTCCGCTTCGCCGTGCACCAGCACGTCGAGGCCGAGCGCCTCCTGCTGGCGGACGGCATGCGCGATCTCCGCTTCCATCGCGCTGCGGTAACCGGCCTCGTCGAGCGTGCCGGCCTTGAACGCCGCGCGGGCGGCCCGGATTTCCGCCGTCTGCGGGAACGAGCCGATGGTGGTGGTCGGCAGCGGCGGCAGCTTGAGCGCCTGGCGCTGCGCCTGGATGCGCTGGCCGAACGGCGATTCGCGGCACGCGTCGGCCTCGGTCAGCGCGGCGACCCGCGCGCGCACCGCCGGCACGCAGCTGCTGGCGGCCGACCGGCGGCTCTCCACAGCCCGGCTGGCCTCGTCGAGCGCCTTCCAGACCGCGTCCGGGCCATGGTCGAGCGCCCGCTTCAGCAGGCCGATCTCGTCGAGCTTCTGCACGGCGAAGGCCAGCCAGCGGCGCAGCTCGGGGGCCAGCTTCCGCTCCTGGGCCAGATCCACCGGCACGTGCAGCAGCGAGCACGAAGCCGAGACCCAGAGGCGCTCGCCCAGCGCCGTGTGCGCACGGTTCAGGCGGCCGAGCACCGCCACCAGATCGGTGCGCCAGGGATTGCGGCCATCGACCACGCCCAGCGACAGGATCTTGTCCTGCGGCCAGCCGTCGAGAAAGGCATCGAGCTGCTGCGGCGCCCGTACCAGGTCCAGGTGCAGGCCGGCGATCGGCAGGTCCTTCAGCCAGCCGGCATGGGCATCGACGGCGCCGAAATAGCTGGCCAGCAGCAGCGGCGCGCCGGCGCCGGCGAGTTCGCGATAGACGGTCGGATAGACGGCGAGCCACGCCGCCGGCAGGTCCAGCGACAGGATCGGTTCGTCGATCTGCACCCAGGCCACGCCGAGCTGCCGCAGTTCCGCCAGCAGCGCGAAGTAGGCGTTCAGCAGCAGCGACAGCAGCGAAAGCTTGTCGAAGCCGGGTTCGGCGTCGGCCAGCCACAGCCAGGTCAGCGGCCCGGGCAGCACCACCTTGACCGGATGGCCAAGCGCGAGCGCCTCGTGCACTTCGGGCAGCAGCCAGTCGCGGTTCAGGCGCGGCCGGGTCTGCGCGCCGATCTCGGGCACCAGGTAGTGGTAGTTGGTATCGAACCACTTCTTCATCGCCAGCGCCGGCTGCTGCGGCGTGCCCCGGGCCATCGCGAAGTAGTCGGCCAGGCCGATCCGCTCGCCGAAGCCGAAGCGGTCCGGTGCCGCCGAGAACAGCGCCGTCGCGTTGTGCAGGTGGTCGTAGAACGCGAAGTCGCCGACGGTGACGTAGTCCAGCCCCGCTGCCCGCTGCTGCGCCCAGTGGCGGGCGCGCAGGTCGGCGGCAGCCTGCTGCAGCGACGCCGCCGGCAGGCTGCCCTTCCAGTGCGCCTCGACGGCGGTCTTGAGTTCGCGGCGGGCGCCGATACGGGGAAAGCCGAGGATGTGGGCGACGGTCATGGCGGCAGGCAGGTGTGAACGAGGCGCGCATGGTCGCGAGCGCCGACCCATGATTCAATCGCAGCGTTTTAATCAAACCCTTGAACGATATTCATGGCTCAATCCCAGCTGGAAATCCGTCACCTGCAGACGCTCGCGGCGCTGGCCGACACCGGCTCGCTCGGCAAGGCGGCGGATCGCGTGTTCGTCACCCAGTCGGCGCTGTCGCACCAGCTGAAGGCGCTGGAGACGCATTACGGAACGCCGCTGTTCGAGCGCAACACCAAGCCGATCCGCTTCACGCAGGCCGGTGCGCGGCTGCTGGCGCTGGCCCGCGAGGTGCTGCGCGGCGTCACCGATGCGGAGCGTGACGTCGCCCAGTGGGTGTCGGGACGGGGCGGCCAGCTGCGGATCGCGGTCGAATGCCATACCTGCTTCGACTGGCTGATGCCGGCCATGGACGCCTTCCGCGAGCACTGGCCGGAGGTGGAGCTGGACCTGGTCAGCGGCTTCCAGTCCGACGCCGGCGCGCTGGTCGAGGCCGGGGCAGCCGACTTCGGCGTGATCCACGACGCGCCGCCACCGCGCGCCGGCATCGCGGCCGAGCGGCTGTTCCGCTACGAAACCGTCGCCATCCTGTCGCCGCGCCATCCGCTGGCGGCGCGCAGCCATCTGGACCCGCAGGATTTCGCCGATCAGACGCTGATCAGCTATCCGGTCGACGACGCGCTGCTCGACGTCGTCCGCCACTTCCTGGCACCGGCCGGCATTCGGCCGCGCCGCCGCAACGCCGAGCTGACGGTGGCGATCCTGCAGCTGGTCGCCAGCGGCCGCGGCGTGGCCGCGCTGCCGAGCTGGAGCGTCCGGCCGTATCTGGAAAAGGGCTATGTGGTCAGCAAGCCGCTGGGCGCCGAAGGCCTGCACTGCGAGCTGTATGCCGCGATTCCGGAGAGCCTGTCGACCAAAGCCTATCTGCAGGATTTCCTGGCCAAGGTCCGCAGCAGCGGATTCGGCTGAGGCCGGCGACGCGGTCTCAGGTCGGCGGCACCGGGCGGCGCACCGACTGCAGGATGAGGTCGAGGATCATCAGGCCGGCGCCGAAGGTGATGGCCATGTCGGCAACGTTGAACGCCGCGAAGTGCCAGTCGCCGACGAAGAACTGGATGAAGTCCAGCACATAGCCACGCATCGCCCGGTCGATGGCGTTGCCGAGCGCGCCGCCGAGCACGAACACGAAGGCCAGCGCATTGAGCAGCTGGCCGTGCCGGTTGCTGCGCAGCCACCACAGGATGCCGATGCTGACCGCGCTGCTCAGCACGATGAACATCGCCGCCGGCGCGGTGTTGAGCATCGAGAAGGCAGCGCCCGTGTTGTGCAGCCGCACCAGGTTGAAATGCGGCAGTACCGCGATGCTGTCGTACAGCACCAGCGCGCGGTCGACGAAGTGCTTGGTCAGCTGGTCGACGGCGATCACGAACGCCGCGATCCACAACAGGCGCAGGTTGTCGAACGGCTTCTTCGCGGCGCGGGCCTCAGACATGCCGGCGCACCTCGCCCGGGCCGTCGATGTTGGCGACGCAGCGGCCGCACAGTGACGGATGGCCGGCGTGCTGGCCGACGTCTGGCCGGCGATGCCAGCAGCGGCCGCACTTCTCATGGGAAGAAGGCTTTACCGTGATCTTAAAGTCATCATCTGGCGCGGACACTCGAGTGGTCAGCGGACCCAACAACCTTCCTTCCAAAGCTTGGTGATAAACGGCCTCATCGGGAGATTCAGAAAACGCAGACACCGAAGCATTCGAAGTGATGAACCAAAAGCGGAGTTCATCTCCAATCTTTGCCAAAGAGCGATACGTATTCCCGTCTGCATAAATGCAGATTTCGGCGTCAAGCCCTGAACCAATTGTGCCGGCCGCACGCGATACCTCGAGTTCCTTCTTTACGGCCTCCCGGGCACTCAACAGAACCTTCCAATCAGAAGCGTCGATTGGATTCGCCTGTACTTCCGGCACCGGATACCAGGTCTGGACGAACACGCTCGCGCTGCGATCGCCCGGCAGCAGCGCCCAGATCTCGTCGGCGGTGAACGACAGGATCGGCGCAATCCAGCGCACCATCGCCTCGGCGATGTGCAGCAGCACGGTCTGCGCCGAGCGGCGCGCGGGGCTGGCTTCCGGCAGGGTGTAGAGCCGGTCCTTCAGCACATCCAGATACAGGCTGCCGAGGTCGACCGCGCAGTAGTTGTGCAGCAGCTGATAGACCTGATGGAACTGCTTGGCGCCGTACGCGGCCTGGATCTCGCCCTGCATGCGGGCCAGTTCGGACAGCGCCCAGCGGTCCATCGACAGCAGCTGATCCGGCACCACAAGGTGCTGCGCCGGATCGAAGCCGTGCAGGTTCGACAGCAGGTAGCGCACCGTGTTGCGAATGCGCCGGTAGGCGTCGGCGATGCGCTTCAGCAGGTTGTCGCTGATCGCGATCTCGCCGGAATAGTCGCTGGCCGCGACCCACAGGCGCAGCACGTCGGCGCCGAGCGTCTTGGTCACCGTCTGCGGGGCAACGACATTGCCCAGCGACTTCGACATCTTGTTGCCCTTCTCGTCGACCGTGAAGCCATGCGTCAGCACCGCCTTGTACGGCGAGCGGCCGCGCATCGCCACCGAGGTCAGCAGGGACGACTGGAACCAGCCGCGATGCTGGTCCGAGCCTTCCAGGTACATGTCGGCCTGCGGTGCCAAGCCATCGGCATCGAGCGCATCCGGGTGATTGGCGACGAAGCTGCACTGGTGCACGGAGCCCGAATCGAACCAGACATCGAGCGTGTCCGGGCATTTGTCATAGTGCTCGGCATCGCTGTCGATCCAGTCCGACACGCTGGAGCCGAACCAAGCCTCCAGCCCGCGCGCGGCCACCGCATCGGCCACCCGGCCAAGGATCGCCGGGGAATCCGGGTGCAGGGTCTGGGTGCGGCGATCGACCAGCACCGCCATCGGCACGCCCCAAGTGCGCTGCCGCGAGATGCACCAGTCCGGACGCTCGGCGACCATGCCGCGAATGCGGTCCTCGCCCCAGCCGGGAATCCACTCGGTCTTGGCGATTGCATCCAGCGCCTGCGGGCGCAGGCCGTTGCCATCCATCGACACGAACCACTGCGGCGTGGCGCGGAAGATCAGCGGCGTCTTGTGGCGCCAGCAGTGCGGGTAGCTGTGATCGAATTTGGTAGCGTGGACCAGCGCACCGGCTTCGCGCAGCGCGTTGATCACCGGCTCGTCGACCTTGCGGACATGCAGGCCGCCGACTACCGGCGTGCCGGCGACATAGACGCCGGTGCCCATCAGCGGGCTTTCAACCGGAATGCCGTTGGCGACACCGATGTTGTAGTCGTCGACACCGTGGGCCGGCGCGGTATGCACGAGGCCGGTGCCGGCATCGAGCGTGACGTGCTCGCCGCACAGGATCGGCTTCGGCTGGGCTTCGGCATCGAACGGATGCAGGTAGGTCTTGCCGCCCAGCACCGCGCCCTTGGCACGGCCGAGCACCACTGCTGCGGCCACGCCGTAACGCTTGGCGCAGGCTTCGAGCAGGCCTTCGGCCAGCACCAGGCGGCCGAGCTCGCCCATCTCGGCCAGAACGTAGTCGAGCTCCGGATTGACCGAGGTCGCCTTGTTGGCCGGGATCGTCCACGGCGTCGTGGTCCAGATGACGAAGCGGATCGGCGCGCTACCGCTGGCGCCGAACACGGCGGCCAGTGCGGCCGGGTCGGTCGACAGGAAGCCGACGTCGATCGCGAAGCTGGTCTTGTCCTGGTACTCGACTTCCGCTTCGGCCAGCGAGGAGCCGCAGTCCAGGCACCAGTGCACCGGCTTGAAGCCGCGGGTGACGTGGCCGTTGGCGACGATCCGGGACAGCACGCGAAGCTGTTCGGCCTCGAAGGTCGGGTCCATCGTCAGGTACGGCTTTTCCCAGTCGGCCAGCACGCCGAGGCGCTTGAAATCGGCGCGCTGGCGGGCGATCTGCTCGCCAGCGTACTTGCGGCACTCGGCGCGGAATTCGGCCGCGTTCAGCTTGTCGCCGACCTTGCCGAACTTCTTTTCCACCTGCAGTTCGATCGGCAGGCCGTGGCAGTCCCAGCCCGGCGTGAACGGCGCGTGGAAACCGTCGAGGCGGGCGGCCTTGACGATCATGTCCTTCAGCACCTTGTTGACCGCGTGGCCGATGTGGATGTCGCCGTTGGCGTACGGCGGGCCGTCGACGAACCAATAGGGCTTCCGGTCGCGCGTGGCGGCATCGATCTGCGTGTACAGGCCGTCGGCTTCCCAGCGCTCCAGCATCTTCGGCTCGCGGGCGGCCAGGTTGGCCTGCATCGGAAATTCGGTCTGCGGCAGGTTCAGCGTCTGCTTGTAGTCCGGGCCGGCGGCAGCCGGGGCGGCGTCTTTGACGGTGTCGTTCACGAGGGCATCAGCTCGGCGGTGAAATGGGTGCGCGCAGCGCGGCCATCGGCCTGCATCTGCGCGGCAAGTGCATCGAGCCCGTCGAAGGTGAGCTGCGGACGCAGGAACTTGTGGAATTCGATCGCCAGCTCGCGACCGTACAGGTTCGGTTTGGCGTCGAACACGTGGGTTTCAAGCAGGCAGGTGGTCAGGCCCAGGGTCGGCCGCACGCCGAGGCTGGCGACGCCGGGCAGGCCGTTCGGCGCTTCTTCCCAGTAGGCCTTCACGGCGTAGACGCCATGCGCCAGCGCCGGTGGCCGGCGCAGATGCAGGTTGGCGGTGGCCATGCCCAGCTCGCGGCCCAGCTTCAGGCCGTGACGGACGCGGCCGGTGATCCGGTAGCGGCGGTCGAGCAGGCGTTCGACGGTATCGAGATCCGGCAGGGCCAGCGCTGCGCGCAGGCCGGTGGAACTGCTGCGCGCGCCATCGAGCGTGACCGTGCCGAGCCCCTCGGCGCTGAAGCCGGCACTGGCGCCGATCGCCTGCAGCAGCGCCAGATCGCCGACCCGCTTGGCGCCGTAGCGGAAATCGTCGCCGACGATCACCGCGCGGGCGCCGAGGCCGTCGACCAGCACCTGGCGGACGAAGGCTTCGGCCGACATCGCCGCCAGCCTCGGCCCGAACGGCAGCAGCAGCACGCGATCGACGCCGAAAGCGGCCAGATCCCGCAACTTGCCGCGCAGGTCGGCGATGCGCGGCGGCGGGTTGTCGCGCTGGAAATATTCGCGCGGCATCGGTTCGAAGCAGACCACCGTGGCCGGCAACCGGTGCTCGCCGGCCAGCGTCCGCAGCCGCGCGATCAGCGCCTGATGGCCGCGATGCAGGCCATCGAAGTTGCCGATCGACACCACGCTGCCGCGATGTCGCGGCGCGAGGTTGTGCAGTCCGCGGATCAGCTCCATGGCGGGAAGGATGGCTCGGGAAAGACGCGGATTATAAAGGCGGATCAGCGGCTTATTGGGTGCTGCCACGGAAGTGGCGAACCCGCAGGCCGCTCGCCACCAGCACCGCGAAATAGACCAGCATCGCCACCCCGACCAGCACCAGCATGCGCCCGCCGCGCGCCCATTCGCCGGCCGCCAGCCAGCTGGGGAGATCGCCGGCCAGCCACAGCACGGCGGCCGCCATCGCGACATTGGCGACCAGCAGCCGCAGGCCGAACAGGCCCCAGCCGGGCCGGCTGCGGTAGATGCCATCGCGCCGCAGCCGCACGAACAGCAGCGCGGCGTTCAGGCAGGCGGTCAGCGAGGTCGACAGCGCCAGACCGACATGCGCGCCTTCGAAGGCCCGCAGCTTCGACCAGGCGAACAGCGCCAGGCTCAAGGCCATGCCGACCACCAAGCTGATGATCGCGTAGCGCACCGGCGTCTTCGTTTCCTGGCGCGCGTAGAAGCCCGGCACCAGCACCTTGACGAACGAGAAGCCCATGAAGCCGGCGCCGTAGGCCCACAGCGCCCAGGTGGTCATCCGCACGTCCTCGGCGGTGAACGCGCCATGGCCGTAGACGGTGGCGACCAGCGGCCCGGCCAGCAGGCACAGGCCGAGCGCCGCCGGCAGTCCGATCAGCAAGATCACCCGCAGGCTCCAGTCGAGCGTCGCCGAGAACGCCTCGGGCGTCTTTTTCGCGTGCTGCGCCGACAGCGCCGGCAGGATCGCGGTGCCGACCGCGATCGAGAAGATGCCGAGTGGAAACTCCATCAGCCGGTTCGCGTAGTACAGCCAGCTGACCGAGCCGTGGCCGACCTGGGTCGACAGGTTGGTGTTCAGCAGCAGCGAGATCTGGGCGACCGAGGAGCCGATCATCACCGGCACCATCAGGGTGACGATCCGCTTCACCCGGCCATCGCCCCAGGCCCAGCGCGGCCTCGGCAGCAGCCTGAGCTTCGCCATCAGCGGCAGCTGGAAGGCGAACTGCAGCACCCCGGCGACGAACACGGCGTAGGCCAGCACCTGCACCGAGCTGGCGTCGATGAACGCGGTGGCGATCAGGCACAGGTTCAGGATCACCGGTGTGAAAGCCGGCACTGCGAACCGGCCATAGGCATTGAGCACGCCGCCGGCCATCGAGGTCAGCGAGATGAACATCAGGTACGGGAAGGTCCAGCGCAGCAGTTCGGTGCCCAAGGCCTGCTGAGCGGGATCGGCCGCGAAACCCGATGCGAACAGCCAGACCAGCACCGGCGCGCCGAGGCAGCCGATCACGGTGACCAGGCTCAGCACGCCGCCGAGCGTGCCGAGCACGACGGCCACCAGATCGCGCGCCTCGTCGTGGCTGCCGGTGGTCTTCACTTCGGTGAACACCGGCACGAAGGCCTGGGCGAACGCGCCTTCGGCAAACATGCGGCGGCCGAAGTTCGGAATCATCAGGGCGACCAGGAAGGCATCCATCGCAGCGCCGGCGCCGAAGGCGGTCGCCAGCATGATTTCGCGGACGAAGCCGAGCAGGCGCGACAGCAGCGTCAGCAGGCCGACGACGCCGCTGGACTTGAGCAGGCTTTTCGACATGGATGGGGTGGATGCGTCAGGACGGGCCAGGACAAGGAAAGCGATCTCGCGCAGCGGCCGCAGGGAACCTCGAAAACTTCCGGCGACCCAGCGTTCCGGCCGGTCTGCGCAATCCCCTTCCGGCCCTGCGGCGTGACCGCTGCCGGCGGTCGATTCCGTTGACAGGCAGCGGGTCGGCGAAGATACTAGCGCGCTTCGATTTTGTCAGTTGCCGGTCACGGCTTCGGTCGAATCGCCGGTCGGCCTCGCAGGCCGTCACACCATCGAAACCGCTTTAAGGAGTTTTCACCTTGGCCAACACCCCGCAGGCGCGCAAGCGCGCACGCCAGTCCGAACAGAACCGCGAGCGCAATGCCAGCCAGCGCTCGATGATCCGCAGCACCATCAAGAAGCCGCTCGCCACAAGAGCCGTCTGCAGGCGCACATCAAGGCGCTCGCCTAAGCATCAGGCTGCAAACAAAAACGCGACCTTCGGGTCGCGTTTTTCGTTGTGCCACACCTGCGCTGCCTGCCGGCGACACTTCCGTGTCGTGCCGCGCCCTGCCCTATCGATCGTCGCGCGGCGCCATCGGCCCGAGCACAGGTGCAGCACCCGCGGCGGTCGGTGCGTCGCCGTCTTCATCGGCCGGACTGAACCAGCGCGTCGCCCGCTCGCCGATCCGCTGCAGGTAGGTGTACAGCACCGGCACCACGACCAGGGTCAGCAGGCTCGAGGTGATCACGCCGCCGATCACCGCGCGGCCCATCGCGGCATTGGTTTCGCCGCCGGCGCCGCTGCCGATCGCCATCGGCAGCATGCCGAAGATCATCGCCAGCGTGGTCATGATGATCGGCCGCAGCCGCACCTGGCCGGCGTCCAGCAGCGCCTCGCGCAGGCTGCGGCCCTCGCGCAGACCCTGGTTGGCGAAGTCGACCAGCAGGATCGCGTTCTTGGTGACCAGGCCCATCAGCATGATGAAGCCGATGATCGAGAACATGTTCAGCGTGGTGCCGGTGACCAGCAGCGCGATGAACACGCCGGCCAGCGACAGCGGCAAGGACACCATGATCGCGATCGGCTGCAGGAAGCTGCCGAACTGCGAGGCGAGGATCAGGTAGATGAAGATCACCGCCAGCCCCATCGCGGCCAGCGCAGCGGCACCGGATTCATCCTGATCGGCCTGCTGGCCGCCGATATCCCAACGATAGCCCGGCGGCAACGGCGAGTTGTGGATGATCTTCTTGATGTCCTCGCCGACATCGCCGGCCGGACGGCCTTCGGCATTGGCGTAGATCGACACCCGGCGCTGCAGGTTCTGGCGTTTGATCTGCTGCGGGCTGGCGATCGGCACGAAGTCGGCGACCTGGCGCAGCGGCACCAGCAGCGGCGCGCCATCGGCATCGAGCCGGGTGCTGGTCAGCGCCAGCTGGCCGAGATCGCCGGCCACCTCGCGATCAGCCTTCTTCAGCCGGACGATCACCTCGTAGTTCTGGCCGTCCGGGGCCAGCCAGCGGCTGATCTGGTCGCCCGCCACCAGCGGCCGCAGCGCCGCGCCGATCCGGGCGTTGCTGAGGCCGAGATCGCTGGCCAGTTCCTGGTTGATGCGCACGGCAATGCCGGGGCTGGCGCCTTTCTCGCTGCTTTCGAGATCGGAAATGCCGGGAACCTTGCGCATCTCCGCCATCGCCGCCTGGGTGATCTCGGTGAGCTTCGCCGGCTCCGGACCGAGCAATGAAATGAAGATCGAGCCGCCGAAGCCGACCGTCAGTTCGACACCGGCCACCTGCTTGATGCGCGCGCGGATCGCTTTCTCGATGTCCTTCTGCGGCCGGCGATGAGTGACCGCGCGATCGGTCAGCCGCAGGTTCAGACGCGCGTAGTTCCTGCCCTCGTCGGTACCGACCTGGGTGGCGATCGTCTCGATCTCCGGAAAATCGCGCAGCAGCGCCTCCACCTGCCGCGCCTTGGCATCGGTGTATTCGAGGCTCGAACCCAGCGGCGTGTTGATGCGCAGCGAGGTGAAGCCTTCGTCGCCGCGCGGGAAGAACTCGCTGCCGATGAACGGCAGCAGCGCGAAGCTGCCGAAGAACGTCGCAGCGGCAATCCACAGCACGATGCCGCGATTCGACAGCGTGCCGATCTGCCGCCAGTCCAGACGGCGCGCGGCGTGGGCCAGCCCGAAGACCGGCAGCCAGACACGCCGGCGCTCGCTGCGCAGCGCCCAGGCCAGCACTCGGCCGTAGACCACATGCAGCGCCTCGATGCGCCGCTCCAGCCGATCCATCAGCCGGCCCAGCCACGGCGCGTACTTGAAGCGATCCTTGACCGGATCGCGCCAGACTGCCGACAGCATCGGGTCGAGCGTGAAACTGACGAACAGCGACACCAGCACGGCGACCGCCACCGTGATGCCGAACTGGAAGAAGAAGCGGCCGATGATGCCGCTCATGAACGCCACCGGCACGAACACGGCCAGGATCGCGAAGGTGGTGGCCGTCACCGCCAGGCCGATCTCGCGGGTGCCGTCGAGTGCGGCGCGGACATGGGACTTGCCCATCGCCAGGTGGCGCACGATGTTCTCGCGCACCACGATCGCATCGTCGATCAGCAGGCCGATGCACAGGCTCAGGCCCATCAGGGTCAGGAAGTTCAGCGTGAAGCCGAAGGCGTGCAGCGCGATGAAGGTGGCCACCACCGAGATCGGCAGGGTCAGGCCGGTGATGATCGTCGAGCGCCAGGAATGCAGGAACAGGAAGACGATCAGCACGGTCAGCACGCCGCCTTCCAGGATCGTTTCCTTGACCTGCTCGACCGACGCGGTGATGTCGTCGGCGGTGGCGTAGATCTTCACGATCCGCAGATCGGCCGGTAGCTCGGTCTTCAGCCGCTCGATCGCCTGGCTGACGCCACGCGCGGCGCTGACGATGTTGGCGCCCTGCACTTTCCGGATGTCGAGCGTCACCGCGCGCCGGCCGTCGACGCGGGAGATCGAGGTTTCCTCGGCCTCGCCGTCGACCACTTCGGCGACCTCGTCCAGATGCACCGGCACGCCATTCTGGCGGGCGACGACGATGCGGCCGAACTGCGCCGGCTGCTTGATCCGGCCTTCGATGCGCACCAGCTGCTCGCGATCGCCCCGGGAAATGGCGCCGGCCGGCAGATCCTGATTGGCCGCCTGGATCGCGGCGATGACCTGATCAACCCCGATCCGCGAGGCTTCCAGCGCTGCCGGCTTCAGGAACACCTGCACTTGCCGCGTCGACTGGCCGCCGACCGCGATGCTGCCGACGCCAAGCACGTTCTGCAGCCGCTTGACCACCACCTGATCGACCAGCGTGGAGATCTCGCGCAGGCTGCGGGTTTCGGAATACAGCGCCAGGTTGATGATCGGCTGCTGGTTCTCGTCCTCGTTGGTGCGCGAGATCAGCGGCGGCTTGGCCTCGCGTGGGAAGCCCGGCTGGATCTGCGCCACCTTGTCGCGGGTTTCCTGCGTCGCCCGGCCAATGTCGACCGACAGATCGAACTCGATCGACAGGAAGCCGCTGCCCTCGCGCGCCGTGCCCCAGATGCGCTTGACGCCTTCGACGGCATTGACCGCTTCCTCGATCGGCTTCAGCAGATCGTTCTCGACCGCTTCCGGCGTCGCGCCGGGATAGGCGATGGAAATGCTCAGCACCGGCACCGAGACGTCCGGCAGCTTCTCGACCGGCAACCGCTGGTACGAGAACACGCCCAGCACCAGCAGCGCGACCATCACCATGGTCGCGAACACCGGCTGGCTGACACTGATCCGGGTGATCCACATGACGGTCGCTCCGGCCTAGCGCGCGGCGCTTGCCGGCACGGTCACGGCAGCGCCGTCCTGCAGGCTGTCGATGCGCGCCGCCAGCACCGGCGTGCCGACCGGCGGCCCGTCGCGCAGCTCGACGAACGCGCCGTCGTTGGCTTCGATGCCCAGCGTCACCGCACGCCGCCGCAGGTGCCCGTTCTCGATCACCAGCAGATAGGGAACGCCGGCGTCGCTGCGCACCGCAGCCGCCGGCACGGTGGCGACCGGCGCCGAAGGATCGAGCAGCAGATCGCCCTGGGCGAACATGCCGCCCTTGAGCGCGCCATCGGCGTTGTCGACCGACAGGTACAGCCGGATCGCGCGGGTGCCGGCATCGGTCGCCGGATTGATCCGCTCGACCACTGCCTCGAAGGTCCGCTCGCGATAGCCGTCGACCGTGAAGCGCAGCGGCTGGCCGATCTTCACCGCCGGCACGTCCGAGGCCGGCACCGGCGCTTCCAGTTCCAGGCGGCGCAGATCGACGATCGCCAGCAGCGGCGTGTCGGCGGCGACCTTCTCGCCCGGCTGCGCCAGCCGCTGCGACACGACGCCGTCGATCGGCGAGCGGACCACGGCATCGTCGACGCCGACCTGGGCCAGCCGCAGCTGGGCTTCGGCCACCTTGACGCTGGCGGCAGCGGCATCGAACGCGCTCTGCACCGCATCGAAGGCGTTCTGCGAAATGAACTTCTGTTCCAGCAGCCGGGCATTGCTGTCGCGATTGACGCGGGCCAGCGCCAGGTCGGCGCGCGCCTTGTCGAGCGTCGCCCGCTGGGCATCGAACTGGGCGCCAAGGTTGCGAAGGTCGATGCGCGCCAGCACCTCGCCCTTCTGTACCGCCTGTCCTTCGCGGACCTGCACCGCCAGCAGGTCACCGGCCACCCGCGCCTTGACGCTGGCCTGCACCAGCGGCCGCAGGGTGCCCGACAGCGGCAGCCGCCGCGTCAGCGCCCGCTGCTCGATCTGCGCCACGTCGGCCGCCGCCAGTTCCATCGGCCCGGCCGGCAGCTTCGAGTCCTTGTCGGCAGCAGCCGCATCAGGCTTGCCACCGCGCAAGGCCAGCCCTGCGCCGACGGCCAGCAGCAGGACGGCCGCGAGGGTCGCCCATAGCCACGGTTTCGGCCGGGCGCGGGCAGGTGTCGCGGCGCGGCGATCGGTGACAGCACTCATGCAGGAATCCCCTGGGACACGCCGCCGCTGCGGGCGCGATGTCGATCGATGGTTTGGGCAGGCGGCGCTGGGATGCGGCCAGCATGGCGCTTGGATGCAGCCGCCGCGATCGGGGTTTGATCGCCGCTCACCGCAGGGCGGCCTTGCGCCGCCCGCTTTCGATCAGACCGCGAGCACCAGGTTGTCGCGGTGGATCAGCTCCGGCTCGCCTGGATAGCCGAGGCGCGCGGGAATCTCGCCGCTCGGTGCACCGGCAATGCGCTGGGCTTCGTCGGAGTCGTAGTTGCTCAGGCCACGGGCGATTTCCCGGCCGGCGAGGTCGAGACACAGCACCAGATCGCCGCGTCCGAACTCGCCGCTGACCTGGCGCACGCCGACCGGCAACAGGCTGCGACCCTGTTCGCGCAGCACCTTGACGGCGCCGTCGTCGAGCGTCAGCCGGCCACGCACCTGCAGCTGGCCGGCGATCCAGCGCTTGCGCGAGGCCATCACCGACTGCGCCGGCTTCAGCAAGGTGCCGATCGATTCGCCGCTGGCAATCTTCAGCAGCGCGTCCGGCGTGCGGCCGTAGGCGATGACCGTGGCAGCGCCGGAACGCGCGGCCCAGTGCGCGGCGGTCAGCTTGGTGCGCATGCCGCCTCGACCCAGCTCGCCCTTGGTCTCGCCGGCCATGCCGCCGAGGTTGGGGTCGGACAAGTCGGCCTCGGACAGCAGTTTGGCGTCCGGGTTGTTGCGCGGATCGGAGTCGTACAAGCCCTGCTGGTCGGTCAGGATAACCAGCAGATCGGCTTCGATCAGGTTGACGGTCAGCGCGCCGAGCGTGTCGTTGTCGCCCAGCCGGATCTCGTCGGTGGCCACCGTGTCGTTCTCGTTGACGACCGGCACCACGCCCAATTCCAGCAAAGTGTTCAGCGTGCCTCGGGCGTTCAGGTAACGGCCGCGGTCGGAGACATCGTCGTGAGTCAGCAGGATCTGCGCGGCGCGCAGGCCGTGCTTCTCGAACTCGGTCTCGTAGGCGCGCACGAGGCCCATCTGGCCGACCGCCGCCGCCGCCTGCAGGCCGTGCAGGTTCGTCGGCCGCTTGGCCATGCCGAGCCGCGCCATGCCTTCGGCAACTGCGCCGGAGGACACCAGCACCACCTGGCGGCCCTGGGCCCGAAGCGCGGCGATCTGCGCGCACCAGTCGGCGATCGCTTCACGATCGAGCCCGCGGCCGCGCGCGGTGACCATCGCGCTGCCGACCTTGATCACCCAGCGGCGGCTGGTATTCAGCGTTTCACGGCTTTTCGTCTGCGTCATGGGCGAAAGGGGCAACTCAGGCGTCGAAGTCGTCGTCGGCGTCGTCAATGGGGGCGGATTCGGCCGCCGGGCGCGCCGGTGGCGCGTCGTCCAGCAAGGTGTAATCCGGCGCGGTGCGGACCGGCGCGTGCGCCTCGACCCATTCCATCGCGTCCTTGCACAGCGGTTCGAGATTGCGGCGTGCAGCGGCCGAGATGCGGTAGTGGCGGCCGGTCCAGCCGAGACGTTCGAGGGCGTCGTCGATCAGCGCATCGGCGTCCTCGTCGCTCATCAGATCGATCTTGTTGAACACCAGCCACTGCTCGCGGCCGGCCAGTTCCTCGCTGAACTCGGCGAGCTCGGCGTTGATCGTCTCGATGTGCTCGACGATGTCGCCGCCATCGGGCGGCAGGATGTCGACCAGATGCAGCAGCAAGCGAGTGCGCTGCAGATGCTTCAGGAAGCGGATGCCGAGCCCCGCCCCTTCGGCCGCGCCTTCGATGATGCCGGGGATGTCGACCATCACGAAGCTGCGCGTCATGCCGACCGACACCACGCCGGGCTGCGGGTACAGCGTCGTGAACGGATAGTCGGCGATCTTCGGACGCGCGGCCGACACCGCGCCGAGCAGGGTCGACTTGCCGGCGTTGGGCATGCCGAGCAGGCCGACATCGGCAAGCACGCTCAACTCCAGGCGCAGCTCGCGGCGTTCGCCCGGTGTGCCGGGGCTGGCGCGGCGCGGCGCGCGGTTGGTCGACGACTTGAAGCGGGCGTTGCCGAGGCCGTGGAAGCCGCCGGCGGCTACCTTGATCCGCTGGCCCTTGGCCGTCAGCTCGCCGATCAGTTCTTCGGTGTCGACATCGAACACCTGGGTGCCGAGCGGCATCGGGATCTCGATGTCGGGCGCGCCGGCGCCCTTGCAGTCGGAGCCACTGCCGTTCTCGCCACGCTTGGCCTTGAACGTGCGGTTGAAGCGGAAATCGGCCAGCGAATTCAGATTCGGCTCGGCGACCACCCAGACGGTGCCGCCGTCGCCGCCATCGCCGCCGTCCGGCCCGCCGAACGGGATCGCGCGCTCGCGGCGGAAGCTGACGCAGCCGTTGCCGCCATCGCCGGCTTCGACGCGTATCGTGGCTTCGTCAACGAATTTCATGGTTCAGCGGCATCTCGTTCAGCAGCAGCGGCAACTTCGGGAGCTTCAAATGACAAGGCCCCGTCACCGGGGCCTTGGTCTCGCACATCCGCGCGGATCAGGCCGCGACGATGTCGACGAACTTGCGACCGTTCGGACCGCGGGTCACGAACTTCACGTGGCCGTCCGCCTTGGCGAACAGCGTGTGGTCGGTGCCGATGCCGCAGTTGACGCCCGGGTGCACCTGGGTGCCGCGCTGGCGGATGATGATGTTGCCGGCGATGACGGCTTCGCCGCCGAAGCGCTTCACGCCGAGGCGCTTGGACTGCGAGTCGCGACCGTTACGGGTTGAGCCGCCTGCTTTCTTGTGTGCCATTGCTGTTCTCCTGCTGGAAGAACGCCGCCCTTAGGCGACGATCTCCGTGATCTTGATCGCGGTGAAATTCTGCCGGTGGCCCTGTTCCTTGTGGTAGTGCTTGCGGCGGCGGTGCTTGATGATGCGGATCTTGTCGCCGCGGCCGTGGGCCGTGACTTCCGCCTTGACGACGGCACCGGTGACGACCGGCGCGCCGATCTTCACCGCTTCGCCGTCAGCCACCATCAGCACTTCGCTGAAGCTCACCGTGTCGCCGACGGCGGCCACGATCGTTTCCACCTTGAGGGTCTCGCCGGGGGCAACCCGGTACTGCTTGCCACCGGTCTTGATGACTGCGTACATGCTTGATGCTCCAAGAAAAATTACGACTATCTAGTTGCTTTTGTAAGGCCGGTCGCAGCGTGATGCCAGACGATCGGCCCCGGGAACTCGACATTCTAGTTTCCGCGCGCGAGCCGGTCAAACCTGCGCAGCGCCCGAAAGATGTTCGCGGACCAGTGCGGCGCAGCGCTCTGGCATTTCCGCCACCGCCCAGTGGCCGGCCGCCGCCAGACGCTGCACATCCGTTGTGCCGAAGCGGCCAGCGTAGTGATCGGGGATGAATGGATCGCGCATCCCCCAGATCACGCGCGTGGGGCGGATCGCCGTCACCGCGTGCAGCGCGTCCAGCCACGGCGCGAACTTGGCCGGATCGGCTTCGCGATAGATGCGCAGCACCTGGGCGCGGGCCCCGGCGTGGAAGTGCCGATAGGCGTCGTCGATCTGCAAGCGCGACAGGCCCGGACCGCCCTGCTGCATCGTCAAGCGGTGACCGCTGCGACCGATCAGCGGCCAGTCGAACGCCCGCATCGCCATTTCACCGAATCGCGAGCGCCAGAGGCGCGCCCAGACATGCCAACGGTAATCGGCGTGCAGCAGGGTGTTGGTGATGACCAGCCGCCGCAGCCGTTCGGGGTGGCGTGCCGCCCAGGCCAGGCCGTAGAAGCCGCCGACGTCGTGGACGATGAGGTCGATCGGCTCGCGGATCGCCAGCGCATCCAGCAGGGCATCGACCCAGCGCGCGAAACCGGCGAGCGTCACATCGTCAAGGCCAGAGACTTTGGAGGCACCGAAGCCGGGAAGGTCGGGCGCGATGCAGTCGTGATCCGCCTGCAGGCGGTCGATCATCGGCAGCCACAAGCGGTGCGAATCGGGATTGCCGTGCAGCATCAGCAGCGGTCGACCGCTGCCCTGCCGATGAACGAAGACCGGCGCGCCGTCGACCCGAACGGCCGGCTGCCGCAGGCCGTTGCTCACCAGCGCAGCAGCACCGTTCCCCAGGTCATGCCGCCGCCGACTCCTTGCAGCATCACCAGATCCGAAGACTTGATCCGGCCGTCCTTGACCGCCGCGTCCAGCGCCAGCGGCACCGAAGCCGCCGAGGTATTGCCTTGCTGGGCGACGGTGACCACCACCTTTTCCTTCGGCACGCCAACCTTGTCGGCCAGCGTGTTGATGATCCGGATGTTGGCCTGGTGCGGCACGTACCAGTCGAGCGCCGAGGCTTTCAGGTTGTTGCGGTCCAGCGCTTCCTGCGCGCATTCGCTCAGGTTCTTCACCGCCACGCGGTAGACCGACTGGCCATCCATTTCCAGGTACGGCGAGCCGCGCAGCTGGCCACCGGCGATGCCGCCCGGCACCCGCAGGATATGGCTCAGCGAACCGTCGGAATGCAGATGCGAGGACAGGATGCCGGGCGCGTCGGAAGTCTTCAGCACCACCGCGCCGGCACCGTCGCCAAACAGCACGCAGGTACGCCGGTCGTTCCAGTCCAGAATCCGCGAAAACACTTCGGCGCCGATCACCAGCGCGCACTTGTGCTGGCCGCAGGCCACCAGCTTGTCGGCGATCGCCAGGCCGTAGACGAAGCCGGTGCACACCGCCTGCACGTCGAAGGCCGCGCCCCGGGTGACGCCGAGCTTGGCCTGCACCAGACAGGCCGTCGATGGGAACACCATGTCCGGCGTCGTGGTGGCGACGATGATCAGATCGACGTCGTCGGCGGTGACGCCGGCCGACGCCATCGCCGCACGCGCGGCATGCAGCGCGAGATCGCTGGTCAGTTCATCGTCGGCCGCCACATGGCGGGCTTCGATGCCGGTCCGGCTGACGATCCAGTCGTCGCTGGTGTCGATCCGGCCTTCGAGTTCCCGGTTGGTGACGATGCGCTTGGGCAGGTAGCTGCCGGTACCGACGATGCGTGAGTAGGTCATTCCGCGATTCTAATAAATAGCGGCCGTCCTCGACGACCTTCGGGTGCATCCTCCCCCTGCCCCCCAGACTTCAGTCGAGTTCGATCAGCAGGTCGCGGGTATTCACCGTCGCTCCCGGCTGGGCGTGAATGGCCTTGACCCGGCCATCGCGCGGGGCGCCGAGCACGGTCTCCATCTTCATCGCTTCCAGCGCCAGCAGCGGCTCGCCCTTGGTGACCAGCTGGCCTTTCTGCACGGCGACGCGCACCACCATGCCCGGCATCGGCGCACCGACGTGACCGGCATTGCCTTCTTCCGCCTTCGGCGTCTCGAACGCCGCCTTGGCGCCCGCCTTCGGCACCCGCACCTGGCGCGACTGGCCGTTCAGCTCGAAGAACAGCTTGACCACGCCGTCGTCCTCGGACTCGGTGCGGCTCTGCAGGCGGATCACCAGGGTCTTGCCGGTGTCGATGTCGACGCTGATCTCTTCCTGGTCGCGCAGGCCATAGAAGAAGGTCGGCGTCGGCAGGGTCGAGACATCGCCGTACACCTTGCGGTGCTCGACGAAGTCGCGGAACACCTTCGGATACATCAGGTAGGAAGCGACGTCGGCATCGCTCAGCTCCTCGCCGACCAGGGTTTCGGCATCGGCCTTGGTCTGCGCCAGATCGACCGGCGCCATCGAGGCACCGGGACGTCCTTCGAGTGGCGGCTTGCCCTTCAGGATCTTCGCCTGCAGCGCCTTCGGCCAGCCGTCCGGCGGCACGCCGAGCTCGCCCTTGAACAGCGACACCACCGATTCCGGGAAATCGATGTCGCGATCCGGGTTGGTGACGTCGTCCGGCGTCAGGCCGTTGCCGACCATGAACAACGCCATGTCGCCCACCACCTTCGAGGTCGGCGTCACCTTGACGATATCGCCGAACAGCTGGTTGACCGCCGCATAGGCGCGCGACACCTCCGGCCAGCGCGCTTCCAGGCCCAGCGCACGGCCCTGCTCGCGCAGGTTGGTGTACTGGCCGCCCGGCATCTCGTGCCGATAGACGTCGGCAGTGCCGGAACGGATGTCGGCCTCGAACGGCGCGTAGTAGCGGCGCACGCCTTCCCAGTAATCGGAGATCGACTGCATGGCATCGAAGTCGACGCCAGGATCGCGCTCGGAACCGGACAGCGCCGCCGCGATCGCGCCGAGGTTCGGCTGCGAGGTCAGGCCCGACATCGCATCCATCGCGCCGTCGACGGCATCGCAGCCCGCTTCGATCGCCGCCAGCACGCTGGCCGCCGCGATGCCGCTGGTGTCGTGGGTGTGGAAGTGGATCGGCAGGCTGATTTCCTGCTTCAGCGCCTTGACCAGCTCGCGCGCCGCGCGCGGCTTGCAGATGCCGGCCATGTCCTTGATGCCGAGAATGTGCGCGCCGGCCTTCTCGAGCTGCTTGGCCATGTCGACGTAGTACTTGAGGCTGTACTTCGGACGGGCGGCATCGAACAGGTCGCCGGTGTAGCAGATGGTGCCTTCGCAGACGGCACCGGCATCGATCACCGCATCCATCGCCACCCGCATGTTGTCGACCGCGTTCAGCGAGTCGAACACGCGGAAGATGTCGATGCCGTTCTTCGCCGCCTGCTGCACGAAATACTGGACGACGTTGTCCGGGTAGTTCGTGTAGCCCACCGCGTTCGCCGAACGCAGCAGCATCTGGAACGGGATGTTCGGCACGGCGGCACGCAAGCCGGCCAGTCGCTGCCACGGGTCTTCCTTCAGGAACCGCATGGCGACGTCGAAGGTCGCCCCGCCCCAGCATTCCAGCGACAGCAACTGCGGCAGCAGGCGCGCGTAATGCGGCGCGATATCCAGCATGTCGCGGCTGCGCATGCGCGTGGCGAACAGGCTCTGGTGCGCGTCGCGCATCGTGGTGTCGGTCAGCAGCACCTGCGGCTGCGCCTTGATCCAGTCGGCAAAGCCCTTCGGACCGCGCGCCTTCAGCTCGTCGCGCAGGCCCTTCGGCGGCGCGGCCAGCAGGTCCAGCTTCGGCTTCAGCGGCGCAGCCAGCACGCCTTCCGGCGCGCGGCGTCCCTTCATTTCCGGGTTGCCGTTGACCGCGACATCGCCGATGAAACGCAGCACCTTGGTGGCGCGATCGCGGCGGGCGGTGAAGCGGAACAGCTCCGGCGTCGTGTCGATGAAGCGCGTCGTGCAATCACCGGACTTGAACAGCGGATGCAGGATGACGTTCTCGAGGAACTGCAGGTTGGTCGACACGCCACGGATGCGGAACTCGCGCAGCGCGCGGTCCATGCGGGAAATCGCTTCCTGCGCGGTCGGCGCCCAGGCCGTGACCTTCACCAGCAGCGAGTCGTAGAACGGCGTGATCACGGCACCCGAATACGAGGTGCCGCCGTCCAGACGCAGGCCGAAGCCGGCCGGGCTGCGGTAGGCCAGGATGCGGCCGTAGTCCGGCGTGAAGCCGTTCTCCGGATCTTCGGTGGTGACGCGGCACTGCAGCGCGAAGCCATCGAGCTTCACCTGGTCCTGCGCCGGCAGCAGGCGATCGGCGGCGCCGATCGTGGCGCCTTCGGACACCCGGATCTGGGCCTTGACGATGTCGACGCCGGTGACCTCTTCGGTGACCGTGTGCTCGACCTGGATGCGCGGGTTGACCTCGATGAAATAGAACTTGTCAGTGTCGGCATCCATCAGGAACTCGACGGTGCCGGCATGCGTGTAGCCGACCTGCCGGCACAGCCGCACGGCGGCATCGCACAGCTCGACGCGCCGCTCCGGCGTCAGGTAGTGCGCCGGGGCGCGCTCGACGACCTTCTGGTTGCGCCGCTGCACCGAGCAATCGCGCTCGTACAGATGGATCAGGTTGCCGTGCTGGTCACCGAGCACCTGCACTTCGACGTGACGGGCGCGGCGAATGAGCTTCTCGAAATAGGCCTCGTCATTGCCGAACGCGGCCAGCGATTCGCGGCGCGCCGATTCCACGGCGGCCGGCAGCTCGGCCTCGTTCTCGATCGCGCGCATGCCGCGACCGCCGCCGCCCCAGCTGGCCTTGAGCATCACCGGGTAGCCGATGTCGGCGGCGATCTTCTTCACTTCCTCGAGATCGCGCGGCAGCGCTTCGGACGCTTCCAGCACCGGCACCTTGGCAGCCTTGGCGGCAGCGCGGGCGGCCACCTTGTCGCCCAGCGCGCGCAGGACGGCCGGCTTCGGTCCGATGAACAGGATGCCGGCCTCGGCGCAGGCTTCCGCGAAGTTCGGGTTTTCCGACAGGAAACCGTAGCCCGGATGGATCGCGTCGACTCCAGCCCGCTTGGCGATCCGGATCAGGTCCGGAATGTCGAGGTAGGCGGCGATCGGCTTCTGGCCGGCGCCGACCAGATAGCTTTCATCCGCCTTGAAGCGGTGCAGCGCGAAGCGGTCTTCATGAGCGTAGACCGACACCGTACGGATGCCCATTTCGGCAGCGGCACGCATGACGCGGATGGCGATTTCGCCGCGGTTGGCAACCAACAACTTGCGGATAGACATGGTCCCTGCTGATCTGGGTCGAAACGGGTCAGGTTCTGGCACGGGTGCAGACACCCCGTGGATGACGGCTGCTGGCGAGCCCGTCATCTTCGCTATTACAGCACAGGGAATGCCCGACCAAAGCACGGGAAACCCCGCTCTGGCAACGCTTCCCCACGAGACACGCGACGGTTGACGGGCAGGACGACGCCCCGATCCGGCCGCTGTCGCGTGCCCGCCGGCGCCGGCGCTGCGAATGGCAGGCCGGTCGGCGGCGCGCAGGGTATCCGAGGCCTGTCGGCGGCGCCGTACGTCTGGTGAATACGGCCTATTGGCTTGGCTGGCATCGGCTGCCAATGCCTGCAAGACTTCGGCGCCGAGGCCCGCCATGCGTCGGCCACCCGCCGCCGTTGCGACCCGCCATCGCCCGCCACCCCGCCCGATCCTTCATGACCTCAGAAGCCTCTCCATCGCGTCGTCCCCGCCAGCGCGGCGTCCGCAGCACGATCCTCGAACTGCTGGCCACCGGGCCGCTGTCGAGCCAGCAGCTGCTCGACCGCGCGGGCTGTTCCCCGGCATCGCTGTACCTGAACCTGAAGGCGCTGAAAGCCGACGGCAGCCTCGACACCACGCGTGAGGGCCGCACCGTGGCCTACCAGCTGCGCACACGCGCCGGCGCGCCGGCGGCGGTCTCGCGTCCGGCCCGAGGTCGTCCGGCGCGATCGCAGCCAGACGCCGGCGCGGCGGAACTCGATGCCGCACTGCAGGTGCTGCTGGGCCGGCTGTCGCCGATCGACAACGCCGCCGACAAGATCCGGGTGCTGACACAGCTGGCGGCTTCGCTGCCGGCGCCGGTGTCGCAACTGCTGCAGGCGGTCGCCGACGATCTGACGCGGCTGACCGGAAAAGGCTGAACCATGCCGGCGTCCTCAGTCACGCCACTGCAGGCCCTGATCTTCGATGTCGACGGCACGCTGGCCGACACCGAACGCGACGGCCACCGGCCGGCCTTCAATGCCGCCTTCCGGCAGGCCGGGCTGGACTGGCACTGGGACGAGCCGCTGTACGGCGAACTGCTGGCGGTCACCGGCGGCAAGGAACGCATCCGCCACTACCTCGAACGCTGCCACCGGGCGCTGCTCGACGAGCCCGGCATCGACACCCGGATCGCCGCGCTGCACCAGGCCAAGACGCAGGCCTACCTCGTGCTGGTCGCCTCCGGCGCGTTGCCGCTGCGGCCCGGCGTCGCCCGGCTGATCGCCGAGGCCCGCGCCGCCAGCCTGCGGTTGGCGATCGCCACCACCACGACCGCCGAGAACGTCGCCGCGCTGCTCGAACATTCGCTGGCACCCGGCGCCGCAGGCTGGTTCGAAGCGATCGGCGCGGGCGACATGGTGCCGGCCAAGAAGCCGGCACCGGACATCTACCAGTGGGTGCTGAAGAAACTGGACCTGCCGGCAGCGGCCTGTCTGGCGTTCGAGGACTCCGACAACGGCCTGCGCGCGGCCTGCGGCGCCGGCCTGACGACGGTGGTGACCACCAATGCCTATACCTGCAGGCAAACGTTCGACGGCGCCTGCGTGGTGCTGCCCGAACTGGGGGACGATGCGGCAACGCAGCCGGTGACGCTGGCGCAGATCCGGGCTTGGCACTCGGCCGCCCAGGTCTGAGCGTGGCGGCTGGGCATCGCAGCACCTTATGGCGCGCTGCGGAACCTGATCGAAGAGGCTCGTCCAGTCGGCCACGAGTGGCTCGGACGAAGGCGAGAAATCGGGATGCGCGCCCGGCAGGAATCGAACCTGCGACCCTCGGCTTAGAAGGCTTGTGTTCTCAGGCACATTTGTATTTGATATTATTCGTTTTTCTAGGTCACGGTGCAAGTCTATCTGCACCATATCTGCACCGGGAACGACGATGGCATCGATTAAGAAGCGTGTCCTCAAGGACGGAACGGTCAGGTACGACGTTACCGTAACCAAGCGCGGAGCGCCCCGCCTCTTCGCCTCGCGTTCGACGATGGCGCTGGCTAAAGCGTGGGGGCGCGAGACCGAGCGCGACATCGAGCGCGGCGCGTGGCGTGGCACCGCGATGGCCGAGGAAATGACGCTCGGCCAGCTCCTGCAACGGTACTCAGAGGAGGTCCTACCCTCAAAGCGCTCAGGGACCGATCTTCAGGCCCGCGTCCGGCGTGTGATGAAGCACAGCATCGTTCGGCTCCCCCTGATCGCACTCACGCCTGAGCAATTGGCGACGTTCCGCGACATGCGGCTCAAGAGCACGGTTCAGTTGGGAGGTCCCAAAGGCAAGACGACCCGCCGAATCTCCGGCCAGACCGTGCGCCATGACCTGGCGCTCATTCGCGCTGCGATCCGCCACGCGCTTCGGGAATGGGGTCTCGTCCTTCCGGCCGGCGATCCCGTGCAGCACGTTCGCCTGCCGCCCCAGAGCAAGGGCCGCGAGCGCAGGACGGAGGGTGATGAGTTCGAGCGCATCCTTGCCGAAGCTCGCAGCTCAAAGGCACCGAAGCTGGCCGCTGCCATCGAGTTCTCGGTCGAAACGACGATGCGTCGAGCCGAGGTCTGCGCGCTGCGCTGGAAGGACATCAACTACGAGCGGAAGGTCGCCCGTTGCCTCGTCACGAAGAACGGCGATCCCCGCGACGCTCCCCTCTCGGCCAGGGCTATCGCCGTTTTGAAGTCACTGCCGAGGAAGGACGGAGACGACGACGAGCTGGTCTTCGGGATGAAGCCTGGGAGCTATACGCAGGCGTTCAATCGCGTCGTTGACCGGCTCGGCCTGCAAGACATACGGCTGCACGACCTTCGCCATGAAGGCGCGTCCAGGGTCGCGAAGAAACTCAACGGCAACGTCATCGCGCTGGCGAAGGTGACGGGCCACAAGACGCTGGCGATGTTGCAGCGATACACCCACCTTCGCGCGGAGGAAGTCGCGGCGTTACTCGATTAAACTAGGCAAATTGCGTCCGTAGCTCAACTGGATAGAGCAGCGGTCTTCTACACCGCGGGTTGGGGGTTCGACTCCCTCCGGGCGCGCCATCTTCTGACCTTCCGCAAGAGCCGGCCAGCTATCCATTGGCTAACGCCGTGTGATTTGCGAGGCCGCGTACCTGACGCTACCCAGTCACGCGCCGCTTTCATTGCGACGGACATCGGAGCAGGTGTGCGAAGCCACTTAGCGACGTGGCCGGGCACAGCCATCCCGAGCAGGAAGCTACCGAAAACGATTCGAGCGTCGCCCTGCGACCAGTTCACAAAAAGCGCAGTAGCGAGGACCAAGTACACGCCTACTGGCTCTGCTGCCGCCGCCCAGAAGCTGTTGGCTTCGCTCAAGTTGTTCCGCTCTTCCGCTTGCGACCTGTTCTGCATGTCTACCTGGGAGTAGGCCCTGTTCGGGCGCACGGGGATTGGTAGGTGATGTACGGTCATGTCGGTTTCCGCGTCACGCTACGAGCCTCACTACGGCTCGCGCATCTTCCTGCCGGCCAGTTGCAAACTCGCTTCCGACCAGCCGGCCATGGGCTTTAGCCCGCCTGTCAGGCTCTAAGTCAACATCGAGGGCGTCTAGCGCGGCATCGAGCGCAATGCTCGATCTCTCGACCAGCTCGACTACGTCCAAGACCGACTTGGCGCCCTCGCCGGTTAGTACCCAGACGACATTGACCCCCTTGCGATGCAGCGCTACCAACGCCGAGGCGCTTACTTCGCTGTTTCCAGACTCGTAAGACCGGTACGTCTGATAGGCGAGCCCGAGGTCGGAGGCGAACTCGGCTTGTGTGCGCCCTGCATCCATGCGGATTTGACGGAGGCGGGACCCGACAGCGATGTTATCCATTGACAGTTTTCAACTGATCTTGATAGATTTCAATCATTGTTGATCCTGTGAGCGCACTGGCAATAATGGTTTCATTGATCTTGCTTGATTTCAATCATACGGCTATCGAGCGCGCATCGCCATGAGCACCGACGAGGCTTCGATTCTCGGTCCAGCCGAGCTTGCTGCGGCGATGGGACTCACAGAGAACACCATCCGAACGCTCCGGTCCACAAGGCCACACGCGCTGCCGACGCCGTTCTTAACTCGCCCGCTTCGTTGGCGACGTGAGTCTGTAACGAGGTGGATGGAGCAGCGCGAACGCGAGGAAGCCGAGCGCATCCGTAGGCTGTTCGCGCCATCAACGAGCGCGCATCGCGCCTCACGCGGGGCGATCTGATCCTGTGGCTGAGACCCTTCGAATCGGAGAGGTAGTCCCCGCGCTCGAACGACGCGTGAGAGCGATGCGCGCTCAGACAACAGAGGCCGCAAAGACGGAGCGTCAGGTAGAGGAACTGCCGCGTCAGCGCGAGCTATTCCAAGCTGAAACTCAGTGGTTCCCGGTTTTGCGGGCACTGATCCAGAGCGGCGTCATGGCAAAGATTGGACCCTTTGGAATCGCTGCTTACATCAGTCTCAAGGGGTCGGCTTCGCTTCATAACGGGCAGACCGCTGTTTCGGCTGCGACCATCGCGGCGCAGACAGGTATGAGTGAAAAGACGGCCCGCGAAGCCCTGAAGCGCTTGCAGGAACAAGGCTTGGTAACGACGTGCTGGCAACCAGGCCGCAACAAGGTTTTCCAGTTGGTCGAACGGCTTCCGATTACCGACGCGCGAGGAGAGCGTGTAGGAGAAGCCGCCTGGAACTTCAGCTCACTTCACTGGAAAAAGCAGCTTGAGGGAATCGTGGACGCTGCGGCTCGCGAACTGGCGAAGAACGTCCCCGGCCTCGAAGACCAGAAATCGACGACGACGATCAACATCGGAAACGTCAATGTGAACGTCAACGTGCTGCTGGTCGCGTCGAAGCCGGAACCGCAGCCGTGAAGTTACCCACAACAACGGCTGTGGATACCTGTGTCACCCCGGTAGCTGCTACCGGGGTACGAAAGCCTACCCCGGTAGCAGCTACCGAGGTCGAGGGGGGACCCCGGTACGTGGCACCACCCCGTGCCCCCTTATATGTTTTAGATAAAGAAGAAGCTTTAAGACAGCCGGTGGCTGTGGATAACGACATCCCCCAACACGAGGCGGGGTGTGCCCGCCGGAGGTCAGCATGAAGCTCATCGACAATAAGCAGTTGGCCGACCGGCTCGGGATTCCGGAGTTGGCGATCCTCCAGCTTCGTGCGCGCGATCCAAGCGCGCTGCCGACCCCATTCTCGGTCAATCCATTGCTCTGGCGCGAGGAGTCAGTCGATCCCTGGATCGAGCAGCGAACATCGTCAGTCACTCGAAAGCGCCGCGCGAAGCTGGCGCTCGTCGCTCTCGCCGTCACGGCGCTTGCCGTGGCTGCCTCCATGCTATGGCCGACCACGGCCCGTGCCGATTGGGTCGGTGAATGGTTCGATCAGTCTACGAGCGTAAGCGCGGGGGGTTATCAGAATCAGCAGCGCGGGTTTTATAGCGCGGGCGGGTTCAGCGGGCGGTACCGAATGACGAACGACTTCCTCGTTACCGCGTCACCCCCGCGCCTCGAAGTGGGTTGCGGCGGGATCGACTTATTCGGTGGCGGCTTCACCTACCTCGATCCGGAATACCTCGTCGAGAAGTTCGAGCGCATCATCCAGGCCGCGCCGGCTTTCGCTTTCGATCTGGCGATGACGCAGTATTGCCAGGTCTGCAAGGACTCGATGAACACGCTGACGGCGATCACCGATCAGCTCAACTCGATCCAGCTCAACGACTGCCGCATGTCGAAGCGCCTCGTGACGGCTGTCGCCGAGGACAAGAACGTCGCCCGCGAGCTGTGGGCCGAAGCGGCTGGTAATTTCTCTGTCAGCGAAGCGCTCAAGAAGAACCCGCAGGACTTTCAGGGCCAGGTGCGCGCGAGCAACGGCGCAGCGCCGGACGACACCCAATCGACGCTCGCGGACTGCCCTGACTTGTTCCGGCGGATCTTCGTGAACGGGAGCGTCATCCAGAACGCTGCCGCCGAAGCGGGGCTTGCTGCGTTCGCCCCGGTGATGCGCGGCTTGATCGGCGACGCGCGAGTCACCTACAACAGCGCGCAGCGCTTGTATCAAGTCGAAACCTTCGGATTCTGCCCAAGCAACGCGCTCGTGCAGCCGGACTCCTTTGTGACCGGCACCGTCGATCAAATGAGCGCCATGGGCGCTTGCAGCAGCTCGGGCATGGCTCCGGTGATCGACACCGTGCACGACCAGCTCACGAACATTTCGACGAAGCTGCGCACACCAGGTGGCGCAGCGGGCCTTACCCCCGAGGAACGCGCGTTCGTGAACCGAAGCGCATTCCCGTTGCTCACGCTGTTATCGAATGCCGCTGCCCAGGGCAACAGCGAAGCGATGGTCGAGATCCTGGCCGAGCCAGTGGCGTTCGCTACTGCCCACCGGATGCTGAACGATCTGTGGGAAGTGATGCGTTTCGTGATCCATAAAGCGAATCAGGTCAGCTCAAACCAGTTCGGACCTCCATCCGCAGGCCCTGCGAGGTGCGACGTTGCGTTCGTTGACGACGCCGTGCAGCACTTCAAGCGGCTTGAACCGCGCGTCGCAGGCTTCGCGGGCGGTGCGCGCGAAGCCTGGCTAAGCAAGATGACGGAGTACCAGACGACGCTGGCGGTGACGAAGGGCTACGCCGAGGACTATCGGCGGCAGGTCAACCGCCAAACCCTCGGGCAGCGCTAGGAGTTTCGCATGCGAAAGTTCAAGCTCCCTTCTGTTCGGGGTTACGACCTGCGTGCGTGCGTCGCGAACAACACGCCCTGGGCTTGCCTCGTCTTCTGTGCCCTCGCCGCAGCGTCATTCGTCGATCACGACTGGCCCGCCGCCGCTCAGAGCGCCGGGTTCCTGATCGCGCTACTCGTGCTGCGAACCTTCGCGCAGAACAAGCGCGCGTGGAATAGGTGGACGGCCTGGCTGCCCAGCACGCTGAAGGAGCCACGGTCATGACCCGACTTCTCACCTTGCTGGCGCTGCTAACTGCGCCCGGCGTGTCGTTTGCGCTCGAAACCGACTTCTACACCTACAACGGGTTTGACGAGACGGTCGCCGCGTTCACGCGGCTCGGCCTCATGCTCAGCGACAACCACTTTCTGGTTTTCGCGACGATTTTCGCGATTGCCGGCGCGGTGCTGGGCGCGCTCAGCACCGCCTATCGCGGGATCAGCGGCGACCAAGTGAACCCGGTCGGATTCCTCATCCCCATTGCTCTCGGCCTCGCCGTGTTCAAAGCATTCGTGATGAGCACGGGAACGGTGCACATCTACGACCCGGTTCGGAATGCGTACCAGCCGGTGGGCGGAGTGCCCGACATCATCGTCGCGGTGGCGGGAGGACTGAACAAGCTCGAACGCGGAATCATCGAAATCGCGGATACGGCCTCGGCGAATCCGTATTCCGACAGCGCGGGGGCGATCAGCTTTGCGCTCATCAAGGCCGCAGTGAGCGCGAGCGTCAACGACTGGTACCTGAAACAGTCGCTTGTGAACTACTACACGGCCTGCGGAATGCCCGCACTGGCCAACATGGACACTGGCGCGCGCCAACGGCTCATGCACGGATCGACCGACCTCATCAACGAGTTCGGCGAGTGGACGAACGCTGCGCTTTCGACCGTCTACCACGCCGCTGGCGACGACACGGGAGAAGCTCGGACCTGCACCGACGCCTGGTCGGGCACAGGCGGTCTGAACTCGCGGCTGACGAATGCCTCCACCTTCGCGGGTGTTACCGAATCGATTTGCATGCAGGCGGGATTCAACATCACCGACGGTGCGCAGTCGGCCAAGTGTCGAAGCCTGTTGCAGGACTCCACGGCTCTCTACAACGTCTCGGCCGGATCGGAAGTCCCGTTCTTGCGTTCAATCTTGCTGGCCGAGGCCGTCAGCAATGCAATGAACTCGTCGGACATGGATCGTTCGACAAGAACGCTGGTCAGCCGCCAGGTCATGGCGGAAGGTCTAGGAAACGCCGAGGCCATGAACCAATGGATTCCCAAGGTCCGCGCTTTCATGCTGGCCGTGGTCCTGGGTGTCGTGCCGCTGACCTTACTGTTCGTCGTCACGCCACTCATCAAGCCCGCGCTGATGCTCAACTTCGGGCTGTTTGCATGGCTGTCGCTGTGGTCCATCGGCGACGGCATCGCGGTTCAGATGGCGTATGACGCGGCCTCCGATGCGTTCGATCAGATTCGCCGTCAGCAGCTCGGTGTTGAGGCCATCATGATGTCTCCCGAAGGTGCCGTTCAGGCGCTCGGCGTCTTCGGCAAGTCGCGCAGCACCGCGCTCGCGATGGCCAGCGTGCTGGCCTTCGGCTTGTTCAAGTTCGGCGGCTACGCCCTGACCGGCCTCGGTCAGCAGTGGCAGAACAACATCGAGGGCGCGGGCGACCAGGCCGGACGCCAGACGCTCTATCCCGAACAGAACGCTTCTGCGCAGCAGAGCTTGATGGCGGTCGGCGGCACGATGGGCCAGGTCAATTCTGGCGGCGGATTCCGGCAAGGATCACTCGCCAGCGGGATGGGCGCGATCCGTCAGACGGGCGGCGCTGGTGCGTACATCGACGACTCCATCACCACGGGCCGCGCGCCGGGCGGCACGCTCGGCGATGTCGGACGCTTGGACGCCCGCGAGCAGATGGGCGATGTCAGCGGCACCGTCCTTGGTGCCGCGCGTGTTGGCATGCCGATGGGCGACTTCCGCGAGCGCAACGCGGAAACCCGTGCAGGCATGGGCGGGATCGACTTGAACACGCAGCGCCGCGAGCTGGAAGGCGCGTTCGGTAACGACTTCCTACGTGGGCCAGAAGCCAGGGCGACGCAAAGCGTTGCCGGCGACGTGGCCCTCTCGAAAGAAAAGCCGAAGGATCTGTACGACGCGGCAGCAACCGAGACGCGCCAGCGCGTCGAGGCCGGCGTGACCCTTGGGAACATTGCGCCGAACGCGGCGACCGACTCCGGTCGGGCGCAAGGCACGTTCACCTATGCGCAGTCGCAAGGCACGCTCAGGACGCTCGAAGATCGCGGCCTGCCGGCGCTGGTGACGGGCGAAGAAGTGGCGCGACAGCAGAACGTGGCGCAGGGCCTGGCAATCCAGGGCATCAGCCCGGCCCTTGGTCGAACGACGGATGTGCTGGCGACGGCTTCTGCTGCTGAGAACTACGCGCGTGCTCAGATTGGCAATGACCTGGCCAACCAGCTCGGCATGAACGGTGCCGATGTCCGTGACCGTATCGACCTGTCGATGATGCAGAACGGCCAGATTGGGATGGCTGTCACGGACGGCAATCGTGCGCAGCTCGTCGATTACTTCCGCCGCAGCGGGGCGATGGGCGAACGCGAGCTTGCCGACTTCGAGAACAGCGGCGGCGGATTCGTGCGGTTCGCCTTCGATGGCGAATCCGGCCGCGCCGATGCTGCTCAGGCCGATTTTGTTTCGAGCACGGTGGCCGGCAGCACGACCGGCTTCACCGATGGACGGAGCGTCCGTGTCGGCGACAACACGCATTTCGGCAACGTATACCGCGACGGCAACGAGCGTCGCGAGGGCGATGTCACCGTCATCGGTGACGAGCTGCGCAAGGGCGATTCGACGGACATCGGTAATCGCAAGATCCTCAGTGAGTCACTGTCGATCAGCGATCCGAACTCGCTGCGCGGTCCGCGTGCGGCCGAGACGCTGACCAACCTGGTTGATGACCTGACGGGCAAGCTCGAAGCGCGCGAGGTGTATGCGGTCGCCGATGCCTACAGCCGACGGTTGCAGCTTGAAGGCTATGGGGCCAATGCGTCGGCCGACGCGAGCGAAGTCGCTGCTGCCGATGCGGGCTTGTCGGGTGCCGCTGGTGTCCGGCGCGGCACCGGCGGCAGTGCAAACGTGTCGGCTTCGATGAGAACCCAATCATCCGAAGGCAACAGCGCTCGGCAGGATCTGGTCGTTACAGGCTTCGTCGATCAGCTCGCGCCAAATCTGGAGCGCGCCCAGGAGATCACGTACCAACAGTACGGCCGACCCGAGTCCTGGAACCCGGACACAGCAATCGAAGCCGAGCGAATGATTGCTGAGCAATGGGCTGGGCGGAACGACGTTTCCTTCGCAGAAGCGAAGCACGCGATCCAGAAGCAGACCTACATGCCCGCCGCCAAGGCTGACGAGCAGACCTTCATCCAGAAGGCCCGAGAAGCTACTGCCGGAACGTGGGCTGACAAGGCGTACTCGTATGTTGATCGCATGTTCGAGTGACGCCGTGAACGACGCTACCGCGCGCTTCGCACTACCCCATCCCGTGCTGGCGATGGAGGGTCTCGTTCATCTTCTGCGCAAGGTCGTCCTGGGCGCGCCGATGAATGCCTGCCGGCGAGACGGGATTCGACGGATCGTAGAGGTTCCAAAAGTCACGGTCGCGCTTCACCGCTTCCTCACTCAGCGATTCTTCGTCACAGGCATCGCGAATCCCATAGAGGGTTCGATTGCGAACAGCCTCATGGAGCACGGCGACGGGGAAAATCGCAAAGGCGAGCGAAACCACAATCAACACGGGCGAGCTGATCGAAACGCCCAGCGCGACACCAAGGGCGACGGGCACGAGCAACATCAGGGCCAAACCCCCCTTGGTTATGCGAACCGCCTGGCTGTCGTTCATGGTGTTCTCCCGTTGCTGCGACTTTCGCATGCGAAAGTCGTAACGCTTGGACAGTACGCCGCCAGGGGGGTTCCTTCAATCCGGCCTGCCTTCAACTTTCGCATGCGAAAGTTACCGGAGCTGCGGCGAGGGCCGGCAGCGTGATCACCATCGGGCCGATTTCGGATGCCGGGGTAGCCGTGTCGTACTACGAGAAGGACGACTACTACTCGGCCGGCGGGGCTGATCCGGACGCCCAGGGCGAATGGTTTGGGGAGGGTGCTGCCCGCCTGGGCTTGTCCGGTGCCGTGGATCGCGATGACTTCAAGTCGTTGCTCGAAGGCCAGCTTCCTGACGGGCAGCAACTCGGGACGATACGGGAGGCTGGCGGTCCGGTCGAGCACCGGCTTGGCTATGACCTTACGTTCTCCGCTCCGAAGTCGGTCACTCTCGTTGCCGAGCTGGGCGGCGACAAGGCCGTCATCGAGGCGCACCAGAGCGCGGTTCGCACCGCCCTCGGGTGGATCGAATCAAACATCGCGGCGACGCGCGTGAAGTCGTCTGGCGAGATCCACCGGGAGGCCACCGGGAACCTGGTCATTGCCACGTTTCAGCACGACACGAACCGGAACCACGATCCGCAGCTCCACACGCATTCCGTGGTCATCAACGCCACCGAGCGGGACGATGGGAAGTGGCGGTCGCTCGATGGCAAGGCGTTCTTCGAGTCGCAGAACGCCAGCACGGCGGTGTACCGCAGTGCTCTCGCGCTCGAACTTCAACGGCTGGGCTACCAGCTCGAAACCGAAGGTCGCGACGGCAGCTTCGAGATTGCTGGCGTGTCGGCCCAGGCGATTGCCGAGTTTTCCACCCGCCGCGCCGAGATTACGGCTTCGCTGAAGGAACGGGGCCTCGGGCCGGAGGCGTCTTCCCAAGCGGCGCTGATGACGCGCCATGCGAAGACCGTCGAGGACCGCGCCGAGCTGGCGAAGGAATGGGATGCGCGCGCAGCGGCCATCGGCTTCGATCCTCAAACCGTCATTGCCGATGCGCGCGAGCGTGGCGATCAGACGAATCCGCTGACCGCTGCTGAGTCGCGCAAGGCGTTGCAGAGCGCGATTTCTCGGCTCTCGGATCAGGAGACGGCGTTCACGCACGCCAACCTGCTCGCCTGGACGTTGGCGGGTGCCGTGGGACGGCTTTCGGTTTCGGATGCGGAGCGACTGATCGCTGCCGAGAAGGCCGCAGGACGGCTGCATGATGCGCAGCTCGGGCCGCAGCGGGGCTACGTCACGCTTTCGGCCGTGCAGCAGGAGGAACGCATCCAGGCGTCGATGGCGAATGGCCGCGACGCGGTTGCATCGGTGTATCCCGCCGATGAGGCCAGCCGGGTGATGGCTGATCTTCCTTCGCGGCGACAGCGCGAGGCGGAGATGGCGCGCAATGCTGCTCTGTGGTCCGGCGCATCCGCCGAGTCGGTCGCGAAGATTCGTGCCGGCGTACTGAACGAAGGTCAGACGCAGGCGGTGGAGATGATCCTGTCCACGTCGGATCGAATCGTCGGTGTCCTTGGCCGTCCGGGAACAGGAAAGACGTTCATGCTTGGGGAGGCCCGTGCGCTGCTCGCCGAGCGCGGCTTCAATCTGGTCGGCATGGCGATGAATGCCGAGGCGGCCAGGCAGCTCGAATCTTCGGCCGGGATCGCGTCCCACACGATTTCGCGTCATCAGAAGACGCTGGGCGAAGACGCAGCGCGGCTGCGCAGCGCTGATCCTGCGCGCGCGGCGGAGATTCGTGCCACCTATGCGAAACAGGTCTGGGTCGTGGACGAGGCCAGCCAGGTCAACAACCAGAAGATGCGCGGGCTGACGACGCTGGCCGAGAAACTGGGTGCGCGCATGGTGCTCGTCGGCGATCCTGACCAGCTCGGTGCAATCCAGGCTGGTAAACCCTTCGCTCGCATGCTCGCCAACGGCATGCAGCATCGTGAGATGGACGAGATTCGCCGCCAGGCTGATCCCCGCCATGTCTCTGCCATTCGCGACGTGCTCGCCAAGGACTTCGGCGCAGCTCTTGAGAAGCTGGCGCCGGAGACGCGCGAGATCGCCGACCGCTCGGACCGGCTGCGCGCGATGGTGTCGGCCTGGTCGGCGACGGGTGATGCGCGCGATTCGACGCTGATGCTCTCGGCGCGGAACACGACGCGCACCGAGTTAAACGATATGGCTCGCGATGTCCTGCGGTCTGAAGGAAAGCTCGTTGGTGAGAAGCCAGCTCGGCAGCTTCAGTCGGTCTATGCACAGCGTGCCGATACAGCGATTGCCTCCACATACCGCGCTGGCCAGACCGTGCAGTTCCCTCGAGCGCTTCGGTCGCTCGGCGTCGGTGCAGGCGCTTATGCGCGGGTCGAATCAGTCGATGCGCGTATCGGGCTGGTCTATCTCGATGTCGGCGGTCGCCGCGTGTCCTGGGTACCCGGCCAGGTGGCCGGTGGCTCGAAGATACCGCCATCGATTTTCGTCGAGCGCGAGACGACGCTCGCGGCGGGCGAGCGGATTACCTGGACGAAGAACGATTCCGGCCTGGGGCTGACCAACGGCCAGCGCCTCACCGTGGTTTCGACGGATGAGCGGCGGATGACAGTGCTCACCGAGGACGGTCGGCGCGTAGAGGTCGATCGCGGGGTGCAGTCCGGCCGGCATTGGGAGCATGGCTATGCGACGACCATCTACAAGTCGCAGGGCCAGACGGCGTCACAGGTGCTGGTCGATGCGGCCAGCGCTGACAAGTCGCTGCTGACCCAGAAAGCATTTCTCGTTGCCGTCAGCCGGCAGACCGAGGGCCTAACGATTTACACGGACTCGGCTTCCAAGCTGCGCGACTCTGTTTCCGAGCGCACGGGCGACAAGTTGTCGGCCCTCGATAGTCGGATTTCAGTTCCCCTGTCTGCTTCTGCATCGGTTTCCGATGCGACGGATCGGGTGCTGGCTGCTGCGTTTCGCGAGTCCGATGCCCGTCGTGAGGCGGAGCGTGCGCGTGCGCCTATCCCTGTGCCTGCGCGTGAACAGCGAATTCCGCAGCCTGAAATCAAACGCCCTGTCGCCTCGCGGGGCCTCGATATGGAGCGCTAGCCATGTCCTTCCTGCCCGTCTCCCGGCCGCGAAACTTTCGCATGCGAAAGTCAGCATCGACATCGGCTTCGACTGCACGGCCAAGGCCACAGCCTACGGCTGATGAGCTGCTGGCGGAGGCTGGCCAGCTCGAAGCCGTGATCGTGGCCGCAGGCGAGCGCCTGGCGCTGGTTGCGGACGAGCTGCGTCGTCATCGGCGCTCGACTGTGGCGCTCGATCCGCGCTGGGGTCTTGGCACCTGGCAGACGGCCTACGAGATCGCTCTTGGCGCTTTGCAACGTCCTATGACGCAGCAAGAGTTCGAGATCTGCTGCCGCCTCCAGAAAGGTTTCATGGAGGACTACGCGAGCTGATGGACGCTATGGCTGCCCCCCACGGTTCCTCTGCTCCCGCTGATCGGCGACGCCGATCCGATGCGGTTGTCGTGGATGAGCGCCTCGTCGAGCGCGCGCGTGCGGTGCTGGTCACGCTGGGGTTTCCGCTGGTGGCGGTTGCGGTGGTGTACCGCATGACCGGACGGTTCGTCGTGATCGACGGCGAGCGGGCCGACGTGCGGGGTCGTGAGGCCCTTCGCGTTGCGTCCGATCCGGTCATTGCCGCCGCTGGCCGGAGTAATCGGCCAATTTCCTGGACGGGACTCGGTTCGCGGGTACAGCAAGCGTCGATTGAGGGGGCTGGCTTCCGATTCGGAGTGACCGTACCGGTTTACGGTCCGCAAGGGTTGATGGTGCTGGTCACCGTCGCGGGACGGCCGTTCGTGGGGAGCCAGGAAGCGCTGGATGTGCCGTTGAAGCTGCGGGATGTCGGCTTAGCGGTCCTGGACGGGGTTCGCGTCGGTGACAGAGACGCGCGGCGGCATATGCCGCTGAGCGACACGCAGCGTGAAGCGATTCGGATGATCGCCAGTGGGTATCCCGTGCATGAGGTTGCTCGGCTGGAAGGTGTTTCCGACGCGGCGATCAAGAATCGGGTTGAGCGTGCGAAGAACTCGCTCGGGGCAAGGTCAATTTCTGAGCTGGTGGCGAGGGCGATGCTGTCTGGCGAGCTGGGTGCGATGCGGCTGGATGGGCTTTGAGATGAACGGCCTGGTGAGGGTGCAGGTGGTTTCGCCGGAGCTTTCGCTTCGTAGTGCGCGGCGGCACGAGGTCGGTAGTGCGGCGCGCTACGGGTGGGTTCGGGGTGCGAAAAGTTTCGCATGCGAAAGTCGGGGTGCCGGTCGGGGGCCATGCGCTGTCGCGCACCGGGCTTTCGTGCTGCGCATCGAGCCGCCGTTGGCGTCTCGCCCCTTCGGGCTTCAATCCCTTGTCCGAGAGGCATCGTCCGGCCATGCCGAGGGCATCGCCATCCGACCCGGCCGAACACCGTGCCGGCGGAGCCGACACCGTGTCCTTTTAGCGCCGCGCGCTACGGAGTGGCGCGAAAGTTTCGCATGCGAAAGTTTTCGGTCGCTCCGCGGGGTGTTGGGTGGCACTTGCTCCGCGCGCGTCAACCGGACCGTTCGACGGCCGCTGCGCGTCCGACGAATCTCGCTGCGCTCGACCCTTCGGGCGGCGATTGACCCGTGCTCGACGGCGTGCCGAACGGTTTCCCGTTCACAAGCGCGGCGGGGGCCTGCCGCGCTTGCGACCAGGTACTAGGAGAAATCGATGAGCAAGGTTTCGGGTGGTGGGTTGGAGGAACACCGGATCGAGGTCCGGACATTCCGGCACAAGACAGGCTGGGCGTATGTCCTGGACGTGGATAACGCCGGGGAGCTTTCGACGGATCGGACGTACATCACGCGGCAGGCAGCCATCGAGGCGGCGACGCTGCGATTGCTGCGCGAGCTGCCGCCGCTGTTCGAGCAGGACCTGATCGAACAGGTGCCTTGCCAGATGAGGGGGCTGTGATGGCCTGGCTGATCGAGGTGATGTCCGCGATCGAGCGGGAACGCGAGTTCGACTTGCTGTTCGTTGACTCCGAGTTTGCCCGGCTGCCCTTCAAGGGGGAGCACATACGTGATTGGGCGCGGACGGTGCTGGCGCTGTCCTACGCGGTGGTACCGCTGTCGGAGGGGGCGGTGCCGTTCTACGCGGCGAAATCGCTGACCAAGGCCCTTCAGCGCGATTGCTCGGAGTTCGTTGTCGCGGAAGTGCTGCCGCATATGGAAGCGGCGGATGTGACTTGTCGATTCTCGACCGGACGGCAGTTCCAGCGGGCGTGGAGTGCCTATTTCGCGAAGCGGTGGGAGGCGACCAGGTTGCCACCGCTGCTCGTCACCGACTGGATCGGGGACGCGATGTTGGTGGACCAGCACCTGCCCGACGACGCGCACGTGCTTCTTCTGGATGAGCTGCCGGCGGTGCAGCGGACGTTCGAAGGGTTCTTCACAGGGAAGCTACGGCGGCACAACGCGGTGCATGACGCGATGGCGCTCCGGCAGGGCTACATCAATCACAAGGCGGAACTGGCAGCTCAGGAGGGTGCGTGATGGCAACCAGGATGGTGAAGCGGGACCGCGACCAGGTGATCGCGGACATGCGGGCGCGGCTGGCGTCCTACGACGTGGCGAGGACGGCGGCGCGCGAGCGCGCAATTCCGGCGCTACGGGTGATTGTGTCTGCGATCCGACGCAATCCAGGTACGGGCCAGGTACAGCGGCTGACGGCGTTCCTGGGCGGGCTCTACAACGGTCCGCGCTTCCCGTTCGACATGACGGATCTGCGGGCGCTCGATACCGAGCTGGCGGACGCCTGCATCGATGTCCTGAACTACGACCGCTACTCGCAGGCGGAGATCCACACCTGGGGCGTGATCGACGGCGATGAGCTGAACGACTTCCTGGTGCGCGACGGGCATTACTACACGGCGCAGCAGCGACGGATCGGCCGCGAGCTGTACGAGAGCAAGTTCGGGGAACGCGGGCATACGGACGAAGGATTGAAGGGGTGATGCCATGAAGATCGTTGCTGCATTGATGCTGGTCCTGATCGCGTTGCCGCCACGAGTGGCGGCGGTTGATTCCCCTTGTGATGCTGCCGCCGACCTTGCGCAGTGGGTCTACTTTGCTTCGCGAGGTGGCCAGAAGCTCAGCGAGTATGTGGACCTGACGCGATCAGACCCAAGGTTTCTGCCTCACCAGAAGGCGTACTTCGAAGCGATCCTGCTGGACGTGTGGCCGGATGCTCACAACCTGACGAAGGAGCAGGCCCGCACGCGGGGCGAGGTGATGTGCTTCAAGCACTACACGGGGCCTGTGAAGCCGTAGGCTGGATGGGCCGCAACTTTCGCATGCGAAAGTCGAGAATGTCCGCGAACCTGGTCCAGACTACCTGCCAGGATTCGCCCTGGTGGTGCAGATGGCTGACGGACAACCGATCCAAACGATAGAAAGTGCCACGCGGAGCGACACCGGGGCGGTGATTCTCGCTCGTGACTTGCTCACGATGGACGAAAAGACGTTCACGGAGCTTCGGCGCGCCACCTGGCCGCCGACTCGAAGGCCCGACCACCCTGGTCCTCCGCTGACGTTCAGATGCACCCTTTGCGAGGCTCCGCTGAGCTTGACGCGATTGCGGCGCAATGGCGAAACGAAGAACCGATTTTTCAGTCACCGCCACCCGGCGGACCAGAACTGTCCGTGGCTGCATAGGAACCGGCTACGCCCTGACCAGATCCAAGCGGTGGACTACTTCCACCTTCATGAAGGGGAAATCCATCGTCGGCTGAAACATTTCATCGCCGACGCGATGCGCCGCGATTCGGAGACTGACCCCGAGACAGTCATTGTCGATCGATTTCAGATCGGCAAGGTTCTTCGTGGTGAACGGAAGCGGCCGGACGTTCGCGCTGCTTGGCGGGGAAAGCCCATCGTCTTCGAGATGCAGTTGAGCTACACGTTCATCAGCGAGGTCGTGAAGCGCGATTATTTCTACGCGAATGAAGGCAGCTTTCTCATCTGGGTCTTCTATGAGCGACGGCAGGACCGGGCGATGGTCATGGACGAAGAGTTTTTCAATCGCCGAAATCTGTTCGTACTTGACGCCGAGGCTGAAGCAGCAAGCATCGAGGCAGGACACCTGATGCTGAACTGCCACTTCGTGCGTCCATTCCTCGATGAAGAGCGCAGAGCGATCATCGACGTTCCCGAATCTCGGCTTGTTTCCCTCGGCGACCTGGTATTCCCGGAGGGCGAGCTTCGTCCCTACTACATAGACTGCGACGCGATGCGCGTGCCGCTTTTGACGAGGCTGGAGGCTCTTGAAGAGGCGGACAGGCAGGCTGAGCTGAAAAAGCGCGAGCTGATCGAGCAGGAGTGGCGCGCACAGCGCGCCTCACAAGAAGTGCGTGAACAGGCAGAGCGCGCCGAACGAGTGGCCCAGGCAACTATTGCTCCGCAGCTCACCACCGCGGTACCGGGGCGTGACCGGCTTGCGCCACATTCGGAGCTATCGGGCGGCGCGGCAGCCGCCCAAATTGAGCCGCCAAGGCTCGTCTGGGAAGCGGTTCATGATCGCGCCACGTCCGCTCGTATCGGGCAGAGGTACATGCTGACCCATCGAGAAACGAATTGGCGCTCGGTCTACTCCGCGGCAGTCGAAGCGCGCAGCCAGGGAATCGAGGTAAGCGAGATGGTCACAAAGGCCGTCGAAGAAACGAAGGCGCGACCCGGCGACATCAGGAACTTCCTGATTGCTTCCCGCCTTGCGCGGACAAAATGACCTGAAGAGGCATTCAACTTTCGCATGCGAAAGTGCCGGGCGAGTCCGGTCGGCGCTGACGCGCTTCCATCGCAGCAGCTCGCCGACGCCGTGCCTCTTCAGATTCGAACGCAGCGTCGAACGCATCCTCGAACTCGACGATGGTGTCCTCTTCGGTCTTGCCCTGGTGGACGATTTTCATGGCTGACTCGCTCGGCTGGGTGTAGCGCTACACGGCACTACACTACGGATCACTACACTACAGGTGGCCCGGATGAAGGGGCCTGAAACTTCAGCGGAGGCAAGTATCGCGCATGGGTTCTGCTCATGCTTATGACCGCCAGGTGAAGATCGAGACGGCCCGTCACCTGACCGAACAACATGGTCGCGAACATCGCCGAACCGTTCGAGTTCTGGATCGTTTGCGACAGCAGACCAGGGTGATACCCATTCCGATGGCCCGCCATTGTCCGTAGCAGGCCGTGAGTGAACGAGTTCCGCACCCCATGCGGCCGCCTTGAATTCGCTCAGCGCGCGCACCAGGGGCGCTGGAGCCTTGCCGTCGATGGCTTTCAGCATCTCGCCGACGGTCGGGAACAGATCAGGTTCCTTGGTCACGCCAGGCGGGATCGGGGCAACGCACTTCTCGACGGCGTGATCGCTTGCGGCGAAGTTGATCCAGGCGGCGCGGAGCAACGCTTCGTACTGCACCCTGACCAGGGCGAGCGCGGACGAGGGCTTGTCCTCCATCACCAGCAGCAAGATCGAGTGCGCGTGCTCGACAACCAGGGTGGACAGTACCGACGCCAAGTCCTCACGGTGGTCCGTGACGATGTTCTCAGCCGCGAGATGGCCGGCCAGCTCGGCGTGAAGCCGATCCGACCCCTCGATCATTTCTTCCAGCGGGACAAACGGCGTCATGGCGATCCCGAGTAAATCCGACCGGCAGTCCGACACTTCACAGGAAAACTGTCAACGGAATGGCAGTGAGCACAGCCGGAAGCACACGGAAAGCGGGGCCGGCACGGCGAATCCGGCCGTTGTCGTTGACACTTCATACAAAGTGTCAACAGACCCATCAACGGATTTCGGATCACCGCCATGCACGATGGATGATGGACGATCACCGCCGTTCAATTAGAGCTTCGATTGCGGAAGCGACTCCCCCCAGAGCGACGATGACGCCATCAAGTACGAAATCGAGTGCCCGTCCATAACCAGCATTGACGTTTGCTGTATCGAAACCTAGGCCTTGAAGGGTTGCGAGGCACTTCTCTACGCTGTCATGCGCATCAGCGATTCTGAGATCGTTGTTCAAGAACAAGGGTGCCATGGCTTCATTCCCATCGCGCCAGCCCTCTGGGGCACTGCTTGAGGCGAAGGCATCGGTTGTTTCTTCATGAGCGTTCAGCCTTTCAACGATGTTTAAAAGCGCTTGCAATAGCTTAAGGCTGCCAAGGTCTTTGACCGCCTCCCTAGGACATCCCGCATGGACGAGCAATGACTTGAGATAGCCGTTTGGAATTCGCTGCCATACCTCATGAAGGCTCTTGCAGCGGGCCAAGAACACCTGCTGTGTCATATCCAGGGGAGCAACCTGAGCCAATCGACTAAGGATTGGATAGGCCAGCCAGCCATTCGCTTGCACCTCACTGCGATCAAAGCCAGTCAACTCGGCTACGGACTTGTTGAGCCCCACGATTTTCCCGAGTGCCGAAAGACCTTCTCCCATAAGCAAAAGTGCATCGAGAAGCCGCTGCACTTTGCTGACCACATGCTCTTCATTCTGGTCGACATGTGCCAAGTCCACCGGATCAATTGCAAATGATCTCGCATGTACAATTTCGCGATCTGGCTTTGGCTTATACAGCTCACGCATCGGAACTTCGATCAGATTTCGGCCGATCCTTCGGCATTCCGTGAAACTCCACTGACCTCGGTATGAGGGGCTGCAGTACCAATGTCCCCAAATGCAAACTGGCCTTGAGTCATACAAGGCATTTTGCTCGTACTTCTGGAGAAACCTATCGTCGAGGTATACCGGGTCACGTCCTACCAAAGCATCAGCGCGTGCGTGCGCCATCGGATGCACGTAGCCGGGCCACTTAATGCCCTCGGCGGTTTGCTCCGGGCTTAGTTCTGGGGTGACTGCCTCGACCGAAGCCCAGAGCTGGAGAAGAAGCCCATCTTTGTGCTCGCGAATGTCCAGTTCGTACCAAGCAACCCCCTGTACAGGCCTCCGGACAACGTGTTGTTCTCTTCCCATGATCGCGCGGATATCAGGAGAATCCGCTAGCTGGGCCGAGTAGTAGAAAACGCGAACACCACGAGCACCACGTAACCAGAGATAGCTCCGAAGGTACTCATTCGACATCCGCCAGCTAATGGCTCTTTTCAAGTTCCAATGATAAGAGCTGGACACCTCACCCTCGACCACGCCGATCTCTGGTAGCCCCAAGTCATCATAGACCAGACGTTGCTGATCATTTCCGACGCAGCGGGGAGTCAGTCCTAGAGTCATCCAAACCTTCTCGGCAAGGTTGAATGTGTAGAACGAGCTATCACCCCACGACGCAATGATGTAGTCGTAACCCGAAATTGATGGCACAAATCCCGACGAGCACCCGGGCACGTCGCCGGATGGAACCGAGAACTCGACTACACCCTGGCCTGCTTCATCCACGATTCCGATGGGACCAGCATCAGCACCGGGAACCACAGCCATCTGTAGATGCAGGTGCTCAGCATGTTCTCCATGCTGATCGATTTCTTGTATCGAGGCCACCTCCACGAACTGTCTTGGCGAAAGGCCGACAGGTTCAAGCAGGTAGCGCAATCGCGCTGGCAGTACATGAGGCGGGAGAGGAAAGGCTGCTAGGTAGTCGAACGACATAGTTTCTCGCTTGATGTTGAAACGTCATCGAGTGTGCCGACATTGAGTCAGCAGAATGTCGTAGAAGTGCTCACTCGCACGGGTCCAGTGAAGATCGTCTGCCCAATGGCGGCTCGACCGGCTCGTTTACGGGCTCCCGAGGAAGGCGTTCAGTGCAGCAGCAACACGGGAACGTCTTTCAGCGAGGAAGCGCTTGTAATGCACCACCGACAGCAGCTCGGCGTCCAGCGGTATCGACTGCGCGCGAAAAGGCTCGTCCCCATGCTGTGCGATCAGCGGCGGCAGGTACGTTGCCGGGGGCTTGTCGCTGATAGCCCGGTTCGTCTTGCCACCTATGAACGCGAGGTTCGCGATGTCGTCAGCCTCGCGGGCCGTAAAGCTGGCCTTGAGCTGAGCCTTCGGGAAGATGTGGTGAAACTGTAGGCGGTGCTGCGCGCCCGAATGATCAAGCGAGATGACAAGGTTCGAGCGCCAGTCTTTGGCCCCGGCAGCGCGGAACGCGAGGAACATAGTCTTGAACAGCGAGCTGCGCTGATTCCTGCCTTCCAGCTCATCAGGTGTGATGTCGAGCCGGCCGAACTGAAGCCGTAGACGGTCGATCAATCCTGTTACGTTTCCGCCGTCACGGATGGTGGCGAGATCCTGGTCCAGGATCGTTTCGCTGGACCCACGAGAGAAGCGCCCCTTGGCGTTCGCGGCGAGCGTCCAGTACCGCAGCTTTGATGACGTGTCGCCATCAATCTTGTAGCCACGGGAGTGACCGAAATATGCAAGGACCACCATCAAAAATGGTGACGAAAGCAATGCAGGGTTGTCGATTCCGGCGTTGCTTTTCAGGAAGTTCATGGCGAAGTGCATGCCCTCGCAGGCTTCGGTCCAGGCAGCCTTGAGCTTGTCCGGCGTGAGGCTACCCACCGTCAGGAAACGCGACTGTCCTGTTGCAAATGCGATGAGATTTTTGAGGTGAATGCCGAGGTCCAGGTCGAAGCCGAGCTTCGCGCACTCTGACTGGAATCCGGTGAAGATTTGCAACGAGCTGCGCCACTTCGCGGTTATCTGGGCGAGCGCCAGATCGGAGCTTCGGAGCTTCGCGCCGAGCGAGTTCACGCGAACAAAAATCTCCGTTACCTCGTCATACGACAGCGTGCGTTCGAGCACGTCCATGCGGTAGACGTACTTGCGGATTCCGCGCAGTTTGGCGAGGCGCTGGCTGTACTTTTCGTAGCGTTCGTCATCGAAGCCGGCGACGCCTGCACGCTTCAGGAACGGTGCGTCGCTGTCGGTCTTGAACACCTCGGAAACCTTCACCCACTGGGGCAACTGTTCGAGCTTCCGTGTTGCAACGACGAAGGTCATTTTGTTAAACCGGCGCAACAACTCGTCCTCGTCCGAGTCAGCATCGTCGCCGACAAGCTGTGCGTCGTCGTCCTCGTCTTCGTCATCACTTTCGTCAACTTCCGTGATGACGGCGAGCTGGTCCGGATGTTCCAGGTTGAATAACAACTCGATGGGCCGGACACGGCCTCGAACCGACACGGGCGCGCCACGGATGACAGCAGAAAGTGAGGTAAGTCGTTGCTGTCCGTCCAACAAAAGGCGCGTTGATTGGTAGGGGTTGGCCGATTGGCTGACGGCGAAGGATTGCAACGGAACTGCCTCGTCGGTTTCCCACAAAAGGATCGCGCCGGAGGGGTAGCCCCGGTACAGCGAGTCAAGCAAATCGCGCACGCGGGTTGACCGCCAAACGTACTGCCGCTGCATTTCCGGCAGCCGCAGCTCGCCACGCTCGATCATGGACACCAGCTCTTCTACTGTCGCCTCAGCCTTCGCCATCGTTCTCCCCGATCTGTTAGCGCCGGCTCAGCATCCAGCGCGTCAAAAATGCATGCCTGCCGCCCGCGTGTCGCCGTCAAAGCTGACAGCATGATGATGGTCGCCGACGTGGGCAACTTGTGTGCGGCAGCGTAGCGAAGGGCTATCCCAAAAAGCCCGTAGCAGAGCGACCGTCCGTGCACAGGTTGTCCACGCGAAGGCTTGCATGGCGATGGTTTTCAGTTGCTCCGCGACCGATCTCGCCGGGGCAATCGTGCAGCATCCCGAGATGGCTTCCGTGATTGGTCGGCAGCGAGCTTCTGGCCTACTACTGTCTACAGAGTTGTAGACCGCCCAATGTCGGGCCGAAGCAATCTCTGCTGCACGCGCTGTTGATCTTGTTCATGCGTTGCTACCGACACGGGTTCAGACCAGCGTCGTCGAGTGCCCAGCAACTTTAAAGACAACGCGCCGACATCGTGGCTTCTCTGCGATTTGGTGGGCGGTGGCGGAGCGACATCAGTCCTGACGGCACGATCGCGACGCTCGCGCGGCAGAGCGTCATCAAAACTGCATGGCCTCCGTCAACATTCTTGACGACTAAGCTGCTGACGCCGTGAAGGCGTGGACCCCACAAAGCTGCATGCAGAGTTGATGGCGATACGGGAAAACACCCTCCGCCTATGGCGAAGGGGGAAAGGCTTCACACATCTCGCACCGTGTGATGCGGACAGAATCGGGCCTAAGTGACGGACGACAAATAGTTTCCGCCCCGTACCAAAAAGGATATCGCCTGATAGCAAGCGATCTGGATCATGCACTTGGCGCGCTGTGCGCGAGTCGTACAAATTCGGGTGGGGTCCACGTGATGGGTGGCAAGAAGAAAGCGGTCAGGATGTTCCTGCACCTCGGCGAAAGCCTAGCCTCGCAGGTTCAAGATCGGGCATCGACTTGGGGGTTGAAGGAAAACGAAGCGGTTAAGCAATTGATCCATCTTGGGCTTCGAGCGACCACGAGCGGCGCTCACGGCGAGGTCGGCATCGATCCGCGCCACGAGTATCTGCGGGCAATGCTTGCCGAGATGCTGTACGTCCAAGTCCAGACGCTTCTGTACCAGCGAGAAGCGGCGGCCGATGTGCCGGGGGGCGCAGCATCAGACAGCAGAACTCAGCGGCTCAGTGAGTTGGATGCCAAGGTGAAACCCGACGCACGGGCCGCCGCCAAGCGGATACGCGAGCACGCCGAAAGCATTGCCGCTGACCGCGCGGAGCAAACCAGTAGCGGAATCAGCAGCAGGCCATAGGCCGGGCGATCATCCTCGTTTACGGACCTACTCGGCCGATCCGAGCGCTTCCACATCCTCAAGGAACTGCTTGACCCTCGCGTACAGAGCGGAGCTTTGTTCGCGGAATCCGACGTAGTAGAGCAGCGCATTCACGGCGATTTTCTGCTTGAGCGGGTCCCACAGTTGCACCCGGTTCTTCAGGTCTTCGCGCGACACGGGTTGTAGTCCGAGATCCTGAATCTTCTCGCGCATCCCTTCGTCGAAATCGAGCGCGACGACCAAGCCAAGGGCCTTGTGGCGCGCAATCAGGTTGGCAAACTCGGCAACGTCTGGCAGGCCGTCGCTGGTGAACACGAACTGCTTTACCTCGGCGCTCAGGACGAGCGCGTCGCCGTCGCGGGCGTCAATATCCCCGACGCGCTTCTCGCGCTTGGACCCTGTGCGGACCTTGCCGACTTCGACTTGCAGGTGAGGCGCATCGGCACGGATATAGCCGAACACAGTGCCCTGGTAAGCCGCTCCTGTGTTCTCGCCCCTGCGGGCGGTCATGTCGAACTTTTCGAGGAACAGCAAGAACCGAGCAGGCTCACGGACGATTGCACTGGGGTCAATGTCCTGGGACGGGAGCTTGTCCAGGACGAACTTCTTCGCCTTGGCGACCAGCTCGTCCAGCTCCGCGTCAGAAAACCCCAGCAGGGCGTTTAACCAGTGGGTATAGCCCTCCCATGCCTGGGTGGCATGAGGTGCGGCGCTCGGGTAGTCGAAGCGCTTCTGATCGCTGCGGAACCAGTTCTGAATGGCGTCGTAGAACCGGCGGATGCTGAGGGTCTTATCCCCCGATTTCACGATCAGCGTATTAGCTTTGTTGCCGCTCGCTGTTTGTAGCTGCCGGGGGTACGCGGCATAGAAATCTTCGAGCGATCCGTACTTGCCGCCTGTCGCGTTCAGCTCACGCAAGAAACCGATGAATGCGATCAGAAGGCCCGGCAAGAATTTACGGCGTGCCCCTTTGTCGAAGTTGGCTTCCAGCTCGTCAAGGATGGCCTGTGGCGTAAGCGTCGCTGGCTTCTTCGTCATGCGAGCTTCGCCAGGTTCGGGATCGCCTGGGACGCCATTGCGAAGTAGGACGGGTCACGCTCAGTACCAAGGGCACGCACTCCAAGATGCGCCGCCGCCGCGAGTGTCGATCCGCTGCCAGCGAAAGGGTCGTAGATGACGCCGGTCCCGAGAGGGAGGACGCCACGCACGATGTAGCGCATGAGCTTCTGTGGCTTGATCGACGGGTGAGGCGCGAATGCGCGCTCGGCCTTGCCGGCCGGCGCGCACTCGAACAAGTCACGGAACGGCTCGTCTTCTGAGACGCGGCGGAACCCGCCGGTTCCCCAGCGTCGAAGGTTGGCCGCTACGGTCTCCTCCGAAAGCGGTTTGCGGAACAATCCCCACGGTTCCCAATTGCTGCGAGGCATGACCGATACATCCGGGAACTCGTCCTCGTATCCCTTCGGCCGGTCGCCGCCTCGAAGCGTCTTGACCACACGGATCAGCTCGCCACGCTTCTCGAACCCTGCGGTTTCGATGGACGCGAACGTCGTCGTCGAAAGGAGCGGATTCGAGGCGATGACCAGGTGGCCACCAGGCACCAGAATCCGGCATGCCTGGTAGGCGAACGCCTTGAAGAAGGTCGTCAGGCGCTCCCGATCCTTGGCAGTAAGCACGGTGAACCTTGGCAGCGGTCCGCGCTCGGCACCGTCGAACGTGGGAGGGATACGCCAGACGCCGCCACGGCCGGCACGCATCTTTTCGTGATCCTTCGGATCGAACTCGATGAGCCCGTATGGAGGGTCGGTCACGATCGCGTGGATCGAGTTCTCGTCTCGCTCGGACATCCATTGAAGCGCATCCACCATGTACAGCTCGATGCCTGCGGCCGGCGACGCAGCGGGCACTTGCCGCGCACCTTGGCGCTCCGGCGCTACGGCCTGGCGGACTCGGACAGAAACCATTGCTCCCCCTTATTTTGTTATGGCACCACAGCCGTCAGTTTGCATGCTGCAACGCACGCAGGACGTTTTGTGGGTCAGCATGAATTGCGCGGAGCAGCGCTCGTGCCGGACCCGTAGGGATGCGGCGGCCTTGCTCCCAGTTTCTGACCGTGCCGACATCGACCTGAAGGACGGCAGCGAACTTGGCTTGGCTCAGCTTCGTAACAGCCCGTACTTCCTTGACGTCAGCAGGAGCGTCAACCGAGGTCTTGGCGGGAGCGCGCGGCTTCCTTTTCAAGATGTTGTCGGCTTGCTTCACGCTGGACATGAGCTGATTGAATGTTGCCTGCTTCATGCAGCGCAGAGTAGGTCGGGGACGCACCTGCGTCAATGACCTATGTCCATCCGCACTATATCCGCACTACGACATCAAACCGCCTGTATTTCGCTCAATCGTGATCAACTCAGATCAACTTCCTGATCTGATGTTTTTCAATTAGTTATCGAAAAATCAGAGCGTTGCGAATGCCGCAAGCCTTGCTTAGAAGGCCGATGCTCTATCCGACTGAGCTACGGGCGCATCGAACGACGCGGATGGTGCCTGAAATGACCGGTGCCAGCCAGCCGGAAACGGGCCTTCCGGGCGGTGAAATCCGGCCTGCCCGAGGCTCGCGCGTGGTCTGGCAGCCGCGAAGCGGCCTCTGTATAGTGCGCGGCTCGCTGCGTCTGGTCGCGGACGCGGCTTTTTGCTGTACATCCCGGAGATACACATGAAACAGTCATTCGTCATCAGTGCCGAAGTCCGCACGGTGCACGGGAAGGGTGCGAGCCGCCGCCTGCGCCATGAGGGCAAGGTGCCCGCCATCATCTACGGTGGCAAGGAAAGCCCGCAGTCGATCCAGGTCAGCCACAACGAGCTGATGAAGAGCCTGAAGTTCGAGTCGTTCTACTCGGCCATCCTGAACGTGGATGTCGCCGGCAAGACCGAACAGGCCGTGCTCAAGGATCTGCACCGCCACCCGGTGCGCAACGAGATCATGCACATGGACCTGCAGCGCATCCTCGCTGACGTGGTGCTGCGCATGCACATCCCGCTGCACTTCAAGGGTGGCGATGTCGCCCCGGGCGTCAAGGTCGGCGGCGGCGTGGTCGAACACCAGCAGATCCAGGTCGAAGTCGAGTGCCTGCCGAAGGACCTGCCGGAATACATCGAAGTCGACCTGTCGGCGCTGAACGTCAACGAAGCGGTGCATCTGTCGCAGCTGTCGCTGCCGGAAGGCGTCAGCTTCTATGAGCTGAAGCACGGCAACGACGTGTCGGTCGCTGCGGTCCACCTGCCGCGCCAGTCGGCTGCCGAAGCGGAAGCCGAAGCGGCGGCCGCGACGGATGCCAAGGCCAAGCCGGCTGCCAAGTCGGCCCCGGCCGCCAAGGCTGCCCCAGCTGCCAAGGCCGCGCCGGCGAAGAAGAAGTAAGACTCCGGGACGCGAGCCTCGCGTCCTGGCAGCAACCGACCCGTCCGTTCGCCAGCCGAACGGGCGGGTTTTTCATGATGTGATGCGGAGCGCGTGACCGATGTCGGACAGCCGCCTGCGCGCCATCGTCGGCCTCGGCAACCCCGGGCCCGAGTACGAGCGGACGCGCCACAACACCGGATTCTGGTTCGTCGACCAGCTGGCCGAAGCGCATCGCGGCAGCTTCCGCTTCGAGGCCAAGTTCAAGGGCGACCTGGCCCGCATCCGCATCGGCAGCCATGAAGTCCTGCTGCTGAAGCCACAGACCTACATGAACAAGAGCGGTGACGCGATCCAGCCGCTGGCGGCGTTCTACAAGCTGGCGCCGGCCGACATCCTGGTGGCGCACGACGAACTCGACCTGCCGGTCGGCACCATGAAGCTCAAGCGCGCCGGCGGCCACGGTGGCCACAATGGCCTGCGCAGCGTGCATCAGCATCTCGGTCCGGATTACCTGCGGCTCAGGATCGGCATCGGCCATCCCGGCACCAAGGAGCAGGTGCTCGGTTACGTGCTCGGCCGGCCGAATGGCGACGACGACAAGCGGATCCGCGACGGCCTGATCGACGCGATGAACGTGATGCCGCTGTGGCTCGACCAGACGCTGGAAAAGGCCATGCAGCAGTTGCACAGCACTCCCCTTCCCAAAACGCAGCAGTAACGCAGCACGCAAGGATTTCGAAACCATGGGCATTCAATGCGGCATCGTCGGTCTCCCGAACGTCGGCAAGTCGACCCTGTTCAACGCGCTGACCAAGGCGCAGATCGCCGCCGAGAACTATCCGTTCTGCACCATTGACCCGAACGTCGGTGTGGTCGGCGTGCCGGACCCGCGCCTCGACGCGCTGGCCAAGATCGTCAAGCCGCAGAAAATCCTGCCGGCCACCGTCGAGTTCGTCGACATCGCCGGCCTGGTCGAAGGTGCCGCCGAAGGCAAGGGCAAGGGCAACGCCTTCCTGTCCCACATCCGCGATACCGACGCGATCGCCCACGTGGTGCGCTGCTTCAAGAACGACGATGTGATCCACGTGATGGACCACGTCGACCCGATCCGCGACATCGAGGTGATCGGCACCGAACTGGCGCTGGCCGATCTCGAGCGCGTGACCAAGGCGCTGGAGCGCTCGAACAAGCTGGCCAAGAGCGGCAATGCCGAGGCGATCGCCCGCAGCACCTGCCTGAGCCGCGTGCAGGCGCATCTGAACAACGCCGAAGCGGTGCGCGGCATGAGCCTGGACGCCGACGAGCGCGCGATCGTCAAGGAACTGCAGCTGATCACCGCCAAGCCGGGCCTGTACATCGCCAACGTCGATGAAGCGGGTCTGGGCGGCAACGAGTACGTCGAGCGCGTGCAGGCGCTGGCAGCCAAGGAAGGCGCGCAGGTGGTGGTGGTCTGCGCCCAGATCGAGGCCGAGATCGCCCAGCTCGACGAGGCCGACAAGAAGGACTTCCTCGATTCGCTGGGGCTGGAGGAACCGGGCCTGAACCGGGTGATCCGCAGCGCCTATAACCTGCTCGGCCTGCAGACCTATTTCACCGCCGGCGTGCAGGAAGTGCGCGCCTGGACGGTCAAGGTCGGCGCCACCGGCCCGCAGGCGGCCGGCGTGATCCACACCGATTTCGAGCGCGGCTTCATCCGCGCCGAAGTGATCGCTTACGACGACTACATCGCCTACAAGGGCGAAGCCGGCGCCAAGGAAGCCGGCCGCTGGCGCCTGGAAGGCAAGGACTACATCGTCGCCGAAGGCGATGTCATGCACTTCCGCTTCAACGTCTGATCCTGATCCGGCTGCCGGCGCCCGCGCGCCGACGGCCGTTGTCCCACCTGCGCACCGGAGTCGCCATGCCTTCCTTCGACGTTGTTTCCGAAGTCGACAAGCACGAACTGACCAACGCCGTCGACCAGGCGCGCCGCGATCTCGGCAACCGCTACGACCTGCGCGGCACCGACGCCCGCTTCGAGCACGAAGAGAACGTCATCACCCAGTTCGCGCCGACCGAGTACCAGCTCGACCAGCTGCTGGAAATGCTGCGCCTGCGGCTGGCCGGACGGCACATCGACCTGCGCTGCATCGATCTGGGCGATGTCGAGACCAACCTCGCCGGCGCGCGCCGCAAGATCACCATCAAGCAGGGCATCGAGCAGGCGCAGGCGAAGAAGATCATTGCCCGGATCAAGGAAGCCAAGCTCAAGGTCGACTGCCAGATCAACGGCGAGAAGCTGCGCATCAACGGCAAGAAGCGCGACGACCTGCAGCTGACCATCGCCTTCCTGAAGAAGGCCGACCTGGAGCTGCCGCTGCAGTTCGAGAATTTCCGCGACTGAGGCAGGCAGCACCGCATGGCGGGCAGCAGCCACGGCCGCTACGCTGCCGGAGCTGTTCCCCGTCCAGCCACTTCGTCCGGAGAAGCCAGATGACGCTCTGCCCGATTGCCCTTGCCGTTGGTTGCAAGAAATGCCCCGCTTTCAAGATCTGCCCCGCCACCGGCATCCTCGGTGACCAGAAGAAGAGCAAGGACGGCGACGCGCCGGACAAGAAGGGCTGAGCGCGCGCCACACCTCCGCTTCCCGTCATCCTGCTGAATCTCACCCGCTGGCCGATGACGGCGGGTGATCCGCCGGTCCGCCCCCGCTGCGACGACCGGCGCCTCCGGGGCGAATCGTTGCCCGGCGTCCTGCTCCGCGCACCCCATCCGCCGACCTCCTGCCAGCCCGTAGCAGGCGGCGCCGTCTTGCGCGCGGCCTGCGGCGGCCTTGCGTTCATGCGCCGTTTCCGACCGTTGATCGGCGCTCCAAACGCCCCGAAATCCGTTGATGGCGATCGTTCGCACCGTCCATCCGCAGGGCGCTGATCGCAGTCGGCGCGTTCCCAGAATCCGCCCACCCCTGCGACACCGCCCGTCGTCGGCCAGGGCCTTCCGAACGCAAGTGCACCGAGGAGACAGCAGCAATGATCCACAAGAAAGCCGGTTACGCCCTGGCCCTTTCCACCGCCATGCTGGCCGCTGCCTGCGGCGGCGGAGGCGGCGGCAGCAACAGCAATGACAATCCCTCCGGTGGCGGCACCACGCCGACGCCGCAGTCGCTGACCGTGGCCGGCCCGCTCGACACCGTGCAGACCGCCGTCACCTCGACCGTGTTCGTGCCGCTGGTGTCGGCCACCGCCGGCACGCCGCTGCAGCCGGTGCTGCTGTGCGCCAACGGCATCGCCACGCGCAACCTGCTCGACATCGCCGACGCCTTCGCCAACGGCCTGGCCAGCCCGTCCACGCTGCTGACCACCGCGCCGCGCCAGGCGCAGCTGGCGGCAACCGCGCTGGTCGGCAACCTGTCCGGCCTGCTGACCGCGCTGAACGGCACCCAGAGCTGCCTCGGCGGCAGTGCCGCCCCGACCACGGGCATCCCGACCACCAACCCGCTGGCCGGTACGCCGCTGGCCGCGCTCGGCGATCAGCTGCTGCCGGTGCTGCTGTCGGCCTCGCAGCAGCTGGCGCCGGGCGCCGGCGGCGTGTCCTCGCCGCTCAGCGCCGTGCAGCTGGCCGGCATCGTCGAACAGCTGAGCAATGCCTTCAGCACCGGCCTCGCCGCGCTGCCGCCCAACGTGCTGACCGCGCCGATCCTCGGCGGCTCGCTGGTGACCGTCGATGACGCGCTGTCGCAGCTGGCCTCGCTGACCAGCCTCGCCTCCTCCGGTGGCACGCCGCAGGCGCTGGCCGCCTCGCTGCAGACGCTGGCGGAAAGCGTGATCGGCAACCTGCTGACCCAGGTGGTGCCGGTGACCAACCTGCAGTCGCTGGCCGGCGCCGGTGCGCCGACCGACCTGCTGGCCACGCTGCAGGGCGCCGTTGCCACGCTGACCGCCGGCCTCGGCACCAACCCGACGACGCCGCTGCCGGCCAACCCGCTGAGCGGCGCCGGCTTTGACGGCCTGACCGGCGTCATCAACCAGCTGGTCACCTCGCTGCCGACCGCGCTGACCGGCACCGCTGGTCTGACGCCGCTGGCCGCTGCGCTCGGCCAGGTGCAGACGCTGCTCGGCTCGCTGCTCGGCATCGTCGGCGGCGGTACCGGTGGCATCGGCGGTGGCGGCTCGGGCGGCGGTTGCCTGCTCGGCTTCCTCGGCCTGTGCCGGCCGACCTGATCCACACCTAAGCTGAACGGAAAAGGCCGCCTTCGGGCGGCCTTTTCCGTTCTGGTGGCCAGCGTGCGGCTCAGGCGTCGACGCAGGTACCGACTTCGCGGATCTCGATGCTGGCCCAGGCCGCCGCCGGACATTCGGCAGCCAGCGCGATGGCGTCGGCACGACGGTCGACCGCCAGCAGGAAGAAGCCGCCGAGCATCTCCTTGGTTTCGGCAAACGGCCCGTCCAGCAGCTGCGGCTGGCCGTCGCGCAGGCGCAGCGTCGTCGCCTCGGCATCGGGCTTCAAGGCTTCGGCGGCGCGCAGCAGACCCCGATCGGCCAGGCTGGCGCCATAGCGAAGCATGGCCTGGTATTCGTCCTGCGCCTCGGCAGGGCTGCGCTGGCGACGGCGGCCGCGGTCTTCGTGGATCAGCAGTGCAAAGGCCATGTCGGAACGGATCGGTGCGGAGGGGACCTGATGGTAGTCAAGCAGCCGATGGCCCGTCCGCCGCGCGGCAGGCGACGGCGCGCGCCTGCAGCAGATCCTGCTCGCGGGCATTGCGGGCCAGGGCCGCTGCCCGTTCGAACTCGGCCGCTGCTTCGCCGTGCCGGCCGAGCTTCATCAGCAGATCGGCGCGCACGCTGGGCAGCCAGTGGTAGCCGGCCAGGCCCGGTTGCGGGCCGAGAGCATCGACCAGCGGCAGCGCCGCTGCCGGCCCGTCGCGCATCGATACCGCCACCGCCCGGTTCAGCGCCACCACCGGCGACGGGTTAAGCGCCAGCAGCGCGTCGTAGGTCGCCACCATCGCCGGCCAGTCGGTGTCGGCAGCGCTGGCAGCCCGGGCATGCACGGCCGCCAGTCCCGCTTGCAGCGTGTAGGCGCCGCGCACCGGCGACAGCGCTTCAGCCCGCGCCAGCGCCGCCAGCCCGCGCTGGATCAGCAGACGATCCCAGCGGCTGCGGTCCTGGTCCGGCAGCAGGATCGGCGTGCCGTCGGCCGCCGTCCGCGCCCGCAGCCGCGAGGCCTGCAATTCCATCAGCGCCACCAGCCCGGAGACCTCAGGTTCATTCGGCGCCAGGCCAGCGAGGATGCGACCCAGCCGCAACGCCTCGTCGCAGAGCGCCGGCCGCGTCCAGTGATCGCCGGCGGTGGCGGCATAGCCCTCGTTGAAGATCAGGTAGATCACTCCGAGCACGGCGCCGAGCCGGGCGCTCAGCGCCGCGCCCTGCGGCAGCTCGAACGGCACGCCGGCCTCGCCAAGCGTGCGCTTGGCGCGGACGATGCGCTGGGCGATGGTCGCTTCCGGCACCAGGAAGGCGCGGGCGATCTCGTCGGTGCTCAGGCCGCCGAGCAGGCGCAAGGTCAGCGCCGCCTGCGCCTCGGCGGACAGGCGCGGATGGCAGGCGATGAACATCAGCCGCAGCAGGTCGTCGCCGACCGGGTTGTCGTCGATCTCGTCGGGGGCCGCCTGGGCCTCGCGCAGCCGGGTTTCGATGTCGTACACCAGCGCGTCCTCGTGCACGCGATGCAGGCGCTCGTGGCGCAGGCGGTCGATCGCGCGATGCTTCGCAGTGGTCATCAGCCAGGCGCCGGGTCGATCCGGGACGCCTTCGGCCGGCCAGCGCTCGAGCGCCACCAGCAGCGCGTCCTGCGCCAGTTCCTCGGCAAGGCCGACATCGCGCACCCGGCGCAGCAGCGCTGCGATCAGCGCGGCGGCCTCGATGCGCCAGATCGCCGCGATGCGGGCACCGATGGCGGTATCCGGCGGCCCGCCGGCGGTCATGGTGCGGTCACGGCGTCGCGACCGCAGGCGCGCCGTCGGCCACCGGCTTCGGCTTCAGCAGCAGCGCGCCCAGCAGCGCCGCCAGCAGCGCGAAGCCGGTGCCCCAGACGAAGGCCAGCTGGTGACCGCCGGCCAGCGCCACGGTGTCGACGGCGCCGCTCGCCCGCAGCGTGCGGGTCTCGGCATCGGCGACGCTGGCCAGCACCGCCAGCCCGAGCGCGCCGCCCATCATGAAGGCGGTATTGACGACGCCGGAGGCCAGCCCCGCTTCGGCCGGATCGACGTCGTTCATCGCCGCCAGCAGCACCGGGTTGAACGCCAGCCCGGCGCCGAGGCCGAGCAGCAGCATGCCGGGCAGCACGTCGACCAGATAGCGGCCGTCGAGCGGCACGCGGGCGAACAGCGCCAGCCCGATCGCGGCGATCAGCAGGCCCAGCCACATCGGCGTACGCAGGCCGTAACGCACCACGATGCGCGCCGACAGGCCCAGCGAGAACGCCGCCATGATCAGGTCGGCCGGCACGAAGGCCAGCCCGACCGCCAGCGCGTCGTAACCGAGCACCAGCTGCAGGTACAGCGCGGTGATCACGAACCAGGCGAACATCGCCGCCGACCACAGCACGCCGACGACATTGGCCACGGCGATGTTGCGATGGCGGAACAGGCCCAGCGGCATCAGCGGCGAAGCGACCCGCGCCTCGATGACCAGGAAAGCGACGAACAGCAGCAGCGCCAGCGCCAGCAGGCCGATGGTCTGCGGCGAGGCCCAGCCCTGCTCGTTGCCGCCGACCACCGCATAGACGGCCAGCATCAGCGCGCTGGTGATGGTCAGCGCGCCGGCCCAGTCGAGCCGTCCCGGCTGGGTCTGCCCGGTGCCGCCCGGCAGCAGCCGCAGGCAGCCGAGATAGACCAGCGCGCCGATCGGCAGATTGACCAGGAACACCCAGTGCCAGCTGAACGCCGAGGTCAGCACGCCGCCGAGAAAGCCGCCGATGCTGCCGCCCGCCGCGCAGATGAAACCGTAGACGCCCATCGCCCGGGCACGGTCGGCCTCCTCGGTGAACAGGTTCATGATCAGCGACAGCGCCACCGCCGTGACCACCGCTCCGCCAACACCCTGCACGGCGCGGGCCGTGACCAGCAGCGCCTGGGTCGCCGCCAGTCCGCAGGCCAGCGAGGCGGCGGTGAACAGCACCAGCCCGGCCAGGAACAACCGCCGGTGGCCGTACAGGTCACCAAGCCTTCCGCCCAGCAGCAGGAAGCCGCCGAAGGTCAGCATGTAGGCATTGACCACCCAGACCAGCCCGGTGTCGGAAAAGCCGAGATCGGTCTTCATCGACGGCAGCGCCACCGTGACGATGGTGGTGTCGAGCACGATCATCAGCACGCCGATGCACAGCACGTACAGCGCCAGCCAGCGGCGCGATCCTTCCAGCGTCGTCATTCCTGCAGCTCCGGGGGTGAAGGGGTTTGTCGTCGACGGTTGCCGGCGGTGTTCAGGGCATCGGCTTCAGGCAGTTGATCATCCACGGCGTGCCGTAGCGATCGTGGACGATACCGAAGCGCTGCGCCCAGAAGGTTTCGGCGATCGGCATCACCGGCGTGCCGCCTTCGGCGAGCGCTGCATAGAGCCGCTCGGCCTCGGCAATGCTGTCGACCTGCAGGTTGAGGCTGAAGCCGGTCGGCTTCGGGCTGCCCGGCGGCGCATCGCCGCCCATCAGAGACTGCTCGCCGAACACCAGATGGGCGTGCATGACCCAGTGGCGCGACTCGGGCGGCAGTTGATCGGCGATCGGCGCATCGGCCTGGGTCATCATCGCCACGATCCGGCCGCCGAACAGCTCGGCGTAGAACGTGAAGGCTTCGCGGCACTGGCCCTGGAAGCCAAGGTAGGGATGAAGTTGCATGTCGAACTGCTCCTGGAGGGTGATGGGGATGGATCAGGCCGTGCCGGCCTGTGACTGGCGGGCCATCTGCTCGCGCAGCCGGTCTTCCTGGGCCTGCAGTTCCGGCGTGAACTCGGCGCCGAAATCGGACGCCTCGAAGACCTGCCGCAGTTCGACTTCGCAGCCATTGGCCATCGGTGTCGGGCAGCGCTTCAGCCACTCGATCGCTTCCTCCTTCGAGCGCACCTGCCAGAGCCAGAAGCCGGCGATCAGCTCCTTGGTTTCCGCGAACGGGCCATCGATCACCGTTCGCGCCGAGCCGTTGAAGCGCACGCGCACGCCCTTGGCGCTGGGGTGCAGGCCCTCGCCGGCCAGCATCACGCCGGCCTTGACCAGTTCCTCGTTGTAGCGGCCCATCTCGGTCAGCAACTGCTCGCTCGGCATGACGCCGGCTTCCGAATCGGCATCGGCCTTGATGATCACCATGAATCGCATGTCCATGCTCCTGTGGATTGGGCAACGCCGGAAGTGGGCGCTGTACAGGGACGACGAATCAGATGGCGCGGAATCGACAGCGGTCGCGAGATTTTTCGTGCTTTCCGCCAAGCCCCTGATCGGCGGCGATTTATTGTTTGTCGGCCAACCTCATGGCGGCGCCTTGCTAGGCTTCGCCGATGAAACCGCCCGCGCGACGACCGCCCCAGCGTGCCGCCCCCGCCCCGCCCCGTCACGGACTGGCGCGGGTGCTGTCGAAACTAGGCGTCTGCTCGCGCAGCCAGGCCGAAAGCGCGATCCGCGATGGCCGGGTGGCAGTCAACGGCCGTGTCGAGCGCAATCCCGAGCGGCCCAGCGACGCCGGTCGCGAGCGGATCACGCTCGACGGCCAGCCGGTGGCCGCCGCCGCCAAGCGCTACATCGCCATCAACAAGCCACGCGGCATCGTTGTGACGGCGGCCGACGAGCGCGGCCGCGACACCATCTACGCGCTGCTGGCCGACGCCGGGCTGCCGTGGCTCGGCCCGGTCGGCCGGCTCGACAAGGCCAGCGAAGGCCTGCTGCTGCTGTCCAACGACACGGCCTGGGCGGCCGGCATCACCGAGCCTTCGGGCGCGCTCGAAAAGACCTATCACGTGCAGGTCGCCGGGCTTCCCGATGCTGCCGCGCTGGCAGCGATGGAAGCCGGCATCGTCGATCAGGGCGAACGTCTGGCTGCCCGCCGCGCGACCCTGCTGCGCAGCGGCGACAAGAACGCCTGGCTGGAAGTGGTGCTCGATGAAGGCCGCAACCGCCACATCCGCCGCCTGCTCGACGCGCTCGGCTACGACACCCTGCGGCTGCTGCGGGTGTCGATCGGCAGTCTGGCGCTGGGCACGCTGGCCAAGGGCGCCTGGCGCGATCTGAGCGCCGAGGAAGTAGCAACGCTGCGCCAGCAGCGTTAGGGAATCTCTGCGCAGGTTTAATTTCGTCATTCCGGCGAAAGCCAGGGTGGCAACCTATGCAGAGTTTCTTTGGGGCGGGTCAGGTCCGACGTGGCCGCTTCGGCGCCGCCAGCCCCTGGGTGATCGCCTCGAAAGCCTGGTCGACGGTGTCGACCATCAGCAGCGCATCGACATCGGCCCGGGAGATCAGGCCGCGCTCGACCAGCCGGTCGAAGTTCACCAGCCCGTCCCAGAATTCGCGGCCGAACAGCACCACCGGCATCGGCCGGGCCTTGCCGGTCTGGGTCAGGGTCAGCGCCTCGAACAGCTCATCGAGCGTGCCGAAGCCGCCGGGAAACACCACGAAGGCTTCCGCCACGTTCATGAACCAGAACTTGCGCATGAAGAAGTAGTGGAACTCGAACGAGTGATCTTCCTTCACGAACGGGTTCAGGTGCTGCTCGAACGGCAGCGAGATGTTGAAGCCGATGTTCAGGTTGCGGTCGACGCGGGCGCCACCCTCGTGCGCGGCTTCCATGATCCCCGGACCGCCGCCGGTGCACAGGAAGTAGCGCTCGTCCGGCGCGTGGCTGTCCAGGGTCCAGCGGGCGAAGCGCTCGGCCAGGTCGGCCGCCAGCGCGTAGTAGTCCGGCGTCGAGGTCTTGCCCGGCGCCGGCTGCAGCCGGCGGGTGCGCGCCGAGCCGAACATGATGATCGCCCGCTTGACCCCGGCCGCTTCCAGGCGCGCCTTCGGCTCCAGGTACTCGCAGAGGATGCGCACGCTGCGCGCCTCGTCGCCGAGGAGGAAATCCTGGTTGGTGTAGGCCTTGGTCATGCGTCGGAGGTCCTGGGTGGTCTGCGGGGTCGGCAACGCCGGCAACGATACCCAAAAAGCTAGCCGTGACGCCGTGGCAAGCCGGGCCGCCTCAAGGCAGCGCCGGCTTCGGGGCCTTGTGCTCGGGGAACAGGTTTTCCTCGAGCAGCGCGCACAGGATGTGGATGATCAGGATGTGGCACTCCTGGATGCGCGGCGTATGCGTCGACGGCACGCACAGCGCGTGCTCGGCGATGTCGCGGGCCTTGCCGCCGGCGCCGCACAGCGCGATGCGGGTGATGCCGCGCCGCGCCGCCGACTCGAAAGCCTTCAGCACGTTCTTCGAATTGCCCGAGGTGGTGATGCCGATGAACAGGTCGCCGGGCTGGCCCAGCGCCTCGATCTGGCGGGCGAACAGATGCTCGTAGCCGTAGTCGTTGCCGATCGCCGTCATGCCCGAGGTATCGGTGGACAGCGAGATCGCCGGCAGGCCGGGCCGGTCGTATTCGAAGCGCGCCACCAGTTCCGCTGCCAGATGCTGGGCGTCGGCCGCCGAGCCGCCGTTGCCGCCGACCAGCACCTTGTTGCCACGCCGGAACGCCTCGATGCACAGCCGGACCACCGCGCCGAGCGCATCGAGCAGCGCAGTGTCGGCAAGCAGTGCCTGCTTGACCGCGATCGAATCGGCGACATATGCGGCGATCGCATCGCGGCTCACCGGGATGCGGTTCGGGAACGCGGCATCGGCCGGCGTCGCAGGATCGAGGTGCAGGTTCATCGGCTGGGTCGGAGCTCGGATCGGGACCGGATTGTACGGCGGCGCTGCGCCACCACTGCCGCGCCGGATGAGTGGATAGTGGGACGGTCGCGGAAGGTTTCAATGCGGCTTGAAAGGAGATGCCGCGTCCGCAGCTTGCCAGCATCCCGGCGCGATGGCGCCCCTGATCCCACCGAGGTTCCTCGATGCGAATGGAAAAATTCACCAGCCGTTTCCAGCAGGCGCTCGCCGATGCGCAGAGCCTGGCGGTCGGCCGCGATCACAACCAGATCGATCCGGCGCACGTGCTGCAGGCCCTGCTCGACCAGGACGGCGGCTCGACCCTGCCGCTGCTGGCACAGAGCGGCGCCAACCTCGACGCGCTGAGGCCGAAGCTTGCCGCGCTGCTCGACAACCTGGCCAAGGTCGGCAATCCGACCGGCGAGGTCAATGTCGGCAGCGATCTCACGCGCCTGCTGAACCTGACCGACAAGCTCGCCCAGCAGCGCAAGGATCAGTTCATTTCCACCGAGCTGTTCGTGCTGGCGCTGGTCGACGACAAGTCCGCTTTGGGCAAGGCGCTGCGCGATGTCGGCGCCAGCAAGGCCGGCATCGAGCGGGCGATCACCGCGATGCGCGGCGGCGCGAAGGTCGATTCGGCCAATGCCGAGGACCAGCGCCAGGCGCTGGAGAAGTACACGATCGACCTCACGGCGCGCGCCATGAGCGGCAAGCTCGACCCGGTGATCGGCCGCGACGAGGAGATCCGCCGCGTCATCCAGGTGCTGTCACGTCGCACCAAGAACAATCCGGTGATCATCGGCGAGCCCGGCGTCGGCAAGACCGCGATCGTCGAAGGCCTGGCCCAGCGCATCGTCAACGGCGAAGTGCCGGAGGGGCTGAAGAACCGCCGCCTGCTGTCGCTCGATCTGGGCGCCTTGATTGCCGGCGCCAAGTTCCGCGGCGAGTTCGAGGAGCGCCTCAAGGCGCTGCTCAACGACCTCGGCAAGACCGACGGCACGGTGATCCTGTTCATCGACGAGATCCACACCTTGGTCGGCGCCGGCAAGGCCGAAGGCTCGATGGACGCCGGCAACATGCTGAAGCCGGCACTCGCCCGCGGCGAGCTGCACTGCATCGGCGCCACGACGCTCGACGAATACCGCAAGTACGTCGAGAAGGACGCAGCACTCGAACGGCGCTTCCAGAAGGTGCTGGTCGGCGAGCCGAGCGTCGAGGACACGGTCGGCATCCTCAGAGGCCTGAAGGATCGCTACGAAACCCATCACAACGTCGAGATCACCGACGGCGCGCTGATCGCGGCCGCCAAACTCAGTCACCGCTACATCACCGACCGCAACCTGCCGGACAAGGCGATCGACCTCGTCGATGAAGCGGCCTCGCGCGTGCGCATCGAAAGCGATTCCAAGCCGGAGTCGATGGATCGGCTGGAGCGCCGGCTGATCTCGCTGAAGATCCAGCGTGAAGCGCTGAAGAGCGAGACCGACGAGGGTGCCAAGCGCTCGCTGGAAACGCTCGATGCCGAGATCGCCAAGCTGGAGCGCGAGTACTCCGACCTCGAGGAAAAGTGGAAGGCCGAAAAGGCCAGCGTGGCCGGCAGCGCCGGGGTCCGCGAGGAGCTTGAGCGGGTCAAGGTCGATCTCGAAGCGGCGCGCCGCTCGGGCGATCTCGCCCGCATGGCCGAGCTGCAGTACGGCCGCATTCCGGAGCTGGAGAAGCAGCTGGCCGCCGCCAGCACGACCACGCAGGCGAAGTTCGAGCTGCTGCGCACCAAGGTGTCCGAGGAAGAGATCGCCGAGGTGGTCGGCCGCTGGACCGGCATCCCGGTGTCGAAGCTGCTGGAAGGCGAGCGCGACAAGCTGCTGCGCCTCGAAGACACGCTGCGCCTGCGCGTGGTCGGCCAGGAAGAGGCGCTGACCTCGGTCGCCAATGCGATCCGCCGCTCGCGCGCCGGGCTGTCGGACCCGAACCGGCCGATCGGCTCGTTCCTGTTTCTGGGCCCCACCGGCGTCGGCAAGACCGAGCTGTGCAAGTCGCTGGCCGGCTTCCTGTTCGACACCGAGGAAGCGATGGTCCGCCTCGACATGAGCGAGTTCATGGAGAAGCACTCGGTGGCGCGGCTGATCGGCGCGCCTCCGGGCTATGTCGGCTACGACGAGGGCGGCTACCTGACCGAAGCCGTGCGCCGCCGGCCGTATTCGCTGGTGCTGCTCGATGAAGTCGAGAAAGCCCACCCGGACGTCTTCAACGTGCTGCTGCAGGTGCTCGACGACGGCCGCCTGACCGATGGCCAGGGCCGCACCGTCGACTTCCGCAACACCGTCGTGGTGATGACCTCGAACCTCGGCTCCCAGCTGATCCAGGAACTGATGGGCAATGCCGCGACGCGCGACGACTACGCGGCGATCAAAGAAGGCGTGATGAACGTCGTCGGCCAGCATTTCCGGCCGGAGTTCATCAATCGCATCGACGAAGCCGTGGTGTTCAAGCCGCTGGCGGCAGCGCAGATCCGCGCGATTGCCGGCATCCAGACCGCGTATCTGAACAAGCGGCTGGCCGAGCGGCAGATCGGCATCCGGTTCACCGATGCGGCGCTGGAGAAGCTGGCCGAAGCCGGCTACGACCCGGTCTACGGTGCGCGGCCGCTGAAGCGGGCGATCCAGACGCGGGTCGAGAACCCGCTGGCGAACCTGATCCTGAACGGCTCGTTCGCCGCCGGCGACACCGTACTGGTCGACGCCGGCCCGTCCGGGCTGGTGTTCAACCACGGCTGAGGCGGGCGCCGATCGCGAAGGTCCGGTTGCCGGCCTTCGCGATCGGCAGCGGCTTTCAGGTCCGGCCGCGCGCCTCCCGGTCGCGCCGCTCGACCGCCACCGGCTCGGCGAAGTCGAGCCGGGTGAACGTTGCAGGCGCTTCGCCCAGTGCCTGCGGCCCCGACGACAGCGCCTCGGACGAAGCGGACGCCGACGCTGTCGCCGACAGGCTGCGCGCCACCACCACGCCCGGCAGCGGCTCCGCCGAGGCGCCAGCCGGCAGCCGGCCCAGCAGCTTCAGCGACAGCAGCACGCCCAGCGTGCTGGTCAGCAACACGCTGCCGATCCACATCGACAACGAACCGAACAGGCCGGCCGCGCCACCGGCCGGCGTGCCGGAAGCCGTAGCGCTCGTGGCTGCAGCCGCCGGCATCGCCACGGCGCCGAGCGCCGCCGCTGCCGGCAGCGGCCGCGCGCCCGGTTCGGTCATCGGAGACACATCCGCCGCCGGTGAACCGGCCAGCACCGCGACCGGCACGGCGGCAGCAGCAGCCGGGCTGGCCGCCGCCTCGGACAGCCAGCGACCGTCGCTCGCCGCCAGTTGCGCCGCCAGGCTTTCGGGGCGCGGGAAGCGCAGCTCGGCACCGGCCAGCGGCTGGCCGGCGACGCCGTCGAAGGCGCGCGGATTCAGCCAGCGCAGCAGCATCTCGACCAGGGACAGCGGAATCGCCGTCTGTCCGCCGCGCGCGCGTTCGGCCAGCGACGCCAGCGTGTCGCCGGCCGCGATCGGCAGCCGTTGCCAGCGATCAGCGCTGGACAGCGCCTGCTCGCGCAGCCGGGTCGAGGCAATGCGGTCCTGCTGCGCTTGCGCCGACGCTGCGGCAGGTTCGGCCGCTTTCGGCGGCACCGCCGCCACGGCGGGTGTCACCACTTCAGTCGGCCGGGGCACAACGGGTACCGATACCGGCGGCGCTGTGGCAGCACCTGGCCGGGCCGGCACGACGGGCTGCGGCGCGGCCGCCGATGCGGCAGCGGGTGGCGACGGCGATGCAGGGGCGACGGCGGGCGTCGCCGCCGCTTCCGGAAGCGGCGCGGCCGGCGCGGGATCGAACAGCAGGGTCAGTTCGCGGACCGCCTGGATGCGGCCATCGCCGACTTCCACGCGCATCTGCAGCAGCGGTTCGTGGATGGCGGTGTCGGCGCTGATCCGCAGCACGTACTGGCCGCGCGGATCGAGCCGCCATTCGCGCCGCAGTCGCCGGTCCAGCTCGGTGGCGATAGCCGGATCGACGCCGCCGAAGCTGACGCCGACCTTGACCGCTGCCGGCTCGACCCCGGCCGCATCGACCGGCACGTCGACCCGCAGCGGCTCGAACAGCGGCGACAGCTGGCGCGGTTCGCCGATGCCCAGTGCGGCAACACCGCCGGCGGCGATCAGCAGCGCACTGGCGATGGCGAGCAGCGCCAGCTGAGCCGGGCGGGCGCCGCCGCGCTGGCGGCGAGCCGGAGCGGCGGAAAGGATCGGTGCAAGCGGGCTGGACATGCGGGTCCCCTTCGAGCGGCCGGCCGGATCGGCGGGCCTGCGGTGGCGTCGGCGTGGTATCGCCGAATCGACTGGCAGCGTCAACAATCCGTCGTCATTCCGCCGCCAGCTTGCGCCGGGCCCGGAAAAAGGCCCGCAGCTGCTCGGCGCAGTCGGCTTCCTGCACGCCGCCGACCCAGGCCACCGCGTGGTTCAGCTGCGGCCGGGCGATCAGGTCGTAGACCGAGTGGACCGCGCCCGCCTTCGGGTCCCGGGCGCCGAACACCAGCCGGCGCACGCGGGCATGGATGATCGCGCCGGCGCACATCGCACAGGGTTCCAGGGTCACGTACAGCGTGGTGCCGGTGAGCCGGTAGTTGCCGAGTGCCACGGCGCCGGCCCGCATCGCCATGATCTCGGCGTGGGCGGTCGGATCATGCAGGGCGATCGGCCGGTTCCAGCCCTCGGCGAGCAATGTGCCATCGGCGGCCAGCAGCACCGCGCCGACCGGCACCTCGCCTTCGGCCGCCGCCCGTTCGGCCAGCTGCCGGGCGTGGCGCATCCAGTGCGCGTCGGCCTCGGTCTGGCGGCTATCGGCTTCGGTCAGGGAGTGGAAGGGCGCGTCCATCACCGTATTGTCGTCGACCGGCTCAGGCGCGCTCCAGCAGCACGATCACTTCGTGGTGCCGGGTCTGCGGGAACATGTCGAGCAGGCGGGCCTGACGAGCGCGGAACGACGGCATCAGCGCCAGGTCGCGGGCCAGCGATTCGGCGTTGCAGCTCGAATAGATCAGCCAGCGGGTAGCGGCCGCCGCCTCCAGATACCGGCTCAGCCGCTCGCCGATGCCGCGCCGGGGCGGATTGACGATCACCAGCCCGGCCGCTGCCGGCTGGCGCAGCGCCCAGTCGGTGGCATCGGCGCTGATGAAGTGAACCTCGCCGACCTCGTGGCCGCTGGCTGCCAGCGCCGCCAGGCTCTGCGCGGCGCTGGCGATCGCCTCGGCTTCCAACTCGACGCCGGTGACTTCGCGGCCGGCGGCCGCCGCGTGCAGCGCAAAGCCGCCGACGCCGCAGTAGAGATCCCAGACCCGGGCCGGCTGCAGCGCCTCGATCCAGGCCCGCGCCTGTGCGTACAGCGCGGCGGCGACGGCGGTATTGGTCTGGAAGAAGCTTTGCGGACGCAGCTGCAGGCGGATGTCGTTGACCGCGACGCCGAGCCGGTCCGCCGGGCTGAGCAGGATTTCGCGCGCGCCTTCGAGCACCGCCTTGTGCTCCGGCTGCAGGTTCACCGACACCACCTGCAGCTGCGGCAGCGCCGCGAGCAGCGACGGCAGGTGCTTGCGGATGCGGGCGACGGTCGCCTCCGAGCGCAGCACGAAGCGCAGCAGCAGCCCGCCATCCGGCGCTTCGGTCAGCAGCACGAACTTCAGCTCGCCGCGACGGCTGTCGAGCGCGTAGGGCGGCAGCGCGGCGGCGGTGATGAACGCGCGGATCGCCGGGAAGCAGGCCTGCAGCGATGGCGGATACAGCGGGCAGTCGCCGAGATCGACACCCTGCCCCTGCGCATCGCGAATGCCGAGCACCGGCGCATCGCTGCTGCCGCTGACCACCATCTTGGCCTTGTTGCGGAAGCCGGTCGGCGGGCTTTCCACCGGCGCCAGCCAGTGCAGCCGATCCGGCCCGCCGAGCAGGTCCTGGCAGTGGCGCAGCTTGGCCGCCAGCTGCGTCGCGTAGGGCTGCGCCAGCTCGGTGCAGGAGCGGCAGCGGAGGGTGTCGAAATGGACGCAGTTCATCGTCTGGAGCGCAGGCAACGGCCGCACAGCATGACATCGGCTCTGCTGCCGGGCTCGGCAAGGCTTCGGCGGCAGGGTTTCTGCGACCGGCCCTTGAGCCGGCGCAGTGCAGGCCCCAATCTCCCCACACCGCCTCAAAGCCACTGACGCCGTGACCGACTCATCGACCGCCAGCGCGCGCCGATCCGCCCTGTTCAAGGCCATCCTCGGCCCCGAAAAATCCTTCTACTGGCTGGCTGCGGTCTACAGCATCGCCACCTCGGTCCTCGGCCTCGCCGTGCCGTTGTCGGTACAGGTACTGATCGCCACCGTCTCCAACACCGCGCTGCTGCAACCGGTGGTGGTGCTGGCCCTGATCCTGTTCGGCCTGCTCGGCATGTACGGCGCGCTGTACGTGGTGCAGGCGCATCTGATGGATCGTTTCGAACGCCGCTTCTTCGCCCGCTACACGCAGGAGATCGTGTTGCGCAGCGTGCACAGCGCCGTCGCGCCGGGCCGGCGGATGAATCGCGAGGAGCTGGCCAACCGCTTCTTCGAGATCGTCAGCGTGCAACGCAACGTGCCGACCATCGTGCTGAACGGCTCGGCGATCCTGATGCAGGCGATCGTCGGCATCATCGTGGTATCGGCCTACCACCCGGCGTTCATGGTGTTCAGCCTGGTGCTGATCCTGATGGCCTGGCTGATCTGGCAGATCTGGGCCCATCGCGCGATCGACAGCAAGGTCTACGCCTCCAAGGCCAAGTTCAAGGTGGCGCGCTGGCTGGAGGAACTGGCCCGCGTGCACCCCTCGTTCCAGTCGACGCGCACGATCCGCTACGCCACCCATGAAGCCGAAGCGCTGATCGCCGGCTACGCCCAGGCCCACCGCAGCCACTTCGGCTACAAGCTGGCGCAGACGATCGGCTACTTCGGGCTGTATGCGGTGGCCAGCGCGTCGCTGCTCGGCGTTGGCGGCTGGCTGGTGATCATCAACGAGCTGACCCTGGGCCAGCTGGTGGCGGCCGAGCTGATCTTCGCCGCCGTGTTCTATTCGCTGACCCGGCTGCCGGCGCTGCTCGACAACTACTACGAGCTGTGCGCGGCAGTCGACAAGCTCGGCGAGTTCCTGGAACTGGAACTGGAGAACGCCACCCGCGGCGAACCGGTCCCGACCGGCGCCGTCGGCCTGAGCCTGGAAGCGGCGACGCTGGCCGTCAACGGTGCGGAGGCGCGCTTCGACTTCACGGTTCCGGCTGGCCGCAAGGTGTTCGTCAACTGTGAGGACGACGCGCTGCGCGAAGCGCTGCTGGCCGTGGTCCGCCGCCACCGCCCGCTGCTGTCCGGCCGCGTCCGGCTTGGGCCCGCCGAACTCGGCGACATCCATCTGCACCGGCTGCGCGAGGCGGTGCTGGTGGTCGATTCCACCGAGCCGCTGGAACGCTCGATCGCCGAGAACCTGGGCCTGGGCGACCCGGCCGTGAGCCGCAGCGCGATGCGCGAGGTGCTTGACGTGCTCGGCCTGTCGCCGGCCATCGACCGCCTGCCCGACGGCCTCGATTCGGTGCTCGCCCGCTGCGGCGATCCGCTGACGCCGGAACAGATGCTGCTGCTGCGCATCGCCTCGGCGCTGCTCGACCGGCCGCGCCTGCTGATCATCACGCCGGTCGCCGATCGGCTGTCGCTGGCCTCGCGGCAGGCGGTACTCGACGCCGTGCGCCAGCAGCCGGAACTGAGCTTTCTGCAGTTCAGCCGTCGGGCCGACATTGCCGGCTTCGACGCCGCGCTCGACATCACCGCCCGCGAGCAGCGCTGGTTCGATGATGTCCGCAGCCTGCCGCCGCCCATGCCGCCACCGAAGGCCTTGCCGCACAGCGCCGCCGGAGACGCCCGATGAGCGACCTGCAGACACCGAAGTACGAAGCCGAGTACGTCGCCCCGTTCCGCACGCTGGAAACGCTGGTGCCGCCGAAGCCGACGCGCAGCTTCGCGCGGCTGATGCTGGTGCTGCTGGTGTTGCTGGCCGTGGTGCTGAGCGTGGCGCCGTGGATCCAGACCGCGGCGGGCTACGGCCAGATCATCGCGCTGGACCCGACCAACCGCGTGCAGTCGGTCACCGCCTCGCTGAGCGGCCGGATCAAGCGCTGGCATGTGCAGGAAGGCAGCCGCGTGAAGCTCGGCGATCCGCTGGTCGAGCTGATCGACAACGACCCCAACTACACCGAGCGGCTGCAGGCGGAAGTCGACGCCGCCAAGGCACGGCTGGAAGCCCGGCGCATCGCCAGCGAGATCGCGCTGATCGACGTCGACCGCCGCAAGCGCCTGTTCGACAAGGGTCTGGCCGCCAAGCGCGACGTCGAGGCGGCGAACATCCGCTGGCGCGAGCTGAAGGCGGCCGAAGCCAGCGCCATCGCCGAACTGGTGAAGGCGCAGACCGCCGTGTCGCGCCAGGCCACGCAGCTGGTCACCGCGCCGCGCGACGGCACGATCCTGAAGATCTTCGGCGGCGACACCTCGACCTTCGTCAAGGAAGGCGAGGCGCTGGTCAGCTTCGCGCCGGTGGCCACCCAGCGCGCCACCGAGCTGTTCGTCAACGGCCTCGATGCCGTGCTGGTGGCGCCCGGCCGTGACGTGCGGCTGAGCTTCGAAGGCTGGCCGGCGGTGCAGTTCAGCGGCTGGCCGTCGGTGGCGATCGGCACCTTTCCCGGCGTCGTGCAGTTCGTCGACCCGGCCGTGTCGGCCAACGGCCGCTATCGCGTGGTGGTCGCCGAGAAGCCCGGCGAGCCGTGGCCGGACGACCGCTTCCTGCGCCTTGGCGGCCGCGCCCAGGGCTGGGTGCTGCTGAACGAGGTCAAGCTCGGCTACGAGATCTGGCGGCAGCTGAACTACTTCCCGCCGGAGCCGACGCCGGCCGTCGCCAACGGCGGCAGCAACGGCAGCGGGGCCGCCAAATGATGCGCTGCTGGCCGCTGGCGGCGCTGCTGCTGTCCAGCCTCGGCACCGCCGCCCTCGCCCAGCCGGTGGCGCCGGCTGCCGCGCCGGTGGCAACGGCTGCGCCGCTGACGCTGGATTCGGTGCTCGACAGCAGCCGCGAGCGCTACCCGCAGGTGCTGGCGGCGCGCGAAAAGATCCGCGCCCAGGCCGGCAAGCTGCTGTCCAGTGAAGGCGCTTTCGATCTCTACGCCGAACAGACCAACAAGAGCCGGCTCAGCGGCTACTACGACGGCCGCTACTCCAGCACCAAGCTGGTCCAGCCGCTGAGCGACTTCAACACCAGTGTCTACGGCGGCTATCGGGTGTCGGGCGGCGATTTCCCGATCTACGAGGACGAGGCCTTCACGCTCGACGCCGGCGAGTTCAAGGTCGGCGCGGTGTTCTCGCTGCTGCGCGACCGCGACATCGACAGCCGCCGCGCCGGCCTGCGCGACAGCCGGCTGGCGCTCGACCAGACCGAGCTCGATGCCCTGCTGACCCGGGTGCGCGTGCAGCACGACGCGATGACCGCCTACGTCGACTGGATCGGCGCCGGCGAGGCGCTGGCCGTCTACCGGGACCTGCTGCACCTGGCCGAAGCCCGCAACGATGGCCTCGACACCCGCGTGCAGGAAGGCGATCTCGCCAACATCTATCTGAACGAGAACCGCCAGTACATCCTGCGCCGGCGCGGTTTCGTCGTCGAAGCCGAACGCAAGCTGGTGGCGGCCGCCAACAAGCTGTCGCTGTACCTGCGCCACGCCGACGGCACGCCGCGTCTGCCGGCCGAAGCGGAACTGCCGCGCCGCTGGCCGAATCCGCCGATGCTGATCGACCCGACCACGGTCGACGCCGCGATCCGCGCTGCGCTGGCCGCGCGGCCGGAAATCGGTGTGCTGGCCGCCGACATCGAGCGCGAGCGCCTGAACCTTGCGCTGGGCAGGAACAACCTGATGCCGCGCGTCGATCTAAACCTGGAAGCGGCCCGCGATTTCGGCAGCGGCCAGAAGAGCCGTACCGGCACCGACACCATCGTCCGCCTCGACGTCACCATTCCGATCGAGACCCGCAAGGCGCGCGGCCAGATCGACGCCGCCCAGGCCAACCTGTCGCGGCTGGACCTCGACCGCCGGCTGCTCGAAGAACGTATCGGCGTGGAAATCCGCACGCTGGCCAACGACCTGTCGGCGGCCTACCGCTTCGTCGAACTGGCGACCCAGGAAACCGAGCAGGCCGATGTGCTGTCGCGCGCCGAACGCGAGCGCTTCGCCGAGGGCGCCAGCGACTTCTTCGTCGTCAACCTGCGCGAGGAAGCCGCCGCCAACGCCCGGGTGCGCGAGATCGAAGCCCATGTGCGCTACCTCGGCGCGCTGGCCGATTTCTACGCCGCCACCGTGCAGCGCGAGCCGCTGGGGCTGGGGCCGGGCTGAATCGCCGTCCCTGCCCTGACACGCCATGCAGGACTCCCTGTTTCCCGACGCCGAACCGCCTGCCGACCGGCCGCCGAAGCCGCCGCGCAAGCGCAACTCGGCGGTGCTGCCGGCGGCACCGAAGCCGGCCCATCTCGCCTTGGCAGCAGCGCTGCCGGCGACGCTGCGCTTCGGCACCTCGTCCTGGTATTTCCCGGGCTGGGACGGGCTGGTCTGGGACGGCGAGTACGAGCAGGCCCGGCTTTCGAAGGAAGGTCTGGCCGCCTATGCGAAGCATCCGCTGCTGCGCACGGTCAGCCTCGATCGCGCGTTCTACCGGCCGCTGAGCGCAGGCCAGTACGCGGCCTATGCGGCGCAGGTGCCGGATGACTTCCGCTTCGTGGTCAAGGCGCCGAGCCTCGTCGCCGACGCCAGCATCCGTGGCGACGATGGCAGGAGCCTCAACCACAACGCGCTGTTTCTCGATGCCGACACCGCGTTGCGCGAGTTCGTGCGGCCGGCGCTCGAAGGCCTCGGTCACAAGCTGGGCGCGCTGGTGTTCCAGCTCAGCCCGCTGCCGGGGCTGATGCTGGCGACGATCGGCCAGCAGATCGAGAAGCTCGACCGGCTGCTGGCCGCCCTGCCCGATCTGCGCGCCGTCGCGCCGGATGCCGTGGTAGCTGTTGAGGTCCGCAACGCCGAATGGCTGACGCCGGGCTTCACCGCGATGCTCAAGCAACACGGGGTGAGCTACTGCCTGGGCCTGCACGCGAAGATGCCGCCGATCGCCGAGCAGCTGCCGATCCTGCGCGCACTGTGGCCGAGCCCGCTGGTCTGCCGCTGGAACCTGCACATGAAGCACGGCGCGTTCGGCTACGAATCCGCGCGCGAGGAATACGCGCCGTTCGACCGCCTGGTCGATCCCGATCCGGAAACCCGCCAGCAGCTGGCGCGGGTCATTGCCGGCACGGCGGCCCATGGCGTGCTGGCCTATGTGACCGTGAACAACAAGGCCGAGGGCTCGGCGCCGCTGTCGATCGAGGCGCTCGCACAGGCGGTGCTCGACCTGCGCCGGCCCTGATCAGCGGGCGCGGCGGAACGTCAGGTTCAGCCGCTGCGTGCCGAGCAGCGGATGGTGTCCGGATTTCAGCGCCAGCACGCCGTGGAAGCGCAGCCGGCTGGCCCCGCCCCAGACCACGACATCGCCGTGTGTCAGTGGCAGACGCAGCACCGGATCAGCCCGTTTCAGGCCGCCGAACTGGAACAGCGCCGGCAGGCCGAGCGACACCGAGACGATCGGAGCGGTGAAATCCCTCTCGTCGCGATCCTGATGCAGGCTCAGCTTGGCACCGGGCAGATAGCGGTTGATCAGGCAGGCATCGGGCGCGAAGCCCGCGAAGCCGGCAGCGGCGGCAGCAGCGCGAGCCAGATCGCGGAGCAGTGGCGGCAGCGCCGGCCAGGGCTGGCCGCTGATCGGATCGCAGCTTTCGTAGCGATAGCCGCGCCGGTCGGAAACCCAGCCGCAGTCGCCGGCATTGCTCATCGCCACCGACATCCACAGGCCACCCGGTGTTTCCCAATTCCGGAACGGGGCGACGGCGGTGATCGCCTCGATCGCCGCCAGCAGCGCGCGATCCTGGGCAAGCGCGAAGCCGGGCAGCCAGACCGCGCCGTCGGCGATCGGCTGCGGTGGCGACGTATCGTCGAACAGCGCCAAGGTCGCCACCGGGCTCAGGCCGCGTCGTGAAAGATGATGCCGAGCGTATGGCGATGGCCGGAGCGGATGCGGCTGACGCCGTGGCGCAGGTTGACCCGATAGCTGCCGCGGCTGCCCTGCACCGGCCGGTGATGGACGGCGAACACCACGGCATCACCCTGCGCCAGCGGTACGACTTCGGCCCGCGACTGCATGCGCGGCCGCTGCTCGGTCAGCACGAATTCGCCGCCGGTGAAATCGACGCCGGGCTGCGACAGCAGCACCGCAACCTGCAGCGGAAACACTTCTTCGCCGTAGAGATCCTGATGCAGGCAGTTGTAGTCGCCGGCGCGGTACTGCAGCAGCAGCGGCGTCGGCCGGGTCTGGCTGGCGGCGTGGCAGCGGGCCTGATATTCGGCGTGCGTGGCCGGGTAGCGGACTTCGACATTCATCCGTTCGTGCCAGCGATGAGCGAGCGGCACCAGCTGCGGGTAGATCGCCGTGCGCAGCGTCTGGACGATGTCCGGCAGCGGGTAGTCGAAGTAGCGGTACTCGCCCTGGCCGTAGCCGTGGCGCTGCATCACCACCCGGCTGCGGAAGCCCTGCGGCTCGGCGTAGCGCGCCGCCATCGCCCGGCAGCCGTCGGCGTCGAGCAGGCCGGGCATCACCGCCGCCCCGTGGCTGTCGAGATCGGCGAGCACGCGCGGCCAGTCGACCTGCGCCAGCCCGTTCAAGCCTGCGCCTCGCGGTCGAGCAGGCTGCGCTTGCGTTCCACGCCCCAGCGGTAGCCGGACAGCGCGCCGTCGCTCCTGACCACGCGGTGGCAGGGAATCGCCACCGCCAGCGCATTGGCGCCGCAGGCCTGGGCGACGGCGCGCATCGAGGTCGGCGCGCCGATCCGCTGGGCCACTTCGGCATAGCTGGCCGTCTGCCCGGCCGGGATCTCGCGCAGCGCCTGCCAGACCCGCTGCTGGAACGCGGTGCCGCGCACGTCCAGCGGCAGATCATGGCCGAGCCTCGGCGCTTCGACCAGGCCGACGACCCGGGCCACGGTCGCTTCGAAGGCAGCATCGGCGCCGATCAGGCTGGCCTTCGGGAAACGGTCCTGAAGATCGCGGGCCAGCGCGTCGGGATCATCGCCGAGCAGGATCGCGCAGATGCCGCGCGGGCTGGCCGCGACCAGGATCGCGCCCAGCGAGCACTGGCCGATCGCGAAGCGGATTTCGGTGTTGGTGCCGCCGGCGCGGAAGTCTGACGGCGTCATGCCGAGCAAGTTGTCGGCCTCGGCATAGAAGCGGCCGTTGGAGTTATAGCCGGCCTCGTAGATGGCATCGGTCACCGAATCGGCGCGATGCAGTTCGCTGCGCACGCGCCGGCCGCGGTGGGCGGCGGCATAGGCGCGCGGCGTCAGCCCGGTGACCGCCTTGAATACCCGGTGCAGATGGAACGGGCTCATGCCGGCAGCGGTGGCCAGGGCATCGAGCGTCGGTGCGGCATCGGCCTGTTCGATGCGCCGGCACAGCGTCGCCACCAGCCCGGCGTGCTGCTCGGCCAGCGGCGGCTGATCCGGCTTGCAGCGCTTGCAAGGCCGGAAGCCGGCCGCCTCTGCCGCCGCTGCGCTGGCATGGAAATCGACGTTCTCCGGCCGCGCCGGCCGCGCGCCGCAGGACGGCCGGCAATAGACGCCGGTGGTCTTCACCGAATAGAAGAACAGGCCATCGGCCGAAGCATCGCGGGCCAGCACCCGGGGCCAGCGGGGATCGTTGACGGTGGCGGCAGCGCGGCCTTGCAGCAGCTTCGACGGGTTCATGGCGGTTCTCCAAGGATCATCTCGAGCGATGCCGACAGTGTCGGCGTTCACCGCCTGCCGAACACTCCGAGACTTGCTTTTGAATTCGGCAGCCGCGCAGCATCGACACTGAAGCGCTTGCGGCGATGGTCTCGGGCCGCCTGCCCGGCCACCCGGCGCTTCGCCACCCGAGGGGACCGCTGCCATGCGCCATTCATATTGCCTGCTCGCCGTTTCGCTGACCTTGCTGTCGGTCCCTGTCGTGACCCAGGCCGGCGGCAAGTCCTGCGAGGAGCTGAAGTCCGAAATCGCCGCCAAGCTCGATGCCAAGGGCGTCAAGGCTTATTCGCTGGAGGTAATGCCGGCCGACGCCGCGAGCGACAACCGGGAAGTCGGGCGCTGCGAGGGCGGCACGAAAAAGATCGTCTACACGCGCGCCTGAACGCCCGACGATCCACACGGCGCTGATAACGACGAAGGCCCGGATGCGCGCATCCGGGCCTCGTCGCAGCTCAAGACTTCCAGCGCGACCGGATCATTCCCACTCGATCATCAACAGGACTCGCAAGCCCGCGTGGTTAAAGGGATTTGCGATGATCGACATGGGCCACTACCGTCGTTTTTACCGTCGTCCGACAAGAGCTTCGTCTGGCGCGGAAGATGGAGAGATTTGAGGGGCGACGACTCTAGCGACACCATCGTCAATCGCCTTCTAGGATAACGCAGACAAGCGTAGCGGTCTCCTTCCAATCCTCACTTCGTTGCTAGCTTCGGAGTCGCCTGCCCTCCCCTCTTGAATCCCCGATCCCCCGCCATGAACGCCTCCAGCATGTGCGGGATCAGCGTAGTAGCATCGACCGCCTCGCCATAGGTCTGCGCGTGCAGCACGGCATAGCGGTCGAGGTCGGCCTTCAGGCTGGCCGGGCACGCGAAGGTCAGCTTCGTGGATTCCAGTTTCGGCAGCGGCCCGAGCCGCAGCTTCTTGCCCGTAGTCATCGCATCGCTCCCCGATTGAAGAACATCGGCTGGTACGGCCTCAGCACCAGGTCACGGTTGACGATGATCCGCATCGGCAAGCCTGGTCGTTCGGTCAATGTCGGCTGGATGTTCATGTTGCGCCGGGTCATCTCTTGGCCGACCTGATTGATGCTGTCCTGCGCACCATCGCGCCCGGCAATCACAATGCGATTGCCGTCCTGTCGGTTCTCCGGTGCGGCCAACTCGGCGCCCACACCCAGCAGCGTCGTGAGCGCGGCACCGGCAAAGATACGGCTCCAGTGGTAGTCCACGCCGTCTTCGAGGCCCGAATAGCCCGCTGGATCGGTGCCCACAAGGTTGTCCAGCGTCAGCGAGGAAGTGTCGGGCAGAATGATCCGGTTCCAGACGACTTGGACTCGGCTCTGCCCGTAACTGACTTGGCTGTTGTAGCGCCCGACGATGCGCGATCCCTGCGGGATCAGCAGGAATTTGCCCGTGGCCGTGTCGTAGACCGGCTCTGTCACTGTGGCTATTACATCGCCCGGCAGGTCGGACTGGATGCCCGTCACCAGCGCCCCGGCGATCACCGTTCCGGCCATGACTTGATACGGCGAAGCCGGCATTTGCAGATGGTCGGAATTGCGGGTTTCCGTAGAGCCGCCTTTCAGGAACGCCTCCTTCTGGTCTTGCCGGTTCTGCGCCGCGGTCGGGTCAGCAGGCTGGGCCGCCGCCGAGGCAGGCCCGGCCGCCAGCGGGTCGAAGCCCGCCAAGGCGCTGCCGGATGCACCCGATGCGACTTGAGTGGTGGCAGTCGCTGCGGCCTTGCCCTGCTGGCCCGAGCGGAAGAACACCGTTGAGGCAGCCGCCGCGTCGGCCTCTTTGCGCAAGGCATCCTCGGGGACGTAGCCCGGTGGCGCGTAGGCCGGCGTTACCGGCTGCTGCGAGTTCACGATGGCCGGGCCAAGGTCACCCGGCAGCGGAGGCCCCAGCTCGGGCACCTTCGGCGGCAGCTTCGAGTAGTCGGCCGGCAGATCGTCCAGCCCTTCGGACTTCGACACGCGATCGACGTTGTAAAGCTCGGGCTGCTCATCGGCACTGCGCCGATTCGGTTGGAGCGACCAGATGGTGGCCCCGAGCACGGCGACCGACAGGCCGCCGATTAACATCGCAAGCGTCCGCCGGTTCAAGCGCGTGACCGGGCGCGGCTGGGCGCGCAGCGCCACCGCCTCGGGCGGGACCTTGCCCGCCTGCGACGCAGCACGGTCCGGGGTATCGTCTTGGCTCATGCTCAGTTCCTCCGCGTGCCGTCCGTGCGCTCGATCCGCACCACATCGCCCTTGTCGCCGCCGAGGCGTAGTTCGGCCGCGCCGAACAGCCGATCCACGATGTAGTACGGCGGGCGGAATCGGTAGTTGACGAGCTGGCCGTCGCCTTGCGCGCCGATGACGAACAGAGGCGGTAGTTCGCCTTGCGCGATGCCGGCGGGGAACTGGATGTAGACCTTCTCGCCATCATCGAAAGCGCGCAGCGGCTTCCAAGGCGGATTGCTGCCGCTGACCGCGTAGCGGAAGCGGATCTTCTCCAGCGTCAGGCCGCTATCGACCGGTGCCGCGGCAGTCGCCGCCTGCGCCTGGCGCTGCAAGGCCAGCATCTTGTCCTTCGGGTACTCCCAGGACACTGAGGCCATCCACGTCTTTTCCGTCGAGGTCAGCTCCAGCAAGTAGGTGCGTCGGCTGGTGGTGATGACCAGATTCGTCTTGAGGCCGGATCGGATGGGCTTGACCATCACATTGACGCGCAGCGCATCGCCGCTGCCGCTCGATGTATCACCCACGATCCAGCGCACGGTATCGCCAGCGGCGACCGTCACCAGTTCCTCGCCGGGCTGCAGCGCAATCACGGTCACGCGCCCCACAGCCGCATAGACCTGATACAGCGCACCATCGGTGAAAGGCCATATCTGAATCGCATTGACATAGCCCTCGCGCGTAGGCGCGATGCGCGCATCGGCGTTCGCGCGCGAGACGCGTACCTTCTCATCGGCTGGCTCCTGCGCGGGCTTGATCTCCTCGGCACTTTCCAGCGGTTTCAATTGCCCCGGCAGTGCGAGCGCTTCGGGCACTTTGACCACCTCCACCGGCGCAGGTAGTTCTGGCAACAGTTGCGCCTGCACCGGCTCATCAAGCGAGATAGTGGGCGGCAGCTTGCCCTGCGTGGCGCAGCCGGAGAACAGGACAGCCGACGAAAGCAGGATCAATGGCGCGGCGGATTTACGGAAAAGCGGATTCATGGCTTGGCTCGTTCGGAAGAATCCAGTTCGCGGCTCCACGACAGGCCGTTGACGTAGATGCCTAATGGGTTCTTGCGCAGGCGTTCTTCGGTGCGCGGCGGCTGCAGCACGATGGACACCACCGCCGTCCACCGCTCCAGGCCGGCCGCGGCGCCGTTGACATAGCGGCGTTCCGTCCAGCGCACGTTGAAAGACGTGTCGCTGGCGCGCACGACGCTGGTGATCTGCACCGTCACCGATTCCTTGCCGATACGCGCGAACGGGTCGTTGACCCTCGCGTAGTCATTGAGCACGGCCGCGCCCTTGTCGGTTGTGTAGTCGTAAGCGTCCAGCCAGTTTTGGCGGACGACGATGGGGTCAATGGACAGCGAGCGCACCAGCGTGATGAAACGCGCGATGTGGTGCGCCGTCTGCGCATCGTTGGGGCGGTACGGCGTGGCCGCTTTGCCCACTGCGCGCACCTGGCCCGCGTTGTCCACCTCCACGACGTACGGCGTAACGATGGACTGCGCCGAGCGCCAGGCCAGGCCGCCGGCCATCAGCAGCGCGAGCGCCAGGCACCCGAAGGCCATCAGCCGCCAGTTCTTCGCCTGCGCGCGCGGCGAGCCGATACGGTCGTCCCATACTTGGCCGGCGGCTTGGTACGGCGTGGCAGGCTGTGGCGTGTCGGCGTAGCGCACCTGCGGTTTCTTAAATCGCATGGTCGGTTCTCCTTATGAATCGGAATCGCGCAGGCTCGGCCCTTGGCCGGAGCCGCCGCCATCGCCACCGCGCAGCGTGTGGGCGGCGGTGGTTGCGGCATGGGTGAGTTGCTGGCGGCGACGCAGCCGCTTGGCCCAGGCGGGCTGCTCTGGTGTTTGTGCAGCGGCGGCGCCTGCAGAGGCTTCGCTTGTGGCGGTTTGGCCGGCTGACGCGCCAGCGTCGCCATTCCAGCCAGCGCGGAACGGCGCAGTCATGCGCTGTCCGGCAGCGGAAGCACGCGATGCGGCTGCGCGTCCGGCGGATTGCGCGCCGGTCTTGGCGACGTTGCCCAGGCCCGCCATCGCGCCCTTGGCGCCGCCGCCTGCGGCGGCGGAACCGGCCTGGAACGCCGACTTCGCACCGCTGGTCGCCGACGTGGCGGCACGCGCACCGCTGCCCGCCAGCTTGGCGGCAGCCGGCGCCATGCGCGCACCCGCCGCTACCGCGCCGCCCACGCCCGTCGCGACAGCACCGATGGCCACTGCGGTTCCGGCTGCACCGACAGCGGCGCCGGCCATTGCGCCCGCGCCGAGTTGGGGCGCACCGGACACAAGGCCCGTGGCGATGCCAGGGCCGAAGATCCCGAGCGCCAGCAAGGTGAGCGAGGCCAGCATGATGACCAGCGCATGGTCGATGTTCGGCTCGGCGGGATGGACTTGGAATTGTGAGAACAGGCCCGAGCCGATGCCGACGATCACGGCCAGCACCAGCACCTTGATACCGGCGGCCACGACATTGCCCAGCACCTTCTCGGCCAGGAACGAGGTCTTGTTCCATAGCGCGAACGGCACCAGCACGAAACCCGCGAGCGTGGTCAGCTTGAACTCGATCAGCGTGATAAAAAGCTGGATCGCCAGTACGAAGAAGCACAGCACCACGACCAGCCACGCGAGGAACATCACCACGATGGGGTCGAGGTTCACGAACACCTCGGGGAAGCCGGCCATCTCTCCGATCTGTTCCAGAATCGGCGCCCCGGCGTCGATGCCGGTCTTGGCAAGCCGGCCCGGCTGCAAGAAGTTCTCCATCGTGATGGCCGAGCCGGTGGCGGTGATGCCCAGCCCGGCGAACGAGCGAAACACGATGCTGGCCAGCCAGTTGAAGTTGTTGAGGATGTAGGCGAAGGTGCCGACGTAGAGCACCTTGCGCAGCAGCTTGGCGATCACGTCCTCGCCCTGGCCGGTGGCGTGGCTCATGGCCCAATACAGCCCGGCGATCGTCATGTCGATGACGATCAGCGTGGCCGTGAGGAACGCCACTTCGCCGCGCAGCAGCCCGAAGCCCGAGTCGATGTAGGTGGCGAAGGTGTTGAGGAATTGGTCGATGATGGTCACGTCATTCATGGCGTGTCCTCCGGCTCGGCGGGAACGGCCGGCGCCATGCCACTCGCCGGTGCATCGAAGCTCGGCGGGATCGGCGGCAGGTCGGTCAGCGTCTGGTATTCATCCGGCCCGGCCTCGCCGGAAAAGAAGCGCCGCCGGAAGGCTTCGGCGGCGGCACGGCAAACGTCCTCGCCCGTGGCCTGCCGGTCGGCCGCGCATTGAGCGCGCAATGCCTTCAGCCGCACGGGATCGGCGGTCAGAGCATCGGCAAGGTTGCCGGCCGGCTGCTTGCCGCACGCGGCCAGCAGCACGACACAAAGGACGAGGACGCATCGCATGTCGGTCCCCGTCAGTCGCGGTAGAAGTTGACGGACTGCGGCGTGTACGGCGTGCCCTCCCCGAGAAAGCGCCGCCGCACTTCGCGGGCGCGCTCGGTGGCGGCCGCCTGCCGCGCCAGTTCCAGCGAGGCGGCCCGGTCTTGCGTGATCTGAAGCCGCTGCGACTGGATCGACTGCTTGGCCTGCAAAGCGAGCAACTGGTTCATGGCCTGCATCGCTTGCAGCGCGCCTTCGGCCGACTGGCTCTTGCCGACGAGATCGGCCAGCACGCTTTCGTCTTCGCCCAGGTTCTGCGACACCTGCGCCTGCATCTGCATGGTGGTCTGCAAGCCGTTGAGCGTGTTCCTCCAACGCTCCTGTGCGTCGCGGTACATCTGGTCGCCGCTGACGGTGGCGGCGTACTGTTCCGGGTACAGACGCTCGAACTCCCGATCGAGGTTCGTCACGTCGTAGGCCAAGCCTCGGGCCTGGGCGATCAGCCGCTCGGTGGTCGCCAGGTTGGCGCGCAACTGGCCGACCACGCTGGACGGCAGGCTGGCGAGGTTGCGCGCCTGGTTCATCAGCATCTGCGCTTCGTTCTGAAGCTGCTGGATCTGGTTGTTGATCTGCTCCAGCGTGCGGATCGCGGTCAGCGTGTTCTGCACGAGGTTCGTGGGATCGATCACGACCCATTGCGCATGGGCGGTGGCGGTGCAAAGCATGGCCGTGATGAAAGCGGCGACAAGGCGCTTCTTCATGGCAGGTTCTCCAAGGGTTGGTCAGCGAAGGAACCCGGTGTGAGGCCGGGGAACGAAGGCAGCAGGTCAGCCGCCCAATCGAGGCCGCGATGGCGCAGCCAGGCGCCCGCGAAGCCGGGCAAGCCGACATCCAGCAGCACGCGATCTATGTCGCGCTGGTCTTGCGGTGTGGAAGCGCCTACAAAGGCCAACGTTGCCACCCCCAAGTCGAGGTCGAACAGGCGATTGCCGAGGCGGGATTGGTAGTAGTAGTCGCGCTTGGGCTGCGCAGTGGCGACGATCTCGATCTGCCGCGAGTTCAGGCCGAAGCCCTCGTAGATCTTGCGGATCTGCGGCTCGGTCGCCTGCGGGTTGGGAAGGAAGATGCGAGTGGCGCAGCTTTCGATAATTGCGGACGCAATGCTGGAGTTCTGAATGTCCGCAAGGCTTTGAGTGGCGAAGACGACGCTGACGTTCTTTTTGCGCAGCGTCTTGAGCCACTGCCGGATGCGAGCGGCAAACATCGGGTCGTCTAGGAACAACCAGGATTCATCGAGGATCAGCAGGGTAGGTGCGCCGTCGAAGCGTTCATCGAAGCGCGCGAACAGATAGCCGAGCACCGACCGCACGGCGGCAGGGCTTGCCATCAGTTCTTCCATCTCGAAGCACTGCACGTCGGCCGCGCCCAGCCGGTCGTGATCGGCGTCCAGCAGCTTGCCGTGCGCGCCGCCCAGCACATAGGGCGCAAGGGCCTGCCGCAGCGTGTTGGACTGCAGCAGTACCGACAAGCCGGTCATCGTGCGCTGCTCTACCGGCGCACCGGCCAGGCTACCGAGTGCTGACCAGATAGCGGCCTTCTCGTCCGGGCCGACTGCCACGCCTTCGTGCAGCAAGCGGCCTTCGATCCATTCAGCCGCCCAGGTGCGGTAGCCATCGCGGTCGATGCGGGCAAGCGGCTGGAAGGCGATTTCGCCATCCGTGCCTAGGTCGTAGTGCTCGCCGTGTAGCCCGAGGACAGTGGCGCGCATGGAGCGCCCCATATCGAAGGCGAAGACACGCGAGCGCAGATAGCGGCGGAACTGCATCGCCAGCACGGCCAAGAATGCGGACTTGCCCATGCCGGTAGGGCCGACTACGGCCATGTGTCCTACGTCGCCGATATGCGTGACGAATCGGAACGGCGTCGCGCCATCGGTGCGGGTGACGATGGCAGGCGGTCCGTCGAGGTGCGTGTTCTTCTCCGGCCCGGCCCATACCGCCGACACCGGCATCATGTGCGCCAGATTCAGCGTCGAGACGATGGGCTGGCGCACGTTGGCGTAGGCGTTGCCGGGGAGCGAGGACAGCCACGCATCCACAGCATTGAGCGTTTCGGGGATCGTCACAAACCCGCGCCCCTGGATGACGCGCTCCACCATGCGCAGCTTCTCGTCGGCTGCGCCGGCGTCCTCGTCCATGACGGTGACGGTCGCCGTCAGGTAGCCGAAGGCGACTTGATCGCTGCCCAGCTCCTGCAAGGCGGCATCGGCATCGGCGGCCTTGTTGTTCGCGTCGGTATCGACCAGCGGGCTTTCTTGCTGGAAGATCGTTTCGCGCAGTAGCGCGATGACGTTCTTCCGCTTCGCAAACCACTGCCGTCGCAAGCGCCCCAACTCCCGTTCCGCCTCGGATTTGTCGAGGCACAGAAAGCGCGTACTCCAGCGATACCCAAATCCCAGGCGGTTGAGGTCGTCCAGAATCCCCGGCCAGGTCGAGGTCGGGAAGCCCCGCACCGACACCACGCGCAGGTGCTGGCCGCCGAGCATGGGCGCCAGGCCGCCGACCAGCGGCGAGTCGGTCAGCAGCGCATCGATGTGGAACGGCACTTCGGGCATGCCCACGCGATAGCGCCGCGTCGAGATGGTCGCGTGCAGGTAGGTCAGCGTCTGGCTGTCGTCCAGCCAGGCGATCTCCGGCATGACGCCATCGAGCAGGTCAAAGACCCGATCCGTTTCCGCGACGAAGGCTTGCAGCCGCTCGCGCCAGTCCACGCCATTCGTCGGCGTGTTCTCGTAGAGCATCTTGGCGGCACGGGCGCGCGATTCCTCGGGCGGCAGGTACACCAGCGTCAGGTGATAGACGCTCTCGAAGTGGTTGCCCGATTCCTCGAAGGTGGCTCGGCGTTCTTCATCCACCAGCCAAGAAAGCGGCTCGGGAAACTCCGAGTGCGGATAGTCGGCCGCGGCGCGGCGCTCTGCCTCGATGAACAGCGCCCAGCCCGAACCCAGCCGGCGCAGCGCGTTGTTCAAGCGCGCCGACGTGGCGATCAGCTCGCCTTGCGTAGCGCTATCGAGGTCAGGCCCGCGAAACTGGGCCGTGCGCTGGAAACTGCCGTCCTTGTTCAAGACGACACCCGGCGCGATCAGCCCGGCCCAGGGCAGCCAGTCGGCGAGCAGCGCGGGCCGCTGGCGGTATTCGGCGAGGTTCAGCATGGCGGCGTTCCCTCACACGTCCAGCAGCGGGCGGTGCTTGATGTGCCGGGCGAACACGGCCATGAACTGCGGATCGACGCGCGCACCCCATACCGCCAGCGAATGGCCGACGATCCAGAGCACGACGCCAGGAATCCACAGTTGCAGGCCCAGCCCGACGGCGGCGGCCAGCGTGCCGTTGGCAATCGCCACGGTGCGCGGTGCGCCGCCCAGCAAGATCGGCTCGGTGAGCGAGCGGTGCAAAGGCACCTCGAACCCTGCCGCGGAGCTATCCGGGGCACTCATACGACAGCCCCGCCGGAGAAGCTGAAGAACGACAGGAAGAAGCTCGAAGCCGCGAACGCGATTGACAGGCCGAACACGATCTGGATCAGCTTGCGAAAGCCGCCCGACGTATCGCCGAAGGCCAGCGCGAGGCCCGTTGCGATGATGATGATGACGGCCACGATGCGCGCCACCGGTCCTTGAATCGACTCCAAGATCGACTGCAACGGGCCTTCCCAGGGCATCGAGGAACCGGCGGCCTGCGCGGTGCCAGCCAGGAACAGCAGCAGCGCGGCCAGCAGCAGCCCTTGCTCCGCAGGGCGGGCCAAGCTGCGCAGCCGCGACTGCGTGGGCAGGCGCGAAGCCGGATTCACGAAAACACGGAAAGCAGGAACGTGCATCTGCGTCATGGCAGTTCTCCAGGGTGGTTGAGGGATGGGGAAGAAGGGTCGAACTGCGATGGCAGCCCGGGAAACGGCGCATCCAGCGCGTCCGCCAGTTGGTAGCCCACGCCGTCGAAGCCGACGACGCGTGCGATGCTCTCGATTCGACGCTTGCGTCCGCGTCCCGCGATGTGGATCACCACGTTGACCGCCTCGGCGATCAGCGCACGCGGCGGGTTCACCGCCACCTCGAGAATCAGTTGCTCCATGCGCAGCAGCGCGCCCAGCGCAGAACCCGCGTGAATCGTGGCGATGCCACCGGGGTGGCCGGTTCCCCACACCTTGATGAGATCAAGCGCCTCGGCGCCGCGTACCTCGCCGACGACGACGCGATCCGGCCGCAGGCGCATCGACGAGCGCACCAGCTCGGTCATCGACACGACGCCTTGCCGCGTGCGCAGCGGCACGTGATCGCGGGCTGCGCATTGCAGCTCTACCGTGTCTTCGAGCACCAGCACGCGGTCGCCGGTAGCGGCGATTTCGGCCAGCAGCGCATTGGCGAGCGTGGTCTTGCCGCTGCTGGTGGCGCCGGCGATCAAGACGTTCTGGCGCTCGCGCACGGCGCGAACCAAAAAGCCGGCCTGGGCGGCGGTCATCATCCCGTCCACGACGTACCGCTCCAGCGGAATGACGCCGATGGCGCGCTTGCGCAGTGCGAAGGCAGGTCCCGGCGCAGCGGGCGGCAGGATGCCCTCGAAGCGTTCGCCGGTTTCGGGCAGCTCGGCGGACAACAGCGGCTGGCCGCGATGGACTTCCGCGCCGACGTGGGCCGCGACCAGGCGGATGATTCGCTCGCCATCGGCGTCGGGCATCTCCACGCCCATCGGCGCGCGGCCCGACGACAGCCGATCCACCCAAAGGGTGCGATCGGGGTTGAGCATGATTTCCACCACATCCGGATCTTCGAGCGCGGTGGCGATCAGCGGCCCCATCGCCGTGCGTAGCATCTGGATGCGCCGGTCGAGCGACGTGGCGCTCATGGACTGCGGAGCGGCACTCATGACGCACGCTCCTGCGCTTGCGCGGCTGCCGCTGCGTCCTCCATCCGCGTCGGGTCAGGATGCAGTTCTTCCACCACGTCGCGCACCAGGCTTCGCCCGCGCAGCAGGTGGCGGCCCAACTGTTCAACGAACTGCTCGAAGCGCGCTTTGCCCTGGGCGCGGGCGGCCTCTTGGTGCGTCTCAGGGACTGGTGTGCTGACCGTGAGGTAGTAGCGAATGAACAGCGCCAGCGCCTCGATCTGGATGTTCTGGTCGCGCTCCAGGCGCTCGGCTTGGCGCGAGAGGCGATCAAGGCGCTTGGCGACTGCCGCCTCGCGCTGGTCGGCGGCATCGGGCGACAGCCACGATGCGAGCGCCGCTGCGACGATGGATGACTTGGACACACCTTTCTTGGCGGCCAATTCATCGAGCCGCTTGGCGTGCTCCGGCTGGATGAACAGGTTGAGGCGGTACTGGCTCATAGCTCGATTCCGTCGTTGGGGTCGAGGGAGGCCAGCCGGGCCGTGCGCTGCATCGCTGGATTGAGCTGGCGAGGAAGGGGAAGCGGCAGGCCGTCGTCATCGTCGAGCAGCGCTAGGTCGGCCGCAGGCGCGGCCAGCTCCGGGGCGTAGGCGACGGCTTCGGAAAGCTCGGGCTGGCGGCGTGGGCCACCGTCGTTGGCGGCCATGCTCTCCAGGCCGTCAGCGGATGCGGTAGCCGGTGCGGCAGGCGTTGGCGGAATCGCCAGCCCGCTCCAGTCGTCCGGGCGCAGCGGCGGCGCGTCGGCGTACTGCGCATCCGCAAGCGCGGGCGGCGGCAGCACGCGGCCCTTGAAATTGGCGTCCGAGTAGTAGCGCAGCTTCTTCGCCTTGATCGGTGCCACGCTGGACACCATCACGACGGCTTCATCAGGCGGAAGCTGCATGACTTCGCCCGGCGTCAGCAGCGGGCGGGCTGTCTCTTGTCGCGACACCATCAGGTGGCCTAGCCACGGCGCGAGCCTATGGCCCGCGTAGTTGCGCTGCGCGCGCAGCTCGGTAGCGGTGCCGAGCGTCTCGGAGATGCGTTTGGCCGTGCGTTCGTCATTCGTCGCAAACGTCACGCGAACGTGGCAGTTATCGAGGATGGAATGGTTCTGCCCATACGCCTTGTCGATCTGATTCAGGCTTTGAGCGATGAGGAAACTGCGGATGCCGTAGCCAGCCATGAAGGCCAGCGCTGTCTCGAAGAAGTCCAGGCGCCCCAGCGCCGGGAACTCATCGAGCATCAGCAGTAGCTTGTGGCGGCGCTCGATGCCGTCGGAGCCGTCGAGCGATTCGGTGAGGCGCCGGCCGATCTGGTTGAGGATCAGGCGAATGAGCGGCTTCGTGCGTGATATGTCCGAAGGCGGCACCACCAGATACAGCGATACCGGATGCTCCGCCGCGATCAGGTCGGCAATGCGCCAGTCACAGCGCGACGTGACTTCGGCCACCGTGGGATCGCGGTAGAGGCCGAGGAACGACATGGCGGTGCTCAACACGCCCGAACGCTCGTTGTCCGACTTGTTGAGCACTTCGCGGGCGGCGGACGCGACAACCGGGTGCGGTACATCCCCCAGGTGCTTGGTCGTCATCATTCGGTGCAAGGTCAGCTCGAACGGGCTGGCCGGGTCGGACAGGAAGTTGGCGACGCCGCGCAGCGTCTTGTCTACGCCCGCGTAGAGCACATGCAGGATGGCCCCGACCAACAGCGCGTGCGACGTCTTCTCCCAGTGGTTGCGCTTCTCCAGCGCGCCTTCGGGATCGACCAGGATGTCGGCGATGTTCTGCACGTCGCGCACCTCATGCGCGCCACGCCGAACCTCCAACAGCGGGTTGTAGGCCGCCGACTTCGCATCGGTCGGGTTGAACAACAGGCAGTGCGAGAAGCGCGAGCGCCAGCCGGAGGTGATTTGCCAGTTCTCGCCCTTGATGTCGTGGATAACCGCCGAGGCCGGCCAGTCCAACAAAGTGGGCACCACCAAGCCGACGCCTTTGCCCGAGCGCGTGGGCGCGAATGTCAGGACATGCTCTGGCCCTTCATGGCGCAGGTACCGGCGATCATGCTTGCCGAGGAACACGCCGGCCGACTGCGTGAGGCCCGCCTTGCGAATGTCCTCCGCGTTCGCCCAACGTGCCGAGCCGTAGGTCGTGACCAGGCGCGACTGGCGCGAGCGCCATATCGACATGCCGATGGCGACCACCACCGCCAGTAAGCCACTGCCACCCGCGATGGCGCCGCCAGTGTCAAAGATGCGGGGCGCGTAGGCATCGAAGAAGAACCACCACTCGAACAGTTTCCACGGGTGGTAGATCGGCGTGCCAAGGAAATCGAACCAGGGCGAGCCAAGGCGTAGTTGGTAGCCAAGGGCTGCTGCTGTCCATTGTGTGGCGCCCCACACTCCGGCGATCACGATGCCGAACACCACGGCGATCTGACCGAACAGCACGTTCGTCCCTTGCATGACCTCGCCTCCGATTTCTCCTGCGCTCATTCCTCATGGAAAGCGCGGCACAAGGACGTGCCGCAGGCGTCAGGATCGGTGCCCGGCCAGTGCTGGTCAAAGACCGTTTAGAGCAGAAACGTCGAGCAGAAAATCAGAATACGCGCAGTGGCGAATCAAAGAAAAACGCCGCTATCGCGGGCGCGCTGCGGCGTGTCGAGCAGAAAGATGAAGGCGATGCAGCGAGCAGCCAACGATCAGAACTTTGGCGACTCTTTCGGTGGTGTGTAAGGGGTCTCGCCGTCGCCATGGAACCGCTTGCGCGTGGCCTCAGCCACCCGGTTACAGAGCACGTCGCCCAGCGTGGCCCGATCCGTCTTGCATTGCTGGCGCAGTTCTTTCAGCCGCACGGGATCGGATGCCAGTTCCTCAACGGTGGGCACGTCCTTCTTCTCTGGCGTGTCAGTGGGGCCGCAGGCCGTCAGCACCATAGCCAGCAGGAACGGAATGGTCTTCTTCATGACTCGGGTTCCTCGACGGGATCAGGGTCGTCGCCCGGCGTCGGCCTGGCTGCCTCGGGCGAGTCGATGGCTTGCACGCGCTCGATGAAGCGAGCCAGCGTCTCCGATGGTTCGGCATCCAGGCGCAGCAGATAGGTGGTGAGCGCAGGCGAGCATCCCGCCAGCGCCCGTGCGACCACGCCCTGTTCTCGGCTGGCCGTGATGTGCGCGGCGCCCGTCAGCCCGAGGGCGAAGCCGGCCGATACCAGCGCCATCATCAGGTCGCAGGACGCCACCCGCTCGGCCACCAGCGGTTCCATGTCCACGCGGCGAAGCAGACGGTCCACCTGCCGCGCATGGCCTTCGCATGCCACCGGATCGCCGAGCACCAGCGGATAGCGCAGCAGTTCTTCCAGCGGGATGCGCTTGTGAGCGAGTAAAGGATGCCGGGCCGGCACGGCCACCATCAGTGGATCGCTCCAGACAGGCACAGCGACGATGCCATCGCCGGCTTCATCTGCACGGGCAAAGCCCAGGTCGTACAGGTCATCGTGCAGGCCCTTGATCTGCTGCGACAACGGCACTTCGGTCAGGCGGATTTCGACTTCGGGTTCTTCCTGCCGGCACAGCGCAAGCAAGGCCGGCAGGCGTGATGGTGTGATGCCGTCGGACAGGGCAATGCGCAACTGGCCGTGGAAGCCATTGGCCGCGGCCTTCACACTGTCGCGCGCCTGCTGCAAGGCGATGAACACGCGCGGCACATGATTGAGGAACAGCTTGCCCGCGCGAGTCAGCCGCGTGCTGCGCGTGGTACGGGCGAACAGCACCACGCCCAGTTCTTCCTCCAACTCCTTGATGGCGCGCGACAGGGGCGACTGCTCGATGTGCAGTCGCTCGGCGGCGCGGGCGAAGTGCAATTCTTCAGAGACGGCCAGGAAGCAGCGAAGATGGCGCAGTTCCATGCTCCATCCTCATCCCAGCAGCCAGGCAATCGGCTGAAGATCCATGGACTCGCAGCACGCCCGCACGCGCTCTACTCCATCCAGGAAGTGCTGCGTATGCTCGTGCCGGAACAGTGCGTCGGCGTCGGCCCAGCGTTCCAGCAGGAAGAATCGGTTGGCCGAATGGCTTCCTTGGGCAATCCGATAGTCCAGGCACCCTGGCTCTTGAAGACTCGCCTCACGCAATGTCTGCAGCGTGTCGTGCAGTTCCTCGATGCGTCCTTCCGACGCTTGCAGTGCGACGATGAGATCGACAACCGGCATGTCATCCTCCTTGTAATCGAACGGGATCGGCTTCGGAGCGTGCATGCCTATGCGCCAGCCACCACAGCGGCGCTTGTGCCAGCAGCGCCAGTGCCACGCCGGCCCACGGCGTCATCGCCATCTGTCCTTGTGCGACCAAGCCACTGCCCAGCGTCTCGCCCAGGGTGATGCCGAGGTTGAAGGCCGAGATGTTCAGCGCCGAGGCGAAATCTACGGCGTGCGGTGTCCAGCGCTGGCCGGTCTCCAGCATTCCAGCCTGGAAGCCCGGCGACATGCCGAAAGCGAGTACGCCCCAGGCGAACAGCAGCGGCACCACCACCCACTTCCACGGGAGTGCCACGGCCAAGGCCACCAGCACCAGCAGCAGTCCGGCCAGCATGCGCCGTAGCGCCACCGTCCAGCCCAGGCTGGCCGCCCAGCGCCCGCCGGCGAGATTGTCGGCCAGCGTGGCGACGCCGAACACCACCAGCAGGAGGCTGGCCGCATGGGTTGAGAAGCCGGTGATCTCGGTCAGGATCGGCGTGATGAAGGTAAAGGCAGCGAAGCTCGCGCCGAAGCCGAGCACCGTGATGGCCATCATCGCCAGGATGGGCGGGCTGGTCAGCGACGCCAACTGCGTGCCCGCCGGGCCGGCCGTCGGCGTCGGCAGCGCCGGTACCCAGCGCGCCGTCGCCAGCCAAGCCAGTGCCGCCAGCACCGCCACCGCGAAGAACGGCAGGCGCCAGCCCAGCGCGTTGCCGATCAGGCTGCCCAGCGGCACGCCGATCACCATCGCCAGGGTCAAGCCGGCAAACATCACTGCGATGGCGCGGCTGGCCTGGCCCTCGGATGCGAGCAGTGCCGCGACGGTCGCGCCGATGGCGAAGAAGCTGCCGTGGGCCACCGCCGTCAGAATGCGCCCAGCCAGCAGCAGTTCGTAGCTTGCGGACAGCGCCGACAGCAGGTTGCCAGCCAGGAACACCGCCACCAGCGCCAGCAGCAGCGGCTTGCGCGGCAGCCGCGCCAGGGCCAGTACGACGATGGGCGTGCCCAACGCCAGCGCCAGCGCGTACAGCCCGACCAGCCCACCGGCACGCGCCAGCGGCACACCCAGGTCGTCAGCAATAGCCGGCAACACGCCGACCACGATGAACTCGGCCACGCCGATCGCAAACGCCGTGACCGCCATCGCCCAGACGCCGGGATGGGTACGATGCGCCTGCATCATGTCCGGCTCGCCGCGTGCAACGCGATAGCCTGGTCCGCCTCGACCGTGGCACCGGCCACGCCGACGGCACCGATAACGCGGTCCTGTTCGTCGCGCAGTACCACACCGCCACCAAAGCTGATAAGGCCACCATTGGTCGCTTCTAGCGTGTAGATCGCACCACCCGGCTGGGCCGCAGCGCCGAGTTCCAAGCTGTCGGTACGGAACAGCGCGGCGGTGCGTGCTTTCTTGATCGACACGTCGATGGCACCCGGCACTGCATCGTCCATGCGCAGGAAGCCGCGTAGCAGGCCGGCCCCATCCACGACGGCAATGTTGATCGCGAAGTGCTGTTCCCGTGCGAGCGCCTGGGCACGCTCGATGACGTGCTGGATGGTCGATTCGTTCAAAGCGTGAGACATCTCGAAAACTCCATGAAGATTGCAGGAGCTTTCGATGATTCCCACTGACGACTTGCTTGGAAAGACGCTCGGGCCGGTTGATTGCTAAAGTTTGAGAATGTCGAACATTTCTTGCATGGATGTTGCGGCCAAACGGCGCAAGGCCGTTTTGCGTAGGCGCTGGGATGGCCCGGCGACCCCAAGCGCTGCAACGACACGCCCTTGACGACGCAGAGGCAGGGCCAGACAGTTCAACCCCGGCTCGGCTTCCTCCAGGTCCAGGGCATAGCCCTGTTCGGTGATGGCTGCCAATTCCTTCTCCAGCGCCACCGGCATTGATTCGGCACGGCGCAGGCTGCGTACCAATGCGGGATCGTGGGCGAGGAAGATTTTGCCGATGGCCGATGTGGTCAAGCCTTCGCGACGCCCACGTGGGCTGGCCACACGCAGGCTGCCGTGACCTTCCAGGGCATCGATGTAAAGGTATTCCCGGGTGCCGCAGGGCACCGCCAGGTAGCAGGTCTCGCCGCTGCGCTCGGCCAGTGTGCGCAACGCGGGCGCAAATGCCGTGCGCAGGGCGGCATCGGTATCGGCCAACGGCTGAGCAATCTCGCGCAGGCGCAACCCAAGCGCGTACCGCGTGCCGTAGCGGGAAACGTAACCCATCGCGGCCAGGGTGTTGAGCAACCCGTGCAGCGTGCTCTTGTGCAGGTTGAGCTGCGCGGCGAGATCGACCAGGCGTGCTTCGCCTCCTGCCGCCGCAATGGCTTCGAGCAGCAGCATCGCTCGCTCCAAGGATTGGATGCGCCGGTTTTCGTCGATCATGAAGCGATTCCCTGGAAGCTCCACCCGAATACCGGATGGCAGTCGAGTTCGACATCATAGAACATCGCTTCGATTGAGCGCGTGGGGACCGAACCAACGACACCGCGCCCGGTTCCTCCTTCAGTTCATTGATAGCGGGTGGAGTACGGTTCTTCGGCGACCGTAAGGAACAGAGCAGACTGCGAAGCTCCATGTCGGACGACTCCCGGCGGTGACTGATTCCCTCATTGAATTTGCTCAAGACTCCTGGGTTGCAACCTGCTGACCGGACGACTGTCGCAGCGTCACGATGCAGACCACGGCCGTCAGGATCGAGAGCACGGCTAGCACGCCAAAGATGCTGTGGAAAGCCGAGGTGTAGGCACAATGCGCAAGTTCGATGATGGTCCCGTCCATCGCGCTGACGGCGCCGGCAGAAGAACCGTGCCCGGCGCTGGCTCCGATCTGGCTGGCGATCGCGGTGGCGCCATGCGGTAGCGACAGCGAATCAGCCTGCGCCGCTGCGCGCAGGTTCGCAGCCGTCAAGCCGACCAGCACGGCACCGATCGCGGCAATGGCGATGGCTTCTCCGGCCACGCGCATGGTGGTGAAGATACCGGCTGCCATGCCTGCGCGCTCCTTGGGAACCACGCTGACCGACAAGGCATCCATCAACCCCCATGGCAGGCCATTGCCGATGCCGATCAACAGCATGGGGAGCGCCATCGCCCACAAGCTCCCGTCAGCAGACAGGCCCATCAACAGCCAGGCGCCGAGCGCGGAGATGAGGAAGCCGATACCGGACAGCAGACCGGGCGAGACGTGCTGGGCCATCCGTCCGGCCAGCAGCGGTACCACCAGCATCGGCGCGGTCAGCGGCAGGATCGCTAGGCCGGCCGTAAACGCATCTCGTCCCTGGATGACGATGAACCAGATCGGCACATAGACGATCAGGGCGATGAAGCTGAACCCCGTCGCTACCGGCAGCAACTGCACGCCGACAAAACGCGGGTAACGGAACAGGGAGAGTTCCAGCATGGGACGCGGACGCCGCAGTTCCACGGCGACGAAGGCGCCGAGCAGGAGAACAGTGCCGCCCAGCAGTGACAGCACGCGCAGGCTCGTCCAACCATCTTGCGGCCCGCGCACGATGCCGAACGTCAGCGACACCAGCGCGGCCGTGAACAGCACGGTGCCCGGCCAGTCGATGCCTTGCGCATCGGGATCACGGGACTCCCTGATCCGCCGCGTACCTAGCAGCAGAATCAAGACCGCGATCAGTGCGATGGCGAAGTAAAGCGAGCGCCAGCCTAAATGCTCGATCAGGAACCCGGACGCCATTGGCCCGAACGCCAGACCGACGCCGAATGCCGTCCCCAGGAAGCTGAAAGCCCGAGTGCGTTCCGCGCCCTCGAACTCCTGTGCCAACAGCGAGGTGGCCGAGGTCAACACCAGGGCACCGCCGACGCCTTCGGCGGCGCGCAGCAGATTGAGCAGCAGCAGGTTCGGGGTCAGGCCGATCAGCAGCGACGTGGCGATGAAAATCCAGAGCCCTGCCACGAAGCAGCGCTTGCGGCCGATCTGGTCGCCGATGGCGCCCGCTGCCATGACGCAACCGCCGAACGCGATGGCATAGGCGTTGACGATCCAGCTCAAGGCGGCTTGGTCGCCGCCCAGGTCACGCCCGACCGCCGGCGTGGATATCGCCGGGCCGGTGAACACCAGGGGGATGATGATCGCGGAGACGCAGATCGCCGCGAGCACCTTGTATCGGTCGTCTACGGCGACCGCCGAACGTGTCTTCTCCATCACAGCTCCAATGCGCCCGCCGTCCGCGCCGGATGCGCATAGAGCCGAGGGCTTGACGATTGCCCTACAGCCTAATTAATTCGTCAGGACGTGATAATATGGCCTGAACGCAAATGAATGCTGCAAATAATGCAGATATGAATGGCACCGAGTTCGAGCAGATCACGGCTTTTCTGGCCGCCGTCGAGCATGGAGGATTCACCGCCGCCGGCCAGGCGCTGGGGCGTGATGGCTCCATCCTTTCGCGGCGCGTGACGGCACTGGAGAAGCGCCTGGGTGTGCGTCTCATGGAGCGCACCACGCGGCGGCTGGCATTGACGGAAGCGGGTGAAGCCTTCCATCAGCGCATGCGCGGCGCCTTGCACACCTTGCAGGAGATCGAGCAGGACACCGCAGCAGCAGCGGCCGGCGTGCGCGGCACGTTGCGCATCGCCTTGCCTGCGACCTTTGGCCGGATGTGGGTTGCCCCGATCCTTCCGGCCTTCCTGGCCGCCTATCCCGATCTGGTCGTGGAAACGGCCTTCGAGGATCGTTATGTCGATTTGGTTGCGGAGTCCTTCGATGTGGCTGTCCGCATCGGAACATTAACCGACAGCAGGCTGGTGGCGCGCAGGCTCGCGCCTTCGCGGCGCATGCTTTGTGCGTCGCCCACCTACCTGCAAGCGCACGGCACGCCTGCTCGGCCAACCGATCTTGCGCAACACGCCTGCCTGGGGTTCTCCCGCCTAGCCTCGCATCCTCTCTGGCACCTGCGCGACGGTGACAAAGCGACGGCGATTCGGATTGCAGGCCCGCTGGTCACGGACGATGCGCAAAGCCTCGTACAGGCAGCCGTTTCCGGGCTCGGTATCGCGATGGTGTCCGACTGGCTGGCTGGCCCGGAACTGTGCAGCGGTCGGCTGGTGCCGGTACTGCCGGATCATCCCGTGGAGAACAACGAGACGATCTATCTAGTGCATCCATCCGCGCGATTGGTTCCCGCCAAGACACGGGCATTCGGCGACTGGATCGCGGCGGAGCTTTGCATAACGCCGTGGCTGCACCCGGGGTCAGCCGACTGACGGCCCTCTGGCTCGTCCAACCTCCCACGACACTCCGCCGCCGCGCACCGTCGCGGCAATGTGCTGCCCCAGCCGCTGTTCGATCACCGGCCGCCACGGCACTAGGCTGAATCCCATGCCGTCCTCAAGCATCGCGTAACGCCCGCTGACGAGCATGACGGAACGCCGGTAAATGCCGGCCACGCGCTGCCCGTCGGCCATTGGGCGATGCTCCAGACCCGTTTCCGCCGCGATGTCCTTCGCGGCCTGCGCCAGTTCCCGATTGCGCAGCGTGCCCAGCAGGTTGCGCGCCAGGATGAAGCGCTGCCCGCGCCGCTGCGCCAGCCCCTGCTCTTCGAGGAAGTCGGCGCGCTGCTGCATGGCCTGTTTCGCATCGCCGCCAAAGCCCAGGTTGCCCAGCCCTCGGCCGCCGCCGATTAACTGTTGGTCGAGCCAGGTGGCCCCGATCACGCGCGCCTGCCTCCCAATGGGAAGGTGCGATTTCAGTTCCACAGCCACGCCGCCCAGGCGCTGCGCGTCGTAGCGGTGGCCCTGCTCGGGCAGGTCGCCCGGCACCTTCCATAGCCCTTCGGCCACGCGCTCCACGATGCCCGCCCGGCGCAGGGCTTCCAGCCGGCGGACGTGGGCGGCCACGACCTCCTGCGGGTCGCGTCCGGGGGCGGCCTCGCCCTGTGCCACGGCCAGGTGGTGAGCGGTGCGGTACAGGCCATCACTCGCCAGCGCGGCGATGTTCCGGTCGGCTGCACGCACATCGGCCGATCCCCTCACCTCCACCACGGCGCCGATCGGATAGTTCACCAGCTCGTCGCGAGCGTTGAGCGCGATGTAGTGGGCCTTGCCGTCCACGCCGTCAATGACCAGATAGCCCCGGTCGCGCAGCTCGTCGGCCAATCCCTTCGCGGCTACCCGGCCGAGGATGGTTATCCCCTCCTCTCCCGGCTCGAACACCGCCAGCTCGCGCGGCTCGCCGCGCATGGCCCGCTGCATGGCACGGATGATGTCACCGCGCTCGCCCAAGACGCGCAGGGTCTTTTCCGCATCGGCATGGACGGCCCAGGTGCCGGGCTGCGTCTCATCGGCCAGGCCCAGCCGCTTCAAGCGTTGCAGGCGGCCGATCAGCAGCAGGCGCTGGCGTTGCAGCCTCGGCTCGTTGAAGCGTTCGATCTGCACCCGGCCACCCTCGCCGGCTTCGCGCTGCAAGGTGCGATCCAGGCTCGTCCACCGCTCCTGTTCCACCTCACGGCCCAAGGTCTGCTGGATCTCCAGTTCGGTGCGCGGCCCCAGCCATTCGGTCGCCAACTCGGCGGCGCGATGGCGGAAGCCGTGGGCGATGTAGTCGCCCGCGATGATGAGGTCTTTGCCGGTGTCATCGCGCCCGCGCACGATCAGGTGGGTATGAGGGTTGTCGGTGTTCCAGTGATCGACGGCTACCCAATCCAGCCGCGTGCCCAGGTCGGCTTCCATGCGGTTCACCAGATGCCGGGTATAGGTGCGCAGGTCGTCCAATTCGGCCCCGTCCTCGGGCGAGACGATGAAGCGGAAATGGTGCCGATCGTCGGCGCAGCGTTCCTTGAAGGCGTCGAGGTCGGCGGTGTTGGTCTGCGGCCCGTAGGCTTGGCCCGGCTCGCCGTCGCGGCCCACGCCATCACGTTCGATGTAGCGCAGGTGCTTGGCGAGCGACTGCGGGCTGGCTCGTTGCTGATTGACCAGCAGCGTCTTGATGGTCACGCGCCGCGACATGGGCGTTAGCTTCGCCCCGGCGAAGCGCGCCGCGGTGTGGCCGCGTCCCAGGCACGAGCCGGGCCGCTGGCCCGTGCTGCCCGCCGCGCCAGGACGGCGCTCCGAGGACTTCCCGCCGCTGGCCTTGCCCGCCTGCTTAAGCACCTTGGAAACGAAGCTCTGCCCCTGGCCCTTGCCCCGGTTCTTCGGGGCCTTTGGAGGGTTTGGACGCACGCGGAAATCGTCGTCGCGGCGGTCGCTCATGGCCGTTCTCCCTGCAAGCTCTGGCGTGTCCCGTCGTGCGAAGCACGCGGACATGCCTGCATTGGCGCGGGCCTCGCGCCACAAGCAGCACGGCGGCGAAGCCGCGCCGTGCCGTGCCAACCCCACGTGCAGACTGGCTTTCGACGCGGCCCGGTGCCGCGTCCTTTTGTCTTGCCTTCCGCCTTTGCCCCTCGCTGGCGCTCCGGGCAGCGGCGGCCCGGCGGCGCTGCTGCGCGAGCAGCCAGCGCGTCGGCGAACGCGGACACGGCCGCAGGCCGGGCGCGTTCGAGGCAAGACACCTGCACGTTGGACGGCTGCGCCGAAGGCAGCGCGAAGTGCGGTGCGAATGCGCCCGCACTGCACGCGCTACAACACGGTGATGCCCAGCAGAACGACAGGCTTGATGGCACAACGAGATGCACGGCAAAGTGCGGCGAGTCGGCGGCCATCATGGGCGGGCCTCCAGCCAGAGCGGGTGCGCGACGCCGATCACGGCGGACGTGCTGACCGGCCCGAAATACCGGCTGTCGAACGATGCCGGATTCGTCACGCTCAACAGGAACAGCTCGCCCGGTTCGAGGCGGCGGCAAAGCGGCAAGGACGGCAGCGCCCGGCCCAGCCGATCAGTAGGCAGCGCGGTGGCCACCGGCACGCCGTCGATGCGTACCTGACCGGCGACGATGCAGACGTGTTGCGGTGCGACCGCGCCCACACGTTTGAGCAGCGGCACGCGCGCCGGCAGGTAGCCGCGCTGCACAGCGAGCGTGGTGGCCGTGACCGGCAGCGGCACCAGCACGATGCTGTCCACGGACAAGGGACGTGGCAGCGAGGCGGTGCGCGGGTCGAACGGTTCGATGTGATACCAGCCGATCGCCACGCTGTCGGACGGGTTGTAGGTCAGACGCGGCAACGGCGACACGAAAGCCGCCCAGGCCAGGGCAGCGAAGCCAATGGCGGCCAGTGTCGCCACGAGGATGCGAGCGCGCAGGCGCGAGCAAGGACGCGGTGCAACGGCGAGCGCGTTGGCCGTGGTAGTCGGGGCCGTCATGGCTGCACCTTCCCGGCGAGCCATGCGGCGTGCCGCTCGGTGGTGTATTCGGGCAGCACAAGACGAGCCGCAAGACGGTTGCCCAGCGTGCGCCAGTACGCGGGCGACACGTCGATGGCGGCGATGCCCAGCGCCTCGATGCCGTCGATGCGCTCCAGCACGGCGCGCACTTGCCCGTCGCTCTCGGCGTGCAGCAGCAGGCGCGCGCCCGGCTGCACGCCGGAGATGCGCTGCGCTGCGTCCAGCGGTGTGCAGGCTTGCATCACCATGAGCTGCCAGCGCACGGTGCCGTAGTCGTTGGCCTGCCAGCGCACACGGCAGAACACAGCGCCCGGCAGAAACACCGCGCTGCGTCGCCAGCGGTCGAGCTGGTACGTACGCGCGGGTTCGCCGAAGCGCAGGTAGAGCTTAAAACGGGCCTCGATGTAGGCCAGCGCGACGCGCGTCAGCGGCGCGGTGGCGGGCTGGCCGGAAGGCGCAGCCAGCGCAGCCGTGGCTGCGCCAGCGGCAGGCAAAACGGATGCAGTCATGGTGTGTTCTCCCTGCGTTGTTCGGGAAACTCCCGCTCCAGCAGGCCGCGCAGAAGGTCGGCCACGGTCACGCCTTGCGAGAAGGCCGACACCTTGATGCGCGCCCGCATGGCGGGCGTGATGTCGAGGGTGAGGCGAGCCGTGTAGAGGTCGCCCTTGCCCAGCGCATCGGCGTCGCCCTGGCGAATCCACGCCTCGGCGTGCGGATTCGCAGGCGGGCGCGCGCCAATGCCGACGCGCTTGACCGTGCGCTTGGCGCTGGCTGGTGGCTTCGCTGTCATGTCGGCCACCGCAGCAGTTCGTCCACCAGGGCGGTGATTTCCCGCGCGGCGGCGCTGTCTGGTGCCGTCTCGCGTGCAAGCCGGCCAGCGGCCACGCTGTCGGCGAACACGATGCGCTGATGCACTTCCGCGCGCAGCGCAGGAAGCGGCTGGTCGGCGAGCGCCTGGCGCGCTTCGCGCCCGATCACGGTGGTACTGACGCGCCGATTGATGACGAAGGCCGCGCGCAGCGCAGGCCGGAACACCTGCGCCTCGCGGATCAGCGCCACCATCTCGGCACTGGCCCACAGGTCATAGGGGCTGGGCTGCACCGGGATCAGCACGCGCTCGGCCGCCAGCAGCGCGGAGCGCGCCAAGGCGGCGATGCGCGGCGGGCCGTCGATGACGACGTGATCGGCGCGGCGTGCCAGCTCCGGGGCTTCCTGATGCAGTGTTTCGCGTGCGAGGCCCACGGCGCTGAAAAGCCGTGGCAAGCCTTGCTGGCTTCTGCGTTGCGTCCAGTCCAGCGATGAACCCTGCGGGTCGGCGTCCAGCAGCACGACGTGCTGGCCGCGCATCGCCAGCTCGCCGGCGATGTGGGTGGCGAGCGTGGTCTTGCCCACGCCGCCTTTCTGGTTGAGCAGCGCGACGATCATGGCCTGGTCCTCCCTGCTGGAAAGCCCGGCTGTTGCTGCTGCGCTTGTGGCCTTTCGTCAGTGGGTTTGGCGGTTATCCACCGTGGCGCGACGCTTCTACAAAAAGTTAGAGAATTTGAGTTAGGTAAGTTAAGAGAAGCCGCAACCCGCACCGCTATTGAGTTTGCGGCCGATTTTTTTGCCTGATAGCACGAGGATTCGTTGCCTGATAGCACGACACTTCTGTTGCCTGATAGCACGAGTCCGTCCACAGGCTGCGCAGCAGTTATCCCCGTGCCGCGTACGGCACGGGTCTGAATGTCAGCAGCGGCGAGGAAATACCGGACACGTACTCGATGCCCAACTGGTAGCCCGGCAGCGACTGCCGCGCGACGAGCGCCCGCAGATCGGCGGCGAAGTCGTAGTAACGCGCCACACTGCCCGACTTGCGGTACAGGTGCTGGAAATCGAACTGCCAGCCGTGTTGCTGCCGCCCGCCGTGTTTGCGCACCAGTCGGTACAGCCACCGCTCGATGCCGCCGGTCAGCCGGAAATACGCCGGGTCGATGGTCAGCACCAGGGCGGCATCCATCACGCCTGCGTAGAACCAGTCCGGAAGGATCAGTTCGATGCCCAGCGGAGTGCCCTTGGCATCGGCCAGTTCCTTCCACTCGTTGATCCACGAGAAGCGGTGCAGTCGCCTCCCGGTCGTCTCGCGGATCGATGTGGCCACCGTGGTCGATTGCAACCGATCCAGTGCGGCCTTGAGGCGCTGGTAGTCGCGCAACGATGTACCGCGCCCGATGAAGCGCAGGATCTCGTAGGGCGTGGCCTGCATCAGCCGCGACGGCCGCAGGCCCGCGTCGCGCGCTTCCACGATCTGGCTGGCGGCCCAGATCAGGATGTCGGCATCCCAGATCGTGGCGATGCCATGCTCGGCCGTGCCCTCCACGCGGATCGTAACGTTGCCCGCGCGGAAGTCGATCGGCGCGGTGCGCCGCGACTTCGCCAGCGAGAAGAACGGAAAAGCCATCAAGTCCTGGCTGTCGCGCGGCGCCATGTCGCCCGGCAAGGCGCGGAACAGGTCGAGCTGTTCGCGTTCTTGCGAAGGCCGCTGCCGCAGGGGCAGCGCGGGGCTGGACATGGCGATGGCCGTGCGCGTGCCAGCGATCAGCGCGCACGGCTGTCCGCCGCGTGCTGCTCGGCGTACTCGGGATCGGAGGTCGTCTCGAAGCTGCGATCAGCGGCCCAGGCATCGAGGTCGGCCACGGCGTACATGACGCGCCGACCGAACTTGCGAAAGAGCGGACCACCGCCGATCACGCGCTGCTTTTCCAAGGTGCGCGGCGACAGGCGCAGGTACTCGGCGGCTTCATCATTGGTGAGGTAACGCTGCGGTTGTGCGGCAGCAGTCGGGACAGTGGCGGCAGGCCGCAAGGGAGCGGGACGCATGGTGTGAACCTCCAGCGGTTTTGAAGCTCCGGCCACACAGCGCAACCGGATAGAGGCAGTCTCAGAAAACGTGGCCTGCCTGCTCAGGGACGTTTTGCGCCCCCTTCAAAACGTCCCTTCTCAAGTGATGGAAGCCGTGCTAGGCGGCGATAGCCGCCGCGCATCAGCGCATCGCCGCGCCGCGCCAGACGGCGCACGCGGGCGCGCAGATCGCCATCTGCGTGCCAATCGGTGGCCACGGCATCGGTGCCGAACAAGCCCTCAGCCACCTCACGCAAGGACGCACCCGCCAGGGTCGCGTCGAGCGCCTGCAGGGTGTGCAGTTCCAGCAGCGCAGCCGGCGCTGGCCGGGGCCTGGCCTGCGTCACGCCGGATGGCAAGTCGAGCCCAGGCACGGGAGCGCCTCCACGATGGGCATAGGCGACAGCCATGCCATCCTCCAAGCCGGGCGCCAGCGCAAAGCGCGCGCAATGGCCTGGGCTGCGCGCGATCAGCGTCAGTCCCTTGCCGTCATGTAGCAGTTGCTTGTGGCCGGGGATGTGCCAGAACTCGAAGGTCGCCGCATCGGGCGGCGGATCGGCATCGGGATAGAGTTGCACCACAGCCGCATTTCCGGGCAGCCAGGCCGGATGCGCGTCGCGCGCATCGAGGGCCGGGTCTTCCAGCACGCGCAGGCCCCAGCGAAGTGCCGCGTGCTGTGCCGCTTGCGGTCGGCGATGATGGTGCAGCCAGTCGAGCCGGTAATCGGGGTGGCGGCGCAGGTATTCCCAGGCCAGCGCGAGCGCGTCCAGGCACAAGACGTAGAGGTATGCCGCAGTTGGATACCAATGCGCGGCGTGATGAGGATCGACCATGACGCAACCTCCCTGCGAACAGGACAGGCCGCCACGGCAGGCTACGCGCTACATCGCCATCGTCAGAACGTCATGAGTGGAAAAGATGGACGGGACTGTCAAGACCGATTGGCTCCGATGCGTTTCGGTATTTGTCTCAATACCGCGGCGGCAGCGCCCCAATGAGGGGCGCCATGCAGACCAGCCTGCCGCAGCCCGGGCCTGGCATCATGTCTATTTGGATCAGACTGGTGCGGCTACGCTGCAAGAATCCCGATTGAGACCTGCCCGACATGACACCAGACTGAAAAAGTCACAGTCGGCTGTGTTCAGTCGGGAATAGCCCCATCTCGCTCGGCCAGGCGGGTGTATTCCGACAGCGTGCGCGTGGGGTGGAAGTAAAGGTCGCGCATCACGGGCCGCTTGAGTGGGCCGACGATGGATGCCAGGTCGGACAGCTTGAAGGTGCCTTGTGCAGGCATCCCTAACCCCAAGTCGATGAGGCCCCAGGCGGTATCGCCGTCGATGGGATCGAGCGCGGCCAGCAGCCAGGTCACGTGCGCGTCCGGCGTAAACAGCCGCACCACGGGAACCGGGTCAATGGCCCGGCCAGCGGCACGGGCCTCGCCGTTGGCGAGCAGTTGCGCGCGTTCCGAGGCGGTGGCGAGTGGCTGGGGCATGGTCGGCATTCCCACAAATCCAATGATGCACGAACGCGGCTTCACGCTGAAGCGCAGAACCACCAAACCGGATTTGCGCCTTCGTGCGCAAGCACGGATGCGGTTCCGTGGCTTTGCTGGAACCCGCCGATACGGATTTCCGTAAAGACACAAAAGCGGACAACAACACTAAATGAACACTATAGATTGTAGCTCTATAGGGCGCAATGAGCTGTCATCTTGGTTTTTGAAGGAAAACCATAGGTGGCGGCTGGGAACTCATTGGCGAAGGCGTTGAAGACAGTCAGGAAAGCGCGTGGCTTGAGCCAGGAAGCGTTTTCTGACGTGTCGAGCCGCACCTACATGAGCACCTTGGAGCGCGACCTGAAGAGCCCCACCCTGCACAAGCTGACCGAGCTGTGCGAAGTGATGGAGATCCACCCGCTCACGCTGCTGACGCTGGCTTATGCCGGCGACAACACGCGCAAGGCCGACGCGCTGCTGGCGCAGGTGCGCCAGGAGCTGCAGGCGGTGTTGAAGGCACGCGACGCGACGTAGGCGCGCGTGACGTAATGCTGCGCTGCGATCAGCAGCACAGCGCCCCGCCGCAATGGGCGGGGCGCTGCGGCGGTCACGCCGCCTGAGGCTTGCTGCGCGACCAGATCAGGTCGTGTGTGCCGTCCTCGCCTTCGATCAGGCGGGCATACACCGGAGCCGGAAACGAAGGATCGTCGAGGGTCACGGAGATGTACTCCCGTCCGGCCTCGCTGGTCTTCTTCCACGCCGCGCCAATGTCGTAGCTGGCCGCCTGCAGGCGGAAGTCGGGGGCCTTCTCGTTGTCGCCCTTGTCGTTGGGAACCAGTTTGACCTTGACGTTGAGCGTCAGGGTGCGAAGCGTGCCGGTGAAGCCGTCTTTGTCTGCGGTGAAGGTGCCGATGTTGGCCATGGTGATTTCTCCGTTCGGTTGAACAAGGTTCGCGCCCATCGCGTCCTTGTTGTGATCCAGCCGGCGGGGGACGGGCGGGCTGCACCGCTTGCGGTCGCAACGCAGTGGAGAGCCGGGAGGCGAAAAGAATTTGTCCCGCGAGGAATGCGCGCAGCGCAGGGGAAATTGTTTTCGCCGGACGGTTGCAGCCATGAAGCCCGAGGCGCAGCCGCGCCACCGCCAGGATTCACAACGAGACAAGGACGCCTTGGGCCGAACCGCTCCGAATGGAGATAGGGCCAACTCGGCATCCCCGCATGAAGGCAGCTCCGGCTCGCCCGCTGACGGGGGCCAGGTCAACCACCCGACGACAGACGAGAGCGCCTCTGCCGCACATTGCGGCGCCGGTCTTGAGGCGTGGTGTGGAAGCTCCATAGCGATGCCGAGCAGGTTGTCCGTGAGCCGTCCTTCGTGACGTGACAGGCAAGAACCGCCAGCGTTGAGGACGGCACCCATTTGCACAACCTGCCGCAGCAAGCCCCGGCGTGTTCGCTAGCGCCCCGCCCATTGCGGCGGGGCGCTTCATGCCCGAAGGTATCGCGTGTCATGCGATGCCTTCACCGCCGCCTAAGCCAGTGCGAAGGTTGTGGCGCTGTTGGCGGCTTGGGCTTCGACACCGGGCGCGGCCACTGCCGCGCCCGGATTTTCATTTGCCAGCCTGGGGCTGGCACACAAAGCAAAGCGCCCCGGATGACCGGGGCGCTGCTCTGTGGTCGAAGGTCAAGCGGCCAGCGCCACGACAGGTTCATCCACCATTGCCTCGGCATCTTCCGGGGCGTCGTCTTGCTCCTGCGGTGCTGCCTGCATGGCTTTCTCCGGGCCTTCGGCCTTGAAGACGGCGGGCATCCAGCCGGTGCCATTCGCCAGCCGCTCCGCTTCGCTGGCAATGTCGGCCTTCTTCAACTTCACCAGCCGGGCGGTTTGCGTCGGGGCGAATTGCTCCACGGCTTCCAGAATCGCGGCCTTGGAAACGTGCTTGAAGTAGCCTTCCGCACTCGGCTTCCACCATGCGGCCATATCAAGACCTACGGCCTGCGCCACTTCCTCGCCGGGCTGGTGCGGCGTGGCGCGAGGCGTCACCACGTCCACCGTGGAAGCCATGCACACCGCCAGCAACCGCACCAGTTCGTCTTGCGACTTCGCCAGCAGCGCCGCGAACAGTTCAGCGCGGCCCTGCGGCAAGGCTTCACCTGCCACCTGATGCAGTTCGCGCAATGCCACGGCGGCAGGCGATTCCGGCCAGTCCGGGGCCATGCTTTCCAGCCGGTCTTGCACCGTGAGGCGCACGCCCAGCGGCAGGTTGTGTCCGTAGTGGCTGTCCTGCAAGACGGTCTGCACCATGCCATGCACCAGCGCGGCCAGCGCCACTTGCGGATGCCGGGCCACTTCGATTTGCAGCGCGGCGGTGCGGTGGGCGCTCAAACGCTGCGCCAGCCGGTCGGACAGGCTCGCGGCATTGGGCGCGTCCTCGGCGTCGTGGCCTTCGTCGCTGTCGGCTTCTCCTTCCGCGTTGCCGAAGCCGCGCCGCAGCTTTTCCAGCGTGCGCAGTGCCTTCGCCTCGGCCTCGCGCAGCAGGCCGCGATGAATGACGGCCTCGCCACTGCGGTCAATGGTGACGATGGCACCGGCCACCTCGCGCACCTCTGGCGCATAGCTTTGCAAGGCTTCCTCCGCATCCTGCAATTCTCCGATCACCTGATCGCGCCGATGTTCCAGCTTCTCGGCCTTGGCCTCGTCCTCGGCGTCGCTGGCTTCTTCCAGTTCGGCGTCGATCTTTTCGAGGCGGTTTTCCAGCGAGGCGATGCGGCGGGACTCGCGGGTGGTCGGCTCGCGGCGATGACGCGGGGCGTCCTGGAACGCTTGCCGTTCCTCGTAGGCCAGGTGCGGCACGGCCTCCACCCATGCCCAGCCCTCGGCGCGCACGTCTTCGGCCAGCGTTGCCAGCTTCTCGCGCACCAGCGTTTCCAGCACTCCTGCGTCGGTGAGATAGGTTCCGGCATCGCCTTCGGCAAACAGGTCGCGGCGAATGCCGCCGCCTGCCTGCCGGTAGGTGTCCAGCCCGACGAAGCGCACCCGCGCGTGCATGGCATCGATTTCGCGCTCGGTCAGGCGTTCGCGCAACTTGGACGGGCTGCGCTGCCATTCCGGCGCACCATAGAACGCGGCTTCCTGCGCGGCGTGGTCGTCAGTGATGGTCAAGGCCATCAACTGTTCCAGCGTCACGCCACCGGCCCGGTAGTCGGTCATCAGGCGCGGCGAGACGTTCGCCAGCTTCAAGCGGCGCTGCACCACCAGCGGGGACACGCCGAAGTCGGCGGCAATGTCCTCGATGGGTCGGCCTTCCTTGACCAGCGCGGCGAAGGCCGCGAACTGGTCGGCGGGGTGCATGTTCTCGCGCTGCACGTTCTCGGCGAGGCTGACGGTGCGGGCCGAGGCATCGGGCACCAGCAGGCACGGCACTTCGTAGTCGGCGGGTATGCGCTTCTTCTTCGCCAGCAGCTTCAAGGCGGTCAGGCGGCGGTCGCCTGCAACGACTTCGTATTGCTCGCCATCGGCGGCGAGGATGACGATGAGGTTTTGCAGCAGGCCGATGCGGGCAATGCTCGCGGCTAGTTCGGGGATGGACTGGCGCGGGGTCGTCCGCACGTTGCGCTTGGAGCGGCGCGGCAACAACTGCGAGAGGGGAACCAAGATCAGGTTCTTGGTCGGGTCTGCCACTTCCAGCGGTGCGGCGGCTTCGATGGCGACAGCTTCGGTTTTCAGTACGGCGTTCATGGTGATTTTTCCTGGCGGTTGGGATGCAGCAGCGAGAGAAGCGGCAAGGGCTGCTGCCTGCCCCTGCCGCGTGGGGATTCAGGCTTTCAACTGACGCAGGCCATCGGCCAGCAGCCACAGGGCGCGATTCAGGCGCACGCTCTGGTCGATGCCCTGCACTGGCCGCGTGGTCTGGCGGCGGCCATTCGCAGCACGGGCGGACAGGCCGCCTTTGATGAGGTTTTCTTGCGTGCGGTTGAACACGCTCCACAGGTCGCGGCGGTCGTCGTCGCCACGGCGCGGCATCAGGATTTGCGATTCCGTGATGGGTGCGGGCTTGTCCTCGTCGTACTTCAAGGCCAGCGCAGCGCGGGCGAAAACTTCCGATTCCCCGGCGTCGAGGGTGATAGCGCGCATGGCATCGCGGGATTCCTGCGCCCGGTCGAAGCCGTGCAGGACTTCGTAAGCGCCTTCGATCACATGCGCGGCCACGTCGCCTTTGTGGGGCACGCGCACGTCGGCCACGGTGTCACCGCAGACAAGGCCATTGCTGCACACGAAGCGGAACATTCCGGCCAGCATCTGGTAGCTGCTGGTGCCGTCATGGGAGTTCAGCAGGATGATTTCGTTGGCCTCGCGCCCGTTGATCTGACTGGCGTGGCGCAGGCGGATCATGTGCTTGGTGTAGTCGCGGCGGTCGTCGTGGCGCACGCGGGTTTGCGTCACCATGAAAGGCTCGAAGCCTTCCCCGCGCAGTTCCTGCAACACGGTCGCGGTGGGGATGTAGCTGTACCGCTCGGAGCGGCTTTCGTGCGGGGCGTCGGCGAAGATGGACGGGGCCACGGCCCGGATTTGGTCGTCGGACAGCGGGGAGTCGCTGCGCAGTGCCGGGGAACGGGAAACGAAACGGGATGCGAGTTGCATGGTCTTTCTCCTGACAAAGAAGGGTTTGCTGTTCACACCGCACACCGGATTCCTAGATTCGGAGCCCAGCCTTTCGGCTGTTCGGTGCGGTCGGCACGAGGAACCCGGTTGGCCCTGTTGCCACCGTCTTTCCTGAGTTCATCGCCCGCGACGGTCAGGAGCGCGCGGACGGGGGCCGTCAAGGAGCCAAGCGCAGGGTTGGTGCGGCCCGCAGGCGTAGCCGAGGACACGGCCCTGCGCGCCTTGACGGCACACGGGCGCGGGCTACAGTCGCGAGCAAGGTGATGGCGTCAGGGAAGACGGCTGGACATGGCAACGGCCTTTTCCCTTGCGCTGACCGCACGGCAAGCGAAGCGCGCAGGCCCGAAGCTGGAAGCCGGGCCGGAGGCGTCAGCCGAGCGGAGCGAGGGAACGATGGAAGCCCGCAGGGGCGAGACGCCGAAGGCAGCTCGATGCGCAGCACGACAGCGCGACCGGCCGTTTCCTGGCCGGGGACGCCCAAATCGCAGGAGGTACCTGAAAGCCAGTCGGTCGACGAACACTCGGGTACCGACAAGCCCGCCTTGATTAAATACGCTGCAAGGCGTCTTCAACAACAGGGACGGAGCATGAGTTCACCCCAGACAACAAACCCGCAGCAAGCCTGCGAGGCCATCCTCATCGAGGGAAAGCGCTACAACGTCGAGCACGGCATCCTGCCCAGCGAGAATGTCGTCGCTGATCGCCTGCTCGCCCGTGGCATTGAGCTGAGGGACGCCTACAGCGAGCTATACGAAAAGCTTCACCCTCGCCCGCCGGCGCTCAAGGTCTTCCTGGATCTTCTGCTGAGTACTGCGGCATTCTGGAGCCCGGAGAAGATCGCCCAGGCGCGCGTCGAGCGGGGCGAGCTGGCCAACGTAAATCGGCAGATCGCGCGGAAGGCCGAGGAACTGGCGCAGCTGCTGGAATGGCGCACCGATCTGAACAACACCTCCGGTTTCAGCAGCGAAACGCACTACCACGTCTGCGACGTGATCGAAGCGGCATCCGAGCACAACTACCTGTTCAAGTCCTGGGTCAAGGACGGCCTGGATGCCCTGCGCGGCCAGTTCGACCTGAAATACTGGCCGCCGCTGGACCAGTTCCTCCGGGAACTCGCCGCCGATGCGGAGAGGGCCGGCATGCAGGCCACGGACCCTTTGACCGCTGCTGCCACCGCGGCGTCACGTCCGTCACGGGCCGACTTCTTCAAGGCACTGTTCGCCGCCATCGAAGAAAACAGCGCGCACAATTACGGGCAGCTACCCAGGGGCTTCAAGCTCACCGACGGCACGTTGGCCTCGCTGGCGAACTGCGCATTGGACCTTGGGCCGGACGAGCTGGCAGACAGCACCTATGTGAAGCGGCTTCGCCAGCGCGAACGCAACGCAGCAAGTGACGATGCGCCGGCCACCGGCGAAGCGTAATCTCCGCTGCGACGCAGCAAAAAAGGGGGCCGAAGCCCCCTGCTTCACAGCCAGCCGCGTTCGGCGAAAGCCGTCGTCCGGTCGCCCGCGACGATGACGTGATCCAGCGAGCGCACGTCAATCAGCGCCAGCGCCTGCTTGAGCCGCTGGGTCAATGCTCGATCGGCAGCACTCGGCTCGGGATTCCCGCTCGGATGGTTGTGCGCGAAGATCACCGCCGCCGCGTTGTGCTGCAGTGCTTCCTTGACCACCTCGCGCGGATGGACCTCGGCGCCGTCGATCGTTCCACGGAACATCTCGACGTACTCGATCAGTCGATGGCGCGTATCTAGGAACAGGATCGCGAAGACCTCATGATCGAAGCCTGCGAGCTTGGTGCGCAGGTATTCCTTGACCATCGCCGGCGAACTGAACTCGGTACCTCGCTGCATCTTCTGGTCGATGACCTGGCGCGCAGCCTCCAGGATATGGTCGGCCGACGCCGGCAGATAGCGGCCACGGCCGTCACGCACCAGCAGCGAGGCATCTGAAGAGAGGGAAAACTGCGACATGATCGTGCTCCGGTTGCTCGGGCGGAATTGCCCGGAACCGGCGCCAGCACGGCGCAGCGCAAGCAGTCAGGGGGCGAAGCCGGCCGCCAGGACGCCAGCGCGCAAGGCGCGCGCCGCCCTTGACGGCGAGAACGCCGTGATACGGTGAAGGGAACAGCAAGACCGCCCTCCCCTTGCATCCTCCCGCGAGCAAGCGAAGCGCGCAGGCCCGCCAGGGCCGGAGGCGGCGGGGACGCCGGGTGGCCGCGCGAGACGCCAGGCACACAGCCTGCGAGTCGACTGAGGGACGCCGGGATCCCTGCAACAGATAGCAAATGACGTTGAAGCTCAAATGGGGCACAATGTAGCTACAACAAGGGTGAGACATGTAATGGCTAGCAGCAGCGATGTCGTTCGCGCCCGGATTGACGGGCATATCAAAGAGGAAGCCACGAACGTGCTGGCCGGAATGGGCTTGTCTGTTTCGGACGCCATTCGGATGCTGCTCACGCGCATTGCAGCCGATAAGGCCCTTCCCTTTGATATCAATCGTGTGCAGGCCCAGCCCGATAGCAAGAAGCCACGAGCTTCTGCCTGAAGAAGTCCAAGAAGATTAAGGCCAGGGCCTAAACGCATGGATCGCATACAGCAGCTCAACTACGAAAAGGACTTCCGCATTGCCTTCTTGGAATCCAAGGGGGATGGGTTTCAACGTCTGTTCGAGAAGCTAATGCTGAAGGCACACCCCAACGACTTCATGGCTTGCCGGCCCTGGGGCAATGTTGGAGACCGGAAGAACGACGGATATTTGCCTTCCGCGCGAATCCTGTTCCAGAGCTATGCCCCCAATGAATTGAGCGCCGCCGAGGCCATCAAGAAAATCAACGAGGACTTCGAGGGGGCCAAAGAGCATTGGGAGAAATATTTCGATGAGTGGACCTTCGTCCACAACGCGCCCGATGGGCGTTTAGGTCCCCACATCATCGAAGTCCTGGCCAAACTCCGGCAAGACAATCCGCAGATCAAAGTCGGCCACTGCGGATACGAGGAAATGCTGGCGAAGTTCCGTCAGTTGAGCCTTCAGGATCTTGAATCCTGGTTCGGCCCCTCCCTGACAATGGAAGCGAACATCAATTTGGGCTTCAGCGACCTATTCGCTGTGCTTACCCATATCAGCATCACGCCGGTACCCACGACGAGCGAGGTGAAGGATGTGTCGCGCGGGAAGATTGAGGCAAACCTTCTATCTCAGGCAGTGGCCGACTTCCTGAAGATCGGTATGCAGAAGTCCCCGCTCGTTGCTCAGTTCTTCAATAACTGGAAGAACCCCACCTACGGCGAACAAATCGCGCAGGCGTTCAAGAGTCAATACGTAGGGCTGCGGGACGGCGTTCCGCAGCTCCATCCCGACGAAATATTCGGTCGACTAGAAGCGTGGGCCGGGGGCGCTGCGAATACCTCGCCCGCGCATAAGGCGGCTGTGTTGGCCGTCATGGCGTACCTGTTCGACAAGTGCGAGATTTTTGAAGACGCTCAAGCGATGGGGGCTGCATGATCCTGCCGTCCAAGCATTTGCCGCAGGATCGCGCGCTACTGACCGTCGGCGCGCATGTATTGACCTTCCTTGCACGCCCCAAGACTGTCTCCGCGCTTTGGGAGGAATTAAACAGGCATGACGCCGGTCCGGCCGCAATGCCCCGGAGAATCACTTACGACTGGTTCTTGCTTGCCCTCGACCTTCTGTTCGCCCTTGGAACCATTGAACTCGAAAGCGGCCTAGTGACACGGAGGACAGCGTGATTCATCACATCTTCAGCACGCTGCCTAGCTTCAAGAATCTTGGAGAACTGAAGACCGGTCTGAACGTACTGCTCGCTCAAAAAACCGAGGGTGCGACCACCAAGCAAACGCGCAATCGCGCCGGCAAGACCAGCTTCATTGAGTTGGTGCATTTTCTTCTCGGCGCAGATGCCGGTCCGGACTCAATCTTCCGTACCTCGGAGTTGGCCGAACACACCTTCGGCATGGACTTCGATCTGAAGTCGGAACGAACCGTCGTCGAGCGTAGCGGTAGCTCCAAAGCCAAAATCTTCGTAACAGTTCCGCCGGCCGCAAAGGTCAAGTTCTCGGCCACCGAGTGGTGTACGTTCCTCGGCGAACAAATGTTTGGACTGAGCAGCCTTGAAGCTGCGGGCAGCAAGCCGCCTTCGTTTCGATCGCTGTTTGCCTACTTCGTACGCCGGCAGGCGAGCGGCGCCTTCATGACGCCGGAAAAGCAGGCCACGATGCAGGGAACCGGCGACATGCAGATGGCGCTGATGTTCCTGCTCGGACTGGACTGGCAGATTGCCCGAGATTGGCAAGCCGTGCGCGATCGGGAGAAGACCCTCGAAGAGTTGAAGAAGGCCGCCAGCAACGGGGCGTTCGGTTCAATCATCGGCAAGGCCGCTGACTTGCGCACGGAGCTAACCATCCAGGAAGCTCGTCGTAAGAAGCTTCACACGGAAGTTGAGAATTTTCAGGTCTTGCCGGAGTACCGGGAACTGGAAGTCGAAAGTGCCAGCTTGACCCGCCAACTCAATGAGCTGGCCAACGCCAATACCATCGACTTCTCAGCTATTCGGGATCTGGAAGGCGCGCTGGCCTCTGAGGTTCCTCCAGACCATGAAGATCTCCAAGCGGTGTATCAAGAAGCAGGCATCGTGCTACCTGGCTTGGTAAAGCGCCGCTACGAGGACGTACGGAGCTTCCACGAATCGGTCGTACGCAACCGCAAAGACTATCTGTCGAGCGAACTTGAAGCTGCGAAGCTGCGTATCGAACTGCGGGACAGTAAGAAAGCGCAGCTCGACCAGAGGCGCGGCGAAATCCTTGGCATTCTCAGAAGCCATGGAGCACTCGAGCAGTTCCTCAAGCTGCAAGGCGAACTGGGGCGGCTGGAGTCTGAAGTGGAATCGTTGCGACAACGATTCGAGGCCGCAGAACAGCTCGAAGGCACCAAGAACGAATTGGAGATCGAGCGCAACCGCCTCACGATTCGCCTGCGGCGCGACTTCGCCGAGCAGAAGGACCGACTGGCTGAGGCCATCGTCGCCTTCGAGGAAACCTCCCAACGGCTATATGAGTCGGCCGGCAGCATGACGATCGATGAAACCTCGAATGGACCGGTCTTCAAGTTTCCGATGCAGGGTGAGCGCAGCAAGGGCATCAAAAACATGCAGATTTTCTGCTTCGACATGATGCTCATGCGCTTGTGCGCCAGGCGAAAGATTGGGCCGGGATTCCTGATTCATGACAGCCATCTATTTGATGGGGTCGACGGGCGGCAAGTAATCAGCGCATTGCGTCTTGGCTCGGAGATCGCGGAGGAGCTTGGTTTTCAATACATCGTGACGATGAACGAAGACGATGCCTTCAAGGAGACCATAGATGGCTTCGACCTCAACGAGTATGTCCTTCCCAAGCGCTTGACCGATGCTACGGAGGACGGCGGGCTGTTTGGCATCAGATTTGGATAATCAGGCACGCGGCATGATCGGACACAGAACCCGCTATTCGTTCGCGCAATTCCTCGAACTTCAGGAGCCCATGATTTCCATCGTGCTCCTGGGCAAGTACGGCGTGCAGCACCTTTCGTTCTCTCAAGGGCAACTGCTGTACGAACTGCTGAACACCCTGCGCGGTCTCGATGACCACACGATCATGCAGGTGCTCGCCGAGGTAGTGGCGACCCAAGGCGATCTGCGGACGAGGGTCAATCCGAAGTATCGGTTCGACGAGCGCCTGCATGATCTGGCGCAATGCCTCCTGCTGGACGGCTACATCATCCAGGACAAGAAGCTGGTCCAGACAGATCCGTCGATCTCTGATGCTGCCCCCTTAGAGGATGACCTGATCACTGCGCTACAGAACTCTGGTGCTCCTCGTGCGCAAGAGATCATCGCCAAGATCAACGATTCGGCTGGCGCGTTCCGGGCAACTCCGCCCGACTACAACGCATCGCTTGTGAACGCCCGCGTGGCGCTGGAAACTTTGGCCGGCGACATAGCTGCCCATGTTGCCTCGCAGCGGCAGACACCCGCTGCTTACAACCCATCGAAGTGGGGCGAGGTGCTTGCGTTCCTGCGCAGCAGCGGCGAGATCACCACAGAAGAGGAGAAAGGGCTGGCTGGCGTGTTCGGTTTTCTGAGTCCGGGCGCTCACCGCCCGGTGGGCATTCCGGAAGACCAGATGACGCGGCTCGGCCGCTCGTTCGCGCTCAATATGTGCTGGTTCCTTCTCAAAAACCATCTCCTGCGAATCCAACAGCCTTGAGCACACCGACTAGATTAGGCAAGGAACGACGATATGCCGTTTGAGATTAGACCTTGGGAGGCGATTGTCGAGAACTACGGCTGCACGATTCTCCTCGGCAACGGCGCCAGCATTTCCGTCAGCCCGAGTTTTTCGTATGCGTCGCTGCTTCAGCATGCCGCTGAACAGAACTTGCTTACTGAAGACGCTCAGCAGTTGTTCCAGTTCTTCCAGACGAGCGACTTCGAATTGGTTCTTAGGATCGTCTGGCAGGCATCGAACGTCAACCGTTCGCTACGAATACCGGATGAGCGGACCCATGCTGCCTACGTCGCTCTTAGGGATTGCCTCATCCAGACAGTTCGCGACATTCACCCGGAGCACGGCACGGTAAGTGCCCACCTGCCGAGCATTTATCAGTTCCTGAAGCGGTTCAAAACTGTCGTCTCGCTCAACTACGACCTAGTGGTGTACTGGGCTATGACTTACGGGTTGGACATCGATGACCAGCATGCGTTTAAGGATTGCTTTGTAGGAGGCGGCGCCTTCGACGATGACTGGCAGCGATTTAGGCAACCGATCCGAGGAGATCGTTCAACCTCGCTCGTTTTCTATCCGCATGGCAGTTTGGTGTTGTGTCGAAACTTGGTCGAACAGGAGCGCAAGATCCACAACCTTCAGGGTGGGTTGCTGGAGGCCGTCCTGCAACGCTGGCAAGACGGAGAGGTCGTGCCTTTGTTCGTGAGCGAGGGAACGTGGTCACAGAAAGTTGCTTCCATCCAGAACAGCTACTACCTCTCCACCGTCTACCGAGAGGTTCTGAAATCGCAGCGAGACACGCTGGTGGTCTACGGCTGGGGCTTCGCCGAGCAGGATATTCACCTTCTGCAGCGCATGAAGGACACGGGCATCAATCGTGTAGCGGTGTCAGTATTTAGAGGCGACCAGGCGTACTGCAACCGGGCCTTCCAGATGATCCATGACATATTGGGAGCGCACGTCGAAGTGGAGTTCTTCGACTGTGAAAGCCCCGGTTGCTGGATTCACCCAACCCACCAGTAAACACGCCCTGTCGCAAGCCCTTTATGACATCAATGCTGGATAGGTTCTACGAGCGATCCGCTCATCTGAATACCTTGCTGAACAGCAATCCTGCCGAGGCGGTGAGACAGGCCCGGGAGATCAATCTCGATCTCGATACAGATGAGCGATTCAATCTGATGGGTCTGCGCGCGGCCATTCTGGTGGATGGCGGCGCATTGACTCAACAGCAGGATGCGATTGAAGAAGGGATCGCGCTGTTTCGCGAACTTCACATCCTATTTCCAACTGCTCACCTCACCTACAACCTAGCCAACGGACTGGTCGCCGCGTCCGGCTTTCCGCCTCGCGATGAAAACTGGCTGAGCCACCAGGAGTCGACTAGAGAGCGTCGGGCAGAAGCAAGAAGATGCTTCTGGAAAGTCGCTCAGGACGAAGATGCCGATTCAATGCTGCGGACTCAGGCTTGGACGAACCTTGCCAACCAGTTCAGCAGCAGCTATCGGCTTGGCGAAGCACAAGATGGATGGCTTGCCGCGTTGGAAATTGATCCGGAGAACGGAGTTGCCGCAAGTTCCGCGGCCCGCAGTCTGCTTTGGCTTTATGAGCGCGGTGGCTGCTCAGAACTTACGCGCATCGAGGCGATCATGTTGGCCAAGATTGCCGATCGGCATCGGGATCGAGTCATCCAGTACGCCGGCGCACAGGCCGCGGAACAGATCGCAGCGTTCGCATGCCAATTGGGAGATCCGCCACCGCGATCTCCACATGAAGATCCTTTCATTAATTGGGTCGAACGTGAACGCCTGGCGCTTGCGCCAGTCGTGGAACTCATCGACCCCACCATGGGCAAGCTGGACTGGCTCACGCTTCCCGGGATTCTGGAGAGGGAGTCGCTAGCAGTCGGGATGCCTCCGCCCGTGTTCGCAATGTTCAACATGCTGAAGAGCGACTTCATCCTCGCACGTGACTTGCTATGGCGCTCTATCGATGAAAACGCGTGGCCTGCAACGGGCCGATTCGGGGACACCCTCGACTACGCGACCTATGGTCCTGATGCGTCGGCACTCATCGTGGCGCACCGGACGGCTCTTGACCTGCTCGACAAGATCGCTGTGGCGGCGAACCACTATTTCGAATTTGGGCTAGCGCCGGATAAGGTCTACTTCGGCAGGCTATGGCGAGGAAGCCCCGACAAGACGACTGGCGTGCGCCCGCTCAACGAAAAGGTGGAGCAGGCGATCCGTGGGGGCGCCAGTGCCCTATATGGGCTTGTCGAGCTTGCCGAGGACTATGACGGCAGCACGGGAATCTTGCGTTCTCAAAAGGACCTCCGCAACGCGGGCACACACCGATTCGTGGTGCTGCATGACCTTGGCGACCCAGCGCAAAGCAGGCAGGCACCTGAAATTGAACATCATCGACGGGAGCCGTTTACTCAAGAGGCATTGCGCGCTTTGCGTGTTGCCAGGTCGGCCATCCAGATGCTTTCGCTTTCGATTTCACAGCACGAACAAGGTTTGGCACAGCGGACAGCTGGCCTTGTTGGATCACTGTTCGTCCCCGACCATGACTGGATTCGTGGCCGCGATCACGAAGCTTAAGGCGAGGCCGCGAAACGCCGAGACGTTATCGAAGTTTGATAAATGCCGGAACGCAGAACTTATGACCTCTCTCGAAGCCAATATCATCTTCTACGACACGCACTACGACATACTGCGTCAATGGTTCCTGCGCCCAGTCGATAAGGTGGTTCTCGGCGACAAACAGAATCGCGTTTGTCGATTTTGTAGCAGGAAGCCACCCGAAGTGACCTTCCGCAAGGTCGCCCACGCGATACCCGAGGCGCTCGGCAACAAAAGCATTGAAAGCGCATATGAGTGCGACGACTGCAATGAAAGGTTTGGGCGTGGCATTGAGAACGATCTAGGCAACTGGTCGAAGCCGACACGCACCTTCGCGCGTATTCGTGGAAAGAGCGGCGTGCCGACGTTGAAAAAAGGCGGCGACGGGAAAGGCTGGCGAATCGAGCATGGCGCTGCAGGCTTCAATATCACCTCGTACGAGGATGATCCGCTGTACCAGATCGACGAAGCTAACCGGCGAATCACCTTTCAGCTCAAGCGCGATCCCTATACGCCGGTCGCGGTGCTCAAGGCGTTCATGAAGATCGGCCTGACGCTGCTCCCCGACGAAGAAATCGGAAACTTCCCCCACTTGATGAATTGGGTGAAGTCAACCGATCACGCGCGCCAATTTGCCGATCAGTGCCCGGTCATTCGTTCATTTCAACCAGGGCCAATGCCGAACGACCTAATCGCGGCATTTATCCTGCGACGAAAGTCACACGTAACGAACTATCCATATATGTACTTGGTGCTTGGTTACGGAAACGAAGTATTCCAGGTGCAGTTACCTTCCCAACAGCACGACCTCGCCTTGAACGGCCAGCCAATCTCGATTCTTCCTTTTCCGACACCGGGCTCGCCTGACCCAGCACGATACGGGCCAAGCAGGGTTCAGGTGCTGGACTTGACCGGACGCGAGGTTGTCAAAGGAGAGGTTATCCCGGTTCAAGTCGGGTACGACATTGCCGTTCAAAAGACGGGGTCGAACACGAACTCGAAAGATTAGGTCGTGCATCACACACCCGGCGGCGGAGCACCGAGGCGCGCTCTAGCGCTTAGCGCATTGGGCCCGGCTTGATAAGTGAGTAGACGACAGGAGCATGGCGGAATTCACACATATGCGAGTCATCATGGACAAAAATCGCATCGAACACAGAGAAGGCGTCCATTTCAGCCAGTAGTGACGCCAAATATTTTGCCGCCTTGGAGTAGTCGATAGCCGGCAACGGCCAGTTGTCATAGACGATCAGCCAGTTGGCTGGATACCGAACAAAGCCATCTGCTAGTGCCTTCGGTATCTTCTCCTTGACGTAGTGGGCCATCGCCGCAGCCCATTCACGCTCCGGTGAATCACCGCACCAGCCAGAGCCAGGGTTGTCCGCCTTGATTTCGTGACGGAGTTCATCGGCCGTTTTTCGAGGTTCCCCAGGCATGGCATGAGGCGTGAAATAGACGTCGGGGCCCAAGCCTTTCTCTCGCAGGAAATTGGCCCGGGCGACGTTCTCCGGCACCGCCTCTGTGTGCTCGATTCCGACCTCGGAGCCCGACATCCTCAGCACGAAATCCGGCTTGTCGGAATGAATAAGGGTCAGCGGATACGAAAGTCGTTCAGTCGGCAGCGTCGCAAGCAAATGCGCGATGCAATAGCGTTCCGCGTGATGATTTCGACGGCCCTCCGAGCGCGCAGGCACATCAATGTGCAGCTCGGCAAGTTTGGTCATGAGATCTTCTGGAGTGTCTGCTTGCAGGATGATCTCCGGCATCGGATGGCTACGCTCCATGTGTGATTGCCCCGATATTGCGCTGCAAGTCAGAGACAACCGCGATTAGCCTGTTGATTGGCTCGGCCAGCCGCTTTGGCAACACGCGGTGCTGACTGTGAGTTTTCAGGTCGGCAATCCAGCGATGCGCAACCCACACGTCTTCTTCGGGATGGTTGTTGTCCACTCCGTTGCAATACTTGTAGCCAACGAGCGCATCTGTGTGCGACAGCAGGATACGCGCCATCGTCATGTGGAAGCGATGGGCCTGGAGATCTGCTGGGCCTTTGGGGCGCGGCAGGGTCAGTCGTAGGCAGCGCTGGCCGTTGAACTCACTCCAGTCGGGACCAACGACCTGTCCGGCACGTTCCAGCATCTTGCGCGACTGTTCGTTCTTGCCATTGACCAGGGCAACAGCGACCGTACCCTTCGGGTACTCCAGCTTCTCGGCAAGCAGGTTCATCCAGCGAACCAGCTTGTTCAGGGTCTCGTCGTTGGCAAACACAAGGAACTGATGCCGCTGCTCGTCGTCCAGAAACGCCGGCAATTGCGCGTAGAGGGGGTACAGCAGGTCGTGGAGATAGATGTAAGTCTGCCGGCGTCCTTGCTCGTGACTCCGCGTAGTCGCGGTCAATACCTGCTGCGCCCACTCGGGCGTGAGTTCGTCTAGCTTCATCTCGGTGATGTCGATGGAGATCAGCGGAAATCCGAGCGATTTCCCAATCAGCGCCTTGCGCCCGTCAAAGGCATGGCCTAGTTCGATTTCAACGCCCCCCAGCACCATCGGCTCGATCTGGACCGGCGGCCCGAGCACAGCCACGTCGAGCCGGAATTTGCTGCCAAACGGTGTCTCCAGGGGATGCTCGGTTGCCACCCGGTCGGCGCCAAGCAACAAGTTGCCTTCCAGCGGATAGTCCGACGCATCCGTATCCTTGAACGCCCACGGCATCGCAAGCCCGGCATTCAAGCGTCGGGAGAGTTCGGCCGCGACAAGCTCTTTCGCCCGCCGGTGTTCTGAACTTTCCTGCACGGCGCGCCACCGACTGGTTTCTTCATCGTCGAAGTGTGCTTTTGGGTTGAAGGTGTGTTGGGCAGGAAGCACCCGGAAATGGGATCGTCGGCGCAGTTTCCCACTTTCAAAGGAGGGGCTGACCCATGTCACCAGTTGCCGCGATGCGCCGGAAGATACCAGGGGCCACAGCTTGCGCGCATGTTCCCGGCTTCGAATGTCGCGCGCGGCGATCGTGGTCTGGAAAATCCCTTTTCGAGAAAAGACAACGATCGCCTCGTCCATTCCTGTTCTTCCCCTATGACGATACGGCCGCAGGTTTCGTGGCGCCATCCAACTTGCGGTGAATCAGCGACACCAGCGTCAGGATGTCCAGTGCATCCTGTTCGGACATGGGCCAATTCGTCTTGGGCGCATGGGCCAGCGGATTGCGCACGGCACCGAACAGGCCGATCAACAGGTTGGCAAAGCCTTTCTGCTCGCTCTTCTCGGATTCCGTTATGAGCGGGCCCAAGGCCAGAACCGGTTGCTGGCCTGCGAATGCCTTGTTCACCAAATCCGCGCCATCGCCGTTCAGGCCCGACAGCAGCCGGATCCGTTCCGCAACGCCTTTCGTTGCCTCGAAGACGGCATGGAAGTAGTTTTCGTCCAGCAGCTCGGCACGGCAATAGTTCAGCACTTCCGCGTGGACGACGCGACTTTCCAACGCGGCCTTGAGCCGTCCCGCGCGGGCGCGTGCGGCATCGAGCGTCGTGGCCTTGTCGGCGTACCCGACCTTGCCGTCGTCGCGCACGTAGAAGCCGGAGAAGGCAAGAACGACATTGAGTTCGTCGCGCCGCCAGGCGAACGTCGCGGAGTCGCGGGCGTAGTTCACCGGATTCATCGCACGATTAATAAACATGATGAGATGGTTGCCGATCTGGTGGTGGTTCTGCGCACCAGCCAGCGCATTGAACAGCCGCTTCCACTTGGTCATGCCGGGCGAGGTATCTGCGACCTCGATCTCTTGCAGCAAACGCTCGATTTGCGTACCGCTCAAGCCGCGCTCGGTATCGGCGAGCACGCGACACGCGGCTTCAAGATGCTGTGAGCTGAACGGTGGCATACGTGTCATGAGTTTCCTCTCTGCCGCCTCAGGCCCACTCAAGCATGGTGATGATCGCCTTTCCCTCGGTGCCGACCTCCACGAACAGGGCATGCTCGTAGCCAAGCTGCTGCTTGTAGCCCTGAAGTTTCCGAAGGTCGATCTGCCGGTCAACACGGCTCGTCGACTTCTTGAACTCCAAGACCAGATAGTTGTTCCTCGTGCCTCGCCGATGGACGATCACATCTGGGAATACGGTCTTCGCCTCATCGTCCTCGCTGTCCGGATACAGTTCCAGATGTCCGAGCCGCTTTGGGTCAGTGCCATCCCGGTTGTATTCGCAATCCACGGTCCAATCAGGAAAATGCTGTTGGAGATACATCGCGAAGCGGAAGGTGATGGATCGTTCATTTGCGTCGATGCCGAGCAAGTCATTGTCATTGCCAAGTAGCTCGGACAACGCGCGCGCCACAGCCTCCCCTGGCGGATGTTGGCTGAGATACTGAATTTGCTCGTTGGACAACACCATTGCCATGCACGCCTACTGAAGACTCACGTTAAAGGGCGCATGCACCGATCGAAACGTCGCCAGAATTTTCCGCCTGGCTTCGTCCAGTTCGTCGGCAACGCGATGCGTGAGCATGTACGTGGGGCAATCCGGCTGACCGCAGCCGCAGTGCCTGATCTCCCCGTCCTTGAGACGGGTCACAAAGATGCGGCGCAGCTCATCAACCTGACGAACCACCTTTGCAAGCACCGCTCGGATGCGTTGATCTTGAAGATGGTGAATCGAGGGGATGCGCCTGACTTCATCTCCCTCGCGCGTCCGCCACACGCCGGTATTGAGCGCGCCGATGGTGTCTTCGATCGCCTGCCGAAAAGCTGGCAGGGAGCTTTCCTGCTGAAACGGCGTGCGAAAGGCCGGCCGATCAAACATGGCTGCCATCAATTGCAGCGCATCGACGTCCGAGAGGCCGGGGAAGTCGTCCACGAACCTTCGGATTTCTGTTTCAGCGTCAGGAAACTCGATGCCTTGGACGAAACGATGCAGCAGGTACTCGGCACGAAGCCGCAGGTTTTCCTCGAACTCCACACCTGACCATATCGTCACATGTGCAACGCCCAGAGAAGTTGCGGCTTGCTCAATCCGTGTTCGGCTGGCGTCCGAAACGGCGCCACGGGAGACGAACTTGAAGGCATCCGGCACCCCGCTTGCGGCCTTGACCGCCTTGCCCATATCGACCTTGGCTTTCGCCAGCGTCAACGTGCCCCGGTTCGCGCACTGGATGATGGTCTTGCGTGCCTGCTGGTCATCGAATGGCTCGATACCCGAGATATCTCTCCCTTGATCGCCTCCCGATTGACCATGCCAAACGAGGCCACGCCAGCCAACGCGAACGTGGTACGCAAAGACAAGGCGCTCGAACTGGATGCCACTGTAGTCCTCGAAATGAATCGGAGAAACCGTCACCGTCGCCATACCCCTGCCCTTTTCACGTGACTGCTGTTCTTGAATACGCTCCTCTACGCTGCAACGAGTTTCCGCGATAGCCAATGAAAGCCACCATTACATCCTGCGGTAGTGAGCCTTGCAGCGCCGAACACTTATGGAGTGCGATATGGAGAATAACCCGTCACAGCTCATCAGCCGAGACAACGGCTCCAAGGAGCCTACGCGCCCCGTAACCGTTCCCCTGCCCGGCTCGGATGCCTACGAAGAGCTACCGCAGTTTCCAAAACGCAGTGTTTTACCCTTCCGGCGCACCATCCGCCGCCAGGAGCTGCGGCAAATCGTCCCCTTGGCCGAAACAACGATCTACGAAATGGAGCGCCGCGGCGAGTTCCCACGTCGCTTCAACCTGACGCCGCGCTGCGTGGTATGGGACTTGGCCGAAGTCGAAGCGTGGATTGAACAACGCAAGCAAGCCCCTCGCATCGGCGTCTCGAAGCCGGACGTCTACCTACGAAAAACCCGCCCTGTCCGGGCGGGTTCGAGTGAAGTATGAGTCCGGGCAACGGCTCTCATCCAACCAAGGCTTCCAGCGCCCTGGACGCCGAGCGCGGCAAGCGCCGCCCCTCCTTCGCCACGTTGACCTGCAAGGCCACCTGCGCCACCTCCAGGACGTCCTTGGCCAACGCATAACTGCCCTTGGCCTGCAGCCAGGCGAGCACGTCCGCCAGGTGCCAGATCGATGCGCTGCCCTCATGCACCGGGGCCGGGAAGCTGCCCGGATGGGCCAGCATCAGCTTGCGCATGTTCTGCCGCGACACGCCCACGATGTCGGCCACATCGGTCAGCCCGACGAGATCCGGCGCTACTTCAATCAGCCGAGCTGACGGCGCGGCGCGGCGCACATCGGCCAGCGCGCTGCGCACGGCCTCGTCCGCATCCACTGCCTCGCGGGTGAACTCCAGCGCCAGCCGCCCCGGCTGCCCGATACCGACCAGAGCGTCGTCGCAGCCGGCTTCGCCCAGGCGCTCCACCAGCGCATCCGGGTCGCGGTCATCATCGGCAAGCTGGTACTTCAGGGTGAAGGTGTATTCCATCGCGCTACTCCTTGGCACCGTCGTCAGCGTCGTGCTGCCTGCGATGCGTAGTGCAGTTGTCCACGACGCGCCGCAAGGCGCGGGCGTGGTTGCCGGGGTTCTTCGGCGTGCTCCATACGCTGGTGATGCAGAACTCGCCGCAGCGGCATTCCTCATCGTTGTACGGGCAATAAATCCGCCCCCAGGCATGGCTGCCGCCGACTTCGATGCGCCAGCCCTGCCCTTCGGCGTGCCTGAGAGCTTCCTCGACCTCTTTCTTCGGATGAGGGGAACGAGCCATCAGTGGTCTCCAGTATGGGGATGATCGGTTAGGTTGTCAAGTGACAACCTAACCGTCGTTTCAGGCTGTCGCGCTCAACGTCGGCACCATCACGTTCTCCGGCATCAGCTTCGGCACGTAGGTCTGCCCGTCGATCCAGGCATCGACCATGTTGGCCCACTCTTGCAGCATGTGACGCCGCTGCTCGGCGTACTCGGCCTTGTTGTAGATCGAGCGCGAAGAACGCCCATCCTCGTGCGCCAGGCACTTCTCGATCCAGTCACGGTTGAAGCCGATCTCGTTCAACAGCGTCGAGCCCGTGCGGCGCAGATCGTGGACGGTGAACGACTCCAGCGGCAGGCCAGCGGCCTTGGCCCGTTCCGCCACGATCTGCGTGACTCGATTCAACGTGGCGTTCGACATGCAGCGATCGGCGTCATAGCGCGACGGCAGCACAAACTTGGAGCCGGCCGCGCAGGTGTGCAGTGCCACGAAGATGTCGAGCGCCTGGCGCGACAGATAGACCACATGCGGGTTGCGCCCCTTCATGCGCTGTTTTGGAATCGTCCAGGTCGCGTTCTCGAAATCGACTTCATCCCAAGTGGCCTGGATCAACTCGCTCTTGCGCACCAGCGTCAGCAGGATCATGCGCAACGCCAGCCGGATCGTCGGATAGGTCGCCACTGATTCCATCTGCCGCGCCATCAAGCGGATCTCCAGCGGCGACAAGGCGCGATCCTTCGGCACGAAGGTCGCAATCGACGCAGCGCCCACGTCCTCGGCCGGGTTGTCCACCTTCTCGCCGTGCAGGATGGCGAACGCATAGACCTGCTTCACGATGTCGCGCACGTGTACCGCAGTCGCGGGCGCACCGCGCGCCTTCACCTTGTTGCAGAGGGCGCGCAGGTCATCGGCGGTGATTTCGTTGAGCTGCCGGTTCTGGAAGGCCGGCAGGATGTCCCGATCGACGATGCTCTTGCGCATCGCCTTGGTGCTGTCGGCCATTCGGGCGCCGGCCAGCCATTTCTCGGTCACTTCGCCAAAGGTCTTGGCGGCGGTCAACCGGCGCTTCTCGCGTTGTTTCTCCAGCGCTGGGGACTTGCCCTGGGCGACGGCCTTCTTGGCGTCGATCAGCTTTTCGCGGGCCAAGGCCAGCGAGACGCCGGCAGGCCCATAGCGGCCGATGGTCAACGTCTCGCGGCGTCCGTTGAGACGGTAATCGTAGCGGAAGGTGACGGTACCGACGGGCGATACCGTCACGTACATCCCGTCGCGGTCAAAAGCCTTGTAAGCCTTGGGCTTAGGCTTGAGATTGCGCAGTGCAGTGTCGGTGAGCATCGAGGTTTTCCTCCGGTTCGTGACGGCTTTTACCGTCAGGGGCCAGGAGACCTGCTGATGCTCGGAAAGCCGCATAAAACCAGCTTTCCCGAGAAGACTTTTACCGTCAAAGACGGTTTGGGTCTGAATAGTGAACGGGAGGGTCTTAATCCGGCCTCCGTTCTTACCGCCACTTTCACCGCCACCTTGTTCCGCTGGCCGGCGATAGCCACCGATAGCTGCCGTGACGTATTTCTTTTTAAATCAATACGTTACGGCATCTTTACGATAGCGAGCGATAGTCCCCGAAGGACGTCAATTCACTCCCACTCGATGGTCGCCGGCGGCTTGCCGGAGATGTCGTAGACCACGCGCGACACGCCGGCGATCTCGTTGACGATCCGCAACGACACCTTTTCCAGCAGCTCGTACGGCAGGCGCGCCCAGCGGGCGGTCATGAAGTCGATGGTCTCCACCGCGCGGATCGCGATCACCGGCGCGTAGCGGCGACCATCGCCGGTGACGCCGACCGACTTCACCGGCAGGAACACCGCAAACGCCTGGCTGGTCTTGTCGTACCAGCCGGCGGCGCGCAGTTCTTCGATGAAGATGTGATCGGCAAGCCGCAGGGTGTCGGCCGCTTCCTTGGTCACTTCGCCGAGGATGCGGACGCCGAGGCCCGGGCCCGGGAACGGATGGCGGTAGACCATCTCGCGCGGCAGGCCGAGTTCGACACCAATGGCGCGGACCTCGTCCTTGAACAGCTCGCGCAGCGGCTCGACCAGCTTGAGCTTCATGTGCTCGGGCAGGCCGCCGACGTTGTGATGGCTCTTGATCAGATGCGCCTTGCCGGACTTGGCACCGGCGGATTCGATGACGTCCGGGTAAATCGTGCCTTGAGCCAGGAAATCGACTCCAGTGATCTTCTGGGCTTCCTCATCGAACACTTCGACGAACAGCCGGCCGATGATCTTGCGCTTGGCTTCCGGGTCGGTGACGCCTTTCAGCTCGCCGAGGAAGCGGGCTTCGGCGTCGACACGAATCACCTTGACGCCAAGGTTCTTCGCGAAGATCTGCATCACCTGATCGCCTTCCTGGTGGCGAAGCAGGCCGTGATCGACGAACACGCAAGTGAGCTGGTCGCCGATCGCCTTGTGCAGCATCGCCGCGACCACCGAGGAATCGACGCCGCCGGACAGGCCCAGCAGCACGCGGCCGGAAACGACCTGGGCGCGGACCTTGTCGATCGCGTCGCTGATGATGTTGTCCGGCGTCCAGGCCCGGCCGCAGCCGCAAATGTCGTGCACGAAGCGCGAATAGATGCGCGTGCCTTGCGTGGTGTGGGTGACTTCCGGGTGAAACTGCAGGCCGTAGTAGCGGCGTTCTTCGTCGGCGACGCCGGCGATCGGCACGTCGCGCGTCGAGGCGATCAGCTTGAAGCCGGGCGGCATCTCGACCACGCGGTCGCCGTGGCTCATCCAGACATCGAGCAGACCAAAGCCTTCCTCGCTGACCCGGTCCTCGATGCCGCGCAGCAGTTCGGAATGGCCTCGGGCGCGAATCTCGGCGTAGCCGAATTCCTTCGAATCATGCGCCTCGACTTTGCCGCCGAGCTGGTGGGCCATTGCCTGCAGGCCGTAGCAGATGCCGAGCACCGGCACGCCCAAGCCCCAGACCGCTTCGCGAACGCGCGGCGCCTTCAGCTGGGTGACCGATTCCGGGCCGCCGGACAGGATCACGCCTTTCGGCGCAAAGGCCCGGATGTCGTCGTCGGAGATGTCCCAGGGATGCAGTTCGCAGTAGACGCCCAGCTCGCGGACCCGGCGGGCGATCAGCTGCGTGTACTGCGAGCCGAAGTCGAGAATCAGGATGCGGTCGGCGTGGATGTCGGGCGTCGGGGCGTGCGTCGGAGACGGCTTCACGGCAGCGGCAGCAGCGGTCATCGGAGAATCAGCTCTGGGTACGGTAATTCGGCGCTTCCTTGGTGATGGTCACGTCGTGGACATGGCTTTCGCGCATGCCGGCCGAGGTGATCTTCACGAAGCGCGTCTGGGTGCGCAGTTCCTCGGTGTTCTGGCAGCCGGTGTAACCCATGCTGGCGCGCAGGCCGCCGATCAGCTGATGGACGATCGCCGCCATCGGCCCCTTGTACGGCACCCGGCCTTCGATGCCTTCCGGCACCAGCTTTTCGACTTCGGCGGTGGTGTCCTGGAAGTAGCGATCCTTCGAGCCCTGCGACATCGCGCCGAGTGAGCCCATGCCGCGATAGCTCTTGTACGAGCGGCCCTGGTACAGCTCGACATCGCCCGGCGCTTCCTCGGTGCCGGCCAGCATCGAGCCGACCATCACCGCGTAGGCGCCGGCAGCCAGCGCCTTGGCGAAGTCGCCGGAGTAGCGCACGCCGCCATCGGCGATCAGCGGAATGCCCTTGTCCTTCAGCGCTTCGGCGACGGCCATCACGGCGCTGATCTGCGGCACGCCGACACCGGCGACGATGCGCGTTGTGCAGATCGAACCCGGGCCGATGCCGACCTTGACCGCATCCGCTCCCGCCTCGACCAGCGCCAGCGCCGCCGCCCCGGTGGCGATGTTGCCGCCGATGATCTGCACGCGGTCGCCGTACTGCTGCTTGATCTGCCGCACGCGGTCGATCACGCCCTTGGAGTGGCCATGCGCGGTGTCGACGACGATGACGTCGACGCCAGCCTCGACCAGGGCCGCGACTCTTTCATCGGTATCGCCGCCAGTGCCGACGGCCGCACCGACCCGCAACCGGCCGCGATCGTCCTTGCAGGCCAGCGGATGCTCGGTGGACTTCTGGATGTCCTTGACGGTGATCATGCCCCTGAGCTGGAAGGCTTCATTGACCACCAGCACCTTCTCGATCCGGTGCTCGTGCAGCAGCTCGATGACCTCGGTGCGCGGCGCGCCTTCCTTGACCGTCACCAGGCGCGGCTGCGGCGTCATGATCTTCGACACCGGCTGGTCCATGCGCGTCTCGAAGCGCAGGTCGCGGCTGGTGACGATGCCGACCAGCTGGTCGCCGTCGACCACCGGCACGCCACTGATGTGGTTGGCGCGGGTCAGCGCCAGCACGTCGGCAATGGTCATCGCCGGCGGCACGGTGATCGGGTCGGCGATGATGCCGCTCTCGTACTTCTTCACCGCGCGCACTTCGGCGGCCTGCCGGGCCGGCGTCATGTTCTTGTGGATGATGCCGATGCCGCCTTCCTGCGCGAGCGCAATGGCGAGGCCGGATTCGGTCACCGTGTCCATCGCCGCCGACAGCAGCGGAATGTTCAGCGTGATGCGGGCGGTCAGCGGCGTGCGCAGGTCGACCTGACGCGGCAGCACTTCGGAGTAGGCGGGTTGCAGCAGGACGTCATCGAACGTCAGGGCTTCGAGATCGATGCGCGAGTCAGCGGAGAGGCGAGGCATTTACGGCTCCGTCAAAGCGATATTATACGCAACGCACACGCCTTCGACCGACGTCATCACCATGCCGCAATCGCCGGGCGCGTCGCCGCTTCACGCAGCCCCCGCACGCCGCGCATCGTCGCCGGTCTGCTCGCCGGCATGAACCGCCCCGCTCCGGGCGCTGCCCGCACCGTCTATGCCGTGTCCGAGCTGGCCGACATCCTGCGCGGCCTGCTCGAGGACAGCTTGCCCAGCGTCTGGGTATCCGGCGAGATCTCGAATTTCTCGCGGCCGGCATCCGGCCACTGGTACTTCACCTTGAAGGACGATCGCGCCCAGCTGCGCTGCGCGATGTTCAAGAACACCAACTACTACGTGCGGCCGCAGCCTAAGGACGGCGACGCGGTGCTGGTGCGCGCCAAGGTCGGCATCTATCCGGCGCGCGGCGAACTGCAGATGATCGTCGAGCACCTCGAAGCGGCCGGCACGGGTGCGCTGCTGCGCGCCTTCGAGCAGCTGAAAGCGAAGCTGGCGGCAGAAGGCCTGTTCGACGCCGCGCTGAAGCGGCCGCTGCCGGCCGTGCCGCGGGTGATCGGCGTGATCACTTCCGGCACCGGTGCCGCGCTGCAGGACATTCTCAACACCCTCGCCCGCCGCTGGCCGCTAGCTGCCGTGGCGCTGTACCCGGTGCCGGTGCAGGGCAGCCAGGCGCCGCCGGCGATCGTCCGCGCGCTGCGCGAACTGCCTGAGCGCGCGCCCGCCGACGTCATCCTGCTGGCGCGTGGCGGCGGCTCGCTGGAAGACCTGTGGGCGTTCAACGATGAAGCGGTGGCGCGGGCGATCCGTGCCTGCGCGGTGCCGGTGGTGTCGGGTGTCGGCCACGAGATCGATTTCACGATCGCCGACTTCGCCGCCGACGTCCGTGCCGCCACGCCAACCGCCGCCGCCGAGCTGGTGACGCCGGACGTCGCCGAGCGCTACGGCCGCATCGACTCGCTGGACATCCAGCTGATCGGCCTCGTCCAGCGCCGCTTGCAGCTGGCGCGCGAACAGCTGCTGCAGCAGGCCGGACGCCTGCAGCGTCTGCATCCCGGACGGCGGTTGCAGGAACGGGCGCAACGGCTCGACGAACTCGATCAGCGCCTGCGCCACGCGATGCAGCAGCGCCTGGCGACCCGCCGCGAAATGCTCGGCCTGCGCAGCCGGCGCTTCGAGGCAGCCGCGCCGCTGGCACGGGTGATCCAGCTGCGCGAACGGCTGCGGCTGCTCGCCGATCGCCTGCAGCGCAGCGGTCGCGGCGCGCTGGTCGAACGCAGCGCACGGCTGCGGCAGGCGGAAGCGCTGCTCAACAGCCTCAATCCGTCGGCCGTGCTGCAGCGCGGCTATGCGCTGGCGCAGGCCGCCGATGGCCGCGTGTTGCATGGCAGTGACGAGGTCACGGCCGGTGATCGCATCACCGTGCGGCTGGCGCGCGGCAGCGTCGATGCCGAGGTGCTGCCGAAGAAATAGCCGAGTCGGCGGCGATTGGCCGGCCAGCCGTCCACTGCCCGATTCAGCACTACGGCTGACGGCAAGGGCGGCGGCCCCGTCAGCGGACCACGTCGGCCCAGTCGGACACGATCCGCCCGCCGTTGCCGGCGTCGGTGGCGTTGTACAGGTCGATGCCGTCGCGCACCTTCTGGCCGCCGTCGCGGGTCAGCGGCCGGAACAGGAAGTTCACGCTGCGTCGGGTCGAACGCGGGAACACCAGATCGAACGGCAGGTTGAGGAAAAAGCCCTTGTCGAACGAGCCCTCGCCGAACACCTTGGCCGGCACGTCGGTGAAGGTGGCGAACACGCCGAGCGTCGCGCCGCTCCTGAACTCGCGCGCCACCTCGATCGTCGAGCCCCAGTCGCGCGCCAGATAGCGCCCGACGCTGAGCTTGGCCTTCAGGCCGTGCCACGGGAAGTCGTAATAGAGATTCACGTGCCCGGTGGCCACCCGGTAGTCGCGGAAGTTGAAGCGCACCGCGTAGTCGCGCTGCTGCACGACATTGGCATCGAGGCCCACGGCCCAGCGCTGGAAGTGCGGTCGCCACAGCAGCTCGCCGGCGACGCCGCCGTACATGTCCTCGAACAGGCCGGCCGACAGCCGCGCATAGACGCCTGCAGCCGGCGACCAGATGTAGTTGGTTTCCAGCCGGGACACCGCCTGCTGGCCCTGCTGCAGGTAGTCGACGATGTCGCTGCGCACGTGCGGCAGCTGGCTGTTCGATTCGAGCGTGATGTCGTCGAAGTTGTTCAGCAGGTTGAACGACAGCGCGGCGCTGAACGTCAGATGTTCGGTCGGCCGGACATCGCCAGTCAGGCGCCAGAGCAGCTGGCCGAAGTAGAAGCCGTCCGGTCCGCCGATCTGCTGGCGGAAGCCGGGGCCGGTGTCCCAGCTCCAGGTCGGCAGCTTGATCAGACCCTGGACGTCCGCCGTGCCCGGATCGGGCTGCACCGGGTCGAGGTCGGCCGTGCGGCGGATCTCCTCGGGGCTGCCGCGGAACTGGCCGAACTTCTCGAATTCGCGCCGGTTGATGGTGATGCGCCAGGTTTCCACGCCGCCGTCGACGCCGACGACGGTGATCCGGTCGATCCACGGCGGCAGCACGCCGGTCGCCGAGCGCACCGCCCGGCCCGCCACCCGCGTGGCGCTGCGGAACCTCTGCTGTTCCAGCCAGATCGTCGCCGCGCGGCCGGACGGCTGCAGGTCGAACGCCGACAGCGCGAACGCTTGCTGCGACAGCGCGGTGGCCAGCCGCCCGGTCAGCGCCTGCAGTTCGGCGGGCGCGACCACTTCCGGTACCGGGCTGCCGAGGCTTTCGGGAGCGCGCGCCTGGATCGCCGGCGGCAGTGGGTCGAGCACCTTGACTGGCCCCCGCCCGGTTTCCAGGTTAGTGCGCAGCGACAGCCGGAAGCTCAGCCGCTCGCCACGCTCGTAGCCGAGACCCAGGTGAACGCCGTCGCTGACGGCATAGTCGGCGCCGATGTTGACGGGAATGCGCTGGCGAACCGACGAGCCGGTGCCGCGCTCGTTGCTGTAGTCGTTGCCGTCGTACTCCAGCTGCAGCCGCAGGCCGTCGATCGGCGTGCGCCACTGCACGCCACCGAACGGGCCGATGGTGCCGCCGGTGAACAGCCGGCCGACGCCGCTGCCGCCCGGCGTGGAGGTCGACGTGCCGGTGCCGGTGCGGTCACGGTCGAAACGCTGGGCGATCTGGGTCAGCGGATTGCGCAGGTCGCCGCCCTCGCCCAGACGTCCCCAGCCGAGGCCGAAACTGAAATCCCAGTCGTACCAGCGCCGGCTGGCGACCAGGTATTCGCCGCCGAACACGCCGGTACCGCCGAAATCCTGGATGCCGATCGCCAGCTGCGGCCACACCGCGCTTTCCTCGACCAGCCGCAGCTTGAAGCCGAAGCTGCGGTCCTTGTACGACTGGAAGCCGCTGAACGATTCGGGCCCGTAAGGACGATCGATGACGTCGGTGTAGCGGAACACCGCTTCCAGCCACGGCAGCGGCGTGGCGAAGATCTGGATCTGGTTGTACGGCTTGATGCTGGACAGGCCGCCGCCGAAGGTGCCTTCGTCGGCAAAGCGCGCGCTCGGCGTCTGCAGCAGGCCGACGCCGCCGAAGTCGTTCAGGTTCAGGCCGTCATCGGCGCGGGCCGTCGACACGGCGGCCAGCCCGAGCGCTGCCAGGCGGACGAGCAGCGGAAACCGGCAGCCCATCGGCGGCGTCTGGCGCAATGGCGGCCTGCGGCGTCGCCGATCAGTTGCGACTGATCGTCGACAGCGCCGCCGCCGTGACCGCGAGGTTCGACAGCAGGCCGAAGATGCGCTCCGAGAACGCCACCAGGTTGAACGGCGCGGCATCGCGCGGCACCACCACGACGCTGCCGGGCGGAATGTCCTGCGGCTTGTAGTTCCAGAAGCTGGCCTTCAGCTTCTGGGCGGTGCCGTTCGGCAGGATCACGAACACGCGGTCGTCGTCGGCAGCCTGCGCGTAACCGCCGGCGCGCTCGACGTAGTCCTTCATCGTCGAGCCCGGCACGAAGGCCTGGCTGCCCGGATTCAGCACCTGGCCAATGACGGTGACCGAGATCGGCCGCTTCGGCATCACCAGCAGATCACCCGGTTCGACGACCGGATCCAGCTCCGGCCGGGCCTCGAGAATCGCCGGATCGGCCTCGATGACCACGCGGCCGACCGCTTCGGCGCTCTGCAGGCGATTGATCACCGTGCCGAGGAACTGCGCCGAGTTCGACGCGTCCTTGCCGAGCGCGCCGCTGGTGACCGCCGTGACCATCGCTTCCTGCAGGTCGGTCGCCGCCCGCTGGTAGGACTCGCGCTCGGCGGTCCGCGCCTGCACGCGGGTGAACACCGCGCCGTACGGATAGGCGTCGGCGGTGACGCCGCCAGCGCGCTTGACCAGCTGGCTCAGGCGCTCGCCGCGCAGGATGCCGTAGGAACCCGGGAAACGGACCTCGCCCATGATCCGCGCGGTGCCGACTTCCTGGCCGACGTAGCGCGGCTTGAAGTTGAACAGGTCGCCCGGATTGACGGCGAAATCGCCCATGCCGGCCTCGCCGAGATTCAGCGTGCGGTAGCTCGGCTTGCCGGTCTGCAGCGCTTCGCCGTAGGACACGAACTCGATGTTGCTGCGGTCCGACTCGTTGCTGAGCCCGCCGGCGGAATCGATCAGGGTCTGCAGATGCGTGCCGTGGGCAATCGGGTACAGGCCCGGGCGGCGCACTTCGCCGTAGACCGCCGTCGACTCTTCCAGCAGGTATTGCAGCGCCCGCGGCGCCGCCTTGAACAGCGGCGGGCAGCGTTCGACGTCGGCATCGGTGCGCGCGCTGACCGTCGACTTGCTGCTTTCGGCGCTGTAGGCCTTCAGGAAGCGCGACGCGCGTTCGCTGTTGGCCAGCTCGGCGAGCTGCTGCAAGGCCGGGCAGGTGGACGCCGCCTGCAGGTCGCCGCCGACCACGCTGCGGACTTCCTTCGAATCGAGGTAGGACACATCGTCGCGAGTCAGGATCACCACCCGGTCGTCGCGGTTCAGCGGCAGCGGCGGCGTCGCCGGGTCCAGTGCGGCGCTGACATTGAAGCTGATCCAGCCACGCACGCCGGTGGCCGGATCGGTGCGTTCGATCAGGCCGAGTGGCAGGTAGGCCTCGGCCCGGGCATCGGAAGGCTTGACCTGGGCGGTGCCGAGCAGGCTGCGCAGGTCGTAGCCGGCGCGCCACTGGTAAGGGCCGGGATAGCGGACGTGGCCGATGACCCGCACCTTGTCGTCGATGCCGCCGGCCACCGGGCCGACACGCAGGAAATCGCCGTCCTGGACGACCGACAGCAGGTCGGCGTCGCGGGCGAGATCGAGCTGCGCGATGGTCCGCTTGTTGCCGACGTAGCGTTCGATCTGCGCGGTGCCGGTGTTCACCGAGGCCAGCAGGCCGCCGGCCAGCGCGATCACCTCGTCGACGCTTTCCTCGTTGTCCAGCTCGTAGATCGCCGGCCGCTTGACTGCACCGGCCGCCGACACCTGCGGACCGACCGGCGGCACGAACACCACATCGCCGGGCAGCAGCCGGGCATCACCGCTGGAATCGCCATGCAGCAGCAGGGCGTACAAATCGAGCCGCTGCACCAGCCGGCCATTGCGCTTGAGCTGGATGCGGCGCAGCGAACCGACTTCGGTGACGCCGCCGCCTACGAACAGCAGGTTGGTGATGGTGGCCAGCGAGCTGACCGTGTACGAGCCCGGCTGGCGCACGTCGCCGGTCAGGAACACGCGCACCGAGCGCAGTTCGCCGAGCGAGATGCTGGACTGCACGCCGATCAGTTCGCGGTTGACGCGGTCGGTCAGCAGCTTCCGGACGTCATCGAAGCGCTGGCCGGCCACCGCGACCGGGCCAAGCTTCGGGAAATTGATCTGGCCATCGCGCCCGACCAGCAGGCTGTAGTTGCCGTTGTCGTTGCCGAACAGCTGCACGCGCACCGAATCGCCGGGCCCGACGACATAGTCGGCCGGCACCGGGATGTCGGTCGCCGGTGCAAAGGTGGTCGCGCCTGCGGTGAACAGCGCGTAACCGAACGGCTCCAGCGGCGCGTCGGCGATGTCGCCGAACTCCAGCGGCAGCGCCTCCGGCCCCGGCTTGGTCTGCGCACCCGGCACGGCCGTCAGGCTGCCGTCCTCGGGCAGCGAGGACAGGCCCGGCTTCCGATTGCGCCCCGAGGTTCCCTGCATCGTCGATGCGCCGGTGCCGATGCCGGCCCCTGCGCCGACGCCGGTTCCTGTACCGCCCGCGCCTGCCGCCGGGTACTGCGAACGGGCCGCTTCGCCGGGCCGGGTCTGAGTGGCGCCCTGCGTGCCGCCGGTCGTCGGCGTCGACAGCTGCTGGTCGCGGAAGCGGCCGTCAGGCGAGGCCACCGGCCCGCCGCTGCTGTTGCCGCCGAACGATTCCAGCGCTTTCTGCCGCTGTTCGGGCGTCAGCTGATCGATCATCGACGGATCGAACGGCAGCTGGGCCTGCGCCGGTCGGCTGACCGCCAAGCCCAGCAACAAGCCGAAACCGAAGGCGGAAACGATCCGGAAAATCCGCTTGCTCACGTTGATTCGCAATCCATTGAGGAGAAAGACGCCGGCGCGCCGGCGGGCGGCGCCAAGGATACCGACTTGCCCGGCGGCTGAGGCGGGTTCGTCCGGATGGCTGGCGCTAGACGTTGCCGGGCTGGCCTTATATCCTCCGCCTGCATTTGATGCAGCCCGCCAAGCCGGTTCCGGCAGCGCCGCTGCATTTCGATCCTTCCAGGAGACATCAACGTGAAGCATGCCGTCATTGCCTTGACCCTCGCCGCGCTTGCCGCGACGTCGACCGCCGCCCGCGCTGCAGACGCTGAACCGGCTGATGCCGCTGGCAGCATCGAGAAGGCTTCCGGCTTCGCCGCCGGTGACATCTCGACCGTCATCGCCGTCGGCCTCGGCGCCGGTACCGCCATTGCCGTGCTGGTCATCGGCGCGGAAGGCGGCGGCAACGGTACGTCGACCTCGACGGCGACCGCTACCGCCCCGTAAGCGCTGTCACGCCGCACCAAGGCCGCTCCTCTGGAGCGGCCTTTTTCGTTGGGCGCGCCGCGCATGTCAGGCGCGAACCGAGGGTCGCAGCATCTCCATGGTGATGGCGGGCACGTCGGGGCAGAACTGCTGGCGCGAACGCCAGATCTGCCCGCTGGCCGGATCGATCCAGTACAGGTTGTCGGTCGACCAGCGCCACTTGGCCACCACCACCCGCTCCCGGACCCGAAGCAGCGTTCGCGTCTCGCCAAGCAAGGTCAGCGACTCCTCGCCCTGCGCACTGAACTGGCTGTTCACCGGCACGCCGAAGTCATCGCGCGGGCGCAGGTCGACGATCCTCGTGACGCCGCTGTCGGGCACCTTCTCGCCCTGGCGGACGCGTTCCAGCGGATCGAACTCGGTGAACCGGGTGGTCAGCAGATCGCGCGGCAGGCCGATGGTCTTGACCAGCCGGCCGCGCTCGGTGATCAGCACGACGCGATCGGCCGACGCCCAGCTGAGCCGCCGGCCGTCGACGCTGGCCAGGATCGTCACCACCGGCGGCGCACTGCCGATCTGCACGCCCATGCTGGCGTACGGAATGGCCTTGATCTGGGCGTCGCTGATCGGATACGCATTGCCGTGCGCCGAAGACCGGAAGCTCGGCATCGCAGCGCCGAGCAGGCTCAAGGAGTCGCTGGCGCAGCCGCCCAGTCCAAGCGCGCCGGCCGCCATCAGCAGACGACGACGGGTCAACGCAGCGGGCGGCAGATGGTCGATGGCGTTCACCGGTAAAATGGACACTGCAACGAGGAAAGCGACTATCGTGCCATTGTCGCGACACTCTGATGACGTGCGGCACTGTCCGCTGCCCTACTCTCCGGACCTGCCCCGCCACCGTGACTGAAGAAGCCTCCCGTTCCATCCCCGAAGCGTTGCCGTCCGCCCCGCTGCCCGGGCCGCTGTTCGTTACCTGCGCGCGTGGTCTGGAGCCGCTGCTGGTCGACGAACTGCGATCGCTGGGTCTGACCGAGGTCGCCGAACGCGGCGGCGGCGTCACCGCCCAGGGCCGCTGGGTCGATGCCTATCGCGCCTGCCTGTGGTCGCGGCTGGCGAGCCGCGTGCTGCTGCCGCTGGACTTCTTCGAGATCGCCGACGCCGATGCCTTGTACCAGGGAGCGAAGCGCATCGACTGGCCGGCCTGGTTCGATGTCGATTCCACGTTCGCGATCGACGTCGCCGGCCGCTCGAACACCGTCACCCACACCCATTTCGCCGCGCTGAAGGTCAAGGACGCGCTCGCCGACCGCTTCCGCGAAGTGCACGGCCGCCGCCCCAATGTCGACGCCGAAGATCCGGATGTCTCGATCCACGTGCACCTGCATGGCGCACAGGCAACGATCAGCCTCGACCTGTCCGGCGAAAGCCTGCACCGGCGCGGCTACCGCCTGGCCACCGGCGGCGCGCCGCTGAAGGAAAACCTGGCCGCCGCGATCCTGATCCGCAGCGGCTGGCCGGCAGTGTTCGCGCGCGGCGGCAGCCTGTTTGATCCGATGTGCGGCTCCGGCACCCTGCTGCTGGAAGCGGCACTGATGGCCGGCGATGTCGCGCCGGGCCTGCTGCGCACCCGGCACGGCTTTCTGGCGCTGACGACTTGCGAAGTCGACCACTGGCGAGCGCTGATGGACGAGGCCAAGGCCCGCCGCGAAGCCGGCGCCGAGCGCATCCCGGTCCTGTATGGCGCCGACCTCGATCCGGCAGCGATCAAGGCCGCACGCGGCAATATCGAGCGCGCCGGGCTGGTCTGGAAGATCCGCCTGAGCGACGCCGATGTCTCGACCATGCGGCCGCCGACCACGACACCGGGCCTGGTCTGCACTAATCCGCCGTACGGCGAGCGCATGGGCAGCGAGGCCGAAATGGTCAAGCTGTACAGCCTGCTCGGTGCGCTGCTGAAGCAGCACTTCCCCGGCTGGCGCGCCGGCGTGTTCACCGGCCGTCCCGATCTCGGCCCCCGCCTCGGCCTGCGCGCCGAGCGCATGTACGCGTTCTACAACGGCGACCTGCCGTGCAAGCTGCTGACCTTCGAGATCGCCGCCCGTGATCCGGAAGCCGCAGCGCCGGCCGCGATCGTCGACGGCGATTTCGCCAACCGCCTGCGCAAGAACCTCAAGCACCTCGGCAAGTGGGCGAAGCGCACCGGCGTCGCCAACTACCGGCTCTATGACGCCGATCTGCCCGATTACGCGCTGGCCGTCGATCTCTACGAAGCCGACGGCCTGCATGTTCACGTGCAGGAATACGCGCCGCCGAAGACCATCGACCCGGTGCACGCCGAGCGCCGCCTGCGCGAAGGTCTGAACGCCATCCAGCAGGTGCTGGAAGTACCGATCTCGAACATCCACCTGAAGGTGCGCCGCCAGCAGAAAGGCGATTCCCAGTACGGCCGTCAGGGCCAGAGCGGGGCGCTGCACGTGGTCGGCGAGCACGGCTGCAAGCTGCAGGTGAACTTCACCGATTATCTCGACACCGGCCTGTTCCTCGATCACCGGCCGATGCGTCTGCGGATCCGCAAGGAAGCCGCCGGCAAGCGCTTCCTGAACCTGTTCTGCTACACCGGCTCGGCGACCGCGCAGGCGGCGGTCGGTGGCGCCGTCGAGAGCGTGTCGGTGGATCTGTCGAACACCTATCTCGACTGGGCGCAGGAAAACCTGCGCCTGAACGGCATCCGCATGGTCGATGTCGAGCGGCGCAGCGCCAAGGAAAATCCGCACCGTTTCTACCGCGCCGACTGCCTCGCCTGGCTCAAGGAACAGGCCGACAAGACCCGGCCGCCGCAGTTCGACCTGATCTTCTGCGACCCGCCGACCTTCTCGAACTCCAAGAAGATGGACGGCACCCTGGACATCCAGCGCGACCACGTCGAGATCATCACCCTGGCCACCCGGCTGCTGGCGCCGAACGGCGTGCTGTACTTCTCCTGCAACCGCAAGCGCTTCAAGCTCGACGACCTGAAGCCGCACGGGCTGGACGTCGAGGACATCACGCCGAAGACGCTGGACGAGGATTTCAAGCGGCCGCCGGCCGCGCACCGAGCTTGGGCGATTCGGCGCGTGGGTAGCGCCTGGCTGGCGAATCGCAAGGCTGGTTGACTACAGCTGTCATACTGGCGAAGGCCGGTATCCAGAGCCAAATAAAGCTGCTTCCCGACGCTGGACGACTGCCTGATAGGGATCGCGCAACTGCCGATCATCCGACTCACATTGATTTATCGACCGTGTCCTTGAGTGCCCTGGATACCGGCTTTCGCCGGTATGACGATGTGGATGGAGCCGGCCTGTCTACGACTTGCCGGCCGGACGCGCCTCATCCCCTGCGATGCCCTCGAAAACTGTCATACCGGCGAAAGCCGGTATCCAGAGCCGGACGAAGCGACGACCTGACGCTAGACGATCGTCTCGTAAAGATCCCGCCACTGCGGATTGCCAGCCTCGATCAGCGCCAGCTTCCAGGCGCGCTTCCACTGCTTGATCTGCTTTTCCCGGGTGATGGCGCTGGGGGCATCAGGCTGCGCCTCGAACCAGACCAGTCGATGCACCCGATAGCGCTTCGTGAAGCCGTCAACGGCATCCGTGCGGTGCTGCCAGATGCGCTGCACCAGGTTCGAGGTGACGCCGACGTACAGCGTGCCGTTGCGGTCGCTGGCCAGCATGTAGACGTGGAAATCCTTTTCCATGCCTGACTTCTCCGTCTCGGCCATGCCGGGTTGGCAGCCGTTCACACCTCATCGAGCTGATGCTTGCGGTGCTCTGGATACCGGCTTTCGCCGGTATGACAGCTTGCTAGGCGAAGGCTCGGCTTTACCACCACACGGTCGTCATACCGGCGAAAGCCGGTATCCAGAGCCGACGAAGACAACGGAATGATCCGAGACCGTCGCCCGACAACAGCCGCACCGCCGGGCCGTCAACCGCGACGACAACCCATCCAGAGACAACTCAGGTCTTCGGCAAGGTCACGCCGGTCTGGCCCTGGTACTTGCCACCGCGATCGCCATAGCTGGTCTCGCAGATCTCGTCGCTCTCGAAGAACAGCATCTGCGCCACGCCTTCATTGGCGTAGATCTTCGCCGGCAGCGGCGTGGTGTTCGAGAACTCCAAGGTCACGTGGCCTTCCCATTCGGGTTCCAGCGGCGTGACGTTGACGATGATCCCGCAGCGCGCATAGGTGCTTTTTCCCAGGCAGACCACCAGGGTCGAACGCGGAATCCGGAAGTATTCGACCGTGCGGGCCAGCGCGAACGAGTTCGGCGGGATGATGCAGACGTCCGACTTCACGTCGACGAACGAGCCGGCGTCGAAGTTCTTCGGGTCGACGATCGTCGAGTTGATGTTGGTGAAGATCTTGAATTCGTTGGCGCAGCGCACGTCGTAGCCGTAGCTGGAGGTGCCATAGCTGACGATCCGCTGGCCGCCGGCCACGCGCACCTGTCCAGGCTCGAAGGGCTCGATCATGCCGGCGCTTTCGGCCATGCGGCGGATCCACTTGTCGGACTTGATGCTCATCGGCGGGCGGCGATTCGGTTGGCGGCGGGGTGCGAGCGCGGATTATCGCCGCAACGCCTGCGACTATTGCAGCACTTCGAGCGCGTCGACCCAGACCAGTTCGCAGGCGCCGGCGCCGCTGTCGTCCCGCCGCAGCGAGCTGCGGGCGGTCAGGCCGTTGTCGGCGCGCGCCTCGACCAGCTTGCCGCGCAGTCTCAGGACCTGTCCGACCCGCACTTCGGCCAGCCGGTCGGCGACTGCGTCATCGGCCGGGATCAGGTGCATGTTGGCGCTGCTGCGGACGATGTCGCGTTCCGGAATCGGGAACTCGCGAACCGTCCAGAAGTAGAAGCGGCCGCGCTGGCGAATGTCGATCCGAGCCAGCACCGCCGAATCCGACATCGGCCCCCAGCCCAGCGCCAGATCGGTTGGCACCAGGCTGGCCAGCGGGTCGAAGCGGTAGTCCTCGCGGCCCAGCACGCGGGCATCGAGCGCGAACGCGGCAAGCGGCGTCAGCGTCCAGTTCCGGTAGGCGAAGCGCGCGGCAGCGTCGCCGGCGAGCGCCGTCTGCTGCGGCGGGTCCGGCGCCAGCGCACCCGGGCCGACCGCGACGCTGCGCGTGTGCCAGGCTCGCCAGCCACCCCAGACGGCCAGCGCCAGCAGCAGCCAGGCCGTCGGGATGCGCCGGTTCAGCATGGCGGAGCGGTCAGTCGTCGCTGATCGCGATGTTCGGGAAAGCCAGCTCACCAGCCGCGCCATAGGCAAGCCGCGCGGCGGCCAGCCGGGCGATGTCGCGATAGCGCAGGCTCAGTTCGGAGCGCGGGTCGGCGGCGACGGTCGGATTTCCGCCGTCGGCCTGCTGGCGGATGCGGATGTCGAGCGGCATCCGGCCGAGCAGCTCGGTGCCGGCTTCCGCTGCCAGCCGTTCGCCGCCGCCGGCGCCGAAGATCGCTTCCTCGTGGCCGCAGTTCGTGCAGATATGGGTCGCCATGTTCTCGATCACGCCGAGCACCGGAATGCCGACCTTGCGGAACATCTCCAGCCCCTTGCGGGCGTCGAGCAGCGCGATGTCCTGCGGCGTGGTCACGATCACGCTGCCGGCCACCGGCACGCGCTGGCTCAAGGAGAGCTGGATGTCGCCGGTGCCGGGCGGCATGTCGACGACCAGATAATCGAGGTCGTCCCAGACCGTTTCGGTCAGCAGCTGCATCAGCGCCTGGGTCGCCATCGGCCCGCGCCAGACGGCCGGCTGGGCGTCGTCCTTGAGCAGGAAGCCGATCGACATCGCCTGCAGGCCGTGGGCAATGATCGGATTGATTCGCTTGCCGTCCGGCGAGGTCGGCCGCTCCTTGGAGCCGAGCATCAGCGGCTGCGAAGGTCCGTAGACATCGGCATCGACGATGCCGACCCGTGCGCCTTCGGCCTGCAGCGCCAGTGCCAGATTGACGGCCACCGTGGACTTGCCGACGCCGCCCTTGCCGGAGGCCACAGCGATCACGTTGGCAACACCGGGCAGCGGATTCAGGCCTTTCTGTACCGCCTGCGGCAGCACCCGGCAGCCGATCCGCACGTTGGCCTCGACGCCGCAGTCGCGGCGCACCGCCGCCTTCACGGCGTCGACCAGCTCCGGCGCGATGCCGGCGGCCGGGAAGCCCAGTTCGATGACGATCTGCGGCGGCGCGCCGGTCGTCAGGTCGGCAATGCAGCCGGCTTCGGCCAGGCCGCGGCCGATCAGCGGATGGATGACGGTATCGACAGCGGCAATCAGCGATTCGCGGGTGACGGACACGGTTCTGGGCGATGGAAGGAAGGCCTGCGGTATTGTCGCACCCCGTCCCCGTCTGTCACCCCACCATGGCCGCGAGCTTCGTCTGGCACGACTACGAAACCTTCGGCACCGACCCGGCGCGCGACCGTCCAAGCCAGTTCGCCGCCCGGCGCACCGACGAGCATCTGGAGCCGATCGGCGAGCCGCTGGTGATCTACTGCGCGCCTACGATCGACGTGCTGCCGGCGCCGGAAGCCTGCTTGATCACCGGCATCACGCCGCAGCTGGCGCGCGACGAAGGCCTGCCGGAGTACGAGTTCGCCCGCCAGATCGACGATCTGTTCTCGGTGCCGGAAACCTGCGTCGCCGGCTACAACTCGATCCGCTTCGACGACGAGTTCACCCGGCACCTGCTGTACCGCAACTTCCACGAGGTCTACCTGCGCGAGTGGCGCGGCGGCAATTCGCGCTGGGATCTGATCGATGTCGTCCGGCTCTGGCACGCGCTGCGGCCGCAGGGGCTGGAGTGGCCGGTCGGTGACAACGGCGCGACCACCTTCAAGCTGGAACGCCTGAGCGCCGCCAACGGCCTGACCCATGAAAAGGCCCACGACGCGCTCAGCGATGTCGACGCCACCATCGCCGTCGCCCGCCGGCTCAAGACTGCGCAGCCGAGGCTGTTCGAGCACGCGCTGCGCCTGCGCGACAAGAAATTCGCCGCCACCCTGCTCAACGTCACGACGATGGCGCCGGTCGTCCACGTGTCGTCGAAGATTCCGGCTGCCCGCGGCTGCATGGCAGTGATCGCGCCGATCGCCATGCATCCGGCCAATGGCAACTGCGTGCTGACCTTCGATCTGTCCTCGGATGTCGACGAACTGCTGGAGCTGGACGCCGACGACATCCGCGACCGGGTGTTCGCCTCCGGCGACGACCTGCCGGAAGGCGTCGAGCGGCTGCCGCTGAAAGGCGTGCACCTGAACAAGTCGCCGATGCTGTCGCCGATCGCCACGCTGCGCGGCCCGGACGCCGAACGCTGGGGCATCGACCTGACCGCGTGCCACGCCAATCACGCGAAGCTGCTGGCGGCCGGCGATGCGCTGCGCGAGAAAGTCCGCGAGGTGTTCACCCAGGAACCGCGCGACTGGGCCGACCCGGAGCTGTCGCTGTACGGCGGCTTCCTGCCGGACGGCGACAAGGCGCGGCTGGCCAAGGTCCGCAATGCCGGCCCGGATTCGATCGCCCGCCTGCACGGCAGCTTCAGCGACCCGCGCTACGACGAGCTGCTGTTCCGCTACCGCGCCCGCCACTACCCGGACACGCTGGACGAGGACGAACGCGCCCGCTGGCAGGACTTCGTGGCCGGCAAGCTGCGTTACGACAGCGGCCTCGCCAGTCTGACCCTGAACGACTACCGCGAACGGGTGGCCATGCTCGCCGAACGCGAGCGCGATCCGGCGCGGCTGCGGGTGCTGGCGCAGCTGGCGGTCTGGCCGGAGGAATCGGGGCTGGAGCGGCTGCTGCGCGGCTGAGCGGCAGGTCCGGGCGAGCCACGGCCAGCCCGAACCCCCATGCCATAATTCGCGCCCGTTTCCGCTACGCCCGCGATGACCATGTCCCGCCGCATTCTCGTCACCAACGCCCTGCCCTACGCCAATGGCCCGCTGCATCTGGGCCACATGGTCGGCTACATCCAGGCGGACATCTGGGTGCGCTTCCAGCGCATGTGCGGCGCGCAGGTCACCTATGTCTGCGCCGACGATGCCCACGGCACGCCGATCATGCTGGCGGCGGAGAAGGCCGGCGTATCGCCGGAGGCCTTCATCGCCGGCATGCAGGCTTCGCACGCGGCCGATTTCGCGGCCTTCGGCGTCGCTTTCGATCACTACCACTCGACCCATTCGGACGAGAACCGGCGGCTGTCGGAATCGATCTACTCGAAGCTTAAAGCCGCCGGCTACATCGCCAGCCGCTCGATCGAGCAGGCCTTTGATCCGGTCAAGCAGATGTTCCTGCCGGATCGCTACATCAAGGGTGAGTGCCCGAAGTGCGGCACAGCCGACCAGTACGGCGACAACTGCGAGAACTGCGGCGCCACCTACGGGCCGACTGACCTCAAGAACCCGAAATCGGTGGTGTCCGGGGCCACTCCGGTGTTGAAGGATTCCGAGCACTACTTCTTCGAGCTGTCGAAGCTGCAGGCCGAGGTCGAGCAGTGGCTGGCGGCAGCCGATGTCCATTCCAGCGTCAAGTCCAAGCTCAAGGAATGGCTCGACGGCGGCCTGCGCGACTGGGACATTTCCCGCGATGCGCCCTATTTTGGCTTCGAGATTCCGGGCGCGCCGGGCAAGTATTTCTACGTCTGGCTCGATGCGCCGATCGGCTACTTCGCGAGCCTGAGCGCGCTGCTCGGCAACGATGAAGCCAAGCTCGCCAGCTTCATCGGCGCCGACTCCACGGCGGAGATGTGGCACTTCATCGGCAAGGACATCATCAATTTCCACGGCCTGTTCTGGCCGGCAATGCTGAAAGGCGCCGGTCATCGCCAGCCGACCGGGCTGTCGGTCAACGGCTACCTGACCGTCAACGGCGCCAAGATGTCGAAGAGCCGCGGCACCTTCATCAAGGCCCGCACCTATCTCGACGCCGGCCTGAACCCGGAATACCTGCGCTACTACTTCGCCGCCAAGCTGTCCGACGGCGTCGACGATCTCGACCTGAACCTCGACGACTTCGTCGCGCGGGTGAACAGCGACATCGTCGGCAAGTACGTCAACATCGCCAGTCGCTGCGCGCCGTTCCTGAACAAGTACTTCGCCGGCCAGTTGTCGGCGACGCTGTCGCCCGCGATGGCCGACACGCTCGGCGGCTATTTCGGCGCCAAGCCGGCCGCAGTGTTCGCCGCCTACGCCCGCCGCGACTACGCAGAAGCCTTGCGCCAGACGATGGCGCTGGCCGATGCCGCCAACCAGTGGATCCAGGACATCGAGCCGTGGTCGCTGGCCAAGCTGCTCGAACAGGGCAGCCTCGGCCCGTTCCGCACCAAGACCGGCCGCGATGTCGCGTTCGCGTCGGCAGACGAGGTGCGCGCTGCGCTGCATGAAGCCACCACTGCCTTCATCGAGATCTTCCGGCTGCTGACCGTGCTGCTGACGCCGGTATTGCCGAACCTGGCTGCCAGCGCCGCCCGCTTCCTCGGCGACGCCGCCGGCCGCGACACGGCAGCGCCGCAGCTCGGCTACACGGTGCGGACCTTCGAACCACTGGCCACCCGCATCGACCCGGCCCAGATCAAGGCCATGATCGCCGCCTCGACTGAAAGCCTGGCCCCGACCGAAGCCCCGAAAGCCAAGCCGGCCAAGGCCGCGCCGGCGCCGGCCGCTGCGGCGCCGACAGCAGCCGGCGATGGGCAGGCCAGCATCGAGGACTTCGGCAAGATCGACCTGCGCATCGCCCGCATCGAGCAGGCCGAAGGCGTCGAAGGCGCCGACAAGCTGCTGCGCCTGCAGCTCGATCTCGGGCCGCTCGGCAAGCGGCAGGTGTTCGCCGGCATCAAGAGCGCGTATCCGCCGGAAAAGCTGGTCGGCCGGCTGACCGTGATGGTCGCCAACCTGGCGCCGCGCAAGATGCGCTTCGGCCTGTCCGAGGGCATGGTGCTGGCGGCCAGCAACGACGAGGGCGGGCCGTTCCTGCTGGCGCCGGACGACGGCGCGCAGCCCGGCATGAAGGTGAAGTGAAGTGCTGGCGGCCGGCGACGCGACCTTCGCGGCGCGGCTGTACTGCGCGGTCGCCGGCGCAACTCTGATCGCTCTCGGCCTTGCCGCCTGGGATGCCGACCACGGCAATCCGATGATCGGGGCCTTGCTCGCCGGCAGCGGCCTGTTCCTGGTCGCCGGCACCTTCGGCCGGCCGTCGCGGCTGGTGTCGATGCTGTCGATCTGCGCCCTGCTGGCCGGCGGCGCGTTCATCTCCGGCCTCGGCTTTCTGGTGCTGGCGCTGGCCGTGCCGACCTGGCAGCAGCTTGGCGTGCTGGGCTTGAAACTCGGCGCGGCGCTGCTGGCCACGCAGCTGGCACGCCGGATGTACCGGCAGCTGCCGTGATCGCGCCGCCGCCTGCCGATGCGCGCGTCGCGCAGCTCGACGCGCTGCTGCCGCAGACCCAGTGCCGCCGCTGCGGCTTCGACGGCTGCCTGCCGTACGCCGAGGCGCTGGCGGCCGGCCGCAGCACCCCGAACCGCTGCCCGCCGGGCGGGCTGACCACGCTGGCTGCGCTCGCCGAGGCGCTGGGCCAGCCGGCGCCGGCGCCCGATCCAGCGGTCTGGCCGGATGATCCGGCGCTGCCGCTGGACGCCGATCAGGCGCTGCTGCCGACGGTGGCGGTGATCGATGAGAACGTCTGCATCGGCTGCTTCAAGTGCGTGCTCGCCTGCCCGGTCGACGCCATCATCGGCGCGCCGAAATACCTACACACGGTGCTGGCCGACGACTGTTCCGGCTGCGAGCTGTGCCTGCCGCCCTGCCCGGTCGACTGCATCACGATGACGCCGCGCAGCGCAGCGCAGACGCCGGCTGCGGCGATGGCCAGTCGCTGGCGCAGCCTCCATCACGCCCGCAAGGCGCGCCTGGCCCGCGAGCGCGAAAGCCGCGACGAGGCGCGCCGCCAGCGGCGTGGCGAACTGCTCGCCGTCCAGGCGCAGGGCTACGACATCGCCGCCGCGATTGCCCGCGCCCGATCCCGCAAGACCTTTGATCGCTCATGAACCTCGCCCAGCGCACGGAACTCTATCGCCGCCTCGCCGCCGTCAATCCGAACCCGCGCAGCGACCTGCAGTACTCGAACGATTTCGAGCTGCTGGTCGCTGTCGTGCTGTCGGCGCAGGCCACCGATGTCAGCGTCAACAAGGCCACCGCCAGGCTCTGGCCAGTGGCCAACACGCCGCAGGCGATCCTGGCGCTCGGCGAAGCGCGGCTGCGCGACTACATCAAGACCATCGGCCTGTACCAGACCAAGGCCAAGAACGTCATCAAGCTCTGCGAACAGCTGATCGCGCTGCACGGCGGCCGCGTGCCGAACGATCGCAAGGCGCTGGAAGCGCTGCCCGGCGTCGGTTCGAAGACCGCCAGCGTGGTGCTGAACGTTGCCTTCGGCGTGCCGACCATCGCGGTGGATACCCACATCTTCCGGGTCGCCAACCGCACCGGGCTGGCGCCGGAGAAGACCGCCGACAAGGTCGCCGCCAAGCTCGAAAAGGTGACGCCGAAGGAATACCTGCTGAACGCCCATCACTGGCTGATCCTGCACGGCCGCTACCTGTGCAAGGCGCGGTCGCCGGAGTGCTGGCGCTGCTCGATCGTCGAGTTCTGCAAGTACAAGCCGAAGACGCCGGCGGCCGGCGAGGCACCGTCGAAACCGCTGAAGGGCAAGCCGGTGGCGCGCAAGACGGCTGCCCGGAAAGCCGGCAAGGTCGCCAGCAAGACCGCGCGCAAGACCGCCGCCCGCTGAATCCGCCCCTGCCCTGGACGCCTCCGCAATGGACGATGGCCTGACTTCCGCGCTGCCCGCCGGCCGCCCGCTGTGGCAGCGGCTGATGACCGAGGCGATCACCCGCCCGGCGGAGCTGCTGGCGGCGCTCAATCTCGACCCGGCGCTGCCGGCGCTCGATGCCGAACGGCTGCGCGATTTCCCGATCCGGGTGCCGCGCGGCTTCGTCGCCCGGATGCGTCCGGGCGATCCCGCCGATCCGCTGTTCCTGCAGGTCTGGCCATCGGCGCGGGAAGCCGAGGTCGTGCCCGGCTACAGCACCGATGCGGTGGGCGATCTCGACAAGCTCAAGGGCGGCGGCCTGATCCACAAGTACGCTGGCCGGGCGCTGGCGATCACCACCGGCGCCTGCGCGATCAACTGCCGCTACTGCTTCCGCCGGCATTTCCCGTACGGCGATGCGCTGGCTTCGCGCGGCCACTGGCGCGCCACGCTGGATGAGCTGGACGCCGATCCCAGCATCGAAGAAGTGATCCTGTCCGGCGGCGATCCGCTGGCGCTCACCGACGACAAGCTGGCCGAGCTGGTCGCCGCGCTCGACGCAAGGCCGTGGATCCGGCGCCTGCGGCTGCACACGCGGATTCCGGTGGTGCTGCCGGAGCGGGTCGACGCGCGCCTGCTCGGCTGGCTGGCCGCCACCCGGCTGCAGAAGGTGGTGGTGCTGCACATCAACCACGAGCGCGAGATCGACGACGCCGTGATCCGCGCCTGCGCGCAGCTGCGCGACGCGGGCGCGACGCTGCTCAACCAGGCGGTGCTGCTGCGCGGCATCAATGATTCGGCGGACGCGCAGGCCCGCTTGTCCGAACGCTGCTTCGCGGCCGGCGTGCTTCCCTACTATCTGTTCGTTCTCGACCGGGTGGCAGGCGCCGCACATTTCGACGTGAGTGATTCCCAGGCAACCGCATTGATGCAGGCGCTGGCCGCGCGGCTGCCGGGTTACCTGGTGCCGCGCCTGGTCCGCGAGATCGCCGGTCGTGCGTCGAAGACGCCGCTGCCGTGGTGACAGCGCCGGCCGGCGGCACGCTGCTGCTGATCAGCCCGACCGAAGATCCGGCCCGCAGCATCGAAACCGCGCTGCGCAATGCCGGCCACCCGCTGCGGGTGCGCTGGGTGGCGCAGGCCGATGCCTTCGAGGATCAGCTGCGCAACAACCCGCCTGATCTGGTCATCATCGATCGCGGCGACGGCCCGTCCGCGGCCCGCGAGCAGCTGTTCGACACCTGCCGGCGACTGCTGCCGGAACGGCCGCTGCTGCTGCTCGATCCGCCGCTGTCGCTCGACACGCTGCTGGCGGCCCACGCGGCCGGCGCCGATGACTGCGTCGGCTGCGACAGCCCCGCACAGCTGCGCCATCTGGAACAGGTAGTGCTGCGCGAGCTGGCGAGCCAGGACTGCCGTCGCCAGCTGCGCCAGGCGCGCAGCCGGCTCGCCGATTTCGAAGCCCGCCACGAGAAGCTCACCGATTCCACCGGCGACGCCGTGGCCTGTATCCAGGAAGGCATCGTGGTGCGCGCCAACGCCGCGCTGGCCGAACGGCTCGGCGTCGATGATCCGGCGGCACTGACCGGCCAGCCGCTGATCGATCTGGTCGCCGCCAGCCAGCAGGCCGACATCAAGGCGCGGCTGCGGGCCGTGCTCAAGGGCGCGGCATCCAGCGAGCCGCTGCAACTGCAACTGGCCGGCCGCCACGGCGTGGTGACCGTCGAGGCACAGATGATCCTCGGCCAGCAGGACGGCGAGCAGGTCATCGAACTGCTGATCCGCGCAGCCGGCACACCGCCCGGCAGCGCCGCGCCGGCGACGCTGCCGCCGCCGGCTGCCGAGCGCAGCGGTGCCCGCGCGGCATTCCGCGAGGCGCTCGGCGAAGCCGTCGCCGTCGGTCATACCCGCGCGGCGCTGCTGATCTGCTTCGACGATTTCGCCGGTCTGGAGACGCGCCTCGGCGTCGTCGATGCCGAGACGCTGGCCGGGCTTGCCAGCGCCGCGATTGCCGCGCGCCTGGCCCTGGAAGACCGCTTGTTCGGCTTCTCGGTCGACGAGCGGGCGCTGCTGGTCGAGCGCCCGGAGCTGGCGACGATCGAAACGCTGGCCGAAACGCTGCGCCGCGAACTGCGCGAGGAGATCTTCAACCTCGGCGACTGCGAGGCGCAGCTGAGCCTGAGCATCGCGCTGCTGCAGCCCGGCCCCGGCGAAGCGGCCGATCTGGTGATCCGGCAGCTGGTCGCCGAGGCGCGCGGCGCCTCGGCAAAGGACGGCAACCGCGTGGTGATCGTCGGCTCGGCGACCCGCACGGCGCAGGCCGAGCGCGAGGAAGCGCGCATCGCGGCGCTGACCCGGCGGGCGCTCGCCGAGGACCGGCTGCGGCTGGCCTGGCAGTCGATCGCCAGCCTGGAAGGCGAAACCCGTCACCACTATGACCTGCTGGTGCGGATGAGCGACGACACCGGCCGCGAGTGGACGGCTTCGGAATTCCTGCCGGCGGCGCAGAAATTCAATCTGATGCGCTCGATCGACCGCTGGGTGATCGGCAGCGCGCTGGAACTGATCAACCGCCGCAGCCGTCCGCAGGACGCCGCGACGCTGTTCGTAAAGATTTCCGAGGACAGCATCCGCGATGCCGATGCCTTTCTCGGCTGGCTGCGCGAACTGCTGGGTGGGCGCCGGCTGACGCGCGACGAGATCGTGTTCGAAGCGCAGGAGCGGGTGCTGCAGAACCACATCCGCAAGGCGCGCCAGCTGGCCCGCGAACTGGTGGAAATGGGGGCTGGCTTTGCGATCGAGCATTTCGGCATCGGCCCGAGTTCGGCGCAGATGCTCGATCACCTGCCGGTGCATTTCCTCAAGTTCCACGCCTCGTTCACGCAGTCCTTCGGCGAGCGCACGACGATCGCCCGCCTCAGCGAACTGGTCGAAGCCGCCAAGCAGCACCGGATCAAGACCATCGTCAGCCACGTCGAGGACGCCAACGTGATGGCGCGGCTCTGGCAGATGGGCGTCAACTACATCTCTGGCTACCACGTGCAGGAACCGGAAGTGGTGCTGCTCAGCGACGATCCACTGGCGGCGAAGCACTGAGCCTACCGTTCGAAGCCTGCTTGCGTGCTTCCGGATAGCGGCTGCAGTCGGAAACGACAGCCAACATCAAAAGTTCAACGCAAAGGCGCGAAGGGAAAAGAAAGGACGCGGAGACCAGCAGGAAAATCGAAAGCAGGCCTTCATCGCCGCACCTTCCAGATTTCCTTTCTTTTCCCTTCGCGTCCTCCTCGTTGCCGTTCTTTGCGCCTCTGCGCTTAACTTCTGATGTTGATGTCGCGGCCGCCGCAGCTGTCAGGCGGATGCCTGAAGACGAGCGATGCGGTCTTCCCGCGGGGGATGCGCACGACCGCCACCCGGCGAGGGGCCCCGATGGCGGTTCATCGGGGATCGACGGCAAGGCGGTCGGGAGCAGCAGCCCCCGCGTCAGGCCGAAGCCTGAAGACGCGCGATGCGGTCTTCCAGCGGGGGATGCGTCATGAACAGGCTCTTGACGCCACCGGCGATGCCCATCGCCTGCATGCCCTGCGGCAGGCTGGACGGCTCGTGCTGTGCCTTCAGCTTGGTCAGCGCGGCGATCATCTTGCGCTTGCCGGCCAGGTGGGCGCCGCCGGCATCGGCGGCGAATTCGCGGCGGCGGCTGAACCAGGCGACGACGATCGAGGCGGCGAAGCCGAGCACGATCTGCATCACCATCGAGGTCACGTAGTAGCCGATGCCCGGGCCGCTGCGGTCATCGTTGCGCTTGAGCGCCGAGTCGACCGCGTAGCCGATGACCTTCGACAGGAAGATCACGAAGGTGTTGAGCACGCCCTGGATCAAGGTCAGGGTGACCATGTCGCCATTGGCGACGTGGGCGATCTCATGGCCGAGCACGGCTTCGGTCTCGTCCTGGCTCATCGAGCGCAGCAGGCCGGTCGACACCGCCACCAGCGCGCTGTTCTTCGACATGCCGGTGGCGAAGGCGTTGATCTCCGGCGCGTCGTAGACGGCGACTTCGGGCATGCCGATGCCGGCGGCGCGGGCCTGACGTTCGACGGTGGCCAGCAGCCAGGCTTCGGCGGCGCTCTTCGGCTGCTCGATGACCACGGCGCCGGTCGAGCGCTTGGCCATCCACTTCGACATCGCCAGCGAAATGAACGAGCCGCCCATGCCGAACACGGCCGAGAAGATCAGCAGGCTGGTCAGGTTGAGGCCGTGCTGGGTCAGGAAGCGGTCACCGCCGAGCAGGCTGGCCACCACCGACAGCACCAGCATGATGGCGAGATTGGTCAGCAGGAACAGGCCGATGCGTTTCATGTTTCAGGTTCGACGACGGTAAGGAATGGAGTTTCCGACTTCCCGAATCTGGCGATCAGCGGCAGCGAATCAAGAGCCGGACTCGCCGGTGCGGCCGCTGGCCACCGCCGCCATCGCATCGACCCGCTGGTAGCCGCGCGGCAGCGGATTGCCGCGCGAGGCCCGCGCCGCGACATAGCTCGTGTCGAGATCGCTGGCCTTGATGGTCAGCCGGCGCTTGAGGCTGGTGACTTCCAGCGCGCTGCCGGCCGGCAGCACGCAGGCGGCGACGATGCGGTCCTCGCCCTTCAGCCCGATCAGCTTATTGCCCTTGCCCTTGGCCAGTTCCGGCAGTTCGGTGATCGGGAACACCAGCAGCCGGCCTTCGGCGGTGGCGACCGCCAGCCGGTCGTCCGGCTTGCGGGTGACCAGCGGCGGCAGCGGCTGGCCTTCCAGGCTCAGGCAGGCCTTGCCGGCCTTGTTGCGGCCCTGCAGGTCGTCGAGCTTGGCGATGAAGCCGTAGCCGTCGGAGCCGGCGAGCACGTAGCGGTCGACACCCTCGCCGGCCAGCAGGGAGACGATCGAGGCGCCGTCCTGCAGGTCGAGCCGGGTGGTCACCGGCTCGCCCTGACCACGGGCGCTCGGCAGTTCGCGCGGGTTCAGCGTGTAGGCGCGGCCCTTCGAGTCCAGCCCGATCAGTAGGTGGTTGGTGCGCCCGGCAACCGAGGTCAGGTACTCGTCGCCGGTCTTGTACGACAGGCCGTGTACATCGACCTCGTGGCCCTTGGCGGCGCGAATCCAGCCGGCCTTGGACAGCACGATGGTGATTGGCTCGCTGGGCAGGATCTCGGTCGCTTCCAGCGCCACGGCAGGCGCGCGGGCCACCAGCGGGCAGCGGCGGTCATCACCGTACTTCTTGGCGTCCTCGTCGATTTCCTTGGCCACCAGCTTCTTCAGCTTGGCTTCCGAGGACAGCAGGTCTTCGAGCTTCGCGCGTTCCTTGGCCAGTTCGTCCTGCTCGCCCCGGATCTGCATCTCCTCGATCTTCTGCAGGTGGCGCAGGCGCAGATCGAGGATCGCGGTGGCCTGGATGTCGCTGAGGCCGAAGCGCGCCATCAGTTCGGCGTGCGGGTCTTCCTCGAAGCGGATGATCCGGATCACCTCGTCGATGTTCAGGTAGGCGATCAGCAGGCCGTCGAGGATATGCAGCCGCTCGTTGACTTTGTTCAGCCGGTGCTCGAGACGGCGGCGCACCGTGGCGACGCGGTAGACCAGCCATTCCGACAGAATCTCAGGCAGGTTCTTGACCCGCGGCCGGCCGTCGAGACCGATCATGTTCAGGTTCACGCGCGCCGACTTTTCCAGGTCGGTGGTCGCGAACAGGTGGGTCATCAGCTGCTCGACGTCGACGCGGCTGGAGCGCGGGATGATGACGATGCGAACCGGGTTCTCGTGATCCGACTCGTCGCGCAGGTCATCGACCAGCGGCAGCTTCTTGGCCCGCATCTGCTCGGCGATCTGCTCCTGGATCTTCGACGGCGACACCTGATGCGGCAGGTTGGTGATGACGATGTTCTCGTCCTCGCGTTCCCAGCGGGCCCGCATGCGGACCATGCCGTTGCCGCTGTCGTAGAGCTTCCGCAGCTCGGCCCGCTCGCTGATGATTTCGCAGCCGGTCGGGAAGTCCGGGCCGGGCAGCACCTCCATCACCTGATCGAGCGTCGTTGCCGGCTCCTTCAGCAGCAGCTGGCAGGCGGCCGCGAGTTCGCGCAGGTTGTGCGGCGGGATGTCGGTGGCCATGCCGACGGCGATGCCGGTGGTGCCGTTGACCAGGATGTTCGGCAGCCGCGCCGGCAAGAGCTTCGGCTCGGTCATCGTGCCGTCGAAGTTCGGCACCCAGTCGGAGGTGCCCATCTCCAGCTCGCCCAGCAGGGTCGCCGCGTAGGGGGTGAGCTTGGCTTCGGTGTAGCGCATCGCCGCAAAGCTCTTGGGATCGTCCGCCGAACCCCAGTTGCCCTGACCATCGACCAGCGGATAGCGATAGCTGAACGGCTGCGCCATCGTCACCATCGCTTCGTAGCAGGCGGAATCGCCATGCGGATGGAATTTGCCGATGACGTCGCCGACGGTGCGCGCCGACTTCTTCGGCTTCGACTGTGCCGACAGGCCCAGCTCGCTCATCGCGTAGATGATGCGCCGCTGCACGGGCTTGAGGCCGTCGGCGATGTGCGGCAGTGCGCGGTCGAGCACCACGTACATCGAGTAGTCGAGATAGGCCTTTTCAGCGAAAAGGCGCAGCGGCAGGCGTTCGGTTTCGGTCGTTTCGCTCATGTACGGCAATCGGCAAATGGGGGCAGGCGGCATTCGCGGCGGCGGAGTGTCGCACTGCGCGGCGGCAATGTGGGATGCGGCAGCGCAGGCCGGCGTTCACCGGCGCGACTTTCAGCGGGCGCCAAACCGCCGACATGACGGTCGGATCACAGGATTTGTTACGAAAATTAATGTTTTGTCCATTGTTTCAATCCGAACACTGCCTTTACGCTTGTCAGGCCCATGCGACCGTTCACGGCCGCCGGCCCCCCTGACATCACAAATCAATAAGGAGTTTTGAATGAACAAGAAGACGATCCTGGCTCTCGCCATCACCGCCGCAGCCGCGTCGACGCCGGCGATGGCAGCCCCGGGCGGCGTGGTCGGCGGCGTGGTCGGCACGGTGCGCGCCGTGCTGGCGGCCCCGGGCACGACGGTGGCTGGTCTGGTCGAGGCGCTGCCGACGATCACCAACGACGCCGTCGCCGGTGTCACCAACGCGCTGAACGCCGTGCCGCCGGTGCTGCTCGGCACCCCGGGCCTGCAGAACACCTCGCAGTCGATCACCGTGCCGCTGCCGGGCCCGGCGTTCCTGAACGCCACCGTCGCCCACCTGCCGGGCAAGCTGAGCGTCAGCGCCACCGGCGCCGGCCCGCTCGTGGTGACGATCACCACCGGCAACCGTTGATCCAGGCGGCTGGCTGAACCGAAAGGCCCGGCACTGCCGGGCCTTTCCGCGAGCAACGGTCGCGTGCATCTGGCATCTTTAAGCCCGGTGCGTCTGCCCGACATGCTTGATATTCATTGTTGCCGACGACACACTGTCAGCGATCGTATGGTACCGGACGTTCAGGTAAATCATCTTTCGCTTCAACGGCTTCCCGGCTGACACGACTTTGGGTGGAAGCACTCGCCGCCGATCGTCGATACCGTTACCGGGCCGTCATCCAACTAAATTCCGTCGTGGAGGAAAAAACATGAAGAAGCTCGTATTGATCACCGCGCTCGCCGCCAGCTCGGTGCTGGCACCGGCGCAGGCCGCTCCGGCCAACGGCCTCGGCCAGACGCTGGCAGCGGTGCTGCAGCGCCCGGTCGGCACCGTGACCGACATCGTTCGCGGCTATCCGGCCATCACCCAGGAACTGGCGCCGATCGGCGTCGACCTGCTGCTGGTCGTGCCGTCGCTGCTGCGCGGCGAACCGGTCACCCGGAACATCCGCACCGTCACGGTCGCCCTGCCGGGCCCGGCGTTCCTGAACCAGAACATCGTCAACATTCCGGATACCCTGCGCGTCAACGTTGCAGCGTCCGGCCCGCTGGTCATCACCGTTGGCACCGGCGGCCGCTGAGCGTCAACGTCCCGCCCGTGGTTGTCGTCGAAAGCCCGGCCTGCGCCGGGCTTTTCGTTTTCCTGCAGCGGGATCTGCCCGCCTCCGTCCGGATCTGAATCGTGGCCATTGCCCTGCCTCCGCCGATTGAACCGCAGCTGGTGACCGTGGCGGAGATCCGCCCCGCCGCCAATATCCATGTCGGCATCGGCGCGCTGACCTTCCACGTGGCGGATCGCTGCGAAATCGGTACCGACGGCATCGAGCGGGTCGCCCGCGCCGCGCAGACGCCGGCCGATTTCATCCGCGGGCTGGGTGCCGCCTGCGTGCTCAACGGCTACCCGGCGGCACGCACCGCCTATGCCGCCGAAGGCGAAACGCTGTACGTGGCGATCGACCACGGCAGGATCAGCGCCATCGACGTACCGCCGTCGCTGCAAGGCTGGTTCGAGCATCTGACCCGCAAGTCCGAGCTGCGCAGCGCCGATCTCGAACAGGCCCGCGTGCTGGCCGATACGCTGAGCGAACGGGCCGGCGACAACTACGCGATGCGCCTGCAGCCGGACGGCCGCAACGGCGCCCGGCTGGTGATCGACTCCCCGACGCCGGGCCGCCGGCAGATCGAAGGCCAGGGCGGCTTCACCACCAGCGGCAGCCGCTTTTCCGGCCGCTACCTCGCCGATGCCCAGATCCGCATGTCAATCGATGCCGGCACCGAACTGCTGGTCGGCGGCAACATCGGCATCCGGCCGTCCGGCTTGCGCAACGAGCAGAGCAGCGGCCCGTACCGTGATGCCAATGCCCAGCTCAGCCAGGTGACCCGCGCCGGCGTCTTCGCGGTGGATGCCCGTTACATCGACTTCACGCCGTCGGCCGACGCCACGCTGACCGACGGCAGCACCACGCGGCTGAGCCTGGACGGCGAGATCGGCGAAGCCGGCGTGTCCTGGCTCAGCGTGCTGCACGCCGACTACACCGAGCGGGTGACGCTGACCCTGCGCATCGCCCGCAGTCAGCAGACGCTGGATTTCGAGGATTTCCGCCTGCTGACCCAGCGCTACACCAAGGGCGAGGTCAATGTCGGCACCGCCAGCCGGCTGCGCATCGGCAGCCTGGACGTCATCGACCTGCAGACCGGCCTGAACCTGACGCAGGGCTTCACGTCCTCGCCATTCGGCCCCGGCGACCCGGCCGGCGGCCAGTTCAGCGTGATCCGGCCGGCGCTGCGCGCGACCTACGGCCCGAGCGGCTGGCTGGTGCCGACGATCGAGCTGAACGGCCAGCTGGCGACCAAGACGCTGCCGCAGCTGGAGCAGTTCGTGCTCGGCGGCATCGGCGGCCAGCGCGCCTTCGAACCCGGCACGGCAGCCGGCGACCACGGCTACGCCGGCCGGCTGTCGCTGAGCACCAAGGCGCTCGGCTGGGAATGGGCGTCGCTGAAGCCGACGCTGTTCGCCGAGTACGGCGCCAGCACGTTCCGCGACTCCCAGGCCGGCCGCCCGGATGGCACCGCGCGGCGCGCCGACGCCGGCATCGAAGTGCTGCTACGCCTGAGCCAGTACGCGGAAATCAACGCCTATGCCGCGACCTCGCTGCAACGCAGCGGCCCGTCGCAGCTGGCCGAAGACGATCAGCAGCTCGGCGCGCGGCTGCTGCTGCGCTACTGAGCCGCCGGCGCGGCGCCAGCCGGCGGCAGCGCCTTCCGCAGCCGCAGCAGCGGGGGCTGACTGCCGTCCAGCGTGATGTCGCCATCGGCGACGAAGCCGAGCCGCGCCAGCAGCCGCAGCGACGCCGCATTGCCTGCAGCGACCACCGCCAGCACCGCGCGCAGGCCCAGACGCCGGGCGGCATCGTCGAGCACGGCGGCGCAGGCTTCGCTGGCGATGCCCTGCCCCATCGCTTCCGGCAGCAGCGCGTAGCCGAGATCCGGCAGCGGCAGCGCCTCGCGCTGCAGCAGGCCGCACAGGCCCAGCGGCTGGCCGCTGTCGCGGGCGACGATCGCCAGCAGGCCGTGGCCATCGCGGCGGTAGCCGGCCAGCGGGCCGTCATCGAGATAGCGGCAGGCCTCGGCCAGCGACCGCACGCCACGGTCGCCGATCTGGGTCAGGAAGCCCGGCGTGTTCAGCAGCCGCAGGATGAAGGTGGCGTCGCCGTGGTTCAGCGGGCGCAGCTGCAGGCGGACGCTGTCCAGCACCGGCACGCCCAGCCGCTCGATCGCCTTGGCCGCCTGCCAGAGCGCCTCCATGGCCAGCAGCCGCTGCGGATCGCCGCGCGGCGGCAGTTCGTCGAGATGCGCGGCCACGTGGCCGTAGCGCCGCCGGAACTTGTCGTTGGCGGCGGCCAGCGCCCGCTGCGGATCGAGATCGAGGTGGCGGGCGATGTTGGCGATCATGAACAGCAGATCGCCCAGCTCTTCCTGCCGGTGCCCGCGATCGGCCGCCTCGCGCAGCTCGCCGATTTCCTCGGCCAGCTTGTCCCACAGGCCCTGCGGATCGTCCCAGTCGAAGCCTTCGGCGGCGGCGTCCGCCTGCAGGCTTGCAGCTTCAACGAACGGATCGCGGTTCATGCGGCCAGCAACTGCTCGCGCAGGTTCCAGAGGATCGCCGCCGTCGCGCCCCAGATCTGGTGGCCGGCGTACTGGATTTCGAGGAACGGCACGTCAAAGCCGCCTCGGCTCAGCACCTTGCGCTGGAAGCAGTCGTCATCGGCGACATGGCCCAGCGGCAGCTCGAACGCTTCGGCGACCTCGCCGGGATCAGTGATCGGCGAGAACGGGCTGTCGATATAGCCGACCACCGGCGTGATCCGGTAGCCGGTCAGAGTCGGGTGATCGTCGAGATAGCCCAGTACCTGCACGGCCTCCGGCGGCAGGCCGACTTCCTCCTGCGCCTCGCGCAGCGCGGCGAACGCGTAGCTGCTGTCGGTCTGGTCGCGGCGGCCGCCGGGAAAGCTGATCTGGCCCTTGTGCTGGCGCAGATGGTCGGCGCGCCGGGTCAGCAGCACCGTGTGGCCGTGCGGCCGGCGCAGGATCGGCACCAGCACCGCCGCCGGCTTCAGCAGCGATACCGCCGATTCGGTGACCAGATGGCCCAGCTTCAGCGGCAGTTCGACACGGGCGACCGGCCGCTGCAGCTCGCTGCTGCCCGCCAGCCGCAAGCGCAGCCGCGCCAACGCGTCGTCGTGATGCATCGCCGGCCGCCCCGCTGCTAAAGGCCGCGCGCGAGGTCGGCCTTGAGGTCCTCGACGTCCTCCAGGCCCACCGCCACCCGCACCAGCCCCTCGCCGATGCCGGCCAGCCGGCGGGCTTCCGGCGTGATCCGGCCGTGGGTGGTGGTCGCCGGGTGAGTGATCGTCGTGCGGGTATCGCCGAGGTTGGCGGTGATCGACAAGAGCTGCACCGAATCGATCACCCGCCACGCCGCCTCGCGGCCGCCGTCGACCTCGAACGACACGATGCCGCCGAAGCCGGTAACGCCGCCGAGCTTCAGGTGCTGGCGCTTGGCCAGTTCGTGCTGCGGATGGCTTTCCAGCCCCGGATGGAACACCCGCGCGACCCCCGGCTGCGTTTCCAGCCAGCGGGCCAGCGCCAGCGCCGATTCGCAGTGCGCGCGCATGCGGATGCCCAGCGTTTCCAGGCCCTTCAGAAACACCCAGGCATTGAACGGGCTCATGCTCGGCCCGGCCGTGCGCATGAAGCCGAACAGGTCCTTGCCGACCCGCTGGGCATCGCCGACCACCGCGCCGCCGACGCAGCGGCCCTGCCCGTCCAGGTACTTGGTCGCCGAATGGACGACCAGATCGGCGCCCAGCTTCAGCGGCTGCTGCAGCACCGGCGACAGGAAGCAGTTGTCGACCGCCAGCAGCGCGCCGGCGCCGTGGGCGATGTCGGCCAGCGCACGGATGTCGGCGATCTCGGTCAGCGGATTGTTCGGCGTCTCGATGAACAGCAGCCGCGTGTTCGGCCGCAGTGCCGCACCCCAGGCGTTGAGATCGCCCGGATCGACATAGGTGGTGTCGATGCCGAAGCGGCCGAGGATGTTGTTGAACAGGTTGATCGTCGAGCCGAACAGCGTGCGCGAGGCCAGGATGTGGTCGCCGGCCTTCAGCACCGACATGCACATCGCCAGGATCGCCGACATGCCACTGGCCGTGGCCACGCAGCAGTCGCCGCCTTCCATCGCCGCCAGCCGGCGCTCGAAGGCCTGCACGGTCGGATTGGTGAAGCGCGAGTAGATATTGCCGGGCTGCTCGCCGGCGAACACCGCCGCCGCTTCGGCGGCCGTGCGGTAGACGAAGGATGAGGTCAGGTGGACGGCGGCGGAGTGCTCGCGCTCGTCGGTGCGCGGCTCCGCCGCACGCACGCCGAGCGTCGACACGCCCCAGTGGGAAAAATCGTTCATGCCGGTGGGCGAAGGATGCGGGAGGGACCGGCAGGCTGGCCGGCGCGGAAGTTTAGCGCCGAAATCCCGCCGGGCTGGCGGTCGCCCGCACTGCGGGGCAGCGCCGGTTTCCCGGATAATCAGCCGTTGCTCGTCCAGATCAGCCCGGCATGGCCCGCAAACCCGCACACGAACAGTTCGACACGCTGAAGGCGATCCAGGATCGCGCCTTCGACCTGTTCGGCCGCTTCGGCTACGACGGCGTGTCGATCGGCGCGATCTCGTCGGCCGCCGGGCTGTCGAAGGGCGCGCTGTACTGGCACTACGAAAGCAAGGAAGCGCTGTTCCTGGCCTGCCTGCGGCGCCTGCATTCGCTGTTCGACGGCCACATCTTCGACCGCATGCGCGAGCCCGGCGGCGATCCGGAAGCGCGCGTGCTGCGCCTGTTCCAGGGCATGGCCCGACTGCTGCAGGACCCGCTGGTGCGCAACGGCATCGCCGGCTACTGGCTGATTCCCGACAGCCCGGAAACGGCAGCGCTGGCGGCCGAGCAGCGCGGCTTCGAGGCGCGTTCGGCACAGGCGATCCGCGACGTGCTGGCGGCCGGCGTCGATGCCGGCCGTTTCAACTTCGGCGACGATCTCGACGACATGTCGCGGGCGATCATCTCGATCGTCGAAGCGGTGATCCTGCCGCTGCGCCACCAGACGCCGGACGACGTGCACCGCACGCTGCGGGTGCTGGCGCGCACGCTGTTCCGCGCCTACGACACGAGCGGCGCGCTGCCGCAGTTCTGAACGCTGCGCCGCCTCAGGTCAGCGCAACCGGGGTCGCGCGACGCAGGCGGCGGCGCCAGGCACCGGCCAGCTTCTCGAAGCCGAGGTAGACCACTGGCGTGGTGAACAGGGTCAGCAGCTGGCTCAGCAGCAGTCCGCCGATGATCGCCACACCGAGCGGCTGGCGCAGTTCCGAACCGGTGCCGAGGCCGATCGCCAGCGGCACCGCGCCGAACACCGCCGCCATCGTGGTCATGGTGATCGGCCGGAACCGGGTCAGGCAGGCTTCGAAGATCGCTTCGCGGGCATCGAGGCCGCGCGTGCGCTGGGCGTCGAGCGCGAAGTCGATCAGCAGGATCGCGTTCTTCTTGACGATGCCGATCAGCAGGATGATGCCGATCACCGCGACCAGCGACAGCTCCATGCCGAAGGCCATCAGCGCCAGCAGCGCGCCGATGCCGGCCGACGGAATGGTCGACAGGATGGTCAGCGGATGGACCCAGCTTTCGTAGAGCATGCCCAGCACGATGTAGACCGCCAGCAGCGCGGTCAGCAGCAGGATCGGGAAGGCATCGAGACCGCTGGCGAACAGCGCCGCGCTGCCGCCGAAAGCGCCACGGATGCTGCCCGGCATCTGCATCTCGGCCATCTCGCGGCGGATCAGCGGCTCGACCATCGGCAAGGTCACGCCGGGCTTGAGATTGAAGGTCAGGTTCACCACGGTGAACTGGCCATCGTGGTTGATCGACAGCGGCGCGGTGCCGAACTCGTAGCGGGCAACGGCCGACAGCGGCACCGCCGCGCCGCCGGGCGTGATGATCTGCACCCGATCGAGCGCGGCCGGATCGCGCTGCTCGTCCGGCGTGGCTTCGAGGATCACCCGGTACTGGTCGGTCTGGTCGTAGAGCAGCGCGATCTGGCGCTGGCCGAAAGCGTCGTAGAGCGCCGCGTCGATGTCGGCCGGCCGCAGGCCAAGGCGCGAGGCGACATCGCGATTGACCACCACGTTCAGCTGCAGCGCGCCGGTTTCCAGATCCGAGGACACATCGCGCAGTTCCGGCAGCTTCTTCAGGCGCTCGGCCAGCAGTGGCGTCCAGGTGTAGAGATCGGCCGGCTCGCTGGCGCTGAGTGCGAACAGGTACTGGGAACGGCCGGAGCGGCCACCGGCGCGCAGGTCCTGCAGTGCCTGCAGGTACATCTCCACGCCTTCGATCTTCTGCGCCTTCGGCCGCAGCCGGTCGATGACCTGCTCGACATGGGTGCGGCGGCCGGCCTCCGGCGTCTTCAGGTTGATGAAGATGCGCGCCGAGTTCGAGGCGCCGCGGTTGCCGCCGACGAAGTAGACGGCCGAGGCGACATCGGGATCGGCCAGCACCACGTCGGCCAGCTGCAGGGTCTTGGCGGCGATCGCATCGAATGAGGAATCCTGGGCGCCGACGATCGAGCCCTGGATGAAGCCGGTGTCCTGCTGCGGGAAAAAGCCCTTCGGCACCACCGAATACAGCCAGCCGGTCAGGAACACGGTGGCGACCGTGAACACCGCCATCAGCCGCGTGTGGCGCAGCGTCCAGACCAGGCCGGTGCGGTAGACGCCGAGCAGCGCCGCCATCACGCGCTCCAGCGCGCGGGCAAGGCGGCCGGGCGCGGCCTGCGTGGCTTCGGCGCGCAGGAACCGGGCGCAGAGACTGGGCGTGAGGCTCAGGCTGATGACACCGGACAGCGCCACGGCCATCGCCAGGGTCACCGAGAACTCGCGGAACAGCCGGCCCGGCACGCCGCCGAGGAACAGGATCGGGATGAACACGGCCATCAGGCTGACCGTGATCGACAGCACCGTGAAGCCGATCTCGCGGGCGCCGCGCAGCGCGGCGGCGCGCGGCCGCTCGCCGTTCTCCAGATGCCGCACGATGTTTTCGATGACCACGATCGCGTCGTCGACGACGAAGCCGACCGACACCGTCAGCGCAATCAGCGACAGGTTGTCGAGGCTGTAGTCGAGCAGCCACATGCCGGCGCAGGTGGCGGCCAGCGCCAGCGGCACGGTGATGCCGGCAATCGCGGTCGGCACGCCTCGGCGCAGGAACAGGAACATCACCAGGATCACCAGCGCGGTCGACACCACCAGCGCCACCTGCACCTCGTGCACCGACGAGCGGATGGTCTGCGTGCGGTTGGCCTGGATCGAGATCGTGACTCCGGGCGGCAGCCCGGCGCGGATCGCCGGCAGCTGCGCGAGGATCGCATCGACGGTTTCGATGACATTGGCGTCGGCCTGCTTGCGGACGAACATCAGCACCGCACGCTTGCCGTTGTACCAGCCGGCGGTGCGGCTGTTCTCCTGCCCTTCGATGACGTTGGCGACCGCCGACAGCGGCACCGGCACGCCGTTGCGCACCGCCACGATGGCGTTGCGGAAATCGTCGACCGAGGCCAGCTGGTCGTCGGCGTCGATCACCCAGGTCTGCTGCTCGTCGCCGAGGCGGCCCTTGGCGCGGTTGACCGTCAGGCTGCCGATCGCCATGCGGATCGACGCCAGCGACAGCCCCATCCGCGCCAGCGCCGCCGGATTGGCCTGGATGCGGATCGCCGGCTTGGCGGCACCAGAAATCTGCACCTCGGCCACGCCCTTGACCTGCGACAGCGTCGGGCTCAGGCGGTTGTCGGCGACTTCGTAGACACGGTCGAGGCCCAGCGTGTCGGAGGTCAGCGCCAGGATCAGGATCGGCGCGTCATTGGGGTTGGCCTTGCGCCAGGTCGGCGGCGTCGGCAGCCCGGCCGGAAGATCGGCCAGCGAGGCATTGATGGCCGCCTGCACGTCGCGCGCCGCGCCATCGATGTCGCGCGACAGCTCGAACTGCAGCACCACGGTGGCGCTGCCCTGCGCGCTCGACGAGGTCATCTCGTTGACGCCGGGAATCTGGCCGAGCCGCCGCTCCAGCGGCGCGGCAACGGTCTGCGCCATCGTCTCCGGCGACGCGCCCGGCTGCTGTGCCGACACGAAGATGATCGGGAACTCCACCTGCGGCAGCGGCGCCACCGGCAGCCGGAAGTAAGCCAGCAGGCCGATCAGGAACAGACCGATCGCCAGCAGCGAGGTGCCGATCGGGCGTTTGATGAACGGACTGCTGAGGCTCATGCCGTTGCCGGCGTGGCTTCCGCGCGGAAGCGTCGGGCCAGCCGGTCCATCGCCAGATAAATCACCGGCGTGGTGTACAAGGTCAGCATCTGGCTCAGGATCAGGCCGCCGACGATGGCGATGCCCATCGGGTTGCGCAGCTCGGAGCCGGCACCGGATTCCAGCGCCAGCGGCAGCGCGCCGAGCAGGGCCGCCATCGTCGTCATCATGATCGGCCGGAAGCGCAGCAGTGCAGCTTCGAAGATCGCGTCAGACGGCGACCGGCCGTGATCGCGTTCGGCCTCCAACGCGAAGTCGATCATCATGATCGCGTTCTTCTTGACGATGCCGATCAAGAGCACCACGCCGATCAGCGCCACCACCGAGAAATCCTGCCGCGTCAGCAGCAGCGCCAGCAGCGCGCCGACGCCGGCCGACGGCAGGGTCGACAGGATGGTCAGCGGGTGGATGTAGCTCTCGTAGAGCACGCCGAGCACGATGTAGATCACCACGATCGCCGCGAGGATCAGCCACGGCATGCTGGCCAGCGAGGTCTGGAACTCGGCGGCGGTGCCGGAGAAGCTGCGCTGCACCGACACCGGCAGGCCGATCTCGGCCTCGGCGGCGGCAATCGCCGGCAGCGCATCGCTCAGGCTCATGCCGGGTGCAAGGTTGAACGACAAGGTCGCCGCCGGCAGCTGGCCTTCGTGGCTCAGCACCAGCGGGCCGCGCGTGGTGGTGGCGGTGGCCACCGCCGACAGCGGCACCAGCGCGCCCGAGTTCGACTTCACGTACAGCTGGTCGAGCGCATCGGGCCGCTTGCGGAACGCCGGCGGCACTTCCAGCACCACGCGGTACTGGGTCACCTGCGTGAAGATGGTGGTGACCTGACGCTGGCCGAAGGCGTCGTACAGCGCGTCGTCGATGGCCTGCACCGGTACGCCGAGCCGCGAGGCGCGATCGCGCTGGATGTCCAGCTTCAGGTACAGGCCGTCGGTCTGCTGCTCGGTGGTGACATCGGCCAGCTCCGGCCGTGCCTTCAGCGCGGCGATCAGCTTCGGCGTCCATTCGGCCAGCTCGCTGGCATCGAGACTGCGCAGCCCGTACTGGTACTGGGTGCGGGCGACGCGGCTGTCGATCTGCAGATCCTGCACCGGCTGCATGAACAGGCTGATGCCCTCCACTGCTGCCGCGCGCTGCTTGAGCCGTTCGATCACCTGATCTGCCGAGGCCGAACGCTCGCCTCTGGGCTTCAGCACGATGTTCAGGCGGCCGGTGTTGAGCGTCGGGTTGATGCTGCCGCTGCCGACGAAGGCGGCGACACTGGCCACGTCCGGGTCCTGGCGCACCGCTTCGCTGAGCGCCATCGTGCGGGCCTTCATCGCCGGGAACGAGATGCTGGCCTCCGCTTCGGCCACGCCGACGATCACGCCGGTGTCCTGCTGCGGCAGCAGGCCCTTGGGGATGGCAACGAACAGCAGGCCGGTCGCGACCAAGGTCAGGCCGAACACGGTCAGCGTCTGCTTCGGCCGCGCCATCACCCAGCGCAGGGACCGCTCGTAGCCGGCGAGCAGGCGCGCGAACTGCCGTTCAGTCCAGTCGAACAGCGCGCCGTGCCGGTCGTCTGGCCGATCGGCCTTCAGCAGCTTGGCGCACATCATCGGCGTCAGGGTCAGCGATACCAGCGCCGAGATCGTCACCGCGATGGTCAGCACCAGCGCGAAGTCGCGGAACAGCCGGCCGATGACGCCGCTCATGAACAGCAGCGGGATGAATACCGCGATCAGGCTCACGGTCAGCGACACCACGGTGAAGCCGATCTGCTTCGCACCCTTGCGCGCGGCGGTTTCGGGATCGTCGCCGTGCTCGATATAGCGGACGATGTTCTCGATCATCACGATGGCATCGTCGACGACGAAGCCGGTGGCGATGGTCAGCGCCATCAGGCTCAGGTTGTCGAGCGAAAAGCCGCACAGCGCCATCACGCCGAAGGTGCCGATGATCGACATCGGCAACGCCACGCTGGGAATGACCGTCGCCCACAACTTGCGCAGGAACACGAAGATCACCATCACCACCAGCGCGATGGTCAGCAGCATCGTGAACTGCACGTCGTGCACCGAGGCGCGGATGGTTTCGGTGCGATCGGCCAGCACCGTGACCTTGACCGAGGCCGGGAAGCTGACGGTCAGCTGCGGCAGCAGCGCCTGGATGCGCTCGACGGTCTGGATGATGTTGGCGCCGGGCTGGCGGCGGACGTCGACGAGGACGGCCGGGCGTGAGCGGCCTTGTTGGTCGGGCGTCGAAAGCGGACCGTTTGCATGGCTCGTGGTGTCGCCTGGTCCGGAGACGCCGGCCCGATCGGCTCCGCCGCTCGGGCGTTCGCTCGACCCGCGAGCAGTGCTCGCGAAGCCGGTCGAGCTCACCCACGCTGCCAACTGCTCGTTCTCGACCCCTTCGAGGACCTCTGCGACATCCGACAGCCGCACCGGCGCGCCGTTGCGGTAGGCGATGATCACCGGCTTGTATTCGTCGGCCGAAACGATCTGGTCATTCGAGCCGATCGTGAAGCTCTGCTTCGGGCCGTCGAAGGTGCCTTTGGGCGCGTTGACGTTGGCAGCGCGCAGCGCGCTTCGGATGTCCTCCAGGCCCAGTTGCAGCCCGGCCAGCGCGGTCGGGTTGGCTTGGATGCGCACGGCCGGCCGCTGGTTGCCCTGGATCGACACCAGCCCGACGCCGGACACCTGCGACAGCTTCTGCGCCAGCACCGAATCGGCGAGATCGGCGACTTGGTTCTGCGGCAGCACGTCGGAGCTGATCGCCAGTTGCAGGATCGGCGCGTCGGCCGGGTTCACCTTGTTGTAGACCGGCGGATACGGCAGGTCGGCCGGAAGCGTGCCGCGTGCAGCATTGATCGCCGCCTGCACGTCCTGCGCGGCGTTGTCGATGTCGCGATCGAGCACGAACTGCAGGGTGATCGTCGACAGCCCGTAGGAGGAATCGGAGTTCAGCGACGACAGGCCGGCGATGGTGCCGAACTGCCGCTCCAGCGGCGTGGTCACCAGCGATTCCATGACCTGCGGGCTGGCGCCCGGCAATTGCGTCGTCACCTGGATAGTCGGGAAATCGACATTCGGCAACGCCGAGATCGGCAGGCTGCGGTAGCCCAGCACGCCGAGCAGCAGCACCGCGATCATCAGCAGCGTGGTCGCGATCGGCCGGGCAATGAACGGTTCGGACACGCTCATGACCGGCGCGCCTCAGGCCGGCCACGCAGTGCGCCCGGCGAGCGCCCGCCACCTGGGCCTGTGCGCCAGCGGCTCACTTGCGCTGCGGCGGCGCGTCCGCCGCCACTGGCTCGTCGCGGGTTTCGCGGATCTTCGCGCCCGGCTGCAGCCGGTACTGGCCGTCGGTGACGATGCGCTCGCCGTTCTTCAGGCCGCTGGCGATCAGCGCCGTGCCGGCTTCGCTGCGGGCAACGGTGATGTCGCGCTTCTCGGCGACCGGCTGCCCTTGGCTGTCCTGGCCGACCACGTAGACGAAATCGCCGTCCGGCCCGCGCTGCACGGCATTGGCCGGAATCACCAGGCCGTCGGCCTCGGTGCGCACCAGCAGCCGCATGTTGACGAACTGACCTGGCCACAGCGCCTTGTCGTCGTTGGCGAAGGTCGCCTTCAGGCGGATGGTGCCGGTGCTCTGGTCGATCTGATTGTCGATCACGGTCAGCTCGCCCTTGGCCAGCTTGCGGGCGTTGTCGCGATCGTAGGCCAGCACCTCGAGGCCCTGGCCGCCGGCGGCGCGGATGTCGCCGAGGCTCTGCTCGGGCAAGGTGAACAGCACCGAGATCGGCCGGATCTGGGTGACCACCACCAGCCCGCCGCTGGTGCCGGCATCGACCAGATTGCCGACGTCGACCAGCCGCAGGCCGGTGATGCCGCTGATCGGCGCGGTGACCCGCGCAAAGCCCTGGGAAATGCGCGCGTTCTGCACCGCGGCCTCGCTGGCCTTCACGCCGGCTTCCAGCTGGGCGACGGTCTGCGCCTGGGTATCGAGCTGCTGCTTCGATACATAACCATCGCCGACCAGCTCGCGGAAGCGCTGCAGGTCGCGCCGGGCGGTGTTCAGCTGCGCTTCGGCCTGCCCTTTCTGGGCCAGCGCCTGCTGCAGCTGGGCATCGAAGCTGCGCGGATCGATCTGCGCCAGCAGCTCGCCCTTCTTCACTTCCTGGCCTTCCTCGAATGCCACCGACACCAGCTGGCCGCTGACCTGCGGCCGCACGGTGACGGTGTTGAAGGCCTGCACGGTGCCGAGGCCATCGAGGAAGATCGGCACGTCGCGGCGCGCCACGGCGCCGATCGCGACCGGCACCGGACCGTCGAAATCGCCGGGGCCGCCACGACGGCCGCGGCGCCCGGCCGGACCGCCGGGCGCCGCCGTCTCGGCCGCGATCGCCGGGCCGGACCGGCCTTCACCGGACGGCGTCCGTCCCAAGATCCACCACCCGAGTACGGCGATCACGCCAAGACCGAGCGCGAACGCGACACCGTTGCGCATGCTGTGTTGCTCCAGATCAACAGAAGGAAAAGGCGGCTTTCGCCCGCCGCCGGGGCATCTGCCGCAGCCGTCGTGGACTGCGCGACGGCGACCTGCGTTCAAGCGCCGGCCGGAAACCCGGGTCAGCCGCTACCTTGCTTGAGCGGAGGCACCAGGGGCAAGCCATCAGCGGGTGAAGTTCGGTAACGACCGCCGGCGCCGGCTGCCGTTCGGCATACTGCCGCTCTCCTTCGCCGAGGTGTCATCCGTGGCCGGTTCCAGCCTTTTCATGCTGATCGACGACATCGCGACCCTGCTCGACGATATCTCGGTGATGACCAAGGTGGCTGCGCAGAAGACCGCAGGCGTGCTCGGCGACGATCTGGCGCTGAACGCCCAGCAGGTCAGCGGCGTGGCCGCCGAACGCGAGCTGCCGGTGGTCTGGGCGGTGGCCAAGGGTTCGTTCGTCAACAAGCTGATCCTGGTGCCGTCGGCGCTGGCGATCAGCGCCATCGCGCCGGTGCTGGTCAAGCCGCTGCTGATGCTCGGCGGCCTGTACCTGTGCTTCGAGGGTGTGGAGAAGCTGGCACACGCCTGGCTGCATCCGGCCGAGGACGACGAGGCTCACCGCGAAGCGCGGGTCAAGGCGCTGGCCGATCCGGCGGTCGATGTCGTCGCCTACGAGCGCGACAAGATCAAGGGCGCGATCCGCACCGATTTCGTGCTGTCGGCGGAGATCATCGTCATCAGCCTTGGCACTGTCGCCACCGCCACGCTGACCGAGCAGCTGGCGGTGCTGGCCGGCATCGCGGTGATCATGACCGTGGGCGTCTACGGGCTGGTCGGCGGCATCGTCAAGCTCGACGACGCCGGCCTGTACCTGAGCCGGCGCGGCAGCAGCGCGCTGCGCGCGATCGGTCGCGGCCTGGTGCTGGCGGCGCCGAAGCTGATGAAGGCGCTGTCGGTGCTCGGCACGGCGGCGATGTTCCTAGTCGGCGGCGGCATCCTGGTGCACGGTATTCCCGGCGGCGAGGACGCGCTGCATCACCTGTACGAAGGCCTCGGCGGAGTGCTGGCCTCGATCGCCGGCATGGCCACCAACGGCCTGGTCGGCGTGCTGGCCGGCGCGCTGGCGCTGGCCGTGGTGACCGTGGCCGGCAAGCTAGGCAAGCGCAGCGACGCCGCGCACTGACCTGCCGGTGCTGCAACCGCCCGCCGTATGATCCAGGCCGTTCCGCGCTGCTTCGCGCGCCCACTTCGCCGATCCCCATGTCCAGCGATATCGAGATTGCCCGCGCCGCCCGGCTGACACCGATCATTCCGCTGATTCAGCAGCGGCTCGGCATTCCCGCCGAAGCGATGGAGCCGTACGGCCACTACAAGGCCAAGCTGTCGCTGGACTACATCGCCGGCCTGCGCGACCGGCCGGACGGCCATCTGGTGCTGGTCACCGCGATCACGCCGACGCCGCCCGGAGAAGGCAAGACCACCACCACGGTCGGCTTGGGCGATGCGCTGAACCGCATCGGCAAGCGCGCGATCACCTGCGTGCGCGAACCCTCGCTCGGCCCCTGCTTCGGCATGAAGGGCGGCGCCACCGGCGGCGGCCAGAGCCAGGTACTGCCGATGGAGGACATCAACCTCCACTTCACCGGCGATTTCCACGCCATCGCGCTGGCCAACAACCTGCTGGCGGCGATGCTCGACAACCACATCCACCACGGCAACGCGCTGGGGATCGATGTCCGGCGCATCACCTGGAAGCGCGTCGTCGACATGAACGACCGCGCACTGCGCGACATCGTCGTCTCGCTCGGCGGGCCGGCCAACGGCTATCCGCGCGAGGACGGCTTCAACATCGTGGTCGCCTCCGAGGTGATGGCGATCCTGTGTCTGGCCACGTCGCTGGCGGATCTCAAGGCCCGGCTTGGCCGCATCGTCGTCGCCTCGACCCGCGACGGCGCACCAATTACCGCGAAGGACCTGAAGTGCGACGGCGCGATGGCCGCGCTGCTGAAGGACGCGATCAAGCCGAACCTGGTCCAGACCCTGGCCGGCAACCCGGCGATCATCCACGGCGGCCCGTTCGCCAACATCGCCCACGGCTGCAATTCGGTGATCGCCACCCGGACCGCGCTGAAGCTCGGCGATTACGTGGTCACCGAGGCCGGCTTCGGCGCCGACCTGGGTGCGGAGAAGTTCATCGACATCAAGTGCCGGCAGGCGGGCCTGAAGCCGGCCTGCGCGGTGATCGTCGCCACCGTGCGGGCGATCAAGTTCCACGGTGGCGTCGCGATGCCGGACATGGGCCGCGAGAACGTCAACGCGGTGCGCGCCGGCCTCGCCAACCTGCAGAAACACGTCGAGAACGTCCGCGAGGTCTACGGCCTGCCCTGCGTGGTATCGATCAATCACTTCACCGCCGACACGCCGGCCGAACTGGCGGTGATCCGCGGGGCCTGCGCAACGATGGGCGTGACCTGTGTCGAGGCCCGCCACTGGGCGGAAGGTGCGGCCGGCGCCGAAGCGCTGGCGCGGGTGGTGGTCGATCTCTGCGAAGCCAACGCCACGCCGGGTGCGACCCCGGTCTATGACGACGCGCTGCCGCTGCTGGCCAAGATCGAAGCGGTGGCGACTCGGGTCTATGGCGCGGCTGGCGTCAACGCCGAAGCCAAGGTGACGAAGCAGCTCAAGGACTGGGCCGAAGCTGGCTACGGCCATTTCCCGGTCTGCATCGCCAAGACCCAGTATTCGTTCTCGACCGATCCGAGCCTGAAAGGCGCGCCGGGCGGCCACTGGCTGCCGGTGCGCGAGGTGCGACTGTCGGCGGGTGCGGGCTTCATCGTCGCCATCTGCGGCGAGATCATGACCATGCCGGGCCTGCCGGCGCGGCCGGCGGCGGAAGTGATCGACGTCGACGACGACGGCAATATCAGCGGGCTGTTCTGAGCTTCATCCGGCGCTGCGCCAAGTTGGCGCTACGACGCCGTGCCGAGTCTGCCTCTGCCCCTGGATACCGGCTTCCGCCGGTATGACAGCCTGATTGGATGCGCCTGGCCTTCACCGTCATTCCGGCAAAAGCCGGGATCCAGGGCCGGCAACGCAGTGCCTCGCCCCAAAGGCGACGAGATCATGGCCATGCCGGGGCTACCGGCGCGGCCGGCGGGGAAGTGATCGACGTCGACGACGGCGGCAATATCAGCGGGCTGTTCTGAGCTTCATTCGACGCTGCGCCAAGTTAGCGCTACGACGCGCTGCCGCATCTGGCGCGGCCCCTGGATACCGGCTTTCGCCTGTATGACAGCCTGATTGGATGCGCCTTGCCCTCACCGTCATCCCGGCAAAAGCCGGGATCCAGGGCCGGCAACGCAGTGCCTCGCCCCCAACGCGGCGAGATCATGGCCATGCCGGGCCTGCCGGCACGGCCGGCGGCGGAAGTGATCGACGTCAACGACGGCAATATCAGCGGGCTGTTCTGAGCTTCATTCGGCGCTGCGCCGACTTGGCGCTATGACGCGTTGCCGCATCTGGCGCGGTCCCTGGATACCGGCTTCCGCCGGTATGACAGCCTGATTGGATGCGCCTTGCCTTCACCGTCATCCCGGCGAAAGCCGGGATCCAGAGCCACGAACGCGGCAGCCGGATCGACAGCAGCAGCGACGATCACCAGATCAGGTCGTCCGGCACCTTGTAGTCCTTGTACGGATCGTTCTCGTCGACCTTCTCGGGCTCGCGGTTGATGGTGGCGACGGCATTGGGGTCGCGCTCGCGGATCTTGTCGCCGACCACCGCCGGCACCAGGTAGTAGCGGCCTTCGCAGCGGGCGATCGCCAGGCGGCCGTCGATGATCTGGGTGCGCAGTTCCGGGGTCACCGGGATGCGGCGGATGTTGTTCTTGCGATCGGTGAAGTTGTAGAGCATGTCGCCACTGGCCGGCGGCAGCTTGTTGGCTTCGACCAGTTGCTTGATCTCGGCGTACTTCGCCTTCAGGGCCTGCTTTTCCCTGGCCTTTTCCATCAGCTCGCGATCCTTCGCGGCCTTGGCCTGGCGCGCCGCTTCGGCGGCCTTCAGCGCTTCGGCATTCGGGGCCGGAGCGGTCACCGGCCGGCCATTGTTGTGCTGTCCGCGCGGCTTGGCCTTGCCGGTTTCGGCTTTCGCCTTCTCGGCCTGCTTCTTGGTGATCAGACCCGCCTGCAGCAGCTGGTCGCGCAGCGAAAGACTCATGTGGTTGACTCGTGGGGCGTGGGACGACTGCAAAAGCTTAGCGCAGGCAGCCGTCCCCGTTCCGCGTGGCTCAGACCAGCCGGTAGTCGCGCTCGCGGAAGTCGGCCATCTGGCGCGCGAACTGGGTCGCGAAGCCCGGGAACATCGTCGAGTTGAAGCCGTCGGCCGACAGGTACCAGCTCTTGCAGCCGGAGTTCCAGTTGGTCTTCGCGAGCCGCTTCTGGATGTCGGTGTTGAACGCCTTCTGGGCGTCGGCGCGGACATCGATGTACTTGAACTCGCCGGTGGCCCGCTTGCCGATCGCGCGGACGATGTAGTCGATCTGCGATTCCATGTAGACCAGTGCCGAGTTGTGACCGGGGCCCGAATTCGGACCGAAGGTGAAGTACAGATTCGGATAGCCGGACACCTGCACGCTCTTGTAGGCCTGCGCCCCACCCGACCACTCGGCGTTCAGGTCGCGGCCGCCAAGGCCGTGCACCGGGAACGGCGTGCCGTTCTTGGACACCTCGAAGCCGGTGGCGAAGACGATGCAGTCGACCTGATGCTCCAGGCCTTCGACGCTGCGGATGCCCTTCTCCGAAATGCTGGCGATCGGCCAGGAGATCAGCTCGCAGTTCGGCTGCTGCAGCGCCGGGTAGTAGTCATTGGTCATCAGCACGCGCTTGCAGCCGATCTTGAAATCCGGCGTCAGCTGACGGCGCAGCCAGGCGTCCTTGACCTGCATCTCGCGGAAGCGGTTGCCGAGCAGTTCCAGCGCCCGCGTCATCGGCGTGTTCCAGATCATCCCCAAGGCCATCGACTCGTGGATCCAGTACATCGCTTCGCGCACCGCGGTCTGCGACACCGGCAGCTTGGCGAACAGCGTCTTGGCCCAGTCCGGTGACTGGAAATCGAAGCGCGGCAGCACCCAGCCCGGCGTGCGCTGGAAGACCTTGACCTTGTCGGCCACCTTGACCAGTTCCGGAATGATCTGCACCGCGCTGGCACCGGTGCCGATCACGGCCACCCGCTTGCCGGCGAAGTCATACGAATGGTCCCAGCGGGCGCTGTGGATCTTCTTGCCCTGGAAGCTTTCGATGCCGCGCATGTTCGGGAAGCCGGCGTTCGACAGCGGCCCCTGGGCCATGACCACCGAGCGCGCCTTGATCGGCTCGCGGCCGCTCAGGGTGACCGTCCAGATGCCCTCGCCGCCATCGAAATCCAGCGCTTCGACGTTGTGCTGGAAGCGGATCAGCGGCAGCAGATCATGGTCGCGTGCCAGGCCCTTGATGTACTCGAGGATTTCCCGGCTTCCCGAGTAGCCGCGGCTCCAGCCCGGGTTCTGCGCGAACGAGAACGAGTAGAGGTTCGACGGGATGTCGCAGGCCGCGCCCGGATACTGGTTGTCACGCCAGGTGCCACCGACTTCGCTGCCGCGTTCGACGATGGCGATGTCGGTGATGCCGGCACGGCGCAGCTGGATCGCGCTGCCGAGCCCGGCGAAGCCGGCGCCGACGATCAGCACCTCGACCACCTTGACGGCAGCGGGATCGGCCGACTTGCGCGAACGGCGGCCGGCGGTGGGGGCTTTGTCGAAGTACTGGGTCATGGCGATTTCCTGCGGGTGCGGGTGACGTGAGTCAAAAAAAGCGGAATCAAAAATTCAACGCAAAGGCGCGAAGGGAAAAGAAAGGACGCAAGGAAAGAAAATCGTGAAGAACGAGGCGAAGCTGGAATTGCCGCTCTCGGGCGTTTCTTCGTTGATTTCCTTTCTTTTTCCTTTGCGTCCTCCTCTTTGCCGTTCTTTGCGCCTTTGCGTTTAACGGTTGACGTTGCTTTGAAGCAGGCGGCGCGAAATCAGGCCGCCGTCTTCCAGGTCAAACCCTTGACCCAGGTCGGCGTGGCCTTCAGCCAGCGGCGCGGGTAGTGGTCGGTCAGGCGCACCAGCGCATCGACCGGCACGTGGTACAGCGACTTGCGGTCGACGACCATCGCGCTCTGGTGGCTGATGATCTGGAACCAGGGATTGCGCCGGCCCTGCTCGGTGCGGCCGCCGATGCGCTTGTACTTGTTCATCGCTTCGTACAGGCGCTCTTCCTTCAGGCCCAGCTTCACCAGGTTGTCGCGCATGCGGTTGAGCAGCGGCAGGTAGGCGGCGATGCCGATGATCAGCTTCGGGTTCAGCAGGTTGCCGGCGGCCTTGACCAGCAGCTGGTGCAGCTTGCCGTGGCCCATCACTTCGAGCACGTGGAAGCCGATGCCGAGGTGGCGCGCTTCGTCTTCGTTGATCTTTTCGAACGCGGCGTGGCAGACCGGGTCCTGCACGGTGTCGAGCAGGAACTTGCACAGCGCGCCGTCGAGGGCGATCTCCAGGCTCGGGATCACCGAGCCGAGCACTTCCAGCGGCATCTCGTCGCTGTAGGTGTCGAGCCAGTCGATGACCAGCCGCAGGTTGATGTTCGGCTCCGGCAGGATCGGGTTGTCGGCATCGCCTTCAAGCATGCCCCAGCGCTTCATCAGCGCCATCTCGACATTGGCGTGGCGCTGCTCCTCGGCGTGGAAGTAGCGGTAGATCTCGGCCAGCGTGTCGTCCGGCGCCTTCTTGGCCATTGCCGCGAAGGCGCGTGCGCCGACATGCTCGATCCACATCAGGTCGGCCATGAACACCTTGAGCTTGGCGTACAGCTCCGGATCACCGGTGACCAGCTCCGCGCCCGGCGCATCCCAGTCGATGTCGGCCAGCGCCCATTGGGTGTTCTTGATCTTGGCCAGCATCTTCACGGTATCGAGTTGCATCGGAGCCTCCTCCAGCTTTTGGATTGAATGCGGTCAGGCGGAATTCGGGATCAGGCCTTGGCGGTCATCAAGCGATTGAGCACGCCGGCACCGCGGGCATAGAGCGATGGCGCCAGGCGCTTCATGCGCCAGATGGCCCGCGCTTCCAGCTGCGGCAGCACGTAGAGCTGGTTGCGATCGAGCGCGTCGAGGGTCTGCCTGGCGACACCGTCGGCCTCGATGCCGGTCCAGCGCATGACTTTCTCGGCGAAGCCGGAAGTGCCGGCATCGATGCGGCCGTCCTTGACGATGTTGGTCTTGACGAAGGTCGGGCACAGCGCGGTGATGTGAATGCCGCTGCCCTGCAGTTCGGCGGCCATGGTTTCGCTGAGCGCCAGCACGGCGGCCTTCGACACGTTGTACGGCCCCATCATCGGCGCAGCGGCAAAGCTGGCCGTGGAGCCGACATTGATGATGCCGCCGCGTCCGGCTGCACGAAGCGCCGGCGCGAACACGTGGCAGCCGTGGATCACGCCCCACAGGTTGACGCCGAGCACCCAGTTCCAGTCGTCCATCGAGGTGACGCCGACCGGCTTGCCGCCGGCACCGACGCCGGCGTTGTTGATGACGACGGTCGGCGGCCCCTGGAACCAGGCTTCGGCCTTGGCTGCCAGCGCTTCGACCTCTTCGATCTTCGAGACATCGCAGCGCAGCGCCGTGCCGGTTGCTCCGAGTTCCTCGACCCGCTTCACGGTCTCCCTGGCGGCCGCGAGGTTGATGTCGGCGCAGACCACGCGGCCGCCGCGACGCGCCAGTTCCAGCGCGAAGGCGCGGCCGATGCCACTGCCGGCGCCGGTGACGATGGCGGCGGCATCACGGGTGATCTTGTTTCTGGCCATGGCGCTCTTCGGGTGATGAATGGCGGACGCAGCCATCCTGGCGGGCTGTCAGGCAGCCCGGCGGGAAGGCATCGGAAGGGTTGTCGCCGGGCCTTGATGCCCGGCGACGGTCGGCTCAGGCCGCTTTCAGATACGCCGCGCGCGGCGACCGGAAGGCCTCGGTGAACTGCTCGACTTCGGCCAGGAAATGGCTGTTGTCGTCATCCCAGGGATGGAAGTCCGGGCGGAAGTAGTCGAACCACGGGCGGACCATCTTGCGCAGGAAGCCGACTTCGCCGAAGGCCAGCCGGTAGAACGACTGCCAGCCCTTGCGTTCGGTGAGCTTGCCTTCCTGACGAACGAAGTTCAGGAAGTGCGGCGTCACCATCGCCCAGAACACTGCCGTGGCCAGCACCAGGCCGAAGGCACGCACCACGTAGGCCTGCGCGCCCTTGCCCTGGGTGGCTTCCCAGACGTCATAGGCGACGCCCTTGTGCTCGGTTTCTTCCAGCGCATGCCAGCGCCACAGCGCGCTGTAGCCGCGCTCGGCGTTTTCGCTGACCCGGGGCTCGCGCAGCAGGCCGTCGGCCATGATCGCGGTCAGATGTTCGAGCGCGATGGTGCCCGACAGGCGCATCGCCGGCGGCGTGTAGGTCTGGAACGCGTCGAGCAGCGCCTTGACCCGCTTCTCGAACACGGCGGCCGACGGCAGACGCTCGATGACGCGGGCGTTGTACTCGTCGTGCTCGCGGCCGTGCATCGCTTCCTGGCCGATGAAGGCGGTGGCCGCCTTCTTCAACTCCGGATCGGTGATCTGGTCACGGTAGTGGCGGACGGCATCGATGAAGAAGCGCTCGCCGACCGGAATCACCAGCGACATGGTGTTCATCAGGTGCGTGAACTGCACGCTGCCATCGCCCACCCAGTCGTGCGCGCGATCCGCCGGCAGCGGAAACTGGGCGTCACGGCGGACCGGCATCACCGACTTCGATTTGGCGTTGCGGGCGGGCTTCTGCTTCGACTGGCTGCTCATCTTCGATCTCCTCGGGGATGACGAATCCCGTGTTGTCTGGACGCCCGGAAGATGGGTCTTCAACGGGTATACAATCGTCTACCGGAACAGTAGACGACTGTAGACAAAGCCGTCAACAAGATCTGTGACATTATTTGATGGCATCGAGATAACGATCTGATATGGCGAAGAATTCAGGCGGTCGAGGGGACGGTGACAAGCCCGTCGAACGCTCGACGAGCGGTCGCCAGAAGCTGATGGAAGCCGCACTCGAACTGGCCGCGACCACGCGCAGCCTGGCGTCCCTGGGCCTGCGCGAAGTCGCCCGCCACGCCGGGCTGAACCCGAACACCTTCTATCGCCATTTCAAGGATTTCGACGATCTTGGCGTGGCGATGCTCGACGAGCTGGGCAGCGAACTGCGCGCCGGCTTGCGCGAGGCGCGGATGCGACCAGCCAAGAAGGGCTTCAAGCTGTCGGACTTCTCGAATCCGGCGGAAGGCCTGGCCCAGGCGCAGGCGCTGGCCCGCGAATCGGTCGGCCTGGTGCTCGACTTCGTCATGGACCATCGCGAGGCCTATACGGTCGGCATCCGCGAACTGCACGGCACCAGCGCGGTGATGCGCCGCGCGATGCAGGAGCTGCTCGACGGCATCGCCGTCGACATGACCGAAGACCTGCTCGGCGTGCTGATGCTGCCAGCGGTGTCCCATGAGGAACTGCTGGCCGTGGCGCGGGTGATCGTGCGCCAGATGGTGTTCTTCTCGATGGATTACCTCGAGCAGCCGTCGCGCCAGGCGGAGATCAAGCGCGAAGCCGAACGCTTCATCCTGCTGCTGTTCTGGGGGGCGATCGCGGCCCGTGCGCCGGACCTGTTGTCACAGGCGAAGCTCAAGTTCCCGACGATCTGAGCCGCTGTTCGACGCGCTGCGGCTTCGGCTGCCTGGGCGGCGGCCAGGCGTCGCGGTCAGGACAGGGCCCGTCGCTCCACGGCGTCGGCGCGCTTGACGGCATCGACGAGATCGTTCGGCCGCACCACGATCGGCTGGCCGCAGTCGCAGGCCATCTCATCGTGTTCCTTGAGCCAGCCCAGCAAGGCGGCCTTGATGGTGCCGCAATGCTCGCAACGCAATCCGATCAATTGCGTATCGACCTTCCTGTTCATTTCCCGCACCTGCGCGATAAGCCCTGCGCAGCCTAAACAGTCGGCCGACGATGGTCAGCCACCGGCGGTCGGATGACAGTTTCGTGACAGCAGCGGTCAGCGCGGACCACACGATGGATGCAGCCACGCTGCCCCCAAAAAGAACCCCCGGTCCACGAGGAACCGGGGGTCAGGTCAGCCCGGAAAGCAGTGCTACCCGCCAGGCTGTTGCTGCGGAGCCTCAGCCCGGCACATCGCTGACCGGCTCGCTTGCGGAACTGGTTTCAGCCGGTGCAGCCGGCGTCTCGCCCTCGGCCGGCGGCGCTTCCGCCGAGGCTGCCGGCGGCGGAACCGGAGCAGCCAGCGCCGTCACGTAGTCCTTCAACATGCTGGCGCCATACAGCGGCTTGTAGGCCCCCTGATGGCAGGTCGCGCAGTTCAGCTTGGCGACGTCGCCCAGCGGCCCCTTGCGATGCGCCGGGAAGACCTCGGTCAGCGGCACCATGAACTCGTTGTTCAGCGCACGCGCCATCCGGATGCCGTGCCAGGCCACCGCGCGCTGCGGCGGACTCTGCGACCAGTCGTTGAACGCCCGGCTGTTGTGGCAGTACGTGCAGTTGACCCCCAGGCCCTGCGACATGTGGGTCATCAGCGCGAACGTCCACTCGGCCTGCTTGATCGACTTCCGGTTGCCGGTCGGCAAGGCCGTGGCGCCGGTGAAGCGGATCGGCTCGGCACCGAGCAGGAACGGCGTGAACGGGTCCGATGGCAGAGAGGTACCGTTGATCGCCGGCGTCGAACGGTTCTGCCCCGCCCGGTTGCCCAGGCCGGCGGCAGCGGTGTTGTCGACATCCTGGAACCAGACGTACTCCGGCACCGCCTTGCCGCGATGGCAGGTGTAGCAGGTGACGCCGGTGCCCTGGACGTGCGGCTTCCATTCGGCGTTGATCTTCTGCGTCATCTGCAACATCTTGCGGGCGACGACCTTGGTGTACTTGCCGTCGTCGGCGAAGTTGCCGCCAACATGGCAGTAGTTGCAGCCAGCCTCCGTGGGCGCCGCATCCTTCGGCACCACCCAGGCGGTCATCGCGGTCATCGTGCGGGTGAACTCGGCGATCGACAGCCCGCCCAGCACCTTGACGTTCTGGTAGATGGTTCCGGCTGCCGGGCCGCCTTCCGGCGCCGCCGCCAGCGGCTCCGGAACGGTATTCAGGGCTGCCTGCTTGGCGACGACACGCGGGTTGTAGACCTGCACCATCGCCGTGCCGCGGTAGCCGCGCTGCACTTCATCGACCGGTGGCCGCTCGCAGCCTGCAACCGCGACACCCGCCAGGGCCAGCGCCGCCAGCCATTTCAATCGGCCTGCAATCGTGCTCATGGCGTGCCTCCAGGCAGCGTGGCGGGATCGACGGTCGGCGCAGCCCAGACCTGCGGATAGGCGGCGACGATGTGGTGCTTGATGCCCCACAGGTACCAGTTGTCGACCACCGTGCCGGTCAGCAGGATGCCGATGCCGCCGGTGATCGGGCACAGGATCGCGAACCACCAGGCCCAGCGATGCACCGATTCCATCGTCGCGTTGAAGCCCATCGTCCAGCGCCAGAACAGCGCGGCGCGTTCGGAAGCCGTACCGCGATCGACGATCTGCTCCAGTTCGCGTTCGCCGCCGTAACGGCTGACCGCAAGGATGGTCGCCGCATGCATGGCGAACAGCAGCGTTGCGCCGTACAGGAAGGCGATCGACAGCATGTGGAACGGGTTGTAGAACAGATTGCCGTAGCGAATGGAAAACGCGGCGGTCCAGTCCAGATGCGGGAAGATGCCGAACGGCACCGCCTCGCCCCAGCTGCCCATCAGGATCGGCCGGAAGAAGCCGAGCACCAGGTACAGCCAGATCGCCGCACCGAAGGCCCAGGCGATATGCGGACCCATGCCGTGCGCTTTTGCGCGCTGGTAAGTGCGCAGCCACCAGAGCAGCACCGAGGCAGTCAGGAAGAAGCCGGCGATCAGCCACCAGCCGCCCTGGTTCAGCGGCGGAAAGCTCAGGCCGTACGACGGTGGCGGCGGCTCCAGTGCCAGCCACGGCAGCTGACGGACGAACTCGATCCAGTTCCAGCCGACCGAGGCCAGCATGTTCAGGCCGATGATCTCGAAGGCGATGAAGCCGAACAGCAGCGAGGTCAGCCCGGTCCAGCCCAGATAGATCGGACCGATCTGGGCATCGCCGAACTTGCCGATCAGATGCTGCAGGAAGCCCTTGCCTTCGCGGCCGCCAATGGAGCCGTCGTCCGGCAGCGGCACACCCGGATAAGGCGGTGCTGTCACCTGCACGCGGGTGAAGATGTTTTGGTATTCAGCCATGACTGCCCCCTTAGCCCCAGATCGGAAGATTGAGCCACCAGCTCCACCACTCCGGCCAGCCATGGGTCCAGAACGGGCCGCTGATGACGATGCAGACCGCGCTCCAGAACACCGCGCTCAGCGCCAGGAACAGGCCGAGCCGATGGATGCCAAGCGCGCCGATCGAATAGCCGATGATGTCGCGGAACAGCGTGTTTTCATGCTCGGCGGTCTTAACCGGCTCACCCTTGCGCGGATTGGTGGCCGACAGGATCAGCGAGCCATGCAGCGACAGCGCCAGGGTGGTGGCGAAAAAGAACGTGATCGCCAGCATGTGCGCCGGGTTGTAGTGGAAATGCAGATACTGGTAGCCGGTGTTCGACACCCAGTCGAGGTGACTCAAGATGCCGTACGGAAAGCCGTGGCCCCAGGCACCGAGCAGCACCGGCCGCACCACCACCAGGGTGAAGTACGCCAGGATCGCGAAGCTGAATGCGAACGGCACGTGGTAGCCCATGCCGAGCTTCCGGCATATCTCCACTTCCCGTAGCGCCCAGGACACGAAGGCGCCCAGCGCGCAGACCGTGATGATCTGCCAGAGCCCGCCTTGCGCCAGCGGCGCGATGCCGAGACCGTACGACAGATCCGGCGGCGCGATGTTGATCTGCCAGATATTCCACGTCGGCCCCAGCGAGGCGCCGTAGATGATCAGTGCAGTGCCGAGTGCTGCAAAAAATGCCGTGGTGACACCAAAGAAGCCGACGTAGAACGGCCCCACCCAGAAGTCGAACAGATCACCCCCGAGCAGGGTGCCTCCGCGGACTCGATATTTTCTTTCAAAGCTGAGCATCGCCATGACGAAGACCCCCTGGTCTGTCGGCTAGATGGGTTTTTGAAGCGCTGCTTCCGGCGGCGGAATCAGCTGGACGTATCCAGTCTCATCCGCCACCGGTTGCAGGCATTGCCGTTACGACTGTCCTGCGGACCCTGTTGCAGCCGGCATCGGCGACAGTTGCGACGTCGTGGCCGGCGCCGCCGAAGCACCACCGATCCAGTTGTACTTCGGCGTGCCGAGCAGGATGAAGTGAATCAGGATCGCCAGCACAAACAGAAACGTGGCCAGCGCGACCAGCACACGGCGCGGGTCGAAAAGCAGCCAGATTCTCCACATGGTTAAGCCTCCTATGACGATTTGAACAACGATGATTCGATGTCCGGGCCATGCGCCCGATCAACGATTCCCACCATGCGGCGAATCAGCCCCAGGGCTTCCAGCTCCACACGAGGAAATGCGCAACCACCGCAATCGCCGTGAACAGGATGAAGCTGGTGATGAACACCCCGTGAAACTCCTTCGCTTCCTTCTCCGAGAGTCCGGACAAGGAACCGCTTCTTTCTTCAGCCATTTCCAGAACCTCCACTCAGGCCTTGACGGCCGTTACCGCGCTACCCGCGCGGCAGGGATCTCCGAGGCGGATTGCTCCACTTCGCTGATGCATGCGGTGGCCATTGGTGGCTGCCGCGATATCGGGGGCGAAGCCGCGTTCATGCCGACGCGCCTTCGGTCAGAGCTTTCCGGGATGCCGCCAGCCGCACCGCGCTCACCGCGTCTTCACCGGCGCGACGGGCATCGGCTTCGGCGCGGTCGCGCAGGCGCTTGGCCGCGCTGATCCGCACCAGCACCGGTTGCAGTTCCAGCCACTGGTCGAGTGCTGCCTTGGCGTCATCCAGCCATGGCAGCTCGTTGACCAACCGCGACGGCGTGGCCTCGACGCGGTCCATGTCGGTGCCCAGCGGCAGGATGTGGAACAGCGCGTCGAACAGCGCGTTGCAGAATTCCTGGATCAGGTAGGTCGCGCCGGCGTAGCCCATGAATGGCGTGCCGGTATGGCGGCGGATGATCGCGCCCGGGAACGAGGCTGGAATGTAGGTGGCCTTCATCATGCCGCCACCGCCCGATTCGGCCAGGTACATGCGTTCGTTGTAGCTGCCGTAGAGCACCAGCGGCGGCTTCTCGCGAATCAGCTGGCGCACCGCGTCGTTGTCGGTCTTGGCACCGGCAATCCGCGAGATCGCGAAGTTGCAGGGCATGCCCATCTCGTCTTCGAGGAAATGGCGCACGCCGCGGGCGTAGGTGTCGTTGGCGACGATGCCGAAGCTCGCCGTGCCGTAGAAATCCTGCGTCACCGAACGCCACAGATCCCAGATCGGCTTGATCGTGGTGTGCTTCTCGCGCTCGATGAACGGCTCCGGATCAAGCCCCAGCAGCTCGCCCAGCTTGCGCAGGAACCTGGTCGTCGAATGGAGTCCGATCGGCGCCTGCAAATACGGCCGTTCGAGCGTTTCGCAGAGCAGACGGCCGAACTCGCGATACATGCAGATGTTGACGTCGGCGTTGATCAGCTTCGGCACATCGGCCAGATGGCTGCCGAGCGGGAAGGCCAGATTGACCTCGGCACCAATGCCTTCGACCAGCCGCCGGATCTCGGCCAGATCGCTCGGCATGTTGAAGGTGCCGTAGCAGGGGCCAATGATGTTGACTCTCGGCTTGTCTGGTCCGTTTGGGCCTTCCTTGCGCGCCTTGCGCTCGGGAATCTTCTTCAGCCCGTACTGCGTCCACAGCCAGTTCATCGACCGATTGGCGCACTGCCACTGGTCTTCGTCGATGGTGCGCGGCAAAAAGCGCAGCAGACCGGTGCCTTCCGGCGTCACGCCGCCACCGATCATCTCGGCGATCGAGCCGGTGACCACCACCGCCGGTATATCCGGATCGAGCGCGGCATGCGCCCGCTTCATCGAGCCTTCGGTGCCTTCGCGGCCGAGCTGTTCTTCGGCCAGGCCGGTGACCACGATCGGCAGCTCGTGCGGAGGCAGCGCATCGGTGTAATGCAGGACCGAGGTGACCGGCAGGTTCTCGCAACCGACGGGCCCGTCGATGACGACCTGCAGGCCCTTGATCGCGGTGAACACATACACCGCACCCCAGTAGCCACCGGCACGATCGTGATCGAGGACGAGCATCAGATCGGCTCCTCGACCTTGGACGCCTTGCGGGCCTTTTCCATCTTCTTCGCGTAGCTGGCGCGGAACTCCGGGCGCAGCTTCGGCAGGTCCTGCCAGACGCCGGCCTTGTCGCCGTGGCCGACACCGTCGAAGAAGGCATCCATCGCCAGAAAACGCTCGCGATTGCCGAGCGCGGCATTGATCACCGTCGCCAGCGAGCCAGCACCCGCCGGGCCCATCAGCGGACGGGCCGAAATCAGGTTGGTGAAGTACAGCCCAGGTGTCTTGCGCTCCTTGGCGTACTGCACGACCGGTGTCGTGCCGATGGCGACATCCGGCTTGAATTCGTCAAACGCAGCAAGGTCCTGCTCCAGCGAAGCGCGGTACTGCACGTGCACGCCCTTGGCTTGCAGCCAGTCGCGATCGGGATCGCTCCACGGCGTCTGCGGACAGGCGGTGCCTACGTAGCGCAGATCGGCCCCACTCTCGACCAGCAGCCGCGCCACCAGCAGTTCCGAGCCTTCGTAGCCGGACATCGTGATCCGGCCCTTGATCGGCGCGGCAGCCAGTGCGGACCTGATGATCGGCAGAAAGCGGTTCTTTGCGGCATCAATCATCGACTGCGACACGTTGGTCGCCTGCCCGATCGCTTGCAGCCAGCTTTCCGTGCCGTCGTGACCGACCGGGGCCGAGGCCACGACCTTGCGACCCGCTGCGTGGAATTCGCGGACGCTGGCGGTATAGAACGGATGGATCGCCGCAACCGCCGCACAGTCCAAGGCCGAATAGAGTTCCCGCCATTCGCGCGTCGGCACCACCGGGCCGGCGGCCAGGCCCATCGGCTCCAGCATCATGCCGATGATCACCGGATCCGCCGGGAACATCTCGCCGAGCAGCGTGATGGTCGGCTTGGCGCTGACGCCGCCGCGCGGTGCGGCGACCGGGCCGGCTTCGGCTTCGCTGCGCGCGTACTTCAGCATCGCTGCGGCCAGCACGTCCTTGGCTTCTGCGTGCGTCGGCACGCCGAAGCCCGGCACGTCGATGCCGATCACGCGAACGCCATTGATCTCCTTCGGCAGGATCTGCAGCGGCACACCGCTGGCGGTCGGCACGCAGAGATTGATGATCACCACGGCGTCGTACAACGACGGATCGGCGAGCTTGAAGACCGCTTCGCGGATGTCCTCGAACAGCTTGCCGGTGACCAAGCTTTCCGAGTTGAACGGCACATAGCCGACCGTGCGCCGCGCCCCGTAGAAGTGGCTGGTGAAGGTCAGGCCATAGACGCAGCAGGCCGAGCCGCTGAGCACCGTTGCCGTGCGCCGCATGCGCAGGCCGACTCGAAGCGAGCCGAAGGCCGGACACATCGACTGCGGCTGGTCGTGCGGGCCCTTCGGATAATCCTTCGCGTACTGCTCCAGGGTCACGGTCTTGCCGGCCGCCTTGGCTGCTTCGGTCATCCGGGCCTTGCCGGAATGACAGCCAAGGCCGTCACTGCCCAGCGCCTGCGGGTTGTCCAGCGTCGGAGCATCGTCGGCCATGGCGCGCGGCGTCCGTCTAGACGTGGTCGTAGATGACTTCGAGCGAGGTCTTGACGACCTCGGTCTTGCCGCACATGTCGAATTCGGTAGCCGGCGTCAGCACGTAGTCGCGGCCGGTCGAGTGCGCCGAGAACAGGCCGAGCAGGCCGTCCTGCGACAGCGGCGTCGGCCGCATCGGAACGCTGGTGTGCACGTTCTCGGCGAGCTCGGCGAACATCGGGCCCCACTGGCCGCCGGGCCGGCCGACGATCTCGTAGTTGGCGCTCTTGCGGCGGATGTCCTCGTTGGCCGGAATCGTCGCCAGCACCGGAATGCCGACCGCGTCGGCAAACGCAGCCGCTTCGCCGGTGCCGTCATCGCGGTTGATGACCATGCCGGCGACACCGACATTGCCGCCGAGCTTGCGGAAGTACTCGACCGCCGAGCAGACGTTGTTGGCGACGTACAGCGATTGCAGATCGTTGCTGCCGACGACAATGACCTTCTGGCACATGTCGCGGGCAATCGGCAGGCCGAAGCCGCCGCAGACCACGTCGCCGAGGAAATCGAGCAGCACGTAGTCGAAACCCCACTCGTGGAAGCCGAGCTTCTCGAGCGTTTCGAAGCCATGGATGATGCCGCGCCCGCCGCAGCCGCGGCCGACTTCCGGCCCGCCGAGCTCCATCGCGAAGACGCCGTCGCGCTTGAAGCAGACATCGCCGATTTTCACTTCCTCGCCGGCCAGCTTTTTCTTCGAGCTGGTCTCGATGATCGTCGGGCAGGCCTTGCCACCGAACAGCAGCGAGGTGGTATCGGACTTCGGATCGCAGCCGATCAGCAGGACCTTCTTGCCCTGCTGCGCCATCATGTAGCTCAGGTTGGCGAGCGTGAAGCTCTTGCCGATGCCGCCCTTGCCGTAGATGGCGATGATCTGCGTTTCCTTGGTCACCGGGCCGGTGTGGATCGCATCCGGTTCCCTCGCCGCTTCCTGGCGCAGGTAATCGGTGAGCTGGCTCAGCGGAATGGCGGACACGCCATCGTCAGGTGCGCTCATTGCGGGGTGCTCCAGTCGAGAATCATCTTCAGGCAGGCGGGATCGCCGAACGCCGTGCGGTAGGCGCCGTCTGCGCTGGCCGCCGGCTGCCGATGGGTGATGAGGTGGGTCAGCGACAAGCGGCCGGATTCGGCGAGCTGCTTCGCGGCCATCAGGTCCTGCTGCTGCCATTGGGCAGCAACGCGGATCCGCGCCTCGCGCATGAACGCCGGCGGAAACGCGAACGCCAGACGCTCGCTGTAGAACCCGGCGAGCACCACTTCGCCGCCGGGTGCCAGGCGAGAAATCAGCGTGTCGAGCAGGTGGGCATCGCCGGAGACGTCGCAGATGGTCTGGTAGTCGCGGCGCGGATCGCTCGCCGGATCGACCACCGGATAACCGAGGGCGCCCTCGGCGCGATCGGCATTGGTTTCCCAGACCGTCGGCGCGGCGCCGCCGAGCGCCAGCGTCATGCGCGCCAGCAGGCGGCCGAGCACGCCGTGGCCGACGATCAGATCCGGCAAACGGGAACGCCGGCTGACCAGCGCGTGGTGCGCCGTCGCCGCCAGCGCCAGCAGCGTGGCGTCGATGCCGAGATGTTCGGCCACCACGATCGCCCGGGCGGCCGGCACCACCACGGTCTGCGCAGCGCCGCCGAACAGGCCGCGCACGTCGCCGAAGCAGCGGGCGCCGGGGACGAACACCAGGTCGCCCACTTTCGCGCTCGCCGCCGGGCCGACGGCCCGCACCCGGCCCACCGATTCATAGCCCGGCACCAGCGGATAGCCCATGCCGGGGAAATCAGGCATCCGGCCGGTCCACAGCAGGCGTTCGGTGCCGGTCGAGATGCCGCTCCAGCAGATATCGACGACCACATCCTCGGCGCAGGGCTCGGCGAGCGTCAGGCGCGTCAGCGCCAGACGTTCGGGCTGCTCGAAGACGACTGCGATGGTGTCGATGCCCGTTCCTCCGGTGCGCTCAAGCGGATGGTCGAGTCCGTTGGTCGGACTTCTGTTGCTGTTGTTAGTTTAGTCTGACAGTTGAAACTGTCAATTTATATTTACTGTTTTGATGAAAATAACTGTCCGGTGTTCATGACGACGACCGGGCTGCGGCGTCGGCAACCACCACCGAGGTCTGCATCGGCATCGCTGTCGGAATCAGGCGCGGCCGGGTGAAGCCGGCGGCCAGCAACAGTTCGCCGATCCGTGCCGGCGTTCTCGGCCGGCCACGACCCATGGCCAGCAGGTAGAAGCCGAAATAGGCGTCGCCGACCGATTCCGCGCCCGGCGTCGCCGACATCGGTTCGGCCACCAGCACCCGGCCATCAGCCGGCAACGCGGCTCGGGCCGCCCGCAGCACGGTCATCACCGAAGCATCGTCGTGGTCGTGCAGCACCCGGATCAGGGTCAGCAGATCCGCACCGAGCGGCAGCGGATCACGCAGGAAGCTGCCGCCGACCACCACCGTGCGCGCGCCGAGGCCGTGAGCGGCGAAACGAGCGGTGGCTCGTTCGGCCACCGGTGGCAGATCGAACAGAAAGCCATCGAGATGCGGCCAGCGGGTCGCCACGGCGGTCAGGAAGGTGCCGTCGCCGCCGCCGACATCGAGCACCCGGCGGTGCCGGCGCATCGACCAGGCATCGAGCACTTCGCTGGCGATCAGGCTCTGCGAAGTCGACATCAGCTGGCTGTAGGCGGCGATCCGCTCCGGCGCGAAGCCGGTGCCGGCGCGGTTCGCGCAGTACGGCCAGTAGCGCGCCAGCTCGCCGTCGGTGCCGGCGCCGTCGCGCAGCAGCGCCACCGGGTCACGCAGATCGGCATAGAACAGCGCGTGATGCTCGATCAGCGCCGCGATGCCGGGATCGCCGGCAATCGGCGCGCCGACGCTGCCGAGCTGCAGACGGCCATCGCGGCAGCGCGCCAGCAGCTGCAGCGCGATCGCCGCATCGATCAAGCGCTGCAGGCCCTCGGCCGGCAGGCCGATACGCAGGCGCAGCGCTTCCTCCGACAGCGGCCCTTCGGCCAAAACGCTCAGCAGGTCCAGCCGCACGCAGGCCAGCAGCACCTGCGAATAGACGAAGCCGGACACCAGGTCGAACACCGCCTTGGCTCGGCGCCGGGCAATCGGCCGGGTCAGCGGGAAGCGCGCCGCGAAACGGCGGAAGCGCGGGCTGGCGATCGCCGCATTGGCAGCCGCCTGCAGGCGGTCACGCCAGGCAATGGCCACGGGATCGGCACCGAGCGTGGACATGGTCGCGGCCGCGCGCCGTTCAGGCGGCGCGGCGCAGCTCGACCGGCAGCAGGTTGTGCATCTCCAGCCGCATCGCCGCCCTGAGCGCAGCGGCGCCGATGCAGTCCGGGATCGCGTCCATGGCGCTGTCGACCAGAATCTGCAGCCGCGCCAGCGCACCGGCCATGCCGAGTTCGCGAGCCGCGTTCGGTCGCCCGAGGCTGGCGTCCTGGCCGGTCGGCTTGCCGATCTTTTCGGCGTTGCCGGCCACGTCGAGGATGTCGTCGGCAACCTGGAAGGCTTCGCCGAGCCGTTCGCCGAGCGCCCGCCACTGGCCCGGTTCGGCGAAGCCGGCAGCGGCGGCACCGGCCATCGTCGCGCCGGCGAACAGCGCGCCGGTCTTGGCCTGCTGGTAGTCGGACAGCACCGCCAGCGGTTCGCATTCCCAGGCCTGTCCGGCGACGATGCCGGCCGGCGCGCTGATGGCGCGGGCGATGATCGGCGTCAGCGCCGCCAGCCGCTGCGGTCGTTCGGCCAGCTCGGTGGCCAGGTGCTGGAAGGCCAGCACGATCAGGCCGTCGCCGGACAGCACCGCCAGCCGCTCGCCGAACGCCCGGTGGACGGACAGCTTGCCGCGCCGGGTTTCAGCGTTGTCGAAGCACGGCAGGTCGTCATGGACCAGCGAGGCGCAATGCAGCAGTTCGATCGCCACCGCGGCGGCATTGGTAGCCGCCGGATCATCGTCGCCATTGGCCATCGCCACCGCCAGGCACAGCCGCGGCCGGATCCGCGCGCCGCCGGGAAACACTGCATAGCGAAGGGCGGCCGCCAGCTTCGGCGGACAACCGCCGGCCTCGGTGCTGGCCAGCGCGGACATCAGGGCCTGCTCGATTCGCGTCACGGTCGCCATGTCGCATCTCCTCGTCGAAGCCGCTGCACTGAAGGGGTCGCCCGCTTTCGATCAGGCTGGTTTTATGTAAATCTGGATTTACATGATTTATGTAATTCACAATAGACATTGCCGACAGTCGCGTCAACGCGACACCCCGGGGTCGATCCCCCGGCAAAGCCGGTGACCCGGACGCGCAAGGTGCTGATCGTCGGCGCCGGTGCCGGCGGCCTGTCGGCGGCGATCGATCTCGCTGCCCGAGGCCTGGCGGTGACCGTGCTGGAGCGGGCGGCAAGCCCCGGCGGCAAGCTGCGCGAGGTCGACATCGGCGGGCTGCGCCTCGACGCCGGCCCCACGGTGCTGACGATGCGCGGTGTATTCGAGGCGTTGTTCGCCGATGCCGGCCTCGATTTCGCTGCCGCCGTCGACCTGCAGCGCGCCGGCGTGCTGGCCCGCCACGCCTGGGACGACCGGCAGCATCTGGATCTGCACGCCGATCCGGCCCGCTCCGCCGAGGCCATCGCGGCGTTCGCCGGGCCGGACGAAGGCCGCCGCTTCCTCGCCTTCAGCGCCCGCGCACGCGCCATCCACGCCACGCTTGAAGGCCCGTTCATTCACAGCCATTGCGACAGCCCGCTGGCGCTGACCCGGGCGATCGGCCTGCACCGGCTCGGCGAGCTGTGGCGCATCGCCCCGTTCACCTCGATGTGGCGTGCGCTCGGCCAGCATTTCCGCGATCCGCGCCTGCGCCAGCTGTTCGGCCGTTATGCGACCTACTGCGGCTCCTCGCCGTTCGCGGCACCGGCGACGCTGATGCTGGTCGCCCATGTCGAGCAGGACGGCGTCTGGCGGGTGCGCGGCGGCCTGCACCAGCTGGCGCAGGCGCTGGCCAATGCTGCCCAGCGGCTCGGCGCGACGATCCGCTACGGCAGCGAGGTGGCGACGATTCTCGATGATGGCCGGCGCGCCACCGGCGTCCGCCTGGCCAGTGGCGAGCAGCTGGAAGCCGATGCCGTGATCGTCAACGCCGATCCGGCTGCCCTCGCCTCCGGCCTGTTCGGCGCCCCCGCACGCCAGGCGGTGAAGGCGCTGAAACCGGCGCGGCGCTCGCTGTCGGCGCTGACCTGGAACCGCGTGGCCCGCAGCAGCGGCTTTCCGCTGTCGCATCACAACGTGTTCTTTTCCGACGACTACCGCGCCGAATTCCGCGATCTGCTGGTCGATCGCCGACTGCCCCGGGCGCCGACCGTCTACCTCTGCGCCCAGGACCGGGGCGACCAAGCGGGACCGGTTCCAGCCGAAGGCGAACGCCTGCTGTGCCTGGTCAACGCGCCGCCCGATGGCGATCAACAGTCCCTGTCTGCCGAGAGTGTGACGACATGCGAATCCGCGACCTTCGCGCTGCTGGAACGCTGCGGCCTCAAGCTGGAACGGAATCCGGCCCGCACGGTGATCACCACGCCGGCCGATTTCCATCGCCTGTTTCCGGGGACTGGCGGAGCGCTGTACGGCCCGGCCTCGCACGGCTGGATGGCCTCCTTCCAGCGGCCGGGGGCACGCAGCCGGATGCCGGGGCTGTATCTGGCGGGCGGCAGTACCCATCCGGGGCCGGGCGTGCCGATGGCCGTGCTGTCGGGCCGGCTGGCCGCCAGCCGGCTGCTGGCGGACCTCGGTTCGATGCACCGGTCGCGGCCGGTGGCTATCGCTGGTGGTACGTCGACGCCCTCAGCGATGACGGCCGGCACGGGCTGACGCTGATCGCCTTCATCGGCAGCGTCTTTTCGCCGTACTACCGGCGCGCCCGCCGCCACGCGCCGCCCCCCGAGCCGCTCGATCACAGCGCCATCAACGTGGCGCTGTACGGGGCATCGGGGCATCGCTGGGCGATGACCGAACGCCGACGCGGCAGCGTGCGCCGCGATGCCGACAGCCTCGCGATCGGCGACAGCGCGCTGGACTGGAACCGCGACGGGCTGACCATCTCGCTGAACGAGACCACGGTTCCTTGGCCGTCGCCGATTCGCGGCTGCCTGCGGCTGGAACCGCAGGCGTTGGCCCACCACACCGAAACGCTGGCCCCTGGCCATGGCTGGCGACCGATTGCCGCCAGCGCCCGCATCGAGGTGCTGCTGCAGGCGCCGACACTGCGCTGGACCGGCCACGCCTACTTCGACAGCAACCACGGCGACGCGCCGATCGAGGACGCCATGCGGCGCTGGCACTGGTCGCGCAGCCCGCTGCGCGACGGCGGCGCGGCGCTGCTCTACGACATCGAACGCCGCGACGGCAGCACGGCAGCACTGGGCCTGCGCTTCGATCGCCATGGCGAGGCGGAGCGCTTCACGGCGCCGCCGCCGGTGGCACTGCCGCGCAGCGGCTGGCGCGTTGCGCGGCAATCGCGCGGCGACGCCGCGATCGTCGACACGCTGGAGGACACGCCGTTCTACGCGCGCTCCACGCTGGCCGCGACGCTGTGCGGCGAGGCCACGGTGGGCGTGCACGAAAGCCTGGACCTCGATCGCTACCGGCATCCGCTGGTGCAGTGGATGCTGCCGTTCCGGATGCCGAGGGCGCGGCGCTGATCCACGCCACTAGCGGCAGACCATCACCGTTGCAGCGGGCGGATTCGCCGCGTCAGCGGTGTGGCGAATCCTCGTCGCGAGCGCGATTGCGGTCGCGACGCTGGCTGCGGCGCAGCGACACCAGTTCCCAGACCAGCAGTGCCAGAAGCACGCCGAAAGCCAGCCCCAGATCGAGCAGGGCGAATCCATCGACCGTCATGCGCCGCTGGCCGCTGCGCCGTCCGCCGGCGACAGGCCGACGGCGGCTTCAGCCCAGGGCGGCGTGCTGCGGCGCCGCGCCTGCGTCTGGCGCTCTTCCCGCTCCAGCCGCTCGAACAGGTTCAGCACCCAGACCGCCCGCGCCCGGAAACGCCACCACGGCAGCGCCATGTCGCCGGTGGTGGCGATCGGCGGCGGCAGCGGCGCCTGCGCCACGGCCTCGATCAGGAAGCGGCATTCGGGAATGACAGCCACGGCGGCGCCGGCCATCGGGTCCGGTTCGCGCGTGTAGGCCTGCATCAGCAAGGCCAGCTTGCGCCCGGCCGGAACGATGGCGCGCTGGCGTATCGAATCGCCGCCCCGGCGGCGCAGTTCGTGGCCGATTTCGGCGTACAGCAGCCGGGCCGCGGTGATGCCGGGCCGGCAGGCCGACGGCAGCCGGGCGATGCCGGAATCGACCTGCGCATACAGCCGGTCGGCCTCGCACAGCAGACGTTCGATGACCGCCCGCAGACGGCGATCGAAGCGCGGAGCCGCGAGCCAGGCGTCGGGATCAATGTCGGCTTCGCGCAGCCAGCTGCGCGGCAGGTAGAGGCGGCCGTTGCGGGCGTCCTCGCCGACATCGCGGGCAATGTTGGTCAGCTGCATCGCCGTGCCGAGATCGCAGGCGCGGGCGATCGCCTCCGGCGCCCTTACGCCCATCAGCAGCGCCATCATCGCGCCGACGGTGCCGGCCACCCGCGCCGCGTAGGCATGGACATCGGCCAGCGTCTCGTGGACGCGCGCCGTGGAATCCCATTCGAAGCCCTCGATCAGGGCATCGAGCAGGGCCCGAGGAATGGCATGGCTGACCATGACGCGGGCCAGCGCACGATCGGCCGGAATCGCCAGCGGCGTGCCAGCCTCGATGCGATCAAGCCGGTCGCGCAGCCGCGCCACGGCCTGCAGGCCGCCGCCGTCGACATCGACCGCGTCATCGGCCAGCCGGCAGAACGCATACAGCGCGCAGGCCGGATCGCGGATCGCCACCGGCAGCAGTAGCGAAGCCACGTAGAACGACTTCGAACCGGCCCGCAGCAGGCGGCGGCAGGCGGCGAGATCGGCGGCAGGCGTGGCGGCCAGGTCGGGCTCAGACATGGGCGAAATGCGTGGCGGCCGGCACCACGGCATCGAGCACGCGGGCCGATGACAGCACGCCTGGCAGGCCGGCGCCGGGATGGGTGCCGGCACCGACCAGATACAGGTGCTCGACGTCCTCGCTGCGGTTGTGCGGCCGGAACCAGGCGCTCTGGGTCAGGATCGGTTCCAGGCTGAATGCCGCTCCGTTGACCGAGTTCAGGCGATCCTGGAAATCCTGAGGTGTCAGCAGCCGCTGGGTGACGATCTGCTGCGCAAGGTCTGGCAGCACGGTCGCCGACAGCAGCTTCTCGATCGCCTGGCGATAGCGCTCGGCAGTGGTCGACCAGTTGGTGCCGCTGCCGAGGTGTGGTACCGGCGACAGCACGTAGAAGGTGTCGCAGCCGGCCGGCGCCAGCGAGGGATCGGTGGCGGTCGGCCGATGCAGATACAGGCTGAAGTCATCGGCCAGCACCTTGCGGTCGAAGATGTCGCCGAGCAGTTCCCGGTAGCGCGGCCCGAGCATGATCGTGTGATGTTCGACCTCCGGGTACTGGCGGCGAGTGCCGAAGTACCAGACGAACAGGCCCATCGAGTAGCGCGCGCGTTCGAGCTTGCCGTTGCTCCAGCGGCGCCGCGCCGCTGCCGGGAGCAGGTGCCGGTAGGTCCAGGCCGCGTCGGCATTCGACACCACGATGTCGGCGGCGATGCGCTCGCCATCGACCAGCCTGACGCCGACCGCCTTGCCGGCCTCAACCAGGATCTCGGCCACTTCGCTGTTGCAGCGCAGGACGTTGCCCTGCCCCTCGATCAGATCAACGAGCCCGGTGACCAGGCGGCCGGTGCCGCCCATCGCGAAATGCACGCCCCACTTCCGCTCCAGGTGGGCGATCAGGCAGTACACCGAAGTAGTGCTGAACGGATTGCCACCGACCAGCAGCGGATGGAAGCTGAGCACGGTGCGCAGGCGCTCGTCGCGGACGTACTGCGATACCAGGCCGTAGACGGTCCGGTAGCTGGCCAGCTTCATCAGGTCCGGCAGCACCTTGACCATGTCGATGATCGAGTTGAACGGCAGATGGCCAAGCTGCTCGAAGCCGACCTTGAAGATCGCTTCGCTGGCCTGCATGTAGCGCTCGTAGCCGGCGACATCATCGGGCGAAAACTTCGCCACCTCGCGCCGCATCGCGTCGGCATCGCCGGTGTAGTCGAAGCAGTCGCCGTCGGCGAAGCGGATCCGGTAGAACGGCGAGATCGGCCGCAGTTCGACATCGTCGGCGAGCCGTCGGCCGCACAGGGTCCAGAGCTCCTCGAACAGGAACGGCGCCGTGACGATGGTCGGCCCGGCATCGAAGGTGTAGCCCTGCTGCCGGTAGACGTAGGCCCGTCCGCCCGGGGCATCGAGCTTTTCCAGCACCGTCACCCGATAGCCTCGGGCACCAAGCCGCACAGCTGCGGCCAGGCCGCCAAAACCGCTGCCGATGACCACCGCGTGCGGCCGTGAATCGGGACAGATATCGGGCGGGAACTGCAGAGGTGCATTCATGTGTTGACAGTATCAATGTCAATCAATCATGACAACGCACAAATGGCTGGCCACCGCCGCACAACCCCGGCCACGCCTTGGGCCGCCGTGCTTGTATGACGCGGTGACGACCGCTACCGTGCACGCCTCTTTCGCGAAACCGAGCCCGACATGAAGCTGATCACCGGAGTCATCAAGCCGTTCAAGCTGGACGAAGTACGCGAGGCGCTCGCCGCGATCGGGGTGTCCGGCATCACCGTCACCGAAGTGAAGGGCTTTGGCCGCCAGAAGGGCCATACCGAGCTGTACCGGGGTGCCGAGTACGTGGTCGACTTCCTGCCGAAGCTGAAGATCGAGATCGCGGTGCGCGACGACCTGGTCGACGCCACGATCGACGCCATCACCAAGGCTGCGCATACCGGCAAGATCGGCGACGGCAAGGTATTCGTGGCCGAGCTGGAGCAGGTGCTGCGCATCCGTACCGGCGAGACCGGCCCGGACGCCATCTGAAGCAGCACGCAGCGCATCAGGCGCTGCCACGAAAAAGGCGGAAGGTCTCTCGACCTTCCGCCTTTTTTGTTGCGGCGCTGCCGTCAGCGAAGGCCGCGGCGTGCGTTCCGGATCAGGCCGGGGCGAAGCAGTAGCAGCAGATCTTGTTGCCGTCCGGATCGCGCACGTAGGCGGCGTATGCCGTCGGCGTGAACGAACGCGGGCCCGGCGCGCCTTCGTCCTTGCCGCCGTGGGCCAGCGCGATTTCGTGGAACTTGTGCACCGCCGCCCGCGACGGCGCAGCGAAGCTGATGGTGCCGCCGTTCGCGTAGGTCGCCGGCAGGCCGTTGCCCGGCTTGGTGATCATGAACAGGTCGGAATCCGCTGCGCCGGAACTCCACAGCGACGCCGCGTCGAAGTTCATGACGCGCTTCAGGCCCATCGTCTCGAGGACGGCGTCATAGAACTTGCGGCCGCGCTCGACATCATTGGTGCCAACAACCACATGCGTGAAAATACCCATGGTGAATTCTCCTCGGAAGTAGGGGTTTTTTAGACATTGGGCGCCGGTTTCCACTGCCTTCGGACCCGGTACCTGCGCGCACTCTGGAGCAGTCACCGGCGTCGCACAAGATGTGCGGATTCGCGCCAGAAAGCCTCTTCGGCACGGCCACTTATGACACAGGGCCAGCCTACGGACAGCGTCTGCTGAGCGCCTCTCAGATCGGGGCCGGGGCGCTGATCGGCGCGCTCGAACCTTCCTCGTCGGTCCACACCCGGAACAGTTCCAGCGTGTGCGGGCCATAGGTCGTGGTGATCGCGACGTCAGCGGCATCGCGGCCGCGCGCGATCAGGATGCGGCCGATGCGTGGCTGGTTGTTGCGCGGATCGAAGGCGTGCCAGGCGCCACCGAGGAACACTTCCATCGAACCGGCGAAATCCATCGGCGCATCGACCTTGGGCACGCCGATGTCGCCCAGGTAGGCGGTGCAGTAACGGGCCGGAATGTTCAGGCAACGGCAGAAGGCGATTGCCAGATGCGCATAGTCACGGCAAACGCCACGCCCTTCGATGTAGGCCTCGAAGGCGGTCTTGGTGGGTCGCGCGAACTCGTAGCCGAAGCGGATGTGGCGATTGACGAAATCGCAGACCGCCTGCACGCGACGCCAGCCGAGTGGCGTCTGGCCAAATAGGCTCCAGGCAATATCGGTCAACAGATCGGTTTCGCAGTAGCGGCTGCCGAGCAGGTAGATCAGGGTCTCTTCCGGCAGCGATTCGACCGGATGCTGCACGGCGTCGAGCAGCACCGGCTCCGGCATGCCGTGATCGCGAATCAGGCCATCAGCAAACAGCCGCACCCGTCCAGCGGGTGCCTTGATCCGGCTGCACCAGTTGCCGAAGCTGTCGCGATACATGGTGATCGGCACCGGCGGATCGATGCAGAGATGGTCGGGACGCGCCAGATCGGAAGCCCGCGAGTAGTGGGCGTGCAGATTGAGGATCATCGGTGTCGGCTGCGGACACTGATAGATGATCTCGTAGCCAAAGCGGATCAGCATGGGACTCTTTCCGGCAAGTGGGTGGACCACGGTTCCGGATGATCCGGTGCCGGAGCTACAGCGCTGCAAGAAGCGGAGGCAGCAAGCGTGCCAGTCGTGCCACCCATTGCTGCTGGCCGGCGCTGTCGGCGATCAGATCCTGGCGGATCTCCAGTTCGACATGCGGCAAGCCGCGTCGTTCGCCATGCTCGGGGATCGTCCAGTCGGTCTGATCGGACAGATCGTAGGGCTCGTTGTAGCCGACGTTGAGGCCGCCCTCGGCCTCCAGCGCGCGGCCCAGTGCCAGCGCCAGACGCGGATCGCGGTTGTACAGCACACCGACCTGCCAGGGGCGACGGCGACCGTCCCAGATCGGCGTGAAGCTGTGGATCGCGATCAATGCCGTCGGATGCCGTTGCTGCCGGCGCTCGTCGAGCAAGGCCGCGATGGCGGCGTGATATGGCCGGAAGATCTCGCGGGCGCGCTGTTCGGCATCGGTAGAAGTGACCGACGCGTTGCCCGGAATCACCGTGCCGTCGCTGACCGTGACGATCGACTCGGCGCTGTGCAGCGGCCGATTGCAGTCGATCACCAGCCGCGAGTAGCGCTGCATCAGCAAGGCCGCCTTGAGCATTGCCGACAGCCGCAACGCAACTTCCGCCGAACCGATATCCCAGCCGATGTGACGGCGCAGTTCCGCTTCCACGAGACCCAGCGCACCCAGACGGTGCGGCACGGCGCAGCCTGCATGGTCAGCGACCAGCACCAACGGCGAAGCACCATCGAGACGCTGGGTCCAGACCGGCGACGGTTCGCCAGCGACCAGCAGTGATGCGGAGGACTGCGATTCGGAATGTGCCGAGAGCGCCATGGTGTCGGGTCTCGGACTTCGATGAAGCCGCCGGGAGGCGGTCTTCGTAAATGGTCGGGGCGACAGGATTCGAACCTACGACCTCTTGCTCCCGAAGCAAGCGCTCTACCAAGCTGAGCTACGCCCCGCAAACTGCGGTTTTGCTGCTGAATCTAGCTGTCTCGCCGAAGGCAGAAATCAACCAGTTCCATGAGCGCTTTTTTGTGCGGAGTTTCGGGCAAACCCTGCAGCGCTGCGTGTGCCGAGTAGCTGTACTGCCCGGCGAGGGCGCGACTATACGGGATCGCTCCAGTGGCTTCAACCGTTTCGAGCACATCTTTGATGCGCTCGACGCGACCGTTGGCAATGGCGTCGCGAATCAGCGCGCGCTGGGCCTCATTGCCTTTCTGCATCGCGTACAGCAGCGGCAGGGTCGGCTTGCCTTCGGCCAGATCGGTGCCCAGATTCTTGCCGCTGACTTCGGGGTCGGCGGTGTAGTCGAGCAGGTCGTCAATCAGCTGGTAAGTCATGCCGAAGTCGTGGCCGAACTGCCCGTAGATCGCCTGCTGCTCGGGCGGCAGATCGGCCGCGATCGCACCGAGCGTCGCTGCTGCGCGGAACAGCTGCGCGGTCTTCAGCTCGATCACCCGCAGGTAGCGGGCTTCGGTGATGTCCGGGTCGTTGCAGTTCATCAACTGCAGCACTTCGCCTTCGGCGATGGCATTGGTGGTGTCGGCCATCGTCCGCATCACCGCCATGCGATCGCTTTCCACCATCAGCTGGAAGCTGCGCGAATAGAGGAAATCGCCGGACAGCACTGCGCCGGCATTGCCCCAGACGGCGTTGGCCGTCTTGCGCCCGCGACGGCGATCGGAGTGATCGACGACATCGTCGTGCAGCAAGGTGGCGGTGTGGATGAATTCGATGACCACAGCGAGCAGGTTCGGCAGCTCGCCACGGGCGCCGAGTGCACGGGCGACCAGCAGCAGCAGCGCCGGCCGCAGCCGCTTGCCGCCGGCCGCGATGATGTAGCCGCCGATCTCGTTGATCAGCGGCACTTCGGACGCCAGACGCCGACGGATCAGCGCATCGACGGCGCGCATGTCCTCGTCGATCGGGGACAGCAAGGCGCTCAGTTCGGCCGACCGCCCCTTGCCCGAGGACAGCTGGGGAACGGCGGCCGCAACAGCAGCCAGGCCGCCGGCGGAAAACACGGAATCCACGGGATTGATGGTCAAGGAGAGAGCAGTCTGGAAGCGATGCGCCGGCATCAAGCCGGCTGACCGTCGCCGCGAGAGGCGACGCCGGATTCTATCAGCCTGAAAACAGCGCAGCCGTTGCTCGGGTCAAGCGCCGGCTTCGGTCACCAGGTCCTTCAGCGGCACCGATTCATCGGCCAGTCGCTCCGGCGCCAGCGAGGCCCGGGCCGCCACCAGCTTCTTCATCATGCCGAAGTCGCGCAGCTGGCTGACGGCATCGGCCGCGATCACCCGACCCTGCTTCAGGTAGAACGCCGAGAACGTGCGGCTGGCGGTGGAACCGCGCACCACCAGCTGGTCGTAGCCAGCCGACAACCCGCACATCTGCAGCTTCAGTTCGTACTGGTCGGACCAGAACCACGGCAGCTCGTCGTAGGCTTTGGGCTGGCCCATGATCGCGCGCGCCGCATAGCGCGCCTGCTCCATCGCGTTGGGAACCGATTCCAGTCGCACGCGGCCGCCGAGCAGCGCGCTCGGCCGGTTGGCGCAGTCGCCTGCAGCGTAGATATCGGGATCGGAGGTCTGGCCGTGCTCGTCGACGACGATGCCGTTGTCGACCGTCAGGCCGGCCGCCACGGCCAGCTCGCAGTTCGGGATCAGGCCGATGCCGACGATCACCGCATCGGCATTGATGATGCTGCCGTCGACCAGCTTGACGCCGCTGACCGCGCCCTCGCCGACCAGCGCGGCGATCTGCACGCCCAGCCGGATGTCGACGCTTTCCTCGCGATGCACGCGGGTGTAGAACTCGGAAATCTCCGGCGCGGTGACGCGTGCCAGCACCCGCGGCGCCGATTCCAGCACGGTCACCGACAGGCCTTTCTTGACGGCGACGGCGGCGATCTCCAGACCGATGTAACCGCCGCCGATGATCACCAGACTGCGGCCTTCGACCAGCTGTTCGCGGATCGCGGCGGCGTCGGCCACCGAGCGCAGCGACAGCACGTTGGCGAGATCGGCACCCGGGATCGGCAGCGGACGCGCGCGTCCGCCAGTGGTCAGTGCCAGCTTCGTGTAGGTCAGGATCTGACCGTCGGACAGCGTGACGGTGTGGGCGTTGCGGTCGATCGCCGAGGCCGACACGCCACCGATAAATTCGATCTGGTTCTTCTCGTGCACGGCCGCCGAGCGAATCGGAAGCTGGTCGGCCGTGACGGTGCCGGTGAGGAAGCCTTTCGACAGCGGCGGCCGCTTGTACGGCAGCTCGGCTTCATCGCCGATGATCACCACGCGGCCCGGGAAGCCCAGCGTCCGCAGCTCGGCAGCGAATTCGCTGCCGGCCTGCCCGCCACCGATGATGGCCACTGTCGAATCGGCATTCATCGGAAGCCTCCGGACAGGCGCGGGGCGGAGGCAGCAGCGTATCGGGTCATCAGGCAGTCACCGTGTCAGGAACGGCGCGCATGTTAGCAATCCGGTCCGGCCAGCGCCCCGACTCATGGACGGGTCGCTGGCCGGTCGCCACCATTCAGAACTGATAGCGCAGGAAGAAGCCGATGTTGTCGCGGTCGCGAATCTGGTTGTTCGCACCGCCGCGCGTGTACATGTTGTAGGTGATGGTCAGCGAGGTCGACTTCTCGTAGCGGATCTCGAACAGCGAGTTCAGCTGGATGCGACCTTCGACGAAGTTGGCACCCGGGCCCGGCGAGTTGTTGTAGACGTCGTGCTGGAAGATGAACAGCGGCTGGATCGAGATGCCCGGCAGCACCGACTCATAGCTGATGCGGCCGACCACGCGGTAGCCGCCGGCCAGCGAATGGGCGAACTGGTTGCGCTTGGCCTGGAACGGATTGAAGCGCAGGCCGTCCGGCCCGAACGAGCAGCTTGGATTGGTCGAGCAGGCCAGACGCGAGCCGTCGGCGCCCGAGCCGTCGGCACCGGCCGAGGCGTGCGTGTAGGCCGCACCCGGCCCTTCGATCTGCAGCTGATCGAACTTCGGCAGGTTCAGCACGTGGGTCGCCGCCACTTCATAGAGCAGGATGACCTGATCGGCGCCGATCCAGTTCTCGGTGCCGGACAGCACGCGGGTGGCGCCGAACACGTAATTCAGCACCTTGCCGGGAATCCAGCCCTGGATGTACGAGTTCGGCGCGTTCTCGCCGATCTGGATACCGCGATACGGGGTGATGAAGTTCGGGAAGCTGCGCGCCGAACCCGGCACCGAACCGATGACCAGACTCAAGTTGTCCGGGAACGGGTTGTTGCCGTCGGCATCGACGAAGTTATTGCTGTCGTAGAGGCTGTACTGGTTGCCACCGTCTTCGGTGAACGCGACCGTGTTCGTGGTGCCGAAGCAGCCGATCGCCACGTCGTGGCAACGGGTCAGCGACGGGCCGAATGCGGCAAACGCGAGGTCGACAATCGCCACCTGCAGCGGCAGGTTCGGGCGGTACGAGACTTCGCCCTGATAGCTGTAGTCGCCGTAGGTGGTGTTGAAGCTGAAGCCGATCAGCTTGCGGTTCTCCGGATACTCCAGCTGGATGCGCGCCGTATCGAACGGCACGGCGTCGGAAGCCTGCTGGCCCGGGCGCGGCAGGATCAGGTTGGCGAACGCACCGAGATCGCCGCCGATGTCGGCCGCCGAGCCGGGGCTCGCCGCCAGCAGCTGCAAGGTATCGAGCGTCAGCGAGGTCTGGCCGGCAATGCCTTGCAGCGCGATCGGCAGGTTCGGGCAGGACTGCAGGAACTCGGTCGTGTTGCGGGCGTCGATGCCGACCGCCGAACCCTCGCGCCGGGCGCAGCTGGCGTCGGTGGCGTAGGTGCTGACGTACGGCAGCTTCGAGTGGTAGTTCATGAAGTAGGCACTCAGCTCGGTGCCGTTGTTCAGCCAGTCGGCGTAGTAGCTGAGCTTGAAGCCGTACTGCCCCTGGTCCTTGGCGCGGTTGTCCTGCAGGCGCGGAATCGTCAGGCTGGTCGGCGTCACCGCCGTCAGCGGATTGTCGAGACGGCCACCGGCCACCTGGTCGAAATCGTCCGCCGCCGAGCCGAAGCTGGCATTGACGAAGCCGCGCTGGTCCTGGGTGCCGAGATCGACGAAGGAGTTGAAGGTGCCCGGCGTCGGGATTTCCACCGCCCGCCATTCGAACTGGTAATAGCCCTCGATCGACACGCCTTCGACGATATTGGTCGACAGCCGCAGCATGTTGACCGGCACGTACAGGTCTTCCAGCAGGCCGTTGCCGCTGCGGAAGAAGGCGTTGGCGTTGATCGGCTGCGCCTGGTTGACCGAGTTCAGGATCGCCACCGTCGACTCGCCCCACTGCACGGTCTGGCGGCCGATGCGGAACTGCAGGTCGCGCTCACCCGGCAGCGCCACCGAGCCGAAGAAATTGGTGTCGAGGAACTGGTAGCGCAGGCCGATCTGCTGGCCCTCGTCCTCGTTGCGCGCTTCGGTGAACGCCTGGCCGGGGCCGTAGACCTGGCCGAAGTAGCGGTTCGAGGGATTGCTGCGCACCGTGCCCGAGGTGCCGACCGCCGCCGCGTTCGCCGCCGTGATGCGGTTCCGGTAGCGCACCTTGCCGTGGTACAGCGCCGGGTCGTAGATCGCGCGGCCGCGATAGAAGAAGCCGAAGTCGCCGGATTCGATCTTCAGATCGTGCGTCCACACGATCGGGCTCTGGGTCACATCGCCCTGGTTGAAGTTCAGGTTGCCGTCGTCGAAGTTCATCGACGCCGCACCCGGCGAGCGCCGCAGCTTCTGCGCCGGATAGATCTGCTCGCGATTCAGGCCCTGGCAGAGCTGGTAGACGCCGGAACAGACGTTCGGATCGATGTTGGACTTGCCGATCAGCCGCGCGTCCTGCGGCTCCAGGCGAAACGCGACGCCGGCCACCAGCGTCTGGTTCAGGACCGCCGTGAAATCCTGGTCGATGAAGTTGAAACCGAATTCGGTCGCCGTCACCGCGATCGGCGACAGGCTGCCGGCGATCACCACGGCACACGCTGCACGCTGGGCTGCACGCATTGAAATCCTCCTCCCTTGGAACTGCTGTGTCATTCGCACGATGTCGGTCGGACGGTGGCTCTCCGGCGTGCTGCCGCCGTGGCCTCGTCTCGTTGCCGTACCACTTTGATGATCCCCACCCGGCCGGGCCGGCACCTCGCGACCCGTCTCGGCGGGTTCGCTGAACGACCGGAGAATAAACAGCCGTCCGGCAATTTGCAGCGATCTTTGATCGCAGCCCGTCGAGCGCCCGCTGGAAGCAGGCCGGCGCGTCGCGATCGGCCCCGTTGGCAACGCGTCGCTCGCGGATCTTCCGTCGTCGTCGACCGTTTTTATTTGACACGCGTCTAGTCAAAACCTAGATTCGCGTCATGGACCCGATCGAATCCCGCCGCCACGAAGAGAAGGAGCGCCGCCGCGAGGACCTGCTCGATGCCGCCGAGGCCGTGTTCGCCGAAAAGGGCTTCGACGCCGCCAAGATGGACGACATCGCGCGCACCGCGCGGGTCTCGCGGGCGCTGCTGTACCTGTACTTCAAGGACAAGCGGGAACTGCAGCTGGCGCTGTGCCTGCGCGGCCTGGACCTGCTGCGCCAGCGCTTCGCCGACGCCCGCAGCCGGCATGCGCGCGGGGTCGACCAGGTCAAGGCGATCGGCCGCGCCTACCTCGGTTTCGTGCAGGAATTCCCGGTCTATTTCGATGCGCTGGCGCGTGCCGAGGCTCAGCACACCGATCTCGAGGAGGTCGACAGCGTCTGCCATCGGATGATGATGGCCGGCCGCCTCGTGCATGCCGAAACGGTGGCCGCGCTGGTCGCCGGCCAGCGTGACGCCAGCCTGCGGCCGGATCTCGGCGATCCGCTGCGGGTGGCGATGACGCTGTGGGGATTCACCCATGGCGTCGCCCAGCTGGTGATGACCAAGAGCGAGATCTTCGCCCACGAGGGCATTGCCCTGAACGCCTTCATCAACGACGCCATCGACATGGCGACCCGCTCCATCGCCCGCTGATTCTGGGTCCGGAAAATGACATGCGTCTAACGAATGGACATTCATCCAGTTTTCGTCACGGTCAGGGCTGCGCCCGAGGCTGGATCCACCGGCTACGCCCGAAGCCCGCACTTTCGCTGCTCGCCGGGCTGCTGCTGACGGTAACCGCGCATTCCGATGAGCTGCCGGCGGCCGATCCGCTGGCCGGCTACGTCGCCGAGGCGCTGGCCAGCAATGCCGCACTGAAGGCACAGGACTTCGCCGTCGAGGCGGCGGCCCAGGGGCTTGCGGCCGCCCGCGCCCGGCGCGCGCCGCAGCTGGCGCTCAACGCCCGCTACACGGTTGCGGACGGCGGTCGCGTCACCCGCATCCCGACCGGCGATCTGGTCAACCCGATCTACCAGACGCTCAACGCGCTGACCGCCGGCGGCGCCAATCCGACGCAGTTCCCGACCATCGGCAACACCGACATCAACTTCCTGCGCCGCACCGAACAGGACACCCGGCTGACGCTCAGCGCGCCGCTCTACGCGCCACAGATCAGCGCCCAGATCGGCATCCGCGCGGCCGAGTTCGACGGCGCCCGCGCCGGCCGTGAGGCCTTCGCCCGCACGCTGGTGCGCGATGTGAAAGCCGCCTACTTCCAGCTGGCGCAGGCGCAGGCCGGCGTCGAGATACTCGACGCCAGCGTCCGCACGCTGGCCGAGAACCGACGCGTCGCCGAAGCGCTGCTGGCCGCCGGCAAGGCCACCCGCGACCGCGTGCTGCGCGCCGAGGCCGAGCTGCTGGCCGTCGACCAGCGGCTGCAGACCGCGCGCAGCGACGAACGCGGTGCGCGCCGCTACCTGAACCTGCTGCGCAATCGCGACGAGGCCGAGCCGGTGACGGTCGCCGAAGTCGTGTCGCCGGCGGTCGACGGCATCGTTGATGGCGCAGCCGCCGCCGGTGCCCGGCCCGAGCTGCGCGATCTCGACGCCCGGATCAGCGCCGCCGACCAGGCCACCCGGCTGGCCGGCGCCAGCTTCCTGCCGACCCTGTCGCTGGTCGCCGACAGCGGCGTGCAGGGCACCGGCTATGCGATCGACCGCGATTCCGACGTGTCCACCGCTTCGCTGGTGCTGAGCTGGACGCTGTTCGACTTCGGCGGCCGGCGCGCGGCCGAAGCGCAGGCCCGCGCCCAGCACCAGCAGCTGGCGGCGCTGCGCGACGACCTGCGCCGGCAGCTGGCGCTGGCGCAGCTGTCCGCCGACGACCAGGCGCTGACCGCCGAGCGCGCGCTGCTGACCGCCGAGGCGCGCGTCGCGGCGGCCGAGGAAGGCTTCCGCATCGCCGAGAACAAGCGCGATGCCGGGCAGTCCAGCCCGATCGAATTCCTCGACGCCGAGCGCGCCCGCACCGAAGCCCGGCTCGGACGGGTGATCGCCCGCAGCGCGCTGCAGATCGCCCGCGCCGAGCAGGAATACACGCGCGCCCGCTTCCCTCTGTCCACCGCCGTTTCGAGTGCCACGCCATGACCGCCCGCCTGCCCTTGCCGATCGCCGTTTCGCTGGCGCTGCTCGCCGGCTGCAGCCCCAGGCCGGCCCCCGATACCGCGCCGGCGCCGCTGCGCGCGGTGCGGATTGCGGCGGTGAGCAGGGGGCCGGCCGAGCCACCGGTGCAGGCCAGCGGCCTCGCCGCCAGCCGCGACCAGACGACGCTGGCCTTCAAGGTCGGCGGCGTGATCGCGGCGGTAGAGGTCCGTGAAGGCGACGCCGTCCGCGCCGGCCAGCGGCTGGCCCGGATCGAGGCGGCGGAAGTCGACGCCGCCGTGGTCCAGGCGCGCGAGGCGCTGGCCAAGGCCGGGCGCGATCTGGCCCGTGGCCGGACGCTGTTCGCCGCCGATGTGGTGACCCGCGAGCAGCTCGACGATCTCGGCACCGCCGAAGCGGTGGCGAGCGCCCAGCTTGATGCTGCCCAGTTCAATCGCCGTCACGCGGAAATCACCGCCCCTGCCGATGGCCGGGTACTGGCGCGGCATGCCGAACCGCGCGAACTGGTCGCCGCTGGCAGCCCGGTGCTGACCGTGTCGGCCAGCAGCAGCGGCACCGTGCTGGAGGTCGGCCTGGCCGATCGCGATGCGCTGCGGGTGGCGGTCGGCGATCGCGCCGAAGTGCGCTTCGATGCCCTGCCCGACCGCCTGTTCGCAGCCACGGTGCAGGAAATCGCTCGCGCCAGCGATCCGCGCACCGGCACCTGGCGCTGCCAGCTGGCGGTCGACACCAGCGACGCCGGGCTGCCGGCGTTCACCGGCCTGATCGGCCGCGCGCGGATCACGCCGGCCAGCAGCCTGGCGGCGACCCGCAGCTACCTGCCGATCGCGGCCCTGGTCGAGGGCGATCAGGACAAGGCCCGGCTGTACCTGTTCGATCCGTCGACCGGCACCGTGCACAGCCGCGAGCCGCGCGTCGCCTTTCTCAGCGGCGACACCGTGGCGCTTGCCGAACCGCTGCCCGACGGCAGCCAGGTGGTCACCGAAGGCGCGGCCTACCTGCACGACGGCGAGGCGGTGCAGGTGATCGCCGGAGCCGCGCCATGAGCCTGCCGGCCTTCTCGGTCCGCAATTTCCCGTTCACGCTGGTGATGTTCGGGCTGCTGGCCGCACTCGGCCTGTCGAGCCTGAACAGCATTCCGCGCACCGAGGACCCGTACTTCCCGATCTCGGCGTTCAACGTCATCGCCATCTATCCGGGTGCCGATCCGATCGAAGTCGAGCGGCAGCTCGCCGAACCGATCGAGGACGCGATCAACGAGATCGACGACGTCAAGCATCTCTTCACGCGCGCTGACGATTCGCTGGCGCTGGTGCAGGTGGAGTTCCAGACCGACGTCGATGTCGAGAAGAAGTACGACGAGCTGTCGCGGGAAATCGCCGCGCTGCGGCCGCGGCTGCCAGCCGGCGTCACCCGGCTGGAGGTCAAGAAGATCAATCCGGGGCTGGTCAACATCGTGCAGCTGGCGCTGGTCTCCGACAGCGCCAGCTACGGCCGGCTGGCCGATCTCGCCGAAGACCTCGAAGACCGGCTGGAAGCCATTCCCGCCGTCCGCGAAGCGAAGACCTGGGCTTATCCCGAACGCGAGCTGCGGGTGGCGCTGGACTTCCACCGGCTGGCCGAACTGAAGCTCAAGGCCAGCGACGTGCTGGCCGCCGTCAGCGGCGAGAACACCAATATTCCCGGCGGGCCGATCGACATCGGCAGCCGCCGCTTCAACCTGCGCACCTCCGGCAGCTATGCCTCGCTCGATGCCGTGCGCAGCACGGTGATCGGTGGCAGCCCGGGGCGGCTGGTCACGGTCGGCGATGTCGCCACGGTCGACTGGGACTACGAGTCGGTCGAGTACACCGCGCGCTACAACGGCCGGCGGGCAATCTGGATCACCGCCAACCAGAAGGACGCGCAGAACATCTTCGCCACCCAGCAGGCGATCGACGCGGCGGTGGCCGACTTCGCGACGACGCTGCCGGCCGACGTGAAGCTGGAACGGGCGTTCGATCAGTCGAAGAACGTCGATCGCCGGCTGTCGCGGCTGACCCTGGACTTCGCGCTGGCCATCGCGCTGGTGGCGATCACCCTGCTGCCGCTCGGCCTGCGCGCCGCCGGCGTGGTGATGATCTCGATTCCGCTGTCGCTGGCCACCGGTGTCGCGGCACTGCACTTCGCCGGCTTCTCAATCAACCAGCTGTCGATCGCCGGCTTCGTGGTGGCGCTCGGCCTGCTGGTCGACGACTCGATCGTGGTCACCGAGAACATCGCCCGCTTCCTGCGCATGGGCCACTCGCGGATCGATGCCGCGATCCTCGCCACCAGGCAGATTTCGCTGGCCGTGCTCGGCTGCACGGCGACTCTGCTGTTCGCCTTCCTGCCGCTGCTGATGCTGCCGGAGAACGCCGGCAAGTTCATCCGCTCGCTGCCGGTGGCGGTGGTGTTCACGGTCACCGCCTCGCTGTTCGTCAGCCTGACGATCATCCCGTTCCTGGCCTCGCGGATGCTGCCGCGCGAGGAACACGAGGAGGGCAATGCCTTCCTGCGCGCCACGCTGAAGCTGATCCGAGGCGTCTACGCGCCGCTGCTGCACCGGGCGCTGGCCCGGCCGGCGGCCACCGCCACCGCTGCCGGCCTGCTGTTCGTCGCCAGCCTGGCGCTGGTGCCGGCGATCGGCTTCTCGCTGTTCCCGAAAGCCGGCACGCCGCAGTTCCTGGTGCAGATCAGCCTGCCGGCCGGCGCCAGCCTGGCGGCCAGCGACGCCGTGCTGCGGCAGGTGGAAACGGCACTGGCCGGTGAACCGGACGTGGCCAAGGTGATGGCCAACCTCGGACGCGGCAATCCGCAGATCTACTACAACGTGTTCCAGAAGGAACTGGCCGCCAACTACGCCGAAGTGTTCGTCGAGCTGGCGCGCTACGACGAGCGCCGCACCACCGCCGTCTACGACCGCCTGCGCGCGAAGTTCGCGCAGATTCCGGGGGCGGAGATCGTGCTCAAGGAGTTCGAGAACGGCCCGCCGATCGCCGCCCCGATCGCGATCCGCATCGTCGGCCCGGAGCTGGCCGAACTGCGCCGGCTGGCGGCCGAAGTCGAAGCCATGATCAACGCCGTGCCGGGCACCCGCGATGTCATCAACCCGCTGCGCCGCAGCCGGCTCGACGTGCAGCTGGCGGTGGACCCGGCGCGCGCCGGCCTGCTCGGCGTGCTGCCGGTGGAACTGGACCGGACCTTGCGGATGGCCATCGCCGGTCTGCCGGCCGGCGATTTCCGCACCGCCGACGGCGACAACTACCCGGTGGTGCTGCGCGCCCCGATGCAGGGCCACGCCGGGCTCGACAGCCTCGACGGCCTGCACGTCGGCACGGTCAACGGCAGCCAGGTGCCGCTGGCGCAGCTGGCGGCGCTGCAGCTGGTCGAATCGCCAGCCCGCATCGAGCGCTACGACCGGGCACGGTCGGTGACCATTTCCGGCTACACCCGCACCGGCTACAACACCGATGCACTGACCCGCGCCGTGGTCGACAAGCTGGCCGCCTACGGCTGGCCGGCCGGCTACCGCTACGACATCTCCGGCGAAGCCGAAAGCCGCGCCGAAAGCTTCGCAGGCTTCGGCGCGGCGATCATGATCACCACCTTCGGCATCCTCGCCGTGCTGGTGCTGGAGTTCGGCAGCTTCAAGTCGACCTTGATCGTCGCCACGGTGATTCCGCTCGGCGTCATGGGCGGGCTCGTCGCGCTGTTCGCCAGCGGCTATTCGTTGAGCTTCTCGGCGATCATCGGCTTCATCGCGCTGATCGGCATCGAGATCAAGAATTCGATCCTGCTGGTCGACTTCACCAACCAGCTGCGCCGCGACGGCGTCGAGCTGAACCAGGCGATCGAGCAGGCCGGCGAAGTGCGCTTCCTGCCGATCCTGCTGACCTCGGCCACCGCCATCGGCGGCCTGCTGCCGCTGGCGCTGCAGGGCTCCGGGCTGTACTCGCCGCTGGCCTGGGTGATCATCGGCGGGCTGGTGTCGTCGACCCTGATCGGGCGGCTGGTCACGCCGGTGATGTACAAGCTGCTGCCGCCGGTGATGGTGACGACCGCGCCGTCATCCGACCTTCAGCCGGACGCGCTGGCCAGCCGCTGAAGCCGGCCGGGAGGCGGTCAGCGCGGCTCCGGCATCGGCGGCGGGCCGCCACCGATGCCGGGACCGCGCGGGCCTGCCGGTCCGCCGGGGCCGAATGGCATCCTCGGCAGGCTGCGGACGAAAGCGCGGCGATCCTCCGGCGACAGCGCGCCGGCCAGTGCCGCGACGCGCTCGCCCATCCGGGCCGACATCGCCGCTTCCGCCGCCCGCAGGCCCGCGAAGGCCGCATCGAAAGCGGCCCGGTCGAACGGCTCGGCAACGAAGGCCTGGTCCATCGCCCGGCGCGCGTCTCGCAAGGCCGACAGCTGCGCATCGATCCCCGCCTCGTCCTCGGCCCGCATCGCCATTACCTTCGCCCGCCCGGCCGGCGACAGCGCATCGGCGAACGACCGGCCGGGCCCGCCGTCGTGCATCGGCGGCGGGCCGCCGAAGCCGGCGCCCCGAGGCGGCCGGTGCGGACCGAACAGCACAGCGGCCGCAATGCCGCCAAGCAGAAACATGTTGAGCGCCGCCGAGGCGATCAACCAGTTGTTGCGCCTGGGCGCCGGGGCAGAAGGAGTCATCGGGGAAGCGGGTTCGGACGTCATTGCGGCACGTTCTGGAGGTCGAGGATCAGGCGCTCGGCGAAGCCCTGGCGATAGCCGCTGTCGTCGGGTGCCTCGCTGTCGGTGGCCGTGCCGACTGCCGATCTGGCGTCAGCGCTGGACGACAGCACGCCGGTGCCGACCGTGGCGCCGATGTTGACGCCCGCCACCAGCGCCACCGCCAGCGCCGGCAGCGCGATCCGCCAGCCGCCGAGCAGCGCCAGCAGTTCCTGCCAGCGGGTGGCGAGCACCGGGCCGCGTGCCGGCAGCGCCGCCATCAGCGCACGCCGGGCCGTGTGGCTGGCCGGCGCGGCGACATCGACATCAAGCATCGCGTCGAGCATGGCCGCCTGCTGCTGCAGCGCGGCGGCGGCCGCATCGGACGCCAGCAGTGCCAAGGCGGCAGCCCGCTCCGCCAGCGGCCAGCGCCGGGCGTCGGCGCCATAGGCATCGACCAGTTCGGCGAAACGTTGAAAGGTCATTCCGGCAGGCGTTTCGGCCGGCATTCCGGGGTTCATGTCAGATCTCCCAGCAGGGCCGCGCGGTCCGGCTGCAGCGCTGCCCGCAGCGCCCGGCGTCCACGCGACAACAGCGATTCAAGCGCCTCGATCGAGATTTCCAGCGCGGCAGCGGCCTCGATATTGGTCATCTCCTCGAAGTGGCACAAGACGACGGCAGCGCGCTGCCGCTCGGCCAGCGTGGCCAGCGCAGCGCGCACCCGCAGCGCCACCGACTGCTGCTGCAGGCCGGCTTCCGGCGTCGGGCTGCGGTCGACGATCTCCGGGCTGTCGTCCAGCGAGGTCTCGCGCCGTGCCCGCAGCCGATCGGTGCAGCGCGAAAGCGCCACGCGGTGCAGCCAGGTTGAGAACTTCGCCTCGCCGGCCCGCCAGCTGGTGGTCTGCCGCCAGCCGCGCAGCAGCACGTCCTGGGCGACGTCCTCGGCTTCGGCGCGGCTGCCGAGCATCCGCTCGGCAACCCGCGTCAACGCATCAATGTTGCGGCCGACGATGCGGCCGTAGGCCGCCTGGTCGCCTTCGGCCGCGCGCCGAATATCGGCCAGATCGGGATCGTCGCCGATCACCGCGCGCGCCGGTGACGGCCGCGGCAGCGGCGGCGCGATCGGACAGGACGGTTCAGCCAGCATGCGTTCACCATTCCCGATTATCGGCGCAGCACCTGCGACAGCGCCGCGACCTCGGCCGCCGCCGGCGCCCAGGAACCTGCGTCGCGCCTCGGCGACTGCCCGGCGACCAGGCTCAGGCGCGGCTGGAAGCGTTGCAGATCCTGGAACGGACCGAGCCGGATCACCGAGGCATCGAGATCGAGCAGCGCCATCAGCCGCTGGCGGCTGCCGGCCGCCAGGTCGAGATCGAGGTCAGCGAAGGCCGAGCGCGGATCGACCGGCAGCGGCGCGCGCAGCCCGCCGGGGCGCTCGAACCAGACTGTCGGTTCGAACACCAGCCGCAGGCCGATGTAGCGGCCAGCCGGCAGCTGACCGCGCAGGCTCAGCTGCAGCGGCGCGGCGGCCAGCGTCACCAGATCGATCTCCAGCGGCCGCGCCACCGGCAGCCGGAACAGCAGGCCGCGCGCGTCGATCAGCTCCACGGCCGTCGGCATTGCCAGCAGATGGCTGTCGGCGAACGCAGTGCTGGCGACCAGCTCCAGCTCGATACGGGCGCCGCGCTGGCAGCCGGCGAGCCCAGCCAGCATCAGCAGCCAGCACAGCGACAGCACGGGCAGACGCAGCGCGCTCACGGCGAACGCCCCGCATTCGGGTCCGGGCTGCTGGCGGCGTAGCCGCGCAGGGTGACGAAATCGTCGGCGTCGTCGGTGGCCTGGGTGTTGGCTGCGCCGATCGTCGTGGTGACCTCGGCGTCCGGCACGGTGACGGTGCCGGCATCGTCGGTGACGCCGACCGCGATGCTCACCGTCGGGTCGTCGCTGGTCCAGGCGACATGGCGGCTGATCGGCCGCGTGACCCCGTCGGCGAACAGGCCGCTGGCCACCAGCAGGCCGGTGTCGGGATAGCGGATGCGCAGATCTTCCGGCGCCAAGGTCACCCGCAGCAGCGCGGTATCGGTGACCTGCCAGCGCTTGCTGGCGATGCTCAGGCTGCGATCCGGCAGCCGCAGCGTGAAGCCGGTCGGCGCGTCGGCGGCATCGACAGCCTGCACGTACAGACGGGTGTCGCCGCGTGCCACGGTCAGCCGGTCGTCGTCGAGGTCATCGATCTCGATCTGGCTTGCCAGGTTCTGCGCCACGCTGTCGGCCGTCGCGAAACGGGCGCTGACCGTCAGTGCCTCGCTGTAGCCCTCTGGCAACCGCAGTTCGCTGCCCTGCTCGTAATCGACCTGCAACGCCGTCGGCGTCGATACCCGCAGCGGCAGGCTGACTTCGCGGCCGCAGCCGGGCACCCGCGCCACCAGCGTGGCCGACTGGCCGTCGCGGGCGCTGTTGGCGCTGACCACGCCGGTGCCTGCGTCGACGGCCGCGATCGCGGTCGGCGCAGCGAACTGCCACTGGGCGGAGGTCGTGACATCCAGCTCCGGCCGCTGCGCGGTGGGCCGCAGCAGCAGCTGGAACGGCTGGTCGAGATCGGGCACCAGATCGGTCAGCGCCGGCGCGATCCGCAGCCCGGCCAGCGCCACCACCTCCACGCTGGCGCTGGCGCTGAACTCGGAGAACGTCGCGGTCAGCTGCGCCTGGCCCGGCTTCAGGCCGATCACCGAACCGGCCGGCACCACTACGCCGTCAGGCCCGGCGTTGACGCCGTCCGACACGTAGACGGTGTCCGGCGCCGACGACGTCCAGACCACGCGGCTGGAGAAATCGCCGGTGCTGGCGTCGTCGCCGGCAAACACCAGCACCGCCGTGACCTGGGCGGCCACGCATTCCGGCACCTGGATGCTGCCGGTCGCGGTGCTGCCGTAGGCGAGGTAGAGCCCGGTCGGACCGGTGCCGCTGCCGACCGTGAGGTCGGCGCCGCCACAGGCCGCGAGCAGGCCGGCCGCTGCCAGCGCGGCCAGGGATGAAAGCCTCGGCATCGTCGGATCAGCCCGGGAAGGCGAGCACGCGGTGGTTGTTGCGGTCGACCACGTACAGCACGTTGGCAAACACGCTGACACCCGTGGCCGACGACAGCGTGCGGGCGCTCGGCGTGTCGTCGGTGACGCCGTCCTGGTCGTCGTCGTTCGGCAGCCGGGCGCTGAAGCTGTCGCGGTCCTGCCCGTAGACGTCGACCGCCAGCGCATTGTTGGCAATCGGGAAGGCATCGAACTCCAGCACCCGGTTGTTGCCGGAGTCGGCGATCCAGATCCGCGTGCCGTCGGACGCGACCCCGAACGGCGTGCGCAGCGCGCCCTGGCCGACACCGGCGGTGACCCGCGAGAAATCGCTTTGGCCGATCACGAAACTGGCGTTGGCGCCGCTGCTGCGCGGCAGCTGCGACCAGACCAGCACCCGGTTGTTGCCGGAGTCGGCGACCAGCAGGCGGAAGCCGTCGCTCCAGATGCCGGCTGGCGAATTCAGGCCGTCCTCTTCGTCGTCGGCGACCGAGGTGGTGAAGGTCTGCTGGCCCAGCACCACATCCGCCGGCGTGCCGTTCGCGGTCGGCACGGTGTTCCAGATCAGCACCCGGTTGTTGTTCTGGTCGGACACGATCAGGCGGTTGTTGGCGACCGTTGCGGCCACCGGAAAGCTCAGCTTGTCGGCCGCCGTGCCCGGATCATCGGTCAGCAGGTCGACCTGCCCGACCACCACGTCCGGCGGCGTGTTGCCGACCGGCAGGCTGTTCCAGATCAGCACCCGGTTGTTGCCGGCATCGGCAACGATCAGCCGGCCATCGGCGATCGCGACGCTAGCCGGCAGGGCCATCCGCGTCGGGCCGGTGCCCGGCGTGCTGTCTGTGGCCGAATCCTGGCCGAGCACGAACAGCGCCGGCGTCGTCGCGGTCGGGATCTCGGCATAGCCGAGCACCCGGTGATTGCCGTAGTCGGCAATGAAGAAACGGCTGCCATCGGTGGCGATCGGGCCGAGCGGCTGGGCGATGCCGAGCGCCGACACCGCCACGCCACGGTTGGCGCTGCCGGACACGTAGTCGGCCTGGCCGATGACGCGGGTGGCGCTGATCAGATCGGGCGTGTCGTCGCTGCTGCCGCCGCCACCACAGGCAGCGAGCGACAGGACCGACAGCAGCAGCGAGGGCACCAGCAGGCGGCGAAACGGTGACGACGAGACAGGCATGGGCGGGCTTCTTGAGTGAAGTGGAGACGGGAACTCGCGCTGCGGTCACGCAGCGCTGCTGCCACTTCAACGCGCCACCGGTGGGAATCCGTCGCCGCCGCCGAGCGATTTCGGCTGCAGCCGCCCGACCTCGCGCGCCGGCTTTCAGTCCAGCGGCGGCAGCCCGCGCACTCGCCGCCAGATCGCCTGGCCGGCGCGGTCGTAGGCGCGCACGGTGTCGAAGAACGTGTGCCGGGCATCGACGTCGACCATCGGCGCCGGCAGCAGCGGATCAAACACCACCTGGCGGATCGCCTTGCGGCCCATCAGCAGCGCTTCGCGCGCTGCGACATCCGGCTCCAGCCGCGCCGCTCGCTGCAGCCAGGCCAGCAGGTCACGGCGCAGCGTGCGGTAGGCGGCGTTCAGCGCCGCGCCGTCCCACAGCGTGGCGATCCGCGCACTGCGCGCGGCATCGAACTGGCTGGCGACGAACACCGCCGCGTCGGCCTCCAGTCCCAGCTTGACCAGCCGCGCGCGCACCGCGTCGATGTCGGTCTCGATGTTGTCGGGCCGCACTTCCAGCCCCGGCTCCAGCGCCCGGAAGCCGAGCATGTCCAGCGCCCGCGTGCGGGCCTTGGTGCGGCTGCGGTCGCTGCGGCCGAGCGGCCCGCTGTGCACCACCAGCCAGCCGCCGCTCCACGCCCGCGTGCGGCTTTCGATGCTGCGCCAGGTGGCGACTTCGCCGGCCAGTTCGTGTGCCGCACCGCTCAGCCGGTATACGCCGCGATCGACCGCTTCGATCAGGCCTTCGGCCGACAGCCGCATCAGCGCGATGCGCACGTTGTTCTCGCGGATGCCGAGCAGCGCCGCGCCGCTGATCGCCTCACGCGCCGACAGCGGCTCGCCTTCGATGGCCAGCAGCAGGTCGAGGATCAGGGTCTTGGCGGTCAGCGGCGTGGTCATCGCGGAAGGATACCGGTTGCGCCGCTGGATCATTACCGATAACGTCTCGACATGCACAAATCAGTAATGAAACGATGAGCCCGCTCGTGCAGGTCGATCGCGCGCCGCCGCTGCTGACCGTCACCATCAACCGGCCGGAGGTCCGCAACTGCGTCGACCGGCCGACTGCCGATGCGCTGGTCGCCGCCTTCGAGGCCTTCGACCGCGATCCAGAACTGCGGGTGGCGATCCTGACCGGTGCCGGCGGCGCCTTCTGCGCCGGTGCCGATCTGAAAGCGGTCAGCAGCGGCGATCCGGCGCGGATCAACCATGTCGGCGTCGACGGCAGCGGCCCGCTCGGGCCGACCCGGCTGCGGCTGTCGAAGCCGGTCATCGCCGCGGTGGCCGGTCCGGCCGTGGCCGGCGGCCTAGAACTGGCGCTGTGGTGCGATCTGCGGGTTGCCGACGACAGCGCCGTGTTCGGCGTCTTCTGCCGACGCTGGGGCGTGCCGCTGATCGACGGCGGCACCGTGCGGCTGCCGAGGCTGATCGGCCAGTCGCGGGCGCTGGACATGATCCTGACCGGCCGCGCCGTCGGTGCCGACGAAGCCTTCGCGATCGGCTTGGCCAATCGCCGGGTGCCGGCCGGAGAGGCGCTGAACGCGGCGACCGCGCTGGCGCTGGAGCTGAGCGCCTTCCCGCAGGCCTGCCTGCGTAGCGATCGCCAGAGCGCGCTGGATCAGTGGTCGTTGAGCGAGGCCGAGGCGATCGCCCACGAGTTCGCGCTCGGCCACGCCACCATCCAGACCGGCGAAACCCGCGCCGGCGCCACCCGTTTTGCCGAAGGGCTGGGCCGTCACGGCCAGTTCTCAGGCACCGGCCCGGAGGCCGCCCGATGAAGACCTACACCCTGGACCCTGCGCTGCGCGAGCAGCTGAAAGTGCGCTCCAACTGGCGCGGCGCGGCGTCAGTGGCGCAGGACTACGTCCTGCTGGTGGCCGCCTTCGCGCTGCCGATCGTCTGGCCGCATCCGCTGGCCTGGCTGCTGTCGGTGCTGATGCTCTGCGGCGTGCATGTCGGCCTCGCGATCCTGACCCACGAGGCCGCGCACAAGTCGCTGTTCGCCAGCAGCCGGGTCAACGACTGGGTTGGCCAGTACCTGTGCGCGCTGCCGAACTTCAACCACATGCCGATGTACCGCGCCTACCACATGGCCCATCACCGGCTGGCCGGCACGCCGGACGATCCGGACCGGATCATGGTCGACCGCTATCCGGTGTCGAAGGCCAATCTGCGCCGCAAGCTGCTGCGCGACCTGTCCGGGCAGTCCGGCGTGAAGTTCCTGATCGGCATCGTCGCGATGACTGCCGGCTACTGGAAGTTCCAGCAGAACGGCGTGGTCGAGAAGCTGGCGTACGACCGTCCGCAGCGCTTCACCGACTACGCCGGCCGCTTCCTGCGCCGCGGCGGCGCGATTTCGATCGTTTGGCAGCTGGCAATCTGGGGCGCGCTGCATGCGCTCGGCCATGGCGAGTTGTACCTGCTCTGGGCGCTGGCCTTCCTGATCCCGTTCCCGCTGACCATGCGCGTGCGCGTGCTGGCCGACCACGGCGCGATCCACGATCCGGACTCCACCGATCCGCTGCTGCACGCACGCACCACGCGACTGAACTGGATCGAGAAGCTGCTGTTCGCGCCGCATCATGAGCATTACCACCTGGAGCATCACCTGATGCCCTCGTGCCCGCACTGGAACCTGCCGAAGCTGCATGCGCGGCTGGTCGCCGACGGCGTGATTCCGCCGGCCAATCAGGCGAACGGCATGCTCGAGGTGCTGCGCCGCGTGACCCGCTGAAGCCTCAGGCGGCGGCGATCGTGGTCCGGTGCAGCAGCCGGTGATGGCCGGCGTAGCCGCCGGTCGCGGCGTGCAGCAGCGAGCGGTTGTCCCAGATCACCAGCATCTGCGGCTGCCAGCGGTGGCGGTACTGGAACTCCGGCCGTGACTGCCACTGGTACAGCTCGAACAGCAGCGGCAGCGCCTCGGCATCGTCCATGCCGTCGATGCCGATGATGTAGCCGAAGCAGCCGAACAGCCCTTCCCGGCCGGTTTCCGGATGGCGGCGGATCAGCGGATGGCGCTGCACGGCCTCGGCGTCACTCGACGGCCGGATCACCATCGAGCGCCCGGGCTGGTCGCGTGCGCCGTAGAGACCATCCGGCGCGTAGGCCTTCTTCGCCGAGTGCAGCGCGACGCGCCCTTCGAGGCGCTGGCGCAGCGCGTCCGGCATCGCCTCCAGCGCCGCATGCTGGTTGGCGAACAGCGTGTCGCCGCCGACTGGTGGAATGACGATGCCGTACAGGCAGGTGCCGGCCGGCGGACGCGGCTGGAAACTCCAGTCGCTGTGCCAGGTCTCGGCGAACAGCGACGAACACTCGTCGGCGCGCCGCTCGACTGCGATGACATGCCGGCGGCCCGGGATCGGCGCGATGAACGGGTCTTCGCCAAAGCCACCGAACGCGCGGGTGACGCGTTCGAGATCGTCGTCGGACAGCGGCTGGCCCGGGAACGACAGCACCTGATGCTGCAGCCAGAGCGCGCGCAGCCGGGCCACTATTGCTGCCGGCAAAGGCTGCGACAGATCGACACCGGTCACGGTCGCACCGCAGGCCTGGCCGGAAGGAATGACGTCGAAGGAGGCGGACATGCCGTGAGTCTGCCGCAGGACGCGGGCCGGCGCGCCGCCCCGCTAGGGCCATGCCGCTGGGCAATCTCTACCAGCGGCCGCGAGGCGGGTAGCAGCGGCGGCACTGTGAACAGTCGGTTACATTTTCCTGACAGGCCCTTCAGATTTGGCATGGCGATTGCCATCCTCTGTGCCAGGTCCGCGCCTTGACCTCATTCCGACTGGAGATTGCGTGATGATGCGATTGATCGTGGCAGCTGCCGCCGCCTTTTCGGCCATCGGCAGCGCCGCCGCTGCCGACAGCCTGTCGCCGCCCCCGGCGAACTTCGACGCCTCGTTCGCCAGCCCCAGCACGGCGCAGAGCACCAGCCTGCGCAACAGCGCCGCCAGCATCGCCCGCATCGCGCCACGCCGCGCCGGCCTGGCGTCGACGGTCGACGCCGCGCTCGGCGCCGCCACCTTCCTGTGGGCGGCCGACGGCAGCGCCATCGTGCCGGCAGCTGCGCTGACACCCGCCGCGCTGGCCGTGGCCCGGGCGCGCGAATACGCGGGCCGGCAGGCGTCGCTGCTGGGCGTCAGCCGCGCCGATCTCGATGCCGCGACGGCGCGCGTCGTCCACACCAGCCGCGACGGCGCCAGCATCGTCCGCCTGCAGCAGTCGGTCGACGGCATTGAGGTGTTCAATCGCCAGTTCAGCGTGCTGATCGGCAGCAGCGGCGAACACGTCGCCACCTCCGGCTACTTCGCCGGCACCAACAGCACGGGCGGACCGCTGCGGCTGGGCGCCGCCCAGGCGGTGGCCGCCGCGATCGCTGACGCCGGCGGCCAGGTGCTGGCCGCCGCGCTGCGACCATCGACCGGCAGCGGCCGCTACACCGCGTTCCGGGTGGCGCCGGCCGGCGACCTCAGCCTGAGCCGCGAGCCACGCGCCCGCCGCGTCTACTTCCCGCTGGCTGATCGGCTGGTGGCCGGCTGGTACGTGGAAGTGGTCGGCGGCGGCAGCGATGGCACGACGCGCGCCTACGGCACGGTGATCTCGGCGGAAACCGGCGCCGTGCTGTTCCGCAAGAACCTGGTCGACCAGGCGGTGCACAGCTACCGCGTGTTTGCCGACGCCGACGGCATCCACCAGCCGTTCGACGCGCCCATCGGCAACGGCCTGGCGCCGTTCCCGGGCGCCACGCCTGCCACTATCCAGCCCAGGGTCAGCGCGGTGGCCAACCTGGTGACGCTCGACGCCGGGCCGATCTCCACCGGCGATCCCTGGCTGCCGGCCGGCGCGACCACCACCACCGGCAACAACACCGACGCCTATCTCGACAACGGCCTGCTGTTCGGCGCGCCGGCTTCCGCCACGCTGACCGATGGCTACCAGCCGCGCACCAACGATGTGCGCGCCACGCTGACCGGCCCGGCCACGTTCGATCATTCGATCACCGCCGACGCCGATCCGGCTGGCGCCACAGCGCGGCAGGCGGCAATCGTCAACCTGTTCTATCTGAACAACTGGCTGCACGACATTTTCTACGACCGCGGCCTCAACGAGGCTGCCGGCAACGCCCAGACCAGCAACTACGGCCGTGGCGGCGACGGCGGCGATCCGGTGCTCGCCGAAGGCCAGGACGCCTCGGGCCGGAACAACGCGAACATGCTGACGCCGGCCGACGGCAGCAGCCCGCGCATGCAGATGTACCTGTTCGATGGCCCGATCAAGGGCGCGGTGCGGGTCACTGCCCCCGCTCAGGGGCCGGCGCTGGTGTTCAGCACCGCGAGCTTCGGCCCGCAGACCTTCGACGTGTCCGCGCCGATCGCGGTCGCCAACGAGCGCGGTGGAATTTCCAGCAGCGATGGCTGCGCCGGCGGCCAGCCGCTGCCGCTGACCGGCACCACCTTGCCAGCCGCGGCCGATCGCAAGCTGCGCGGCAAGATCGCGCTGATCGATCGCGGCAACTGCGCGTTCTCCACCAAGGCGCAGTTCGCGTCCGCCAGCGGCGCGGTCGGCCTGATCGTGATCAACAACGATCCGCTCGCCGATCCGATCCCGATGGGCAATGCCGATGTGCCGCAGCTGCCGGTGAACCTGCCGCTGCCGGCCACTACCGACGGGCTGTACCGCATTCCGGCGGTGATGATCCGGCAGGACGCGGGCCAGTCGCTGAAGGCGCAGCTGGCGCGCGGCCAGGCGCTGCGCATGCGGCTCAACCGCCTGCCGTCGACCGACTTCGATGGCACGCTCGACAACCAGATCATCGTCCACGAGTTCTTCCACTACGTGTCGAACCGCCTGGTCGGCGATGCCAGCGGCCTGTCGAATTCGCAGGGTCGCGGCATGGGCGAAGGCTGGAGCGATTTCGCGGCGCTGATGCTGACCGCGCGCCCGGACGATCTGGCAGTGCCCGGCAATGCCGGCTACGGCGGCACCTATCCGCTGGCCTACTACGCCACCGCCAGCTTCAACGCGGCTTACCAGTACTTCGGCATCCGCCGCCAGCCGTTCTCGCGCAACTTCGCGTTCAACTCGCTGACCTTCCGGCACATCCAGAACGGCACGCCGCTGCCGGTCGGCACGCCGACCGCATTCGGGCAGGACGGCGCCGACAATGCAGAGGTCCACAACACCGGCGAGATCTGGGCCAACATGCTCTGGGAAGGCTATTCGACGATGCTGGCCAGCGGCCGCTACGGCTTCAGCGAAAGCCGCGAACGGATGATGGATTACGTGATCGGCGGCCTGAAGCTGACGCCGAACGCGCCGACCCTGCTGGAAGCGCGCGACGCCGTGCTGGCGGTGGCGATGGCCCGTTCGCAGGCCGACTACCTGGATCTGCTGCGCGGCTTCGCCCGTCGCGGTGCCGGCGTCGGCGCGACCGGACCGGCGCGCAACTCCACCGACCACGTCGGCGTCGTCGAAAGCTACGCCGCGCCGTAAACGGCCGGCGGCACCCTGCCTCGCCACCGCCGTGCTTTCCGGCGGCGGCGAGGCTTTTCATTTCACCATGACTCCAGCATCGATCTTTGCTGGACCACTCGGAAGCTGAAGCGTCTTCGTAAGTTCGATCCAGTCCGATATAGGGTTCCGCCAGAACGCCTACATCGAACGCTTCAACCGGATCTTCCTGACCGAGGTCCTTGACCGCTACGTCTTCGACAGTCTCAGCGAAGTCCGGCGCATGGCCGAAGACTGGCGAACCGCTACAACCACGACCGACCACATCGGGGTCACTCGGTGCGCTTCCGCCTATCCGATACGCACTGGCACCCTCCACTGCTGATTGACTCGAAAAACAAGGACGCTCCAGCGCCACCACACCTGCGGCTGGATCTGGCAACCGGCGATCACACGATGCCCGTCGCCGGCCAACCCGGGGCAATGCCCCGGCCGAATTGGTGGTGTCTCAGTTTGAAAAATTCTAATCAAAAAGCCCGGAGCACAAAGGCACGAAGGTGAGAGGCAAGGACACAGAGAATGCTTTTCTTCGTGTCCTTGCGGTGGCTGTCCTTTGTGCCTTTGTGCCCCGGAGCTTTTGATGGTCGCTCGGGGCATGGGGTCAGACCGGCTGAGCGTTCAGAATTTCAAACTGAGGCACTACCGCCGAATTCGGTCGCTGCACCAGTGATCAGGACTGTCCTGCTGATGTCGTTCTCCTGATCGCCATCTTCACGCCACGATCTCGCCATTTCGGATTGCGACCCGGATGGCCTGCGCCGTCGTTGCGACGCCCAGGCGCTTGCGTATGCGGCGCAGGTGGTTTTCCACCGTTCGCTCGGACAGACCCAAGGTCACGGCGATTTCGACCTGCCGCCGGCCCGCAGCGGTCCAGGCCAGCACCTCGCGCTCGCGGTCCGACAGCGCTCCGATCTCGTCATCCGGGGGCAACGCCAGCAGCCTGCGCGCTGCGAGAAGCGCCGCCTCGGCCATTAGCCGGAAAGCCAGCCGTGCCTGTGCGGATGCGTCGATCCGCTCCCCGCCCAGGCTCATGGCGCCTTCCAAGCCCAACGGGCCGAACACCGGCACCTGCAGGCCGTGAATGCCCGGGCCCTGCGGGGTGCGAACGACCCGGTAGAGCTCGCCGTCCTTGCTCATTGTCTTGGTCCAGAAGAACGGCTCGTGGGCTTCCAGGACGTGCCGCGTCACCGGACAACGCCGCACGTAGGTCACGGCGTCGACCGCCTCGCCGGTGCCGAACCAATCACCCTCGACCCAATAGATGCGCTCGACCGCATCGTCCCGCGCGGCGGATGCCGAGAACAGTACAAAGCGGTCATATCCGAGCGGAGCACTGAACGCCCGAATCTCGTTTTCGATCGCGGAAAGTGTCCGGGCTCCCTCAATGACACGGGCGCTCCGGAATACCGCTTCAAACGCGACCGCAGTCGCCATCAGCCGGTAGCTTCATCGAGCAAGGTCTGCGCCGCGAGCTTGCCGAGGGCATTGCCGGCCAGCGGACTGTCACCTGTGATCAGCTTGCGATCCCGGTGCACTGCGCCCGAAATATTGTCCTGGTTGATGATTTCGAAGCCGAGGGCCTTGAGCTTTTCGCCGAATTTCCAGGTCAGGTGCCCCGGCATGTAGCCGATGTCGGGGGTCTTGGCGTCAAGCGCATCGGGGAACGCACAAATCTTGTAGCCACGGTAAATGTCGCTGTCACCGACCGCGAGGAAAGCCGCAGGGCCGTGGCACAGCGAAATGACGAACCGGTCGTTCGCCGCCGCCCACTCCAGAACCGCACCGACATCCTTGCTCGCTGGAAGGCCCATCAGCGCGCCATGGCCTCCAGGGATGAAGATCGCGGCATAGTCGTCCAGACCCTGCGCAACGACCGCCGACAGGGTCAGCGGCTCCTTGAACTGCGGGTGGTACTTGGCGAAGAGGCCCTGTACTTCCTTGTCTTCCGAAGGCATGGCCCAGTATTCGAACTTGACGGGATTTCCTGAGATCGTCGCCACGTCGAAGGCAAAGCCCGCCTTGTCGAGGTGGTACATCGGCAGCAGCGTCTCCACCGGGTGGTTGCCGGTCGAGAAGAACGTGCCGTTGTCGGTCAGAAGGTAGCGCTCGTCAGCGCCAATCATCAGGATCTTCTTTCCGCCTTTGTAGGGTCTCGGGTAATCGGCGCCGCCCAGATCGGACTTTGGCGACGTGAATTGGCTCAATGAGTAGCTTGAGGGAAAGAACGCATCCTTTTCCGCTGGATCGGGTTGCGGCTTCTTGTCGGCAACACTCTGATCACTCATAAAAAACCTCTTGCGTCATTCGTCGAAGTACTCAGGATGCCGCGACAAAAATGGCGGGGCAATGAGGGATTTCCGTCGACGTCGCCCCGAAGGTTGGGAGGCGAGCGACGCTAAATCGATGTTCCTCAGCCTGATCCGGGCAAGGTATTTCACGGCGGCAGGAAAATCACCGCCAGCAATCGGTTCTCGCCCACGCCGTGGCGCCTCGCCAACCCCCAATCGATTGCTTGCCGTCGGCGGAGATGCCCTTCGCTTTCAGCCGCGCCACCAGCATCTGTTCGATGGTGTCTTTCGGTCGCGAGCCGGTGATCCGGTCCCAGGAAAAGAGGGAGGCAGCCAGCACACACGCGAACGGGACGACGCTGATCTGGCCCTGGCGGACTCGAGATGGTTCTTCAGCGGGCTCGTGTCGATAAGAGCCGGTCGAGAGCTGCGCAGGATGTCACCGTAGCAACACGCTGCCGAGTGAAGGCTCGCAATTTTTCGAACGGATGGCATCTTGGCGGCGTGTAGCGCAAGGAATCGCCGTGATGTTCGACAAAGTATGCGCAGCGACGCCCATTGAGTCGCACCAAGACGCGCTCTCACAAGTTGACGGCAGGTTCCTGGGCTCCGATGCGAAAAGCTGCCTGTGCTTGCGTTGATCAGGCGACGCTATCGGTGTGATTCCGGTTTCGGGCAGCGGATAGTCAGCACGAAAGCTGACAACGGCCATTTTTCAGGACGACGCCTTCAGCCGCCCTTGAAGCTGCGCCGCCACTGCGAGGGCGACACGCCGAAGCTGCGCTGGAAGTGCGCGCGCAGCGATGAGGTCGAGCCGAGCCCGGCCAGCTGGGCGATCCGCTCGATCGGCTGGCCGGTGGTTTCCAGCAGCCGCTGGCTGAACGCCAGCCGCTCGGCCAGCAGCCAGTCGCCGACCGTGGCGCCGGTCTGCAAGCGGAACTGGCGGGTGAAGGTGCGCCGGCTCATCAGCGCGCGGGCGGCTAGCGCATCAAGGCTATGCGGCTGGTGAAGATTCGCGCGCAGCCAGTCGATGACCTCGGCAAGCCGTGAATCGCGCGCCGAACCGGGCAGCGGCTGGTCGATGAACTGCGCCTGCCCGCCTTGCCGGTGCGGTGGCACGACCAGGCGCCGGGCGACGCCATTGGCGGCTTCCACGCCGTAGGCCATGCGCAGCAGGTGCAGGCAGCAGTCGATGCCGGCGGCGGTACCGGCCGAGGTGACGATCGCGCCCTCGTCGACGTAGAGCACCTGCGGGTCGAGCCGGACGGCCGGATAGCGGGCCGCGAAATCCTGCGCATAGCCCCAGTGGGTGGTCGCCCGGCGGCCGTCGAGCAGGCCGGCCTCGGCCAGCACATAGGCGCCGAGGCACAGGCCGACGATCCGGGCGCCGCGCCCGGCGGCGGCGCGCAGCGCGTCGAGCAGCACCGCTGGCGGCGGCTCGGCCGGGTCGTGCCAGCTCGGCACGATGATGGTCGCCGCCTCGCGTAGGGCTTCCAGGCCGTGGCCGATCTCGATCGGAAAGCCGGCCGTGGTCATCAGCCGGCCCGGCGTCACGGCGCAGACGCGCAGATCGAACGACGGCAGGCCGGGATGCGGATCGCCGAACACCACGCAGGGCACCGCGAGGTGGAACGGGCTGATCTGGTCGAAGACGACGACCGCGATGACCGGCCGGGCAGCTGCTTCAGGCATGGCGTGAACGGCATTGAAGGAACCCGCCGCAGTTGGCCCGATTCCGGCGCTGTTTGTCCATCAGGCCACTTCGACCGCCGCCGGTTTAGGGCGACCATGCGGCCACCATTCCTGACCCGGACCCGACACCCATGGCACCGCTGGCCCTGCTCGACACCCTGCTGGAATCCTGGAAGGCGCAGATCGGCCCGGCTTTCCCCGGTTACCGCAACCATTGCCAGCGGATGGCGGCCTTCACGCTGGCGCTGCTGCCGCAGGCCGGCGACGACGACCGCCGGAAGATCGCCATCGCCGCCTGCTTCCACGATCTCGGCATCTGGTCGGACGGCACCATCGACTACCTGCCGCCGTCATCGCGCCGCGCGCGTGACTACCTCGCCGCCGAGGGGCTCGACGCCTGGGCCACGGAAATCGAGCTGATGATCGACGAGCACCACAAGCTGCGCGCCTTCAAGGACCCGGCGTATCCGCTGGTCGAAGCGTTCCGCAAGGCCGATCTGGTCGACGTGTCGCTGGGGCTGGTCAAGTTCGGCATCGCCGGCGATACGGTCCGGGCGCTGAAGGCCGCCTACCCCAACGACGGCTTCCACAAGACGCTGATGGGCCTCGCCGGCAGCTGGTTCAAGCGCCATCCGCTGAGCCTGCCGCCGTTCATCAAGTGGTGAGGCGGCAGGCCCACCGGCGCATCAGCCCGGCTTGCGGGTCCGTCGCGCCAGGAACGCGGCCACCGCCTTGAGGAAGCCCGGCTCGCGGCCGAGCCGGGTCTGACCGGCCGCTTCGTGTTCGAGCTGGGCCGGCAGATCGACCGCCAGCGCGGCATCGAGCGCGGCCCGCGTCTCGCGCAGCGCCGACGGCGACTTGCCCGCCAGCCGCACCGCCAGCGCCTGCGCCGCCGCCGGCAGGGCTTGGTCGTCGAACACCTGCCAGATCAGGCCCCACTGGGCGGCCGTTTCGGCATCGAGCACATCGCCCAACAGCGACAGGCCGCGCGCCCGCGCCTGCCCGACCCGCCTCGGCAGCTGCCAGGTGGCGCCCATGTCCGGCATCAGGGCGAGGTCGATGAACAGGTAGCGGAACGAGGCCGAGCGCGCCGCGATCGTGAAGTCGCCGGCCAGCGCCAGCGCCGCGCCGCCACCGGCGGCAACGCCATTGACCGCTACCACGACCGGGATCGGCAGGCGGTGCAGGCGCTCGACGATGACGTTGTAGTGGCTGCGCATGGCGGCGCCGAGGTCGATGTCCTGCGGCGCGACCCCGGCCAGGCTGTCGGCGCCCAGATCGGCCCCGGCGCAGAACGCCCGGCCGCTGCCGGTCAGCACCAGCGCCCGGGCCTGCTCGGCCAGCGCCCGGTCGATACCGGCCAGCAGGGCATCGATGGTGGCCAGATCGAGGCTGTTCAGCGTGTCCGGCCGGTTCAGGGTCAGCGTCGCGACATCGGCATCAAGGCGGTACAGGACGGGCTCGGTCATGGCGAGGTTCGGGGTTGGCGTTCGGTGGCGGCAGCGCAGCCGGCGGCGCTGATCGGGATGGCGTGTTCAGGCGCCGCGCCGATGGCTCGGCGGCGCCGCCGGACCTTAGCGCAGCACGCCCACGATCGCAATTTTGCGTGTTCTATAAACGCATTTTGACGGCCGCTACCGCGAGCGGCCGCGCCGGTTCAGCGCCCGCCGATCAGCGGCAGCAACAAGGCCGGGTCCGGCAGGCTCAGGCCGATCTGCCGGGCCACTGCATCGAGCTTGCTGCGGGCTCCCTCTTCCAGCTGGGCCAGCAGCAGGATCACCGGCCGGATATCCGGCAGCTGGAACACAGCGCGGACGATGTCGCCGAAGATCGCGTCGTCCTGGATCACCGGCAGATTGATCACCCGCTTCTGCAGGCGCGCGTCCATGCGGGCGACGATCGGCAGCAGCACGTCCCAGCGACCGATCGCCTGGGTGTTGCGGACGATGTTGTTCAGCGCCGCCTCCGGCAGTTCGCCGGTGATCGCCGCCAGCTTCTGCTGCAGCGCGCCGTCGACACCGGAAATCAGCGCCAGCGCCTCGCCCCACAATTCGGCCGAGCCGGTGGCGGCGTGGCTGACGACGGCCTGCAGGCGCGCCGGGGCAATGCGCTCGACGATGTCGCCGAGCCGCTCGGTGCCTTCGGCAAAGAAGGCGATGTGCAGCAGCCGGGCGTCGTCGGTGATCGCGTCGACGACCGGGCCGATGGCGTCGAGCGCGATCAGATCGATGAAGCGCCCCATGGTCACGTACTCGCCGCGCTGGGCCAGCTCGCGGGCAATGGCGACCACCAGATGACGCGGGAAGCCGGCGATCAGCGCCTCGGCCGAACGCGGGTCGAGTTCCATGCAGGCATCGACCAGGAACGGCAGCTTGAGCTTCTCGGCGATCTCGATCGCCCGCGCCGGCGGCACCAGACCACAGACCCGGGCGCAGATCAGCGGGCCGATCACCTTCTCGATGATCAGCACCAGGATCGGGATCGGCAGCAGCCGGCTGGCCGCCGCCATGTTGTGGAAGCGCTTGCGGTCGGCATCGAACATCGCCGCCGTGGCCTGCTCGCGCAGCGTGCGGATCAGCGACGCGTCGAGCTTGCCAAGCCAGGCCAGCGAGGCCTCGTCGACCCGGCACAGCCGGGCCAGCTTGATCACTTCGGCGCGCTGCGCCAGTGACAGCGCCGACAGCGCGGCGCCGGTCTGCGGAGTGGCCATCGGCGGCTAGAGATCCAGGATCTTGCGCACCGCGCCGCGCAGCAGCATCGGCACGTGGCTGAGCGATTCGGTCAGCGCCGCATCGACCTGCGCCTTCTGCCGGCGCTTGGCGTCGGCCAGCAGTGTCGCCAGCCGCGCCAGTTCGTCGGCTTCCAGCGCCTCGAGCCCGGCCGGCGGCGCGCGGTCCAGCGCCGCCCGCAAGGCCGAAAGCGACGACTGCCGCCCGTCCACCCCGCCTGCTGCCGGCGCGGCCATCAGTGCGCCGTCTTCGCCGGCGCCAGGTTCTTCGGCATCGTCGCCGGCGCTTCGCCCGGCTTCGGCGGGAACAGGAAGGCGGCGATCGCCGGCAGGCCGAGCACCGCGCCGAACATGTTGGCGGTGAACATGAACAGCAGCAGCAGGCCCATGTCGATCTGGAACTGCAGCTGCGACAGCAGCCAGGTCGACACCGACGCCGCCAGGGTCACGCCAGTGAAGATCACCGCCTTGCCGGTACCGCGCAGCGTCTCGAAATAGGCCACCCGCAGGCTCTTGCCTTCCTTCAGGCCGGACACCAGCACGCCGTAGACATAGATGCCGTAGTCCACGCCGATGCCGACCGCCAGTGCCAGCACCGGCAAGGTGGCGACCTTCATGCCGATGTCGAGCATCGCCATCACCGCGTAGCCCATCTCCGACACCAGCGCCAGCGGCAGCACGATGCAGACGATCGCCTTCCACTCGCGGAAGCACATCCACAGCAGGATCAGGATCACCACGTAGACCAGCAGCACCACGCGGCCTTCCTGCTCGTGCACGACCTCGTTGGTCGCCGCCATGACGCCGACGTTGCCGGTGGCCAGCGCGAAGTTCACCGGGCATTCCAGGCTCATGCCCTCGTACTTGGCCTGCAGTTCGCCCTGACGCTTCTTGGCGGCCTCGAGCTTCGCCGGATCGGCACCGGCGCCTTCGCCGAGCTTGAACACGTCGAGGTTGGTGGCCTTCAGCTTCTGGAAGGTGTCGTACTTGGTGGCGCAGTATTCCGGCTTGGTGTCCGGGGCCTTGGCGTAGAAATCCTTGGCGTTCTCGTCGTTGAACTTCTTCACTTCCTCGACGATGTGGCTGATCGTTTCAGCCTTGTGGTCCTTGGTGAACAGGTAGATCGCCAGCGCGTCGCAATCATCGTTCAGCAGGCCGGTGGAGGTCGGCACGAGTGCCGTAGCCTGGGCCAGCGCGAACTGGTTGCGCGGCAGCACCAGCGCGTTCAAGCGGCCCTCCGACAAGCCCTGGTAGACGAGCTTGGCGAAGGTCAGCAAGGACAGCGTCGACTGCACGCCTTCGGTGTTCTCCATTTTCCAGGCGAAGCGATCGGCCTGATCCATCAGCTGGTAGCTGACGCAGCCGTTCGGCCGCGTTTCAGCGATCACCTTGAAGATGTCGACGGCGATCTGGAAGTTGTCGGTGATCGCGTTGAAATCCTGATTGAAGCGGGAGTCCGGACGCAGTTCCGGCACGCCTTTCAGGGCATCGCCGACCTTCAGGTCCGCCTTGCCCCATAGCGCCCAGCCGAGCATCACGCCGCAGGACACCAGCACCGTCGTGGCCACCGCCGGCTTGGTGACGCCGGACAGCCACCACCAGACCGGATCGAGCTTGGCGTCCTTCTTGGTCTGGCGCGCGATGAAGGCATCGACATCCTTCAGCTTCACCATGGTCAGCCAGATCGGCACGAACATCTTGTTGGCGACGATGATCGCCAGGCCGCCGAGCACGGCGTTGATCGACATCTCCTGAATGATCTGGATCTTGATCAGGTAGATGGTCGCGAAGCCGGCGACATCGGTCATCAATGCGATGGTGCCGGCGATCGCCAGCCGGCGGAAGGTTTCCAGGCTGGCATCGAAGCTCGACTTGCCGGCGTGGACTTCATCGACCCAGGCGTTGACGTACTGCACGCCGTGCGACACCGACACCGCCAGGATCAGGAATGGCACCAGGATCGCGAACGGATCGACGCCGTAGCCGAGCGTCTTCAGCAGGCCCATTTCCCAGACCACCGCGACCACCGAGGAGAACAGCGGGATCATCGCCAGCTTGAACGAGCCGCAATAGATCCACAGCAGGAAGCCGGTGATGATCAGGGTCAGACCGAAGAAACCAGCGACCTCCAGCGAGGCCTTGGTCATGTCGTCGACGATCTTGGCGAAGCCGATGATGTGGACCTTGACGCCATCCTTCTCGTACTTCGCGCGCAGCTTTTCGAGGTACTGGCCGACTTTCAGATAGTCGAGCTTCTCGCCGGTCTGCGGATCGACTTCCAGCAGCTCGGTGAGGATCATCGCGCCGCGCTGGTCGTTGGTGACGATGCGGCCGATCACCTGCGCCTTGGCGACGTTGGACTTCACCTTCTGCAGCACTTCCGGCGTCGGCTGGTAGTCCGGCGGAATCACCGTGGCGCCGCTGAGACCGCCTTCGACGTTCTCGACGTAGTTGACGTTCGGTGTGAACAGGCTGGTGACGCGGGCGCGATCGACGCCCGGCATGAAGAAGACCTCGTCATTGGCCTTCTGCAGGGTGTCCATGAATTCCGGCGTGTAGATGTCGCCGGTGCCTTCGTCCTTGATCAGCGCCACCAGCACGGTGTTGGCGCCGCCGAAGTCGCGGTAGTACTCGCGGAACTTCTCCATGTACGGATGTTCCAGCGGCACCGATTTCAGCCAGCCCGCATCGGGCTGCAGCCGCGCCATCTGCACCGTGAAGAACAGGGTCAACGCGATCAGGATCCAGTGCGTGAGCTTGCGCCGGCCATAGATGATCGGTTCGACCGCTTTCAGGATTCTGTCGGCCCACACGCCGCCTACTGCTGCACCTGCCATATGCCTTCCCCGTGTTCTTCTGGTTGTGCTGCCGCGATCGTTGGTTCAGCGAGGCCCGGAATCAGGGCTTGGCGAAGCGCTGGACACCCGAGGTGCCGACGACGATCAGGCTGTCGGCGGTCGCCAGACCGGCGTTCATGTTGATGTTGGTCGGCAGTTGCTGGCGCACCAGCCGGCGACCGGCGAGATCGGCCTTCATCACCCGGCCGTTGCCGCCGAACAGCAGCAGGCTGCCGTCCTCGGCAGCCGAGCCGCCGAACAGGCTTTCGGTGTCGTCGGAGGCCAGACGCGCCCAGCCGGCGACCTCGCTGACCGGATTGCTGGCCCCGCCGGATGCTTCTGGATTCGCCGCCGCTTCGCGCAGTGCCGCGAGCTCGGCGGCGCTCAGCAGCGCCGCCTTCGATACATCGGCAGCATGGAACGCGTTACCGCGCAGACCGAACAGCACGACGCCCGAAGCGCCGCTGGCCACCGCACCGAAGTAGGAGCCGGTGTACGGCGACTTCAGCTGCGTCCAGGTGCTGCCCTGGTCGGTCGACGAGGCGATGAAGCCGCGCTCGCCGGTCAGCACCAGCGCGCCGTTGCCGAGCCGGGTCAGGTTGTAGAGGTTCGGCTGATCCTCGAACACCGGCGATTCCACCGCTTCCCAGGTCTTGCCGCCATCGGCGGTCTTCTGCAGCCGGCCGTTGCCGCCGGCGACGAAGCCGTTCTGGGCATCGGTGAACAGCACGTCGTAGTAAGCGCGGCCCCAGGCGGCGTCGAACTGCGCGAGGGTCCAGCTGGCGCCGCCGTCCGTGGTCGCCAGGATGGTGCCGTCGTAGCCGACCGCCCAGCCGTGTTCGGCGTCGACGAAATACACGCGCGTCAGCGTCGCGTCGGCCGGCGTCGGCACCTGCTTCCACTGGCTGCCGTCGTCCGACAGCAGGATGCCGCCGCGCTGGCCCACCGCCACGAAGCGGCCGCCGGCGCGCGTGACGCCGAGCAGCAGGCTCGACGAAGCCCGCGGCGCCAGCACCGACGGACGGGCGACCAGCGTGGTGTCGACACCGGTATCAGCGTCGCCGCTGTCTTCTTCTTCCTGGGCCAGCAGCCAGGCCGGGAATGCAAGTGTGGCCGCGAGCGCCGCAGCGATCAGCGCCGGTCGCAGCTGTGTGGTCTGGAAGGTCATGCACGGCCCCCTGAAGGCATCGAGAAGATGGCCGGCGACCCCTCGCCGGCCATCGTTGCAGCGCTGTTGCGGATTACTTGGTCTGCGACTTGCGATTCAGGCTGCCGGGCGAGAAATAGTCGTCCTTGAAGCTGATCTTGAAGTCGGAAATCTTGTCTTCGTTCGACAGCGCGGTGACGAAGTAACGGCCGCTCTGCAGGTCGTAGATGATTTCCGGGATACCGGTCACGGTCGGCACGAACGGCACCGAAATCAGCTGCGCTTCCTGCACTTTCCACAGCTGGTCGCGGTTGTCGTAGGCATCGACCGCGGCGATCGCCCAGCTGTCCTCGTCGACATAGAAGCGACGCTTCTTGAACTGGTGACGCAGGCCGTCACGGATCGTCGCCTCGACGATCCAGACGCGGTGCAGCTCGTAGCGCGACAGGTTCTGGTTGATGTGGCCGGGACGGATGATGTCCTTGTACTTGATCAGCGGCGCGTTGATCAGGAACGAGTTGTAGGCGATGTACATCTCCTTCTTGCCGACCAGCTTCCAGGTGTAACGGTCGAGCGCGCCGTTGAACATGTCGACCTGGTCGTTGAACTGCTCGCCGTCGGTGCCGATGTACGGGTTGTCGTAACCCACGTCCGGGGCCTTGTTCACGCGGCCGAGGCCGGGGTTGAAAATCCAGGCGTTGCGGCCCGAGCCTTCGGCACCCGAGGTTTCATGCACCAGCGTCAGCTGACCGGCCACGCGCGCCGGGGCCACGACATTCGAGAGGTAGTACAGCAGGATCTTGGTGCCCGGCGCCGGCTCGGCGAGGTTGGAGTACTTGAACTTCACGTCCTCGATCAGCTTGGTGATCTTGTAGGTGCCGTCCTGCTTCACCACCGCCTGGTTGTTGAAGCGGCGCACCGCCGATCCGCGGTAGCGCATCTTGTGGTTCCAGATCACTTCGGCGCCGCTGGTCGGCACCGGGAACGGGAAGCCGAGCACGGCGCCGGCCACTTCGTCGGTGCCCTTCAACTCGGCGGTCGACGCGTTCTTGATCGTCGCGGCATTGATCTCGTCCGGGAAGAACGCCGACCGCAGGGTCGGGTAGACGATCATCTTGTAGGTCGGGTACTTGGCGAACATCGCCTTCTGCCCTTCCGTCAGCTTGTCCGCGTACTTGGCGACGTTGTCCTTGGTGATGATGAACATCGGCTTTTCGAACTTGCCGCCGCCACCGATCTGCTGGCGCTGCTTGGTCGCCAGCGACTTCAGGTCCGGCGGCAGCTTGGCGATGATCGCGTCGATCTGGCTGGAGATCTTCGGATAGTCGGCCAGCGTGAAGCTGTCGAGATACTTCAGCAGCGCGTCGAAGTCGCCCGGCGAGGTCTTGCGGATGTCCTCGAACTTCTGGCGCAGTTCTTCGAGCTTGGCCGGCGTCAGATTGCGGACGTCGGCGTCGAAGTTCTTGCCGCCGATCCATTCGGGAATCGAGCCGTCGGCATTGCCGGCGGCGATCGCGCCGACCGGCGTCAGTTCCTTGCCCAGCTTGGCGGCATCGGCGCTGGACGCCTTGGCGTAGGCACTCGATGCGGTGCCCATGCCGATGGCGCCCGCGAACATGAACCAACTGATGCGTTTGAACATGGACTGCTCCTCCTCAGGAAACGGTGTTGAGCGTCGGCCCGGACGCCGCCGACAGCGGCGCCGGGACACGCAAGGGAAAGACGATCAGAACGTGTAGCCGACCTGGAAACCGATGATGTCGCGATCGCGCTGGGCGTTGACGGTACCGCCGCCGGTCGAGCCCTGGTACAGCACCTGGCCGGTCCACGGGCCGCCGTTCTCGAATTCGGCGGCGACCGCGTACTGGATGCGGTCCTCGATGAAGTTCTGGATCGGCAGCGGCGCGATGCCGTAGACGTCGTGACCGAAGAAGATCGACGGCTTGACGTTCAGGCCCAGGAACAGGTTGTTGTATTCGAAGCGCGTGAAGATGCGGTAGCCGGTCGAGAAGCTGTCGGCGAAGCCGCTGGTCTGCTGCGTCGGATTCAGCGAGCGGGTGTCCGGCGTGCCGTTCGGCCGGCCGGTGCCGTCGGCGCCGGGGCTGGCGTGCGAGCCGTTGTTGTCGCCGCCTTCCAGCTGCAGCCGGCTGCGGCTCGGCATGCCGACCACATGGGTCATGCCGACTTCGACCAGGATGATCACCTGGTCGGCGCCGAACGGATTTTCCGATGCGCCGATGGCGCGGATGCCGGTGATGTCGAGCTGCTGCACCGGGAAACGCTCGTAGCCGTTGATGCGCTGGTTCGGCTGGATCTCGATGCCCCGGTAGCCGGACAGGAAATCCGGCACTGCGCTGCGCGACGCCGGCAGCGTGACATTCGACGCCGCTGCCGGCAGCAGCACCGGCAGGCCGTTGAGCAACGCCGTGACCATGCCGAGCAGTTGCTGCGGATTGGAAGTGGCGATATCGCCGATCGAACCCTGCAGCGACGCAATGGTCTGGGCGATGAATTCCGGCGAAGTGCCCAGCGTGATGTCCTGGCGCGGCAGCGACGGCTGCAGGCCGGCGAAGAACACGTCGGACGCCGACACCTGCAGCGGCATGTTCGGGCGCATCGACCATTCACCGGCCAGCGACCACTTGCCGATGTTGGTGTTGAAGCTGAAGCCGATCATCTGGATGTTCTCCGGGAAGGCGAAGAACACTTTTTCCGAATCGATCGGCGCCGGTTCCCGGCCGGTTTGCGGATTCAGGCCGATGAAGCCGTTGCAGGCGGTGAACGCCTCGACGAAGCCGGCGGCATTGCGGGCGCAGGATTCATCGGTGGCGATGACGCTGAAGTACGGCAGGCGGCTGTGGTAGTTCAGCGCGTAGAAGCCGAGTTCGGTGCCGCCGTTGAAGTCCGGCAGGTACCAGGTGAACTTGCCGCCGACCTGGCCCTGGTTGTTCGGCTGCGCGTACTTCAGCGGCAGCACACCGGCGGTGAACGAGGAGTTGGAGATCGCGTTGATCGGGAACGGGATCCGCTGCAGCTTGTTCGGATCGTCGTGGAACTGGCCGACCGAGATGTTGAAGTTGTCGTTCTTGTAGAAATCGATGTCGGAGTTGAAGGCACCACCCGGATCGACCACCACCGGCCGCCACGCCAGCTGGTAGATGAAGTCCAGCGACATGCCCTCGCCGACCTGGGTGTTCAAGGTGAACAGCGGCGTCGATCGGAACACCTCGCTGATCGGCGTGCCGGGATGGCGCAGCAGGCGGGCATCCGGCGGCTGCAGTTCGTTGATGGCGTTCAGCGCCAGGAAGTTGGACTCGCCCCAGCGCACATGCTGGTAGCCGAGCGTGGCGTTGAAATCGTGGTCGAACAGCTGGAAGGCGCGGCCGACGAAGGCATCGCGGATCTGGAAATCCTGCGCCAGCGGCGCACCGCGGCGGAACGGCCGTCCTTCGCGCGCCGGCTGGAACGTGGTGTCGGCGTTGCGCTCGGTGAACCGGTAGTTGACCGGATCGAAGAACGCGATCAGGCCGAACTTGAAGTTCCAGTCGCCATAGCTGCCGGCGGCTTCGGTCGACAGTTTGGTGATCGACGCCACCGGCTCCCACTGGCGGTAGTTGAGGTTGCCGTCGTCCTTGTTGGTGGCAATGAAGCCGCCCGGCGCATCGACCAGCCGCTGGTTCGGCCCCGGGTCGCCGGTGAACGACAGGCAGCCGTCCGGGCACAGGTCCGGGTTGTTGCTGAGCTTGGCCAGCAGCCGGGCATCGGGCTTCTCGGCGCGGAACGCGGTGGACAGCGACAGCGTGCTCTTCCAGCTGCCGACCAGTTCGCCGTACTCGAAATCCAGCGCCTGGGCGGGCGTCAGATTGAACGCGATCGCGGCCAGCGTCGCACTGCTCATCAACTTGCGCTTCATCACGTCTCTCCCCCTCTTGCCGGCATCGCGTCTGTGCGCGATGGCCATTCTCGTGTCTCGATCCGGCGCACCTGCCTCGGGCACCGGCGTGGCTGTCTGTCCTTCAGTCGCCGAGCAGGCCGCGGCCGACGAAGTGCACGTAATCGCGAATCAGGTCGTCGAAACGACCGGCGTACAGCGTCGCGTGGTTGCCGCCGAACGGCGAATGGCGCAGGCCGCCGATCGCGGTCAGGCCGAAGATCGTCGAACTCATGCCGAGCAGCATCTGGAACTGCAGCTTCTCGCGCTGCTTGCCTGGATGCCGCGCCGCCAGCCGCGGTTCGATCTCGTTGAGAAACGGTGCGCATTGCTGCAGCACCAGCGACTGGCCAAGGTCGCCACCGTCCGACGCCAGACGGGCGACGAAGCGGATCGCATCGCGGCCGGTGTCGTCGGCATGAAACACCTGGATCAGCGGCATCACCAGCCCGGCCACCAGGTCCTCGTCGCGCAGCGCGCCGTCGCGCTCCAGCCGGATGATCTCGCCGAGCGCAGCCGCGAAATAGGGCTCGAACCGGGCGCGCACGAAATCAGCGACCGCGATCACCAGCCCCTGCTTGTCGTTGAAGTGGTAGTGGATCGCGGACTGGTTGCCCTGACCCGCCTTCTGCACGATCTCGCGCAGCGACACCGCATCGATCGCCCGCTCGGCGAACAGCTTCATTGCTTCGCGGATCAGCACGTCACGCGTGCTGACGCCGGCTTCTGCCGCACGGCTGCGCCGCGCACTGCGGGCTGCAGGCTTCGGCGTGACTGATTTCTTGACAGCCATCAGCATGGGCGGAAAACATGTTCCGGTTAATGCGCGTTCATTACGATAGACGCATTCAGGATTGAGCAGCAAGCCCGCGACAAAAAAATTCCATCAGGACACCCGCCATGCCGAAAACCGGACATTCCGCCACTGTCAGTCCGACCGCCCACTACACCGGCGCCGTCTGGGCCCGTCACCGGCTGTCGCATCCGGCGTTCGCAACGCCGGAAGGCCGGCTGATGCACGCCGCCGGACGCCCGGCGATGCAGCTGTCGCGCGCGCTTGGCGGCCCGACCCTGGAAGGCCTGCTGCTGGCCCGGCACCGGGTGATCGACGAGGAACTGCATGCCGAGATCAAGGCCGGCACCGTGTCGCAGGTGATCGAGATCGCCGCCGGCCTGTCGCCGCGCGGCTGGCGTTTCGCGCGCCAGTACGGCGAGCGGATCCGCTACATCGAAGCCGACCTGCCCGGCATGGCGGCCCGCAAGCGGGCGCTGCTGGCGCGCATCGGCTGCCATGACAGCCCGCAGCACCGGGTGGCGGACATCGACGCCTTCGCCGTCGACGGCGCGGCCAGCCTGGCCGGCATCGCCGCCACGCTCGATGCCGAGGCCGGCACCGCGATCATCACCGAGGGGCTGGTCAACTACTTCCCGACGGCGGCGGTGACGGCGCTGTGGGCGCGCATCGCCAGCACCCTGAAGCGCTTCCCGAACGGCCTGTACCTGTCCGACCTGCATATCGGCGGCGAGAATCGCCAGCTGGCCGTGCAGGCCTTCGTCGGCCTGCTGTCGGCCTTCGTGCGCGGCCGGGTCCACCTGCATTTCCGGGCCGCCGCCAACGCCGAAGCACAGCTGCAGGCCGCCGGTTTCCACACCGCGCAGCTGCTGTCGCCGGCCGACTTCGCCGATCGCTACCGCGTCTGCCGCGATCCGGCCGCGCGGCTGGTCCGGATCGTCCGCGCGACGACTGCAGCCGCCTGAACGCTGGCAGTCTGTGAACACTTGTTCCATCATCCGCCGCGCCGACGCCCGCCCCTCGCCATGATCCGATTCCCGAACTTCCGGCCATCCGTTCCCGCGCCCGGCGCCGACGGCGAACGCGTCCACCTGGGCGATCTGCTGAAAGGCGTCGTGGAAACGCTGCCCGATGTGCTCAAGGTACAGCGTGGCCTGTGGAATCTGGCCATCGCGCGGCCAGCCTCGGTCGGTTCGATCGGCCTTCGGCTGCAGGCCCTGGCCGAAACGCAGCCGCATGCCACGGCGCTGAAGTTCGACGATCGCCGCTGGACCTACGCCGAGTTCAACGCCTGGGCCAACCGCGTCGCCGGCGCCTGCCGCCAAGCCGGCGTGCAGCGCGGCCAAGTGGTGGCGATCCTGATGTCGAACCGCCCGGAAACGCTGGCGACCATCGCCGGCGTCATCAAGCGCGGCGCGATCGCGGCGATGCTCAACCACCAGCAGCGCGGCGAGGTGCTGGCCCATTCGCTGCGCCTCAGCAAGCCGGCGATGATCGTGGCCGGAGAGGAATGCGCCGAGGCGATTGCCTCGCTGGCCAGCTCCGGCGTGCTGGAGGCCGTTCCGGCGAAAGCCTGGGACGGCGCCAGCCCGCCGCCGGGCTGGCAGGACTGGGCTGCCGCCGCCGATCGCGAAGCCTCGGCGAATCCGCCGGAAACGGCGACCATACGGCTGAAGGAGCCCTGCTTCCACATCTTCACGTCGGGCACCACCGAGCTGCCGAAAGCCAGCGTGATGACCCACTACCGCTGGATGAAAGGCATGGCCGGCCTCGGCCAGATGACCTTGCGGCTGAGCGCGGGCGACACGCTGTACTGCCCGCTGCCGCTGTATCACAACAACGCGCTGACGGTCTGCTGGGGCGCGGTGCTGGCCGATGGCGCGGCGCTGGCGCTGAGCCGCAAGTTCTCGGCCTCGCGCTTCTGGGACGAGATCCGCGCCTGCGAAGCCACCGCGTTCTGTTACATCGGCGAACTGTGCCGCTACCTGCTGAACCAGCCACCGACGGCGCGCGACCACAAGCATCCGGTCCGCCTGATGGTCGGCAACGGCCTGCGACCGGAGATCTGGGATGCCTTCCAGCACCGCTTCGGCATTGCCCGGATCGCCGAGTTCTACGGTGCCAGCGAATCGAACCTCGCCTTCGTCAACGGCTTCAACCTATCGAAGACCGCCGGCTTCTGCCCGCTGCCGTACGCGATCGTCGACTTCGATCACGACGCCGAAGCACCGCTGCGCGGACCCGATGGCCGGCTCCGGCGGGTCGCCAGCGGCGGCGTTGGCCTGCTGATCTCGGAGATCACCGAGCGCGCGCCGTTCGACGGCTACACCGACACGCGCGCCAACGAAGCCAAGCTGCTGCGCGGTGTCTTCAAGCCGGGCGACTGCTGGTTCAACACCGGCGACCTGGTCCGCGACCAGGGCTGGCGTCACATCCAGTTCGTCGACCGGGTCGGCGACACCTTCCGCTGGAAGGGCGAGAACGTGGCCACCACCGAGGTCGAGGCGGCGCTGAACGGCATCGCCGGCGTCGAGCAGGCCGTGGTCTACGGCGTCGAAGTGCCGGGCTGCGACGGCCGTGCCGGCATGGCCGCATTGTCGTGGACGCCGTCCCGCTTCGATGCGACCGGCGTCGCCGCCCAGCTGCGCGCCGCGCTGCCAGCCTACGCCGTGCCGCTGTTCATCCGCCTGCGCCGCGAGCAGGAGGTGACCGCCACCTTCAAGTTCCGCAAGGTCGATCTGAAGCGCGAGGGCTTCGACCCGGCGCGGATCGACGAACCGCTGTACGTGCTCGACGGCACCCGCTACCGCAAGCTGACGCCGGCCGTGCACGCCACCCTGATCAAAGGAGGATTGCGCCTGTGAACATCACGCTCGACATCGAGCGCCGCCTGCTGCTGCCGGTCGACCCGACGCAGGCCCTGCGCCTGCTCGACGACCTCGAAGCGACCATCGGCCGTTTCCCGAACCTGAAGAAGCTGACCCGGCTCGGCCCGAACCAGTACCGCTGGGACATGCGGACGATGGGTGTGCGGATCGCCAGGATCGCGCACGACCTGAGCTATGCCGCGCAGTACGACCTCGACCGGCCGCGTGCCACGATCCGCTGGAAGCCCCTGCCCGGTCACGGCAACGCGCTGATCGGCGGAGAAATCCAGCTGCGGGCGCAGGGCGCGCAGACCGAAATGCGCTTCGCCGTCGACGGCGTGATGCACGACGTGCCGGTGCCGCTGCTGTACCGGCCGCTGGCCGGGCCGTTCATCGTCAACAAGATGGGCGTGCTGATCGAGCGCTACCTCGCCGCCACGGCCGCCGCGCTGCGCGCCGACGGCGCCGCCGCGCCGGCCTCCGGAAAAATCGCCAAGGGCTGAGCCGAATCCGGCAATAATCTGCTGGCGCATGTGCGCTGCACCATTTTTCGGGCTCCAACGATGATCCGTCGTGTCGTGTTCAACCAGAAAGGCGGCGTCGGCAAGACGACCATCGTCAGCAACCTGGCGGCCATCGCGGCCAGCCGCGGCCTGCGCACGCTGGTCATCGATCTCGACACCCAGGGCAATTAGACGCAGTACCTGCTGGGGCCGCTGGCGGCCACCGCCGATCGCTCGATCGCCGACTTCTTCGAATCGACGCTCGGCTTCTCGATCCAGCCGCCGCCGTTCGTGACCTACGCGACCAACTCGCCGTTCGAGAACCTCGACGTGGTCGCCGCCAGCACCCGGCTCGATGACCTGCAGGTCAAGCTCGAAGCCAAGCAGAAGGTGCAGAAGCTGAACCAGGCGCTGGACAAGCTGAAGGGCTACGACGCGGTGTTCATCGACACGCCGCCGGCGCTGAACTTCTACAGCCGCTCGGCGCTGATCGCGGCGGATCGCGTGCTGATTCCGTTCGATTGCGACGAGTTCGCGCGCCAGGCGCTGTACACGCTGATCGACAACATCCACGAGATCCGCGCCGACCACAACGACGATCTGAAGATCGAAGGGATCATCGTCAACCAGTTCCAGTCGCGCGCGAAACTGATGCAGCGCGTGGTCGCCGAACTGAAGGCCGAAGGCCAGCCGTTGCTCGACGCCACACTGTCGTCATCGGTGCGGGTCAAGGAATCACACGAGCGCCACCAGCCGATGATCCATCTCGACCCGACGCACCGGGTGACGCAGGAATACATCGCGCTGTACGACTCGCTGGCGCGCTGAGGACCGATCGCGGAGCCGGAAGCAATCCTTGCGATCAGGAAGCGGCGTCCTCCAGCCACGTCATTCCGGCCCGAGCCTGAACCCAGTGCGCTGCCATCGGCAAGCGCTGCGTCAACGTCGAGGCTGGATTCCGGCCTTCGCCGGGATGACAGCTTTGAAAGACGGCTCCCACCCGCCTCGTCATTCCGGCGAAAGCCGGAATCCAGTGCGCTGCCATCGGCAAGTACTGCGTCAACGTCGAAGCTGGATCCTTAGCCTTCGCCGGGATGACCGCTTTGAAAGAAGGCTCCCACCCATCTCGTCATTCCGGCGAAAGCCGGAATCCAGTGCGCCGTCACCGGCAAGCGCTGCATCAACGTCGAGGCTGGATCCCGGCCTTCGCCGGGATGACAGCTTCGGAAGACGACTCCCACCCACCACGTCATTCCGGCCCAAGCCGGAATCCAGTGCACTGCCATCGGTAAGCGCTGCATCAACGTCGAGGCTGGATCCCGGCCTTCGCCGGGATGACCGCTTTGAAAGACGACTCCCACCCGCCTCGTCATTCCGGCGAAAGCCGGAATCCAGTGCGCTGCCATCGGCAAGTACTGCGTCAGCGTCGAGGCTGGATCCTTAGCCTTCGCCGGGATGACAGCTTCGGAAGACGGCTCCCACCCGCCTCGTCATTCCGGCGAAAGCCGGAATCCAGTGCGCTGCCGTAGGCAAGCACTGGGTCGGCGTCGAGCCTGGATCCCGGCTTTCGCCGGGATGACCGCTGCGCAAAGGTGCATCTGCCACCAAGCAAACCCCCGTGAAGGGGCCCGTTCGGTGCCTTACTCGGGCTTGCGCGGGCGGTAGCCGGTCCAGCCGGCGGGCTTGGCGGTGCGGTCGACCTTCTTGACCGCGTCGCGACGCGGCACGTCGCCGACCTTGCGTTCTTCGGCACCCGGCCGCGAGCGGCGCTCGCGTTGCGGCCTTGCCTTCTTCGGCGCGGCGAAGCCGACGGCTGCGCGCAGTGCGTTCAGCTCGTCCTTGTCCAGCTCGCGGTAGCCGCCGGACTTCACGCCGCGGCCGAGCACGATCGGGCCGTAGCGAACGCGGATCAGGCGGCTGACCTTCAGCTCCTGCGATTCGAACAGCCGGCGCACCTCGCGGTTGCGGCCTTCCTTCAGGGTGACGCGCCACCAGGTGTTGGCGGCCGACTTGGCTTCGGCGCCGTCGTCCTCATCCTCGAACGCGGCCTCGTTGTGCCCGCCGGCCTCGATCTTGTCGAAGTGCGCCGGGCCGTCGTCCAGTTCCACGCCCTTGCGCAGCTTGTTCAGGGTTTCGTTGGTGATGCTGCCGAGCACGCGCACCGCGTACTCGCGTTCCAGCTCGAAGCTCGGATGGGTCAGCCGCCGCGCCAGCTCGCCGTCGTTGGTCAGCAGCAGCAGACCGGAAGTGTTGAGATCGAGCCGGCCGACGGCGATCCAGCGGCCGGAATCCAGCTTCGGCAGCTTCCTGAACACGGTCTTGCGGCCTTCCGGATCGTCTCGCGTCACCAGTTCGCCGACCCGCTTCTTGTAGAGCAGCACCTGGGTCGCTTCGCGGTCCATCGAATGGCGCACCGAACGGCCGTCGACCGTCACCCGATCGCCAGCGACCACTTTCTGGCCGGGCGTCGCCGGATCGCCGTTCACCTTGATCCGGCCCTCGGCGACCATCGCTTCGATCGCCCGCCTGGAGGCAACGCCGGCATCGGCCAGCACTTTCTGGATGCGTTCGCCGCCGCCGGCCTTCGATCCCGCCTTGGGCGCGCTCAATGGAGCACCGCATCGGTGGGCGGCTCGGCCGACGGTGGTGCCGCCTGCTCGTCGACATCGCCCTCCTCGGCCGGCATCGCGGTCTGCGCCAGCCCGGCGCCGAGCTTCGACAGCGCGGCTTCCAGCTGTTCGAGATCCTTCACGTCCGGCAGCGCCGGCAGCTGGTCGAGGGTTTTCAGGTTGAAGTCATCCAGGAACTGCGTCGTGGTGCCGAACAGCGCCGGCCGGCCGGGAACATCCTTGACGCCGAGTTCGCGAATCCAGCCGCGCTCGCTGAGCGTGCGCAGGATGTTCGACGACACCGCCACGCCGCGCACGTCCTCGATCTCGCCACGGGTGATCGGCTGGCGATAGACGATCAGCGCCAGCGTTTCCAGCAGCGCGCGCGAATATTTCGGTGGCTTTTCCTGCCACAGCCGCGCCACCCATTCGGCGTACTCGGGCCGCACCTGCACGCGCCAGCCACCCGCCACTTCGCGCAGTTCGCTGGCGGTGCCGGAGAAACGCGCATCGACCAGCGCCAGCGCCTCGCGCAGCTCGCGCTTGCCGAGATTGAACTCGGAGCCGACGAAGCGCACCAGCTGCTCCATCGACAGCGGGCCGTCGGAGGCCAGCAGCAGCGCTTCGATGATCAGGCTGATCGCGGCGAGGTCGACTGCCGGCGCGGGGTTCGCGTCGGCGTCGGCGATCGGGTTGTCCTGCACGTCTTCTTCCACGGATTCGATTCCTTCAGTGCCACAAAACAGTTGGTGTCTCAGTATCCCAGCAAAGCCTGGCGGTTCGCGTCGCGCCACCATTCGAAGAACGGCACCAGCACCACCAGCAGCACGATCGCCGCGCCCCAGTGGCTGCCGATGGCCAGCAGCCAGGCGGCGCCGGCCCAGCCGAACTGCATCGCCAGCACGCTGACGATGTCGAGCGGATCGCGATTGCGGCGCGCAGCCGCCACCTGCACGAACGAACGGCGGGTCACCGGATACGGCCGCGCCACTTCGATGGCGCAGGCGCAAAAGCCCGCGCCGAAGCCGCAGATCAGGCAGACCAGACCGCTCCAGGGGTCCTGCAGCGCCGCCCACAGCGAGGCCAGCAGCATCAGCGCCAGCACCGGCGCCAGCGCGGCGATGCACTTGTAGGCGATCAGGCGCTGGCGGGGCTGCGGCGCGCTGCCGAGCAGCGCCGGCGATTCCTCGGCGCTGATCATCAGGTTCGACACGTACTGGCTCAGCTGCGCGGCAAAGAAGGTGGTAGCCGCCACGGCCGCCGCCAGCCGGGTATCGCCCCGGAACAGGTTGCCGTAGAAGAACGCGACGATCAGCAGCGGCTGCGCCGCCAGCGCGATCGCCAGGCGGCCGTCGCGCAGGATGGTCCGCCACTCCTTCAGCAGCAGGACGCGAAACAGGCGGGTATCGAAACGCAGCCCGCCGGACGAGGCAGGCGCGGCCGCTGCGGCCGGCTCCGGGGATTGCACGGCCAGCAGCACTACCGGCGCCGCAAAACGGGCAGCGGCCGGCAGCGCCAGAGTCGCCAGCAGCAGCAGGCTCAGCAGCGCCGTCGCGTCACCGGTCAGCGCCAGCGCCGGCAGCCGCAGCAGCCCGGCCCAGTCGCTCAGGCCGTTGCCGGACAGCGACAGCGCCGTTACATCGGCCTGCGGTCCGGCCGGCCCCGGATCGACGAGGCTGCCGATCACGAACAGCAGCGGTGCGCCGGCCTGCACGCCCTGCAGCACGCGGCGGCCGCGCACCAGCCCGAACAGCCGCACGGCAAGGGCCATCACGGCCAGCGCCAGCGCCACCGTCAGCGCCGCCAGCATCACGGTGACCGGATAGGCCAGCAGGAACACCGGCCGGCCGAGCAGCGCGCCCATGTTGGCCACCGGGGTCACCAGCAGGATCGAGATCGCCCAGGTGCTGACGATCAGCGACAGCACCCGCATCGCCATGATCCGGCGGAACGGCAGCGGGCTCATCAGGTGCAGGCTCAGTTCGCGGCCCGCGAGGATCAGCCGGAAGGTGGCCAGCAGCGCCGCCATCAGCATGAAGAACTCCAGGCTCAGCAGCAGCAGGCCGGAAAGCTCCAGCAGCTTGTCGGTCGGCATGGGCCGCACCGACTGGAACATGCCCCACAGCACCAGGCCAGCACCGGCGTGCAGCAGCACGATGAACAGCGCGTACAGGGCCAGCGCCCAGCGCCGGTTCTTGCCGAAGCCGAAGCTGCGGATGCTCAGCCGCAGGTCCTGCACGATCAGCCACGGCAGGCTGCCCGCCGGCATCCTCATGCCGGGGTCGCGCCCGCTGCCGCATCGGGACCGGTGGCCGACAGGAACAGGTCTTCCAGCGTCGAATCGTCCGCGCCATAGCGGGCGCGCAGTTCGTCCAGCGTGCCTTCGGCGATCAGCCGGCCGCTGCGGATCAGGCCGATGCGCGAGGCCATGCGTTCGGCCACTTCCAGGATGTGGGTGGTGAACAGCACGGTCAGACCATCGCGCACCAGCTGGCCGAGGAAATCCTTGACCCGGCGCGCGGCAGCGACATCAAGGCCGGTCAGCGGTTCGTCGAGGATCAGCAGCGCCGGATCGTGGATCAGCGCGCCGGCCAGGGTCAGCTTCTGCTGCATGCCGCGCGACAGGTTTTCGCAGTAGTGGCCGCGCGCGTCCCAGAGATCGAGCCAGCGCAACAGTTCCTCGCCTTTCTTCTCGGCGATCCGGCCATCGACACCCCAGAGCCCGGCGACGAATTCCAGGTACTCGGTGCAGCGCAGCTTGCCGTACAGCAGCGGCTCGTCCGGCAGAAAGGCCAGCCGCTGCTTGGCGGCGATCGGCGCCTTCACCAGGTCGTGGCCCAGCACCTCGATGCTGCCGCTGTCCGGCTGCAGCAGGCCGGCGATCATCCGCAGCGTGGTGGTCTTGCCGGCGCCGTTGGCGCCGAGCAGCGCGTAGAACTCGCCGCGCTCGACGCGCAGGTTCAGGCCGGCGACGGCGGGCTTGCCGCCGAAGGTCCGCGCGACCTCGCGCAGCTGCAGCGCTGCGGTCATGCGTCTTCGGCAAGCGCGGTTTCGGCAGACCCGGCGGCGGCGATGGTCACCGGCATGAACGGCCCGGCCTGGGTGATTTCCAGCATCGACGACTTGGCCAGTTCCAGGATCGCCAGCAGGCAGACCACGACACCGGCGCGGCCTTCGGCGAGGTCGATCAGGTCGACGAAGCGGATCGGCCCGTTGCGGACCCGGTCGAGCACCGAACTCATCCGTTCGCGCACGGAAAGCGGCTCGCGGGCGATGGTATGGCGGGTGAACAGCTCGGCGCGCAGCAACACTTCGCGGAAGGCCAGCATCAGCTCGCGCACGCCGGGCGGCGGCGGCGGCCGGGCATCGATGAGCTTGTCCGGCCGCGCCTGCACCACGGCGATCTCGCGGCCGACTCTCGGCAGCGCGTCCAGGTTTTCGGCGGCGGTCTTGAAGCGCTCGTATTCCTGCAGCCGGCGCACCAGTTCCATGCGCGGATCACCGCCGGTCTCGTCTTCGTGCGCAGACGGCTTCGGCAGCAGGATGCGCGACTTGATCTCGGCCAGCCAGGCGGCCATCACCAGGTACTCGGCCGCCAGTTCCAGGCGCAGCTCGCGCATCAGGCGGATGTAGTCCATGTACTGCTGGGTGATCTTCAGCACCGGGATATCGAGGATGTCCAGGTTCTGCTTGCGGATCAGGTACAGCAGCAGATCGAGCGGGCCTTCGAAGGTTTCGAGGAACACCTCCAGCGCATCCGGCGGGATGTACAGATCGCTCGGCAGCTGCGCCAGCGGCGCGCCGTTGACCAGCGGCACGCGGCTTTCGGCGGACGGCTCGGCGGCCGCTTCGGCCTCGGCCGGGAACAGGTCCGGCTCGTTCACGCCGGGATCAGCCCCAGCGCTTCGTGGACACGGGCCAAGGTGGCGTTGGCGCGGCGGCTGGCGCGTTCGGCACCGTCCTTCAGCACCGCGCGCAAGCCGTCGCGGTCCTCGCGCAGTTCGGCGTACTTGGCCTGCACCGGCTTCAGGCACTCGACCACGGCGTCGGCGACCGCGCCCTTGAAGGCGCCGTACTGCTTGCCTTCGAACTCGGCTTCAAGCTGGGCCACGGTCTTGCCGGTGGTCGCCGCCAGGATCGACAGCAGGTTGGACACGCCGGGCTTGGCGGCGATGTCGAAGCGCACCACGCCATCCATGTCGGTGACCGCGCGCTTGATCTTGCGGACGATCACGTCCGGACCATCGAGCAGGTACAGGGCATTGGTTTCGGCGTCATCGGACTTCGACATCTTCGCGGTCGGGTCCTGCAGGCCCATGATCCGGGCGCCGACCGGCGGGATCATCGGCTCCGGCACCGTGAAGACGGGGCCATAGATATTGTTGACCCGGTTGGCGATGTCGCGGGTCAGCTCCAGATGCTGCTTCTGGTCGTCACCGACCGGCACCTGGGCGGCGTCATAGAGCAGGATGTCGGCCGCCATCAGTACCGGATAGCCGAACAGGCCGGCGTTGATGTTGTCGGCGTGCTTGGCGCTCTTGTCCTTGAACTGCGTCATCCGGCCCAGCTCGCCGAACTGCGTGTAGCAGTTGAGGATCCAGCCGAGCTGCGAATGCGCCGGCACATGGCTCTGCACGAACAGCACGTTGTCCTTGGGATCGAGCCCGCAGGCGATGTACAGCGCCAGGAATTCGTAGCAGCGCTCGCGCAGGATTGCCGGGTCCTGGCGCACGGTGATCGCGTGCAGGTCCACCAGCATGTAGTGGCAGTCGTACGTCGCCGACAGTGGCAGCCAGTTCTTGATCGCGCCGAGGTAGTTGCCAAGCGTGAGACGGCCGGACGGCTGGATGCCGGACAGGACGGTAGGGCGCGGGTTCGCAGTCATCGGTCGAAAAGCGTTGGGGTTCAGACGAGGGTGACGATCATCGAGATCAGGCCGAGCAGCAGGCTGATCAGCGGAGTCATGATCGCGCCAAGCACGCCGACGAAGGCGAGCAGCAGGATGATCGGGAAGGTGTAAGGCTGGATGCTTTCCAGCTGCTGCGCCGGCTTCGGCGGCAGGGTCACCAGCAGCATGCGACCGACATCGAACGGCGGCAGCGGCAGCAGGTTCAGCACCAGGAAGCTCAGGTTGAAACTGATGCCGAGCTGGGCCATCAGGTGCACGCCAAGGCCCACGCCTTCGGCCGCGCCATAGGTGAACTTGAAGACGAAGGCCCAGGCCAGCGCCATCAGGAAATTGGCCACCAGGCCGGCGGCGGCCACCTTGACCGCGCCACTCTTCGGATCGCGGAAATTGCGTTCCGAGATCGGCACGAACTTCGGCCAGCCGATCAGCAGGCCGCCCAGCCCCGCCTGGCTCAGCGCAATGAACACGCCGGGCAGCAGCAGGGTGCCGATGGGATCGACATGCTTCAGCGGATTGAGGCTGATGCGGTCGTACTGCTTGCCGGTGTTATCGCCGAGCAGCAGCGCGACGCGGCCACGGGCGATTTCGCGAACGGTGAGCGCCAGCACCAGCGGCAGCAGCGAAACCGCCAGCCGCTGAAAGAGATCGAGGGAGTCCATGCGGCGATTATACCGGCCGGCCGTCGGCCAGCCGCCGGCTCAGTCGTCCGCCAGCCCGAGCATCGAGACGTCGCCCTTGCCCCGGCGCAGCAGCACCGGCGCGTCGCCGGTGAGGTCGAGCACGGTGGTCGGTTCGGTGCCGCAGTTGCCGGCATCAAGCACCAGATCGACCGAGCGTTCCAGCCGCGCCCGGTCGTCGTCGAGGTCGTTCAGCGGCTGTTCCTCGTCCGGCCACTGCAGCGTGCAGCTGAGTAGCGGCTCGCCGACCAGTTCCAGCAGCGCCTGGGTCACCTTGTGCTCGGGCACACGGATGCCGATGGTCTTGCGCTTCTCGTGCTGCACACGGCGCGGCAGTTCCTTGGTCGCTTCGAGCACGAAGGTGTACGGCCCCGGCGTCAGCTGCTTGAGCAGGCGGAACTGCCAGTTGTCGACCCGCGCGTAGGTGGCGATTTCGGAGAGATCGCGGCAGACCAAGGTGAACTGGTGGTGACGATCGAACTCGCGCAGGCCGCGGATGCGCTCGGCCGCGTCGCGGTCGGCCAGCCGGCAGCCGAAGGCGTAGCAGGAGTCGGTCGGATAGGCGATCACCGCGCCCTGGCGGACGCGGTCGGCCGCCCGCTGCAGCCAGCGGCGCTGCGGGTCGACGGGGTGCAGTTCAAGCCATTCGGAAGCCATGCCGGCATTGTCCCATGCCTGTGTGGCAGGGCGCCGGACCGGCCGATGACGCAGCGGGACGCGTGGCTATAATCCGGCCCATTCGCGGTCTGCCGGACCGCTGCCAGAGCCTCACGCCGCGCCATGAATGCCGTACTCGACCTGATTCCCGCGATCCTGTTCTTCGCGGCCTACAAGCTGTACGGCATGTTCACGGCCACCGCCGTGCTGGTCGTGTCGCTGCTGCTGATGGTGCTGGTCACCTGGCGGCGCACCGGCCAGGTGCCGAAGCTGCAGCTGGCGACGGCCCTGGTGGCGACCGTGCTCGGCGGCATGACGCTGTGGTTCCGCGACCCGACGTTCATCCTGTTCAAGCCGACCGCGATCTACGGCGCGTTCGCCTTGGCGCTGCTCGGCAGCCACGTGATCGGCGACAAGGTGCTGATGCAGCGAATCCCGCAGAAGGCGATGGTGATGCCGGATGCGCTGTGGCGGCGGCTGAACTTCGCCTGGGCGCTGTTCTTCGCGTTCTGCGCGCTGCTGAACGTCTACGTGGCGCTGAACTTCAGCGAGGAAGTCTGGGTGAAGGTCAAGGTGTTCGGCTTCACGGCGCTGATGTTCGTGTTCATGCTGGCGCACATCCCGTTCCTGTCCCGCTACCTGGTCGACTCCCCGAAAGATGCCGCTCCGCGTTGACAACATCCGCCAGACGCTCGAAGCGGTGCTGGCCCCGACCCGCCTCGACATCGAGGACGACAGCCATCGCCACGCCGGCCATGCCGGTGCCAAGGGCGGCGGTCACTACCGGGTGTACATCGTGTCGGCGAAGTTCAGCGGCCGCACGCTGATCGCCCGCCACCGAATGGTCTACGAAGCGCTGGCCGAGCAGATGAAGGGCGACATCCACGCGCTGTCGCTGGTCACCAAGGCGCCGGACGAAATCGGCGAATAAGGCGGCTCAGCCGCCGATCAGGGCCTGCAGCGCCGCCAGATCAAGCACCGGCACGCCGAGCTTTTCGGCCTTCGCCAGCTTCGAGCCCGCCGCTTCGCCGGCCAGCAGGTAATCGGTCTTGGCCGATACGCTGCCGGTGCACTTGCCGCCGTGCGACTCGATCAGCGCGCTTGCCTCTTCCCGCGACATTCCCGGCAAGGTGCCGGTGATCACGAAGGTCTTGCCACTCAGTGCGCCTTCGGCAGCAGCTTTCGGCGCCGGCCAGTGGATGCCCGCCCCGCCCTCGGTCGCCGGCCGCACCAGCTGGTCGATCACCGCACGATTGCGCGGTTCGGCGAAGAAGTGGCAGATCGACGCCGCCACGGTCGGGCCGACATCCGGCACGGCCTGCAGCAGCGGGAAGCGCTCCTTCTTCTTCTCCGCGTGCTCGGTGGCGAGATCGGCTTCGGCCGCCGCCAGCAAGGCGTCCAGCGTGCCGAAATGCACGGCCAGATCGCGCGCCGTGGTTTCCCCGACCACGGGAATGCCGAGCGCGAACAGGAAACGGCCAAACGTCGTGCTGCAGCTGGCGGCAATCGCCTTGACCAGGTTCTGCGCCGACTTCTCGCCCATCCGCTCCAGCGCTGCGAGCTTCTCGACATCGAGCTTCAGGTAGATGTCGGCCGGCGTGCGGACCTCGAGTTCATCGATCACCAGCGCCAGCAGCTTGTCGCCGAGGCCATCGATGTCGATCGCCTTGCGCGACACGAAATGGATCAGCGCGCCATGCAGCTGCGCGCGGCAGGACAGGCCGTTGGTGCAACGGGCGATCGCCTCGCCTTCCTCGCGGGCGATAGCGCCGCCGCAGACCGGACAGGCCGGCGGCAGTTCGACGATGCGGGCATCGGCCGGACGCCGCGCCAGCACCACTTCCTTGACTTCCGGAATCACGTCGCCGGCGCGGCGCACGATCACCGTGTCGCCGATCCGCACGTCCTTGCGCTGCATTTCGTCCATGTTGTGCAAGGTGGCGTTCGAGACATTGGCGCCGCCGACGAACACCGGCTTGAGCCGCGCCACCGGCGTCACCGCGCCGGTGCGGCCGATCTGGAACTCGACGTTCTCCAGCACCGTCACCGCCTCCTCGGCCGGGAACTTGTAGGCGACCGCCCAGCGCGGCTCGCGCGACACCGTGCCCAGTTCCTCGCGGCCGGCGAGGTCGTCGAGCTTGAACACCACGCCGTCGATGTCGAACGGCAGGCCGGCGCGCTTCGCGCCGATGGCCTCGAAGTAGCGCTGGCAGCCGTCGGCGCCCTGCACCGCCTCGATCAGATCCGACACCGGGAAGCCCCAGCGCTTGAGCTGTTCGAGCATGTCGCGATGGCGCGCCGGCGCGGCCCAGCCATCCGACACGCCGACGCCGTAGGCGTAGAACGCCAGCGGCCGCTTCGCGGTGATCACCGATTCCAGCTGCCGCAGGCTGCCGGCGGCGGCATTGCGTGGATTCACCGGCGGCTTCTCGCCGCGCGCCTCGGCGTCAGCCACCATTTTCCTGAAGCCCGCCAGCGGCAGGTAGACCTCGCCGCGCACCTCGACCAGCGGCGGCACGTCGCCGTGCAGGCGCAGCGGCAGGCTGCGGATGGTGCGCAGATTGGCGGTGATGTCTTCGCCGGTTTCACCGTCGCCACGGGTGGCGCCCTGCTTCAGCACGCCGTGCTCGTAGACCAGCGACACCGCCAGCCCGTCGAGCTTCGGTTCGGCGATGTAGTCGACCGCGCCCTTCAGTAGCACCTCGCGCACGCGGCGATCGAAGTCCTGCAGCGCGGCTTCATCGTCGGCCTTGCGCAGGCTCAGCATCGGCTGGCGATGACGGACCGGCGCGAACGCCGGCGATGGCGCGCCACCGACCCGCTGGGTCGGCGAATCCGGCGTCTTCAGTTCCGGGTGTTCGGCTTCCAGCCGCTGCAGCTCGCTGAACAGCCGGTCGTACTCGGCGTCCGGAAGCTCCGGATCATCGAGCACGTAGTAGCGGTGATTGGCCCGCTCCAGTTGCCGCCTAAGATCGGCGGCGCGTTCCGCCGCCGTGTCCATGTCAGGCTGGCAGATGCTGGCGGGCCCAGGATTCGATGTCCTGCTGCAGTGCGCGGGCGCTGGACGGCGTGAACGGCTGCTTCTTGGCGTCGTAGACCTCGGCGCCGAGCGCCGTCGCCAGCCGCTCGGCGGTGGCGATCATGTCGCGGATCGCATCGGCCGCGCGCACCGGACCGGGCAGCACGATGAACAGCGTCAGCCCCGGCGTCTCGAAGTCCTCGGCCATTGCCGGATCGAGATGCCCCGGCTTCAGCAGGCTGGCAACGCTGAAGACGATCTCGTTGCGGCTGATGCGGTGATAGATCTGCCGCGCGCCGAAGCTCAGCCGCTGATCGGCCAGCGCAGCGTGCAGCTCGACGCCGGACATCGGCTGGCCGGTCGGCTGGGCGACCAGCAGCGACACGATCTTCTGCACCTGCGGCTTGCTGTCGGCCACCGGCGCAGCAGTGGCAGGGGCCGGCTTCGCGGCTTCGACCGGCTTTGGCACGGCGGCCGGATTCAGGGTCGGCCCGCGTGCCGGGACCGGCGCAGGTGACGGCTCGGCGTCCGCATCAGCCGGCTGGCCGAAGCGCGGTTCGACCTTGCGCGCCTTGCCGACGCCGAACTCGTCGAACTGCTGACCTTCGGCGCCGAAGATGTCGAGCTGGCGGGATCGCGGCGACGACGGCTCTGGCGGCACGTCGAGGCTCATGGCCCGGCGGTCGCGGCGTGACAGCACGTATACGGCGATCACCGCGATGACCGCGAAAATCAGCAACGCCCACTGCAATGGACTCATCGTTTCGCCTTAGCCCCTGAAATCTCCACGATTGGCCTGACCTTAAAGCCCAGACGATCAATTCGCCTGTTCAGCCGCTGCTTCTTCCGGCGTGCCGACCATGGCAACCGCCTGCTGCACGTCGACGCTGACCAGCCGGGAAACGCCCGGCTCCTGCATCGTCACGCCATGAAGGTGCTCGGCCAGCTCCATCGTGATCTTGTTGTGCGTAATGATAATGAACTGAACGCCCTGCGACATTTCCCGCACCACTTCGCAGAAGCGGCCGACGTTGGCGTCATCGAGCGGCGCATCGACTTCGTCCATCAGGCAGAACGGCGCCGGGTTGAGCTGGAACAGCGCCAGCAGCAGCGCCACGGCGGTCATCGCCTTTTCGCCGCCTGACAGCAGCTGGATCGTCGAATTGCGCTTGCCCGGCGGCCGCGCCATGACCTTGACGCCGCGGTTGAGCACGGTGGCGGTCTCGCCGTCCGGCGCGTCACCAGTCAGCTCCAGATAGGCCTCGCCACCGCCGAACAGCTGCGGGAAGCGCGCCTTGAAGATGTCGTTGACCTGATCGAACGTGGTCTTGAAACGGTCCGTGGTTTCGCGGTCGAGCTGGGCCATCGCGTCTTCCAGCGTGGTCAGCGCGGCGCTGACGTCGGCGTGCTGGGTGTCGATGTAGGCGGCGCGCTCGCGGCCCTCTTCCAGTTCCTGGATCGCGGCCAGATTGATGGCGCCGAGACGGTCGATGCGCCGGCCGATCGCGGCCAGCTTTTCTTCCCACAGCTCGATCGGCAGATTGCCGTTGGCGTCCGGCGTCAGGTATTCGGCCAGTTCCTCACGGCTGAAACCGGTTTCGGCGAACTGGCTGTCGGCCACTTCGCGCCGGGCGCGCAGGTTTTCGAACTCCAGGCGCGCCGACTGCAGCCGCTCCTGCGCGGCTTCTTTACGGGTTTCGGCCGCGCGCAGCGCGCGGACCTGCTCCTGCTGCGCCGCTTCGGCTGCCGTCAGCTGGCCGCGCGCGCCGTTCAGGCGTTCGCGTGCTGCACCGACAGCGGCACGCGCCGCCTCGACCTCGGCGGTCTTGGCGACGATCGGGGCATCGAGTTCCTCGCCGGCCACGCGCCGCGACTCCAGCCCTTCGACCAGCGCCTCGCGCTGCTCGGCCAGCGAATGCAGGGCCTGGTTGGCGGCGGCCAGCGCGCTGTTCTGGCTGGCGACGTGGATCTGCGCCTGGTTGCGCTGCTGGCTGGCCTGGACCTGGGCGGCGCGCGCCTGGTTCAGCGCATCGCGGCTGGCGGCCAGCAGGCGGCTGCGTTCGGCACGCTCCTGGCGCAGCCGTTCGGCGCTGTCCTCGAGATCGCCGAGCCGCGCCCGGGCCTCTTCCAGTTCCTCGGCCTGCTGCTGGCGCTGGGCGGCGAGCGCTTCCAGCTCCTGGCTCAGGCTGCGGATGCGATTTTCGGTCTGCTCCAGCCGCACCGCCTGTGCCTGCCGGTGCGCCAGCCGCTGGCCGTGGCGGCTGCGGGTCTGGTCGAAGCGGGCAACGACCGCACGGCGCTCGTTGTCGAGCTGCACGCGGCGGGTGTTCATCTCGGTCAGCCGCTGCTCACCGTCGCGGACCTTGATCGTCAGCTCCTCGACCGAGGCCTTGAGCTGCTTCAGCAGCAGGCCGCGAGCGATGACGCCGCTGTGCTGCGGATCGAGCTTCGGGTAGCGAATCCACGCCCGGCCACGCCAGACGCCATCGGCGGTGATCACCGATTCGCCAGCTGGCAGGCTCATCGCGATCCGCGCCGCATCGTCGGCGGACGCCGCCGCGTGGACACCGGACAGCCAGTCGATCACCGCCGCCGGGCCGCTGACCCGGGCGGCCAGCGTGCCGTCGCGACCGACGCTGCCCGGCTCGGCATGCAGCAGGGTGGCGCCGGACTTCGGCCCGGCCGGCGTCTGCGCGGACAGCCATTCCGGCAGCAACGGCGCCTGCAGCAGGCCGCTCAGGACATGCTCGACCGCCGCTTCCCAGCCGGCGTCGACCTGCAGCGCCGCATTCAGGCGCGGCAGGCTGGCCCAGCCATTGCCGCGCAGCCAGTTGCCCAGCTCGGCGTCGTCCTCGCGCAGGGCCGCCTGCTGCAGGGTTTCCAGCGAAGCCTGGCGACCACGCGCGCTCTGCAGCGCCTGCCGCGCCTCGTGCAGCCCGGCTTCGACGGCATTGCGCTGCTCGCGCGCGGCCTGCAGTTCGGCATCGGCGTCCTGCAGCCGCGACTGCGCTTCGGCAAGTTCCTCGTCGAGCGTCGCCAGTTCGATGTCGACTTCGTTCAGGGAATCGCGGATCGGCGCCGAATCCAGCGCGGCGCGTTCGCCGGTGGTTCGCCGCAGCCGCTCTTCCAGCTGCTGCAGCCCCCGCTCCTGGCTCTGCACACGCACCCGCTCGCCTTCGGCGGCCAGCATCGGCGCCTGCGAACGCTGCGAGAACTCTTCCCAGCGGCTCTGCTGCTCGGCGACCTGCGCCTCGGCCGTCGCCAGTGCTTCCTGCTGCTCCTGCTCGTGGGCCTCGGCTTCGCTGGCGCGGGCCTGGGCGGCAGCGGCGGCCTGGGTCAGCGACTGATGGCGCAGCTGTTCCTGATCGCGGCGGCGGGTCAGTTCGAACAACTGGGCTTCCAGCTGTTCGAGTTCGCGAACCCGCAGGTTCTTCAGTTCGCGGGCATGGGCCAGGTTCTGCTCGTGGCGGGCCAGCGTGCTTTCGGTTTCGAACACCTGCGCCTGCTCGGCACCGAGCAGATGGCCGGCCTCGCGCAGCCTCGCGTCAGCGGCATCGCGCGCCGCCTCGGCGCCGGTGACGGCGGCGCGGGCTTCTTCGAGCGCTTCTTCCAGCGCGGTGATCGCCGCTTCCTGCGAAGCGCCTTGAGCTTCCAGCGCGCGCAGCCGCAGCAGCAGCACCTCGGCTTTCAGTTGCCGCTCTTCTTCCTTGAATTGCTTGTATTTCTCGGCGTTCGCGGCCTGCTTCGCCAACACCTCCAGACGCGCCCGAAGTTCGCCCTGCAAATCATTGAGGCGGCTGAGATTCTCGCGCGTCTGCTTGATGCGCGATTCGGTTTCGCGGCGGCGCTCCTTGTACTTGGAAATGCCGGCGGCTTCCTCGAGCAGCTGGCGCAGTTCCTCCGGCTTGGCCTCGACCATCCGGGAGACCATGCCCTGCTCGATGATCGCGTACTGGTTCTTGCCGCCCAGACCGGTGCCGAGGAACAGGTCGGTGACATCGCGCTTCAGGCACTTGGTGCCGTTCAGGTAGTACTGGCTGCCGCCGTCGCGCGTCAGTTCGCGCTTGACCGCCAGTTCGGCGTAGGCCGCGAACGGCCCGGTGACCTGGAAATCGCTGTTGTCGAAGGTCAGCTCGACGCTGGCCCGACCTGCTGGCTTGCGGCTGCGCGAGCCGTTGAAGATCACGTCCTCGGAATCGGCGCCGCGCAGGTTCTTGATGCTGGCTTCGCCGAGCACCCAGCGCACCGCGTCGATCAGGTTCGACTTGCCGCAGCCATTCGGCCCGACCACCGAGGTGAGGCGGGACGGCAGCGGCAAGCTGGTCGGGTCGACGAACGACTTGAACCCGGCGAGTTTGATTCCGGATAAACGCATGGACGGAAGGCTTCGAGGACGAGGGACGGGACGAACACCCGTCGCGGAAGGCCGCCAGTTTAAGGGATGACACCGGATCGGAGGCCGGAGCCGCCTTTCGGTACATCGGCAACGGTCGTCATTTGCGACAATAGCGGTCCCAATTTCCCCGCAACGTCATTCAACATGTCCACCAAGCCTTCGAAATCGCTGGAAAACTTCCCGAACCCGAACCCAGGGCGCGATTTCGTCATCCGCATGCGGATGCCTGAATTCACCTGCCTGTGCCCCAAGACCGGGCAGCCGGATTTCGCCACGCTGTACCTCGAATACATTCCGGAAGCGCTGTGCGTGGAGCTGAAGTCGTTGAAGCTCTACCTGTGGAGCTACCGCGACGAAGGCGCGTTCCACGAGGCGGTGACCAACCGGCTTCTCGATGATCTGGTGGCAGTGACGCAGCCGCGCTTCATGCGCCTGACGGCCGACTGGTATGTGCGCGGCGGGATCTACACCCATGTGACGGTGGAGCACCGCGCGCCCGGCTGGACGCCGAGCTTTGCCGACACGGTGTCGCTGCCGCCGGCGATGTGGCAGGGCTTCCAGGGTCACTGAGGAGCGGATTCGGTCCCGGCGCAGGCGCACCGGGGCCGGATCGTCATTCGATCGGGTCGAGACGATCGTCGTGCGGCGTCATGAAGATCGGCGGCCAGGTGTCCTCGACCGCATCCAGCAGGCGTTCGAGCGCATCGGGGAAGATCTGGTCGAGCGTGCCGACCCGCTCGTAGGTGGCCCGGTCCGGCCACTGCGCATACGCCATCCAGGTTCCCTGGTCCGAGCGATGCAAACGTGAGCCGAGTGCGCCGCGTTGCGCCTTCAGTGCATCGGTCATGTCGGCCCAGGCGGTCGCGAACTGACGGACCTTGCCGGCCTTGACCTGCCATTGGTAAAGCACCGCAAAGCCGACTTTCATCTGGACGTTGGCATGTTTCGAGGATCGGGATGGGCCGCACCGGCAACCACACGGCACAGATCGACGGATGGGCGCCGTAAGCGCAGATAGCAGTGTACTGAACGAGTTCCCAGCATGGACACGGCAGCCGATCATTCCGGACAGCGCCCCTATCGCGGGCGCTTCGCACCCACCCCTTCGGGCCCGCTGCATCTCGGCTCGCTGATCACGGCGCTGGCCAGCTTTCTGGCGGCGCGCCATGCCGGCGGCCGCTGGCTGCTGCGGATTGACGACATCGACGGCCCGCGCTGCCGGCCGGAACATGCCGACACCATCCTCCATCAGCTCGACTGCCACGGCTTGCACTGGGACGAAGCTGTTCGTTACCAGTCCGGCCACGAGGCCGCCTACCAGGCGGCGTTCGAACAGTTGCGCCAATCCGGTGCCTGTTATCGCTGCACCTGCACGCGGGCCCGATTGGCGGCCAGTTCACCAGCCGGCATCGATGGCCCCATCTATCCCGGGACCTGCCGCGATGCCGGTCACCAGCAACCGGATGCCGCCTGGCGATTGCGGCTGCCGGCCGGCCGCATCTGGCTTGATGACCCGTTGCATGGCCGGATCGAACGAGACCTTCGCCACGAGATGGGCGATTTCGTCATCCGCCGCGCCGATGGCCGTATCGGCTACCAGTTGGCCAGCGTCATCGACGAACAGCAGCAGGGCATCACGCATCTGGTGCGCGGCGCCGACCTGATCGGCTCCAGCCTTCGCCAGAAGTACCTGATGCAGCATCTGGGACATGCCGTGCCGGCCTTCCTGCACATCCCGGTGCTGCTCGACCACAACGGCAACAAGCTCAGCAAGCAGAACCACGCCGCACCGCTGCAGACAGAGACCGCGGCACAGAACCTCATTCGCGGCCTGCATCTGCTCGGACAGGCCCCGTTTGCTGCGGCCTGGCATGGCCGTGTCGATGAAATCCTGGCGCGTGCCATCCGGGATTGGGATCCGGCCCGAATCCCGAAGCAGCTTCACCTGCCCGCGTAAGGCATTTCGGGTTTCGGAAACGGCGACTCGATGGCCTGCGCGCCGTAATGGTGCTGTGCATCAAGGTCTGGCATTCTTGGCGCACCGCAACATAAGATTTCGCATGAACGATATTCGCGTCATCAAGAAGTACCCGAACCGTCGTCTGTACGACACCAATGTGAGTCGCTACATCACCTTGGAAGAAGTGCGACAGCTGGTATTGAGCAACGTCCGGTTCCGTGTCGAAGACAAGCGCACCAAGGAAGACATTACCCGCAGCATCCTGCTGCAGGTGATTTCGGAGCAGGAGGAAGGCGGCAATCCGATTTTCAGCTCGGAACTGCTGACCCACATCATCCGGTTCTATGGCGATCCGATGCAGCCCAGCATCAGCCGATACCTGGAAATGTCGCTGCAGCTGTTCCTGCAGCAGCAGACCCATTTCAGCGAGCAGTTGAAGGAATTGCTCGGCCAAGCTCAGCAGCCGGTGCAGCGCCTGAAGGATCTTGCAGAACGTCAGGTGCCGATCTGGCGCACGGTTCGCAAGGAATTCCTGAAGAACCTGTCCCGCGCAAAAGCGGTCACTGTTGGTCGCGAAAAAGGTGGCACGGACTTTGATGCTGGATAGTCGATCCTGCCAGACAGGGATCGGATAGCGAAAAATCTTGACGTAAACGTCAAGATTTTTCGGGAAATTTCAAGATATTGATTTATAACGGGAATTATTGATTCGGAAAATTGACAACAGCATCGTCGATCTTTATACTGCACTGCAACAATCAACGAACAAACAAAAAGCGCAGCGAACATTATTATTCTTGTCTGCGCTTTGAATGTCTCCTCCAGAAAGGCTTCGCGCCTTTCTCGCACCTTGCCCCCTGCCTCAGGGGGTTTTTTTTGTCCGTCGATTATTAGTGATTATTGATTTGTCGACAGTTCCCGGAGCTTGAATGAACTTCGCGGGACTTACAAGCAAAACCAAGGGTTAATCCCTGCGGGCTGACCAGCGGCAAAAGCGCTGGCCAGCCCCGACAGCATCAGGCGACGTCGACCGCCTTCATCGACAGACGGATACGGCCCTGCTTGTCGATTTCCAGCACCTTGACGCGAACCGTCTGGCCTTCGCTCAGCTCTTCCGAAACGTTCTCGACGCGCTTTTCGGAGATCTGCGAGATGTGCACGAGGCCGTCCTTGCCCGGCAGGATGGTCACGAAGGCGCCGAAGTCCATGAGCTTGGCAACCTTGCCCTCGTAGACTTCACCGACCTGCACTTCGCGGGTCAGGGCTTCGATGCGGGCGATCGCGGCCTTGGCGGCATCGCCGTCGATGGCGGCAATGCGGATCGTGCCGTCGTCGTCGATGTCGATCGAGGTGCCGGTCTCTTCGGTGATCGAGCGGATGGTGACACCGCCCTTGCCGATGATGTCGCGGATCTTGTCCGGGTGAATCTTGATCGTGGTGATGCGCGGCGCGAACTCCGACATCTCGGCACGCGGCTTGGCGATGGTCGCCGTCATCAACTCGAGAATGTGCAGACGGCCGGCGCGGGCCTGTTCCAGCGCCTGCTTCATGATCTCGCCGGTGATGCCGGTGATCTTGATGTCCATCTGCAGCGCGGTGACGCCCGAGGTCGTGCCGATGACCTTGAAATCCATGTCGCCGAGGTGGTCTTCGTCGCCGAGGATGTCGGTCAGCACCGCCCAGCGGTCGCCGTCCTTGATCAGACCCATCGCAACGCCGGCAACCGGCGCCTTGATCGGCACGCCGGCGTCCATCAGCGCGAGGCTGGCGGCGCAGGCCGACGCCATCGACGAGGAACCGTTCGATTCAGTCACTTCGGCGACGACGCGAACGACGTACGGGAAATCCTTGACCAGGTCCGGCATCACGGCGGCAACGCCACGCTTGGCCAGACGACCATGGCCGATCTCGCGGCGCTTCGGCGCGTTCAGGCGGCCGGTCTCGCCGACGCAGTACGGCGGGAAGTTGTAGTGCAGCATGAACTGATCGCGCGACTCGCCCTGCAGGTTCTCGATCAGCTGAGCGTCCTTGCCAGTGCCGAGCGTGACGACACCGATGACCTGGGTTTCGCCGCGGGTGAACACCGACGAACCGTGGGTACGCGGCAGGATGCCGACGCCCATGTCGAGACGGCGCACGGTCTTGTTGTCGCGGCCGTCGATGCGCGGGGCGCCCGACAGGATGCGGTCCCGGACCACCGAGTATTCGAGGTCGCCGAAGGCCGTCTTGACCTTGGCGGCGTCGAACTTCGGCGCATCGCCCGAGGCCAGCGCAGCAATGGCGGCATCGCGAACGGCCTTGACGGCGTCCTGACGAGCCTTCTTGTCGGTGATCGCGTAGGCGGTGGTGACCTCGCCGGTGTAGGTGGCCAGCGCAGCGGTCAGATCGGCGTTGGCGGCAGCGGCGGCCCACACCTGCTTGGGCTTGCCGGCTTCGGCCACCAGCTCGTTGATCGCCTTGATCGCGGCCTGCATCTGCTCGTGGCCGTACAGCACGGCACCGAGCATCACGTCTTCCGACAGCTGCTGGGCTTCGGATTCGACCATCAGCACGGCATCGGCGGTGCCGGCGACGACGAGATCAAGCTTCGATTCCTCGAGCTGCTTGTGCGTCGGGTTCAGCACGTAGGCGCCGTCGATGTAGCCGACGCGGGCCGCGCCGATCGGGCCCTGGAACGGCACGCCAGCCAGCGACATCGCGCAGGAGGCACCGAGCAGCGCCGGGATGTCACCGTCGATCTGCGGATTCGACGACACCACCATCGCAACAACCTGAATCTCGTTGTAATAGCCTTCCGGGAACAGCGGCCGCATCGGCCGATCGATCAGCCGCGAGGTCAGCGTTTCCTTCTCGGTCGGACGGCCTTCACGCTTGAAGAATCCACCCGGGATACGGCCACCCGCGTAGGTGCGCTCCATGTAATCGACGGTCAGCGGGAAGAAGTCCTGACCTTCCTGGGCTTCCTTCTTCGCCACGACCGACACCAGAACCACGGTCTGGTCGACGGTGACGAGCACCGCTGCAGTCGCCTGGCGGGCGATGGCACCGGTTTCGAAAGTGACGGTGTGGGCACCGTACTGGAATGATTTCTTGATGGGCGCTACGGGATAGACCATGTTGGGCTCTGTCGAACTCGGAGAGGGAACAGCGACGTTGCGTCGGGTTTAGCGACGCAGACCGAGTTCGGCAATCAGCTTGGAGTAGCGGCCTTCGTCTTCGCGCTTCAGGTAATCGAGGAGCTTGCGGCGCTGGTTGACCATCATGGTCAGGCCGCGGCGCGAATGATGGTCCTTCTTGTTGGCTTCGAAGTGCGGCTGCAGCGTCTTCAGACGTTCGGTGATCAGCGCAACCTGCACTTCCGGCGAACCGGTATCACCCTTGGCGCGGGCAAACTTCGAAACAACGGCGGACTTCTGTTCAACGGAAAGGGACATCGTCAAGCTCCAAGGATGATTTTTACGGTTCTGTAAACCAGCTATTGTAGCGGCCGTGACTTTCGGTCACAACCGCTAGTCATGGACGGCGCGGTGAGAATGTTGCCGCCAGCATTTCTTCGGTTGGCTCGGGTCCGATCCAGCGTCGCGGCAGCACGCGCCGCTGCGCGTTCACTTCGGCGATGCTGCAAGCCAGACCATGCGAGCCGTAGACGATCACTTCGCCCGGCTCCGCCTGCGGATAAGGTCCGCATTCCAGGCCGCGACGCAGCCGCGCCGCGTCAAAATCGTCAACCTCCAGACGTGGCCAGTCGCCGAGCGCGGCGGACAACGGCATCAGCAGCGCCTGCAGCCGCTGCGCATCGAAGTTGCAGGTATCCAGATCCGCCATCGTGACCATGCGGACCTGCCGGAACGGCCCGGTTTCCAGGCGCCGAAGCCCGATCAGGTGGCCTTTCTGGCCGAGCAGCGCAGCCCAGTCCTCACCCAGCGTGCGGATGTAGGTGCCCTTCGAGCAGAACACCTCGAACGAGAAGCCCGATGGGCCGACATCAAGCAGTTTCAGCTCGTGGATGCGGACCTGCCTAGGCTGGCGATCAACTTCGAGGCCCTCGCGGGCCAGCTCGTACAGGTGCCGGCCGGCCTGCTTGATGGCGGAATACATCGGCGGGATCTGTTCGATGTCGCCGAGCAGGCGCGGCAGCACGGCTTCGATCTGCTCTCGGGTCACGGCGGATGGGTCGGACGTCGCGATCACCTCGCCTTCCGGATCGCCAGTGCTGGTCTGCGCGCCCAGCAGTACCTGTGCCTGATAGCGCTTGTCGGACTCCAGCAGAAAGCCGCCGAGCTTGGTCGCCTGGCCGAAGCAGATCGGCAGCAGACCGGTTGCGAACGGATCGAGACTGCCGGTATGCCCCGCCTTCTCGGCGTCATAGAGACGCCGAACCTGCTGCAGCACGTTGTTGGAACTGACGCCAGCCGGCTTGTCGAGCAGCAGGAAGCCGTCGATCAGCGTGCGTTCACGACGCCGACGGCTCATCGCCACCCGCATCGTCGCTGGAGGAGGCGGCGCTGGCTTGATCGCTGGCGATCGCAGCACGGATCAGCCCGCCGACCCGATCGGCATCACGCAGCGCCATGTCGGCCGAAAAGTGCAGCGTCGGAACGTGACGGATCCGCAAACGATCGACCAATAGATGGCGCAGGCGGCCGGCCGCCCCGTTCAATGCCTTCACTGCCTGCTTGAGCTCGTCGTCCGTTCCCAGCTGGGACACCGAAATCTTGGCGTTGCGGACGTCCTGGGCGACGACGACGTCAGTGATCGTCAAGCGCCCGATACGCGGATCGGTCAACTCGGTACGGATCAACTCCGACAGCTCGCGCTGCAGCTGGGAGTTGATCCGCAGGGTGCGGGAATACTCTCTCGGCACTCGGAATCAGGCCTCGGCCTTCACGGTGCGCTTGACCTGCACGCGATCAAAGCACTCGATCTGGTCGCCGACCTTGACGTCGTTGTAGTTCTTCACGCCGATACCGCACTCGGTGCCGACCACCACCTTGTTGACGTCGTCCTTGTGACGGCGCAGCGATTCCAGCTCGCCCTCGAAGATGACGACGTTCTGGCGCAGCACGCGGATCGGCAGGCCACGACGCACTTCGCCGTCCATGACCAGGCAGCCGGCGATGGCGCCGAACTTCGACGAGCGGAACACATCGCGCACCTGTGCGATGCCGACGATCTGCTCGCGCGTCTCGGTGCCCAGCAAGCCGCCGATGGCATCCGACACGTCGTCGAGCACGTCATAGATGATCGAGTAGTAGCGAACGTCGAGGCCGGTGTCCTGGATACGACGACGGGCGACGCTGTCGGCGCGGACATTGAAGCCGATGATGATCGCGCGCGATGCCAGCGCCAGATCGACATCGGACTCGCTGATGCCGCCGATCGAGCTCGACACCACGGTGACCTTGACCTCGGCGCTCGGCAGCTTGCGCAGCGCTTCGGACAGGGCTTCGGCGCTGCCCTGCACGTCGGTCTTGATCATCAGGTTCAGCGACTTCTGCTCGGCCGAACCCTCGCCCATCCGCGCGAATACCTGGTCCATGCGAACGGCCTGGTTCGACGCCAGCTTGGCTTCGCGCTGCTTGGCTTCGCGAAGGATCGTCAACTCGCGCGCCTTGCGCTCGTCGGCGACCACGACGATGTCATCGCCGGCATCCGGCGCGCCGGAAAGTCCGAGCACCGCCACCGGGATCGACGGCCCGACTTCCTTCACCGGCAAGCCGGCCTCGTTGAACATCGCACGCACGCGACCGTAGTGCGCACCGGAAATGATGACGTCGCCCTGCCGCAGCGTGCCTGCGCGCACCAGGACGGTGGCCACCGGGCCACGCCCCTTCTCGATCGACGCTTCGACGATGACGCCGCGCCCCATGGTTTCGACCGGTGCCTTCAGCTCCAGCACTTCAGCCTGCAGCAGGATCGCGTCAAGCAGATCGTCGATGCCGGCACCGTTGAACGAGGACACGCCGACCACCTGCGTCTCACCACCGAAGTCTTCGGCCACCAGCTCTTCCTTCAGCAGCTCGGTCTTCACTCGCGCCTGGTCGGCATCGGGCTTGTCGATCTTAGTGATCGCGACGATCACCGGCGCGCCGGCCGCTTTCGCGTGCTGGATCGCTTCACGGGTCTGCGGCATCACGCCGTCATCGCCCGCGACCACCAGAATCACGATGTCGGTCAGCTGCGCGCCACGGGCGCGCATGCGGGTGAACGCGGCGTGGCCCGGGGTATCGAGGAAGGTGATGACGCCCTTCTGCGTCTGCACGTGATACGCGCCGATGTGCTGGGTGATGCCACCCGCTTCGCCGGCGGCGACGCGCGTCTTGCGGATGTAGTCGAGCAGCGAGGTCTTGCCGTGATCGACGTGGCCCATGATGGTCACGACCGGCGGGCGCGGCATCGCCTTGGTTTCCTGCACATCGCCAGTGGCGGCGTTCATCAGGCCGTCCTCGACGTCGCTGTCCTTGACGAGGCGGGTCTTGTGACCCATTTCCTCGACCATCAGCGCCGCCGTGTCCTGGTCGATGATCTGGTTGATCGTCGCCATCAGGCCGTTCTTCATCATGACCTTGATCAGCTCGGTCGCCTTCACCGCCATGCGGTTGGCGAGCTCGGCCACGGTGATCGCTTCCGGCACTTCGACTTCGCGGATGACCGGCGCCGTCGGGCGCTCGAAGGTATGCGCGTTCTCGACGTGGATCTGGCCGCTGGGCTTGCGCTTGGTCTTCTTGTCCCGCTTGCCGCCCTTGCCGGCGGCCAGGTGCAGTTCGCGGCCACGATCACCGCCGCCTCCGGCGCGATCCTTGTCGCGGTCGGGGCGATCCGGCTTCTTCGCGGCAGCGGCCGGCGGCGTCGGTGCCGGCGGCGGGATGATCTTCACCTCGGTGGCGCGACGCAGGTTCTCGGCCGCGCGGCGACGCGAGGACTCCGCTTCCATGCGCGCACGGTAGATCGGATCGGTCCGCATCCGTTCGGCTTCGGCGGCCTTGACGCGCTCCGCTTCGGCGGCTGCCTCGCGAACCTTGGCCTCTTCTTCCTCGCGTGCCAGGCGTGCCGCTTCCTCTGCCGCAGCACGGGCAAGCGCGGCTTCATCGACAACTTCGACGGCCGATGTCGGGGCTGCCGCTTCGTGGACCACCGACGCGGCATCGTCGACTGCTGCGACCGTTTCGGCGGCCACCGGGGCGACCACCGGCGCGGGTGCCGCAGGTGCGGCAGCGACCGGTGCAGCCACGGCGCTCTCCGCTGCCTCGACCTCGTCGCTCTTGACGTAGGTGCGACGCTTGCGAACTTCGATGCTGACCGTCTTGGTCGGCGCACCGCGGCCACCGCCGAGCTTGAGCTCGGTGGTTTCCTTGCGTTTGATCGAGATGCGGCTGCTGGCGCCGAGCGTCGACGTTGTTCCCGACGTCGACGGCATGCGCGACATCTTCTGCAGATGTTGCAACAGGGCGATCTTGTCCGACGGACTGATCGGCGAATCGGCACTGGCTACGGCGACACCCGCATCCCTGAGCTGCGTCAGCATTTCAGGAACCGGCTTGCGCAGCTCGGCGGCGAGGTCCAACACGGTAAGGCTGCTCATCGGCGCGCTCCGGAAGTGGTTCAGGCCTTGTTCGACTCAAGGCCACGGGCGGTCATGATCAACCGGGCCGCGAGGTCATCGTCCATCGGCACTTTTTCAGTCAGTTCGTCTGTTGCGAGATCGGCGAGATCGTCGCGCGTCACCACGCCGGCCGCAGCCAGGCGATAGGCCAGGTCTTCATCGACACCCGGCACGGCGAGCAGGTCTTCCGCCGGCTGCACGGAAGCGGCCTGCTCGGCCTTGGCCAGCGCGCGCGTCAGCAGCACGTCCTTCGCGCGATTGCGAAGTTCTTCGACGATCTGCTCGTCGAATTCCTCGATGTCGAGCAGTTCCTCGTCCGGCACGTAGGCGATTTCCTCGAGCGAGGCAAAGCCTTCCTGCACCAGAATCAGCGCCACTTCCGCATCGACTTCCAGCGCTTCCATGAACATCGCCTGGACGCCCTGGTTTTCCTGTTCCTTCTTCGACTCGGCCTCGGCCGCCGTCATCACGTTCAGCGTCCAGCCGGTCAGCTCGGAGGCCAAGCGCACGTTCTGACCGCCACGTCCGATCGCCTGGGCGAGCTTGTCTTCCGACACGGCGATCGACATCGCATGCGCGTCCTCGTCGACGATGATCGATTCCACTTCGGCCGGCGCCATCGCATTGATGACGAACTGGGCGATGTTGTCGTCCCAAGGCACGATGTCGATTCGCTCGCCGGCCAGTTCATTGGACACGCTCTGCACGCGCGAGCCGCGCATGCCGACGCAGGCACCGACCGGATCGATGCGCTTGTCCTTGGCCTGCACCGCGATCTTGGCGCGAAGGCCCGGGTCGCGCGCAGCGCCCTTGATCTCGATCAGGCCCTGGGCGATTTCCGGCACTTCGAGCTTGAACAGCTCGATCAGGAAGCGCGGCGCGGTGCGGCTGAGGAACAGCTGCGGCCCCCGCACCTGCGGGCTGACTTCGTACAGATAGCCGCGCACGCGGTCACCCGGGCGCACCGGCTCGCGCGGGATCACTTGGTCGCGCGGGATGATCGCTTCGGTCGTGCCGCCGAGGTCGACGATGATCGCGCCGCGTTCGATGCGCTTGACGAGGCCGGTCATCAATTCGCCGACACGATCGGCATACGAATCGACGATGCGGGCGCGCTCGGCGTCACGGACGCGCTGGAAAATGACCTGCTTGGCCTTCTGGGCGCCGATGCGACCGAATTCGATCGACGGCAGCGATTCTTCGCGGACGTCACCTGGCTTGGCATCCGGCGCCGACTCCTGCGCGCGCGCCAGCAGCGTCTGACGCAGCGGGGACTCGAAGTTCTCGTCCTCGTCGTCAACGATCGTCCAGCGCCGCCAGGTTTCGTAGTCGCCGGTCTCGCGATTGATCGTGACCCGGATATCCCACTCGGAACCGTAGTGTTCCTTGCTGGCCGACGCCAGCGCTGCTTCAAGGGCCTGGAAGATGATTTCCTTCTCGACGCCCTTTTCGTTGGAGACGACATCCACCATGAGCAATACGTTCTTGTTCATGAACCTGCCTTCTCCTTGTCGAAATTCGGGACCAGCTTCGCCTTGTCGATATCGGCGAGTGGCAATGTGATGACACCGTCGGCGGTGTCGATCGAGACTTCGTCGTCGGTGGCATCAAGCAGCACGCCCTGAAAGCGGCGGCGACCGGCGACCGGAGCCAGCATCTGGATTCTGGCGACTTCGCCCTTGAAGCGCTGGTAGTGTTCCGGCTTGACCAACGGCCGATCAAGGCCGGGCGACGAGATTTCCAGGCGATAGGCCTGGGTGATCACGTCTTCGACATCCAGCGTGGCCGCCACTTCGCGGCTGACTTTCTCGCAGTCATCCAGCGTGATGCCATCCGGCGTGTCAATGAACAGGCGCAGCATTCCGGAACCGTCTCGCGGACTGTATTCCAGCAGCACAAGCTCATAGCCAATGGCATTGACCACTGGCTCCAGCAATTCGATCAAGCGATCTCGAAGCACCCAACGTCCTCATTCGCGCCACGCAACCGCGCAATCACGAACTCTGAAAAATCCAATAAAAAAGGCCCACGTGGGGCCCGAATGCAACGTACAGCCTGAATTGGTAGCGGGGGCAGGATTCGAACCTACGACCTTCGGGTTATGAGCCCGACGAGCTGCCAGACTGCTCCACCCCGCACCGTTCAGTTAACTAGTATAGCGACTCGGTATCTCTCACGCAATCTTTTGTTTGACGACCAACTGCACTTTGCAACTGTGGTGCCGACGCCGAGACTCGAACTCGGACGACTTTCGCCGCTACCACCTCAAGGTAGTGCGTCTACCAATTCCGCCACGTCGGCCCTGCCGTCTCCGCTGCAGCGTGAAACTGCAGCGCGTCGCATAGTCTACTGCGGAACTTGCGGCTTGGGTACATTTTCTTCAGCCGGCGGCGTAATTTCTTCCGTCTTTGCTTCAGGAACCTGAACGACCGGCTCGCCACCTTCTGCTGCTGCGGCCGGAGCAGGCACTTGCGCAGCCGCTGGCGCGTCGGCAGCCGGCGCACCGATTCCTTCGACAACGCTTTCGCTATTCGAGCGGCCATGCACGATGTAGGCAAGCGCAAGACTGAGCACAAAGAACGCTGCGGCAAGCCACGCGGTTACCCGGGTCAGAAAATTGGCCGACCCGCGAGCGCCGAACACCGTTCCCGATGCACCGCTGCCGAACGCAGCTCCCGCGTCCGCGCCCTTGCCGTGCTGGATCAGCACGAGGGCGATCAGCGCAATGGACACCAGCACGTGCAGCACCACCAAGATTGTGTACATGAAAACCGATCGTTGTTTTAAGGTCAGGCGTCGCGCGACGCGGCCAGGATCTGAGCCGCTGCGCAGATGGCGAGGAAATCCGGCGCTTTCAGCGACGCGCCGCCAATCAAGCCACCGTCGACGTCCTCGCACGAGAAAAGGGACGCCGCGTTGTCTGCCTTGACGCTGCCGCCGTAAAGAATTCGCACCGAGCTCGCGACTTTAACATTCTTGCCGGCGATGACGCCACGAATGAACGCGTGCGCGGCTTGTGCCTGCTCGGTCGACGCCGTGCGGCCGGTGCCGATTGCCCAGACCGGCTCATACGCGATCACCGCGTTGCGGAAGGCTTCAACGCCCGCCGCCTCGATCACGGCCTCCAGTTGCCGTTGCAGTACCGATTCGGTCTTGCTCGCTTCACGCTCGTCGAGTGTTTCGCCGATGCACAGCACCGGGATCAGGCCGGCGGCCTGCGCGACCACGAACTTGCGCGCCACGCAGCCGTCATCTTCGCCATACAGCGTGCGCCGTTCGGAATGGCCGACCAGCACATAGCTGCAGCCCACGTCGTTGAGCATCGCGGCATCGATTTCGCCAGTGAAAGCGCCCGGCTTCGACTGATCGCTCAGGTTCTGCGCGCCCAGGGCGATTGGCGAGGCCGCCAAATGCCGATGTGCGGCCTCGAGGTAGACGGCCGGCGGACACACCAGCACGTCGATGGCCGGGCACTCCGCCACGCCGCGCACCAGCCCTTCGAGCAGCGCCGCGTTCGACGCCGACGAGCCATTCATTTTCCAGTTGCCAGCTACCAGGTACCCGCGAGCCATCACCCCTCCGATTCGATGATCTAGATTGCTACTGCTGTTTCGCGCGCCGCTGCGGCGGCACGTACGGAATCTGCCATTTGTTCTGCCGCCTCGACGGCCACCGTTTGTTCGGTTGCCTCGACCATCACCCGGACCACCGGTTCGGTGCCCGAGGCACGCAGCAGCAAGCGGCCCCGGCCTACCAGGTTCGCTTCGAGGGCTGCGGCCGCTGCCCGAACGCCGGCGACATCCAGCACGTCACGCGCACGCCCGGACACCGGTACATTGAGCAGCACCTGCGGCAGCTTGCTCATGCCCGAGACGAGCTGGGCCAGTGTCTGGCCACTGCTGGCCATCGCTTCCAGCACCTGCAGCGCCGTGATGATGCCGTCGCCCGTCCGGGCGCGATCGAGACAGATCGTGTGACCGGAAGTCTCGCCGCCGACGATGCCGTTACCGGCCCGCAGCCGCTCCAGCACATGACGGTCACCGACCGCTGCCCGCTCGAACGGAATGTCGAGTTCGATGAAGGCCCGCTCCAGCCCGAAGTTGCTCATCACGGTGCCAACCACCGGTCCGCGCAAGCTGCCTGTCCGCCGCCGCTCCCGCGCAAGCACGAACAGGATCTCGTCACCGTCGACCACCGCGCCATCCGCACGCACCAGCAGGCACCGATCGCCATCGCCATCCAGCGCGATGCCAAGATCGGCGCCGTGCGCCAGCACTGCGGCCTGCAGCGCGCCAAGGTGGGTCGAGCCACAGCCTTCGTTGATGTTGAGGCCGTTCGGCGAAACGCCGATCGCAGTCACCTGCGCGCCCAGTTCGTCGAACACCAGTGGCGCTACCCGATAGGCCGCGCCGTTGGCGCAGTCGACCACCAGCTTCAAGCCGCGCAGCGATTCACCGGCGAACGCACCCTTGCAAAATTCGATGTAACGCCCTTGGGCATCATCGATGCGACGTGCGCGGCCCATGGCTTCGGGCGGAACGCAGCTGAGGTCGCGGCCGAGGTAGCTTTCGATTTCTTCCTCGACGGCGTCGCTGAGCTTGTCGCCTTCGCCGGAAAAGAACTTCACGCCGTTGTCGAAGTGCGGATTGTGCGACGCCGAAATCACCACCCCGGCACGCGCCCGATAAGCCCGGGTCAGATAGGCCACGGCCGGCGTCGGCAAGGGCCCGAGCAAGCAGGTTTCGACGCCCGCCGCAGCGAAGCCGGCTTCGAGCGCGGATTCGAACAAGTAACCCGATCGCCGCGTGTCCTTGCCCACCAGCACCCGCGCGCCCGGCGTGCGTCCAAACACACAGCCAGCCGCCCAGCCCAGCTTGAGCGCGAATTCCGGCGTCATCGGCGGCTGCCCGACACGCCCGCGAATACCGTCAGTGCCGAAAAATTGTCTGCTCATGCCGACATTATGAAGTGACGGACGACGATGCACGCGTCACCGCTCGGACCGAAGCAGCCACCTTGATAGCGTCGACCGTCGCGGCGACGTCATGGCTGCGAATGATCAGGGCGCCATTCAGCACGGCAATCGACGCCGCCGCCACGCCGGCGGCGAGGCGCTCGTCGACGCCCCGCCCGGTCATCTGGCCCAGCATGCCCTTGCGCGACATGCCAACCAGCAGCGGCAACTGCAGCGCTGCCAGCCGCGGCAGGTGCGCCAGCAAGGCGAGGTTATCGTCCAGGCGCTTGCCGAAACCGAAGCCGGGGTCGATCAGCAAGCGGCTGCGCGGAATGCCGGCAGCCAGACAGGCGTCGACGCGCTCGCCCAGAAACTCCAGCACTTCGTCGACGACATCGTCATACCTCGGCGCAAGCTGCATCGTCCGTGGTTCGCCCTGCATGTGCATCAGGCAGACAGCGGCACCCGACTGCACGGCAGCCTGCATCGCACCTTCTGCACGCAAGGCGTTGACGTCATTGATGATGTTGGCGCCAGCACGGCAGGCCGCCTGCATCACCTCGGGCTTCATGGTGTCGATCGACACATGGCAGTCGGTCTGCCGTCGCAAGGCCTCGATCACCGGCAGCACGCGCCGGCATTCCTCGTCGGCCGGCACCGGCTCCGCACCGGGCCGGGTTGATTCCCCACCGACGTCGATGATTGCCGCACCATCCGCGACCATCCGCAACGCGGCGGCCACCGCGCCTGATACATCGATGTGCCGGCCACCATCGGAGAACGAATCCGGCGTCACATTGAGCACGCCCATCACGACCGGCTCGGACAAGGTCAGCCGGCGGTTGCCGGGAAGTTCGAGATTGAACATGGCTTGGCAGCAGGGAACGAGAAAACAAAAAGGGCCGGCGAACGCCGACCCTTTTCACCTCCAGCCGGATCAGCTCTGGCTGGCGGGCTTCGGCGATACCGGCGGCACCACCGTCGTGGTCGACGGCTTGTTGTCGCTGCTCGGCGGCGATGGCCGCGGCCCGTCGGTCCATGAGCCCGGCGCCCCCGGATCCTTGCCCTGCATGATGCGGGCGATCTGGTCCCCGTCGATGGTTTCGTACTTCATCAGCGCATCCGACATCGCATGCAGCTTGTCGAGATTGGCGACCAGAATTTCCTTCGCCCGGGCATAGTTAGTGTCGATGATCTCGCGAATCTCGCGGTCGATCGCATTGGCGGTGTCGTCCGACATGTTCTTGTGCTGCGTGACGCTGCGGCCCAGGAACACTTCGCCCTCGTCCTCGCTGTAGGCAAGCGGACCGAGCTTTTCGGAAAGCCCCCATTTGGTGACCATGTTGCGGGCGATGCTGGTCGCGCGCTCGATGTCGTTGGACGCACCGGTGGTCACGCCATCGGGACCCAGCGTCAACTCCTCGGCGATGCGGCCACCGAACATCACGCAGATCAGGCTGTTCAGGTTCTGCCTGGAGCGCGAGTGGCGATCTTCTTCGGGCAGGAACATGGTGACGCCCAGCGCCCGGCCACGCGGAATGATCGTGACCTTGTAGACCGGGTCATGATCCGGCACGGTCAGGCCGACGATGGCATGGCCGGCTTCGTGGTACGCCGTGTTGCGCTTCTCTTCCTCGCTCATGACCATCGAGCGGCGTTCAGCCCCCATGATGATCTTGTCGCGGGCGCGGTCGAAATCTTCCTGACCCACCAAGCGCTTGTTGCCACGTGCCGCAAACAGCGCCGCCTCGTTGACGAGGTTGGCGAGGTCGGCGCCGGAGAATCCCGGCGTGGCGCGGGCGATGATTTCCGGCTTCACGTCGTCCGCCAGCGGCAGGGCGCGGAGGTGGACCTTGACGATCTGCTCGCGGCCGCGCACGTCCGGCAGCGGCACCACCACCTGACGGTCGAAACGGCCCGGGCGCAGCAGCGCCGGGTCGAGCACGTCAGGGCGATTGGTTGCAGCGATGATGATCACGCCTTCGTTGCCTTCGAAGCCGTCCATCTCGACCAGCAACTGGTTCAGCGTCTGCTCGCGCTCGTCATGACCGCCGCCGAGGCCGGCACCACGATGACGGCCAACGGCGTCGATTTCATCGATGAAGATGATGCACGGCGCGTGCTTCTTGGCCTGCTCGAACATGTCGCGAACGCGACTGGCACCGACGCCGACGAACATCTCGACGAAATCAGAGCCGGAGATGGTGAAGAACGGCACGCCCGCCTCACCGGCAATCGCCTTGGCGAGCAAGGTCTTGCCGGTACCTGGCGAGCCGCACAGCAGCACGCCACGCGGAATCTTGCCGCCCAGCTTCTGGAACTTGCCCGGGTCCTTGAGGAAGTCGACCAGTTCCGACACTTCGGCCTTGGCTTCCTCGACACCGGCAACGTCATTGAAAGTGATCTTGACCTGGTCGGCATTCAGCATCCGCGCGCGCGACTTGCCGAAGCTCATCGCGCCACGACCGCCGCCGCCGCCGGACTGCATCTGCCGCATGAAATAGATCCACACGCCGATCAGCAACAGGATCGGGCCGAAGCTGAGCAGGATCTGCATCAGCAGCGGCGTTTCCTTCGGCAGCGCGCCGTCGAACTTCACCTTGTTGTCGATCAGGTCCTTGATCAGGCCGCTGTTGATCGTTTCCGGGCTGACCGAGGAAAACGACTGGCCGCTCTTGAGCTTGCCGCGGATGTTCTGGCCTTCGATTTCGGCCGAATCCACCGCGCCGGATTTCACCTGCTCGAGGAAGTCCGAATACGCCAGCTTGGCCTGGACGCCGTTGCGCGACGAAAAGCTCTGGAACGCGCTGACCAGCACCACAGCGATGACCAACCAGAGCAGCAGATTCTTGGCGAGATCGTTCAACGGGAAATCCTCGGAATTTGTGCGGCAGGACAGCGTTTTGACACTACACGACCCGATGGTCACGCGCCAGAACGTAAACCTCCGGGCTGCGCTGGCGCGAGGCCTTGGGTTTTCGAATCTGCACGGTCTTGAAGCGGTTCCGCACCATCTTCAGAAACGCTTCCGATCCCTCGCCCTGGAACAGCTTGACCAAGAACGCGCCCCCCGGCTTCAGTCGCTGGACCGCGAAATCCAGCGCCAGTTCACAGAGGTAGATCGAAGACGCCTGGTCGGCAACGTCGATGCCGGAGATGTTGGGGGCCATGTCCGACAACACAAGGTCCGCCGAGCCCACTGGCACCAGCGATTCAAGCGCCTGCAGCACGACGTCCTCGCGGAAATCGCCGCAGATGAACTCGACGTCCTTGATCGGGTTCATCGGAAGGATGTCGAGCGCCACCAGCCTGCCGTTTCTACCAATCTGCGGCCGGGCGTACTGGCTCCAGCCGCCAGGCGCAGCGCCCAGGTCGACGACCGTCATCCCGGACTTCAGGATCTTGTCCCGTTCCTGGATTTCCTTGAGCTTGTAGACCGCCCGCGAGCGATAGCCTTCCTTGCGGGCCAGCTGCACGTAGGGATCGGCCTCGTGCTCGGCGAGCCACTGGGTGCTGCTCTTGCTGCGCGGTTTGCTCAATACAGTCTCAGAGGTAGCTGACTTTGACGACTTCGAGCTCGCGGATGCCACGCGGCGTCTGCACCTGCGCGACATCGCCCTCGACCTTGCCGATCAGCGCCCGCGCCAGCGGGGAATTCACCGAGATCAGGCCGTTCTTGATGTCAGCCTCGTCCTCGCCAACGATCTGGTAGCGCAGTTCCTCGCCGGAATCGGAGTCGACCAGTTCGACGGTGGTGCTGAACATGATCTTGCCAGTCTTCGGCAGGGCCGCCGGATCGACGATCTGGGCATTCGACAGCTTCGCTTCCAGTTCGCCGATGCGGCCTTCGTTGAAGCCATGCTGCTCGCGTGCCGCGTGGTACTCGGCGTTCTCTTTCAGGTCGCCGTGGGCACGCGCTTCCTCGACCGAAGCGATGATCTTCGGCCGCAGTTCGCTCTTCCGGTGCCGCAGTTCCTCGCGCAGCGCTTCGGCGCCACGCAGGGTCATCGGGGTCTTGGTGCTCATGCGGTGATCTGCTGGTGAAGGTCCTGGAGGCGATTGACGTCGACGCTGTCGAGGTGATCCATCGCGATGGCGGCTGCGTGGGCGCCGGCAATGGTCGTGAAATAGCACAGCTTCTGGGCGATTGCCGCCGCGCGAATCGAGTGCGATTCCTCGACCGACTTCTTGCCTTCCGTGGTGTTGGCGATGAACTGGATCTCGCCGTTCTTGATCATGTCCACGCAGTGCGGACGGCCTTCCTTGACCTTGTTGACCCGTTCGCAGGACAGCCCCGCGGCAGCGATCGCCTTTGCCGTACCTTCCGTCGCAACGACCTTGAAGCCCTTGGCGATCAGCAACCTTGCCAGTTCCACGACACGTCCCTTGTCGGCCTCGCGGACCGATACGAACGCGGCGCCACCGGATGGCAGGGTCATGCCAGCTGCGAGCAGCGCCTTGTTGAACGCCTCGCCGAAATGCCGGCCTGCGCCCATCACTTCACCGGTCGACCGCATTTCCGGGCCGAGCAGCGGGTCGACACCCGGGAACTTGGCGAACGGGAACACCGATTCCTTGACCGAGAAATACGGCGGCACGATCTCCTTGACGATGCCCTGGCTCGCCAGGGTCTGGCCCGCCATGCAGCGGGCGGCGATCTTGGCCAGCGGCCTGCCGATCGCCTTCGACACGAACGGGCTGGTACGCGACGCGCGCGGATTCACTTCGAGCAGATAGACCGTTTCGCCCTGCAGCGCGAACTGCGCGTTCATCAGTCCGCAGACATTGAGCGCGCGGGCCAGCTTGAACATCTGGTCGCGGATATCGTCCTGCACGCGGGCCGACAGCGTGTAGGCCGGCAGCGAACACGCCGAGTCGCCGGAGTGCACGCCGGCCTGTTCGATGTGCTCCATGATCCCGCCGATCACCACAGCACCCGTGCCGTCGGCCAGCGCATCGACATCGACTTCGATCGCGTCGTCGAGGAAACGGTCGAGCAGCACCGGCGAATCGTTCGACACCTTCACCGCTTCGGTCATGTAGCGCGACAGGTCGGCATCGTCATGGACGATTTCCATCGCCCGGCCACCGAGCACATAGCTCGGTCGCACAACCAGCGGATATCCGACCCGTTTGGCGACGGCGAGGCCTTCGGCAAGGCTGGTCGCCACACCGTTGGGCGGCTGACGCAGCTTCAGTTCATCGACCAGCTTCTGGAAGCGCTCGCGGTCTTCCGCGAGGTCGATCGAATCCGGCGAGGTGCCGATGATCGGCGCGCCGGCGGCTTCCAGCGCCCGCGCCAGCTTCAGCGGCGTCTGGCCACCGAACTGCACGATCACGCCGACCGGCTTCTCGAGCTCGATGATCTCCATCACGTCCTCGAACGTCAGCGGCTCGAAGTACAGGCGATCAGAGGTGTCGTAGTCGGTCGACACGGTTTCCGGGTTGCAGTTGACCATGATCGTTTCGAAACCGTCTTCGCGCAGTGCCATCGCGGCGTGCACGCAGCAGTAGTCGAACTCGATGCCCTGGCCGATGCGGTTCGGGCCACCGCCAAGCACGACGATCTTCTTGCGATCACTGACCGCCGCCTCGCATTCCTCGTCGTAGCTGGAATACAGGTAGGCGGTCGACGACGGGAATTCGGCAGCGCAGGTGTCGACGCGCTTGTAGACCGGCCGGATGCCGAGCGCATGGCGACGGGCGCGCACGGCCTCGGCCTTGACGCCGAGCAGCCTGGCGATGCGGCGATCCGAAAAGCCGAGACGCTTCCAGCTGCGCAGCTCGGCCGCCGACACGCCGTCGACGCGCGACTGGGCGATGTCGCCTTCGACGGCGATGATCTCGGCGATCTGGTCGAGGAACCAGGGATCGATCTTCGAGTAGCGGAACACGTCCGCCAGGCTCATGCCGGCGCGGAAGGCATCGCCGACGTACCAGATGCGGCCCGAACGCGGCGTCGCCAGTTCTTCGCGAATCTTGGTCAGGCCCGCTTCGCTGCTCGGATCCGGCACCACCGGATCGAAGCCGTCGGAGCCCACTTCGAGGCCGCGCAGGGCTTTCTGCAGCGATTCCTGGAAGTTGCGGCCGATCGCCATGACTTCGCCGACCGACTTCATCTGCGTGGTCAGGCGCGAGTCGGCGGTCGGGAACTTCTCGAACGTGAAGCGCGGAATCTTGGTGACGACGTAGTCGATGCTCGGCTCGAACGAGGCCGGCGTGACGCCACCGGTGATCTCGTTGCGCAGCTCGTCCAAGGTGTAGCCGACCGCCAGCTTGGCGGCGATCTTGGCGATCGGGAAACCGGTGGCCTTCGAGGCCAGCGCCGAGGACCGCGACACGCGCGGATTCATCTCGATGACGATCATCCGGCCATCGTCCGGATTGATCGCGAACTGCACGTTGGAGCCGCCGGTATCGACGCCGATCTTGCGCAGCACCGCGATGCTCGCGTTGCGCATGATCTGGTACTCCTTGTCGGTCAGGGTCTGCGCCGGCGCGACGGTGATCGAGTCGCCGGTGTGCACGCCCATCGGATCGAGGTTCTCGATCGAGCAGACGATGATGCAGTTGTCCAGGCGATCCCGGACCACTTCCATCTCGTACTCCTTCCAGCCGAGCAGAGACTCTTCGATCAGCACTTCGGTGGTCGGCGACAGGTCGAGACCGCGAGTGACGATCTCCTCGAATTCCTCGACGTTGTAGGCGATGCCGCCGCCCGAGCCGCCGAGCGTGAAGCTCGGGCGAATGATCACCGGGTAGCCGATCGTCGCCTGGATCGTGCGCGCCTCGTCCATCGAGTGGGCGACACCGGAGCGCGCCGAGCCGAGGTTGATCTCGGTCATCGCGTCGCGGAACTTCTGGCGGTCTTCGGCCAGATCGATCGCGTGCGCGTTGGCGCCGATCAGCTCGCAGCCGAACTTATCCAGCACGCCTTCGCGGGCCAGATCCAGCGCGCAGTTCAGCGCGGTCTGGCCACCCATGGTCGGCAGCACCGCGTCCGGGCGCTCCTTCTCGATGATCCGGGCGACGGTCTGCCAGCGGATCGGCTCGATGTAGGTGGCGTCGGCCATTTCCGGGTCGGTCATGATCGTCGCCGGATTGGAGTTGACGAGGATCACCCGGTAACCCTCGGCGCGCAGCGCCTTGCAGGCCTGGGCGCCGGAGTAGTCGAACTCGCAGGCCTGGCCGATGACGATCGGGCCGGCACCGATGATCAGGATGCTCTTCAGGTCGGTGCGCTTAGCCACGGGCGCGCTCCTTCGTGGCGTCGATCAGGGTGACGAAACGGTCGAACAGGTAACTCACGTCATGGGGTCCTGGGCTGGCTTCCGGGTGTCCCTGGAAGCTGAAGGCCGGCGCGTCGGTCAGGCGGATGCCCTGGTTGGAACCATCGAACAGCGAGCGATGGGTGACGATCGCATTGGCCGGAAGGCTGGCTTCGTCAACGGCGAAGCCATGGTTCTGGCTGGTGATCAGCACACGCTGCGTTTCGAGATCCTGCACCGGGTGATTGGCGCCGTGATGGCCGAACTTCATCTTGAGTGTCTTGGCGCCGCTGGCCAGACCGAGAATCTGGTGGCCGAGGCAGATGCCGAAGGTGGGCAACTTCATGGCAAGGAATTCGCGGGCGGCGGCGATCGCGTAATCGCAGGGCGCCGGATCGCCCGGGCCGTTCGACAGCATCACGCCGTCCGGCTTGAGCTTGAGGACCTCGGCGGCCGTCGACTTCGCCGGCACCACCGTCACCCGGCAGCCGCGATCGACCAGCATGCGCAGGATGTTGCGCTTGACGCCAAAGTCGTAGACCACGACATGGCGGCTGCCGCCGCTGATGTCCGGCTCGGCATTGGTCTTGAGTTCCCAGCTGCCGCGCGTCCAGGCATAAGGCGCCGCCGTGGTGACGACCTTGGCGAGATCCATGTTCTTCAGGCCCGGCCAGGCCTGCGCCTGCTGCAGCGCCGCCTGCTCGTCGATGCCGTGACCGGCGACGATGCAGCCGTTCTGTGCGCCCTTGTCGCGCAGGATCCGGGTCAGGCGGCGGGTATCGATGCCGGCGATCGCGACAACGCGCTGTGCCAGCAGGTAATCGCCGAACGACTGCCTGGAACGGAAATTCGACGGCGGGCGCGGCACTTCCCGCAGGACAAGGCCGGCCAGCTGGGTCTTTTCGGACTCATCATCCTCCGGGTTGACGCCGACATTGCCGATGTGGGGGTAGGTCAGCGTGACGATCTGTTCGCGGTACGAGGGATCGGTGAGGATTTCCTGGTAGCCGGTCATTGCCGTGTTGAACACCACTTCGCCGACCGTCGAACCCTCGATGCCGATCGAGACGCCATGAAAGATGCTGCCGTCGGCGAGCGCGAGAAGAGCCGGTGTCGTTTGACGCATGTTGTAGGAGAAGTCCTTGATGAGCTTGAGGTATTCCCCTGCTGCACGGCGACCGCGCATAAGCAAAGGGGGGCCGAACCGCGATGGTTCGCCCCCCTTGCAGGATTAAGACGCCATTTTACCGGTGCGGCCGGAAGGCGTCCATCGATCGACCCGCATTTCGTGCACAACTCGTGCCGATCAGAATTCGAACTGGCCCTGGCCACCGGCGGGCGGCACCCGAAAGCGGCTGCTGTCCGGCTCGAAGCGCGGCCGGTCGAGGCCGAGCCTGCGCGTGGCCAGCCGGTAGCGCTGTCTGATCAGCTCGGCGAACGCGCCCTCGCCTTTCATCCGTGTGCCGAACGACGCGTCGTAGTCGCGGCCGCCGCGCATCTGCTGCACGAGGCTCATCACATGCGCCGCCTTCAGCGGCAGATGAGTATCCAGCCAGCCGCGGAACAGGTCCTTGACCTCGTGGGGCAGCCGCAGCAGCACGTAGCTGGCCGAAGTCGCGCCATGGTCGCGGCCGGCTTCGAGCACCGCTTCAAGCTCGGCATCGTTCACGAACGGAATGATCGGCGAGAACATCACCCGCACCGGCACGCCGATGTCGGCCAGCTGCCGCATCACCTTCAAGCGCGCGGCCGGCGACGCGGCGCGCGGCTCCAGGGTCCGCTTCAGGCCGGATTCCAGCGTGGTCAGCGTGATGCCGACCGTCACCAGCCGGTCGCGCGCCAGATCCGCCAGCAATTCGAGGTCGCGTTCGATCAAGGTGCCCTTGGTGATGATGCCGACCGGATGGCGGAAACGGGCCAGCACTTCGAGTATCTGGCGGGTGATCCGGTAGGTCTTCTCGATCGGCTGGTAGCAGTCGGTGCTGGCGCCGAGCATGGTGAACACCGGCTGATAGCTGCGCCGCCGCAGTTCAGCATCCAGCACCTCGGCGGCGTTGACCTTGGCAAACAGGCGGGTCTCGAAATCGAGCCCGGCCGACAGGTTCAGATAGCCGTGATTCGGCCGCGCATAGCAGTAGATGCAGCCGTGCTCGCAGCCCTGGTAGGGGTTGATGGTCTGGTCAAAGCCGATATCCGGCGAGTCGTTGCGGGTCAGGATCGATTTCGCCTGCACCGGGCTGACGATGGTCTGGAACGATGCCTCGGACTCCGGCGCCAGATCCCAGCCGTCATCGACCTTGTCGACGGCTCGCGTCTCGAAGCGGCCCGCCTCGTTGGAGCCGGCGCCCCTGCCCTTGCGCAGCACGGCGCGCCTTCAGGCGTCCCGACTGCTGCGTCGACGGCGGGCCATCAACGGCTTCCGGCGCCGCTCATGTAGTCGAGCGTCAGGCCGACCAGCGTCCGCACGCCCAGCGGCAGACCTGCTTCGTCGACCTTGAAGCGCGGCGAATGGTTGGGCGCGTACTCGTCCTTGCTGGCGCCAGGCTTGCGGACACCGACGAACACGAACAAGCCGGGAATCTTCTGCTGGTAGAACGAGAAATCTTCGGACACCGTCTGCGGCGTCGATTCGATGAGGTTGGCATCGCCGGCCAGACGGGCCAGGGTCGGTCGCATGCGGGCGGTCAGCGACGGGTCGTTGTAGGTCACCGGATAGCTGTGGTCGACACCGATCTTCACCTCGGCCGTGGCACCGGTGGCTTCCGCCGTCCGGGTCGCCGTGCGACGCACCGCTTCCGCCAGTTTGATGCGCGCCTCCGGGTTCAGGGCCCGCAAGGTGCCCTTCATCACCACCCGCTCGGGAATGATGTTGTTGCGCACGCCACCTTCGATCTTGCCGATGGTGACGATCGCCGCCCCCTGGGTGATGTCGATCTGGCGGCTGACCACGGTCTGCAGCGCATTGATGATCTGGGCGCTGGCGACGATCGGATCGACGCCGTTCCACGGGATCGCGCCGTGCGTCTGACGGCCGGTGACGGTGATCGTCAGATCTTCGGACGAGGCCATCAGGCCGCCGGCGCGGAAGGCCAGCTTGCCGCTTTCGTACTCGGTCAGCACATGCAGGCCGAAGATCACTTCCGGCACCGGCGCGCTGCTCAGCACGCCTTCCTCGATCATCCGCTTGGCACCGGCTTCCTCGCCCGGCGGCGGACCTTCCTCTGCCGGCTGGAAGATCAGCTTGACGGTGCCCGGGAGCTGCGCGCGCAGCTTCATCAGCACCTCGGCCGCACCGAGCAGCATCGCCATGTGGCTGTCGTGACCGCAGGCGTGCATCACGCCGGTCTCCTTGCCGCCATAGGTGGTCCGTACCTTCGACGCGAACGGGAGATCGACTTCCTCGGTGACCGGCAGGGCGTCCATGTCGGCGCGCAGCGCGACGACCGGGCCCGGCTTGCCGCCGCGAAGCACGGCGACGATCCCCGTGACCCCGACGCCGGTGCGCACTTCGTAGCCGAGACGTTTCAGGTGATCGGCGACGAGCGCCGCCGTGCGCACCTCCCGATTGCCGAGTTCGGGATTGGCGTGGATGTCGCGGCGCCATTCGATGACGCGCGGCTCGAGCGCATCGGCGAGGCCGTCTAGATCGGTGCGCAGATCGGCGGCGTGACCCGTGGCACCGATGCCGGCGAGGAGGAGGGCGAGGGCGATGCGGTAGGGCTTCATGACGCGTCCGGCGGTGGGAGGAGGTCCGGGGAGTCTCGTCCACGGCATGGGGCGCGTCAATG
>JAPLSA010000028.1 GCA_026398815.1 Gammaproteobacteria bacterium
CACGAGATGATGTCGCACCCGGCGCTCAACTCGCATCCGGCACCGGAGCAGGTGGTGATCGTCGGCGGCGGCGACTGCGGCACGCTGCGCGAAGTGCTCAAGCATCCGGAAGTGAAGTCGGCGACCCAGGTCGAGATCGACGAACGGGTGACGCGCCTGGCCGAGCAGTATTTTCCCGAGCTGTGCGTGGCCAACCACGATCCGCGCGCCACCCTGTTCTTCGGCGATGGCCTGGCCTGGATGAAGGAAGCCAAGCCCGAAAGCCTCGACGTGATCATCATCGACTCCACCGATCCGGTCGGCCCGGCGGAAGGCCTGTTCGGCGCGAAGTTCTACGTCGACTGCCTGCGGGCGCTGAAGCCGGGTGGCCTGCTGGTGCAGCAGTCGGAATCGCCGATCCTGCATCTGGAGCTGATCACCGAGATGCACCGGTTCATGCGCCAGGCCGGCTTCGCCCAGACCCGGCTGATCCACTTCCCGCAGACCATCTACCCGAGCGGCTGGTGGAGCGGTTCGATCGCCCAGAAGACCGCCGGCCCGCTGGCCGCACGGCTCGACGACAAGGCGATCGAAGCGATGGACTGCCAGTTCTACAACGCCGACACCCACGCAGCGGCGTTCGCGCTGCCGACCTTCGTCAGGAAGGCGATCGCTGGCTGACGCCGGCGATCGACGACTGTCTCAGGGGGCCGTCTCAGGGCCCGCGCTGCTCGACCACGATCGGCGCGGGCTGCTGCCGGCGCTGCTCGCGCTCCGTCTGCGCCGCGCGGTACAGGCGTTCGGCGGCATCAGCCGCGCAATAGCGGGCGATGTCGCGCTCGGCCACCTTCCGCTCCAGCAGCTGCTGCCGGGGTGATAGCCGGTAGACGTTGCCGAACGGATCACGTCCGTAGACCTCGCTGGCCCGCGCGGTCACCTCGGCACGCTCGCGGGCCAGGCGACAGTCGGCATCGACGGCGCGGATGAACGCCTGCGGCGTGGTGGCGTCAGCCTTCGGCGGCACGCGGCGCTCGCTCAGGTAGGCCTGGGTCAGCCGCTGCTCGAAGCGGTGCTGGTCGTCGTAGTGCACCGAGCCATCGCGATCCAGCCACTTGAACACGGCGGCGGCCGACGCGCTGCCGGCCCATGCGCTGCCGGCCACGAGCAGGGCCAGCGCGAGCGGAACACGACGCCGTTCAGTCCTCGCCGCAGATCGCACGCACATCGGCTTCGGTGGTGGCGATCAGTCGGCGCCGCTCGTCGTCGCTATAGCTGCGGGTTTCGCCGAGGGCGTTGGTTTCGGTGATGCGGTCGGCCTGCCGGAAGCGGGCCAGCTGCTCGCGCTTGCCCGTGCAGACGGCGGCATCGACTGACGGCACTGCGACAGCCGGCGTCGGCCGTGCCGCCGGCAGCTTCACGGCGCGTGCATGGATCGGTGGGGCATCGCTGAAATGCTCGTTACCGGCGGCATCCGTCCAGCGGTAGATGCGGCTTTCCGCCGATGCTGGCGGCATCAGCAGCAGCGCCACCAGCAGTGCTGCGATCGGCCATCGGCGCGGAGGCGGCGTGCCGGCAAAGGCCGCTGGTGCCGGAAGATCGGGGATCGACATGGCGTTTCGTCCCTGCCCTTCCGGGCGCCGGTCAGTCAGACCGCATCGACACCCGATTCGCCAGTGCGGATGCGGACGGTCTGCGCCAGGTCGTAGACGAAGATCTTGCCGTCGCCGATCTGTCCGGTCTTGGCAGCCTTGGCGACCGCTTCGACGGCCTTGTCGACCTGGTCCGGCGTCAGCGCCACTTCCAGCTTGATCTTTGGCAGCAGATCGACGGTGTATTCGGCGCCGCGGTACAGCTCGGTGTGGCCCTTCTGGCGGCCGAAGCCGCGCACTTCCGTCACCGTCATGCCCTGCACGCCGGCCTCGGCGAGCGCTTCTCGCACGGCGTCGAGACGGAAGGGCTTGATGATGGCGATGAGCATTTTCATTGTTCGTTTCTCGTTGTCGCGGGGCGGTCCGAAGTGTAACAAAGCACCCTTCCGGCATCGGCCGCGCGCGCCGCGGTGCCGTACTCGGGCCGGGCCTGCGGTGCCGCCGGCCAAAAAAAAGGCGGGCCATGAAACGGCCCGCCGACACGTACATCCCTGGAGACTTGAAGCGGCACCTGCCGTGCGCGCTGGCGCGCACGGCAGGGCTCGCGATTACGGGTTGTAGGCCTTCTCGCCGTGTTCGGCGAGGTCGAGACCTTCCGATTCGGCTTCTTCGCTGACGCGGATGCCGATGGTGAACTTCAGCGCCAGCAAGGTGACCGCCGTGACTACCGAGCTGAGCACGATCGCCACCAGCACGGCCTTGATCTGGATGAGGATCTGTCCCGAGGAGTAGCCCGGCACCAGTTCGACCCAGTTGTTGTAGACGCCGACGCCGCCCTTGGCCGGGTCGACGAAGACACCGGTCAGGATCGCACCGATGATGCCGCCGACCGCATGAACACCGAAGGCATCGAGCGCGTCGTCATAGCCGAGGATCGACTTCAGGTAGGCCACCGCGAAGAAGCAGACCACGCCGGACAGCGCACCGATCACCAGACCGCCGCCGATGCCGACGAAGCCGCAGGCCGGGGTGATGGCGACCAGACCGGCAACCGCACCGGAGATGATGCCCAGCAGCGACGGCTTGCCCTTGAAGATCCATTCCGCGAAGAACCAGGCCACGCCGGCAGCGGCGGTGGCGAAGGCGGTGTTGGCGAAGGCCAGCACGGCGTAGCCGTTGGCTTCCAGATTGGAACCGGCGTTGAAGCCGAACCAGCCGAACCACAGCAGCGAGGCACCGATCATCGACATGGTCAGGCTGTGCGGCGCCATCGCCGTCTTGCCGTAGCCCTTGCGCTTGCCGAGGATGATCGCGGCCACCAGACCGGCGACACCGGCGTTGATGTGCACCACGGTGCCGCCTGCGAAGTCCAGCGCACCGAGTTGCCACAGGTAGCCGGCAGTGGCGTTCAGCGCATCGACCTTGTCGAGTGAGTCATAGGCATCCGGGCCCGCCCACCACCAGACCATGTGAGCCATCGGCAGGTAGGAGAAGGTGAACCAGACCACCGAGAAGATCATCACGGCCGAGAACTTCATGCGCTCGGCATAGGAGCCGGCGATCAGCGCCACGGTAATGCAGGCGAAGGTCATCTGGAACACCGCGAACAGCAGTTCCGGAATCACCACGCCCTTGGAGAAGGTCGCGGTCGCCGTGAAGAAGCCGTTGGCGTCATAGACGACGCCCTTCAGAAACATCTTGTCGAGCGTGCCGAAGAACGGGGCCTCGCCGCTGAAGGCGACCGAGTAGCCGTAGACGACCCAGAGCACGCCGATCAGACAGAAGATCCCGAAGGTCTGGGTCATCGTCGACAGCATGTTCTTGGAACGGACCAAACCGCCGTAGAACAGCGCCAGGCCCGGCAGCGACATCAGCAGCACGAAGGCCGTCGAGACCAACATCCAGGCGACGTCGCCATTGTTGAAGGTCGGCGCCTTCGGCGGCTCGGCGGCGGCCTCGGCCGGTGCCGCTTCAGCAGGTGCAGCCGTTGCTTCGGCAGCCGGCGCAGCCTCGGCCGGGGCAGCGGCCGCTTCGGCGGCAACCGGTTCGGCTGCCGGCACGGCAGCCTCTTCGGCGAAAGCAATGCCGCCGACGGCCGTAAGGCCGGCGAACAGCAATGCTCGGGAAAGCTTGCCAAGAGAAATCATCTGGGGTCCCCTCAGGAAAAGTTGATTCGTGAAATCAGAGTGCGTCGCCGCCGGTCTCGCCGGTGCGGATGCGGATGGCCTGGTCGAGCGAGGTCACGAACACCTTGCCGTCACCGATCTTTCCGGTGTGCGCAGACTTGGTGATCGCTTCGATGGCCGACTCCAGCTTGTCGTCACCGATGGCAACTTCAATCTTGACCTTGGGCAGGAAATCGACGACGTACTCCGCGCCGCGATACAACTCGGTATGGCCTTTCTGGCGGCCGAAGCCCTTGACTTCAGTGACGGTGATGCCGGCGACGCCGATCTCCGACAGGGCTTCACGCACCTCGTCAAGCTTGAAAGGCTTGATGATGGCTGTGATCAGTTTCATGCAAGCAACTCCTGGTTATCGTGACTGACCGCGCCAGCGCCCTGCCGGCGGAATTGGGAAAACTGCATGCGCGACGGGCAAACGTCAGCGAATCGTGAAATCGCCAGCCTTCGGCAAAACATCCAGCACTGCCGGCGCCGTGCCGGCCCGTGATCGCATGAACCTGACAGCGGTCAGGCGCTTCGATGGCGCGTCGGAATCCGTATAGTCGCGAGCTCGTTCCCGCAGAAGGAATCCGCCTCGCCATGACCCCAACCACCTTCCAGGGCATTGCCGCCGTGATGTTCGCGCTGGCGCTGCTGCACACCTTCTCGGTTGCCTTCGTCGCGAAGATCGCCCACCACTACCCGCGCCACGCCGGACTGATCCATGCACTGGCCGAGGTCGAGATCGTGTTCGCGCTGTGGGCGGCGGCACTGATCTCGGTGTTCATGGCGATCGAAGGGCCGCATGCCGCGATCGAGTACATCGACAGCCGCAACTTCACCGAGCCGCTGTTCGTGTTCGCGATCATGGTGGTCGCCGCCAGCCGGCCGGTGCTGGTGGCGATGGGCAACACCACCCGTGTCGTCTCCCGGGTACTGCCGCTACCACGGCAGGCGGCGACCTATTTCGCCGCGCTGACGGTGATTCCGCTGCTCGGCTCGCTGATCACCGAGCCCGGCGCGATGACCCTGGCAGCGCTGCTGCTGCGCGAAAGCCACTTCCGCCACCGGCTGCCGCCGCGCATGTGCTATGCCACGCTCGGCGTGCTGTTCGTCAATGTCTCGATCGGTGGCGCGCTGACGCCGTTCGCCGCGCCGCCGGTGCTGATGGTGGCCGGCATCTGGGGCTGGGATCTCCACTTCATGCTGTCCAACTTCGCGACCCATGTGGTGCCGGTGGTGCTGATCAACGCCGCCGTGGTCACCGCGATGTTCATGCCGACGCTGCGCAAGCTGCCGGGCCATGAACCGTCCGGCGACGACCATCACCTGCCGCTCGGCCAGATGCTTTTGCACCTGGGCTTCCTGGCGCTGATCGTGGTCTTCGCTCACCACCCGCCGATGTTCCTCGGCGTGCTGCTGATTTTCCTGCTCTGGGCCCACGCCTATCCGGATCACCAGAACCGCCTGATTCTCAAGGAAGCCCTGCTGGTGGCCTGCTTCCTGTCCGGACTTGTCGTGATCGGCGGGCTGCAGCAGTGGTGGCTGAAGCCGGTGCTGCAGGCGCTCGACCCGCTGCAGGTATTCGTTGCCGCAACCCTGCTGACCGCGATCACCGACAACGCCGCCGTCACCTACCTGGCCGCGCAGGTGCCGAACCTGACCGACGAATTCAAGTTCTTCGTGGTCGCCGGCGCGATTACCGGCGGCGGCCTGACCGTGATCGCCAACGCACCGAACCCGGCCGGCATGGCCATCCTGAAACCGCTATTCCCGAACCAGACGGTCAGTGCCGGCGGCTTGTTCATCGCCGCCCTGCCGCCTACGCTGCTGATCTTCTTCGCCTTCCTGCTGTACTGACCGCCCTGGGGTCTGTTAGCAATTACTTTGCTCGCTGCGGCGGAGGTCGCTTTTGCCCAGTGCAACGAACGAGCAGCGGCCAAAAGCCGCCGGGACTTCGTTGCGAACCTTGACCATAGGTACGCTATGGGCTGCGGTTCGCGCCTCGCCCGGCGGCTTTTTGACCTGCAACGCAGCGACCCAAGTAATTGTTAACAGACCCTAGCGCCGCCCATGATCGACCCCCGTGCCCTTGAAGAACTCGCCTCGCGACTCAGCCGGGTGCTGCCGCCCGGCCTGAAGGGCCTGCGCACGGAACTGGAAGACAACTTCCGCGCCGTGCTGCGCGCCAATCTCGATCGCCTTGAACTGGTCAGCCGCGAACGCTTCGACACCCAGGCCGAACTGCTGGCGCGCACCCAGACCCGCCTTGTCGCCCTCGAGAAGCGGCTGAAAGCGCTGGAAAAAGCCGCCGACGGGCCGGCCGACTAGCCCGCCCGGCCCGGACAAGGATGTCCACGCCGCCCCGGACGGGCCCGTCCCTGCCGCGCAGCGCAAGGCCTGCCGGGCAGAAGGAATGAGCCTCGCGATCGTCCATAGCCGGGCGCAGAACGGGTCGGAGCGGGCGGCTTCGCGAGCACTGCTCGCGGCCCGATTCGACGGGCGGGCCCGCCAGGGCACGCCCCGGAGGAGCCCGTCCCCGCCGCACAGCGCAAGGTCTGCCGGGCAAACGGAATGAGCCTCGCGATCGTCCATAGCCGGGCGCAGAACGGGCTCCACGCCGAAGCCGTCACCGTAGAAGTTCATCTGGCACCGGGCATTCCCGGGCTGGCAATCGTCGGGCTGCCGGAAGCGGCGGTGCGCGAGTCGCGTGATCGGGTGCGGGCAGCGATCGTCAACTCCGGCTACCAGTTCCCGAACCGCCGGATCACGGTCAATCTGGCGCCGGCTGATTTGCCGAAGGAAGGCGGCCGCTTCGATCTGCCGATCGCGCTCGGCGTGCTGGCGGCATCCGGGCAGATTCCGCCGACCTTGCTGGCGCAGCTCGAAATCCTCGGCGAGCTGTCGCTGACCGGCGAGATCCGTGCGGTGCGCGGCGCACTGCCGGCGGCACTGCGTTGCACCGAAACAGGGCGCGCACTGCTGGTTCCGGCACCGAACGTGGCCGAAGCGGCGCTGGCAGAGGCCGCCACCGTGTACGGCGCGTCCAGTCTCGGTGCGCTGTGCACCGAATTGCATGAGAACCGCCTGACGCGCGCGGCGGCCACGCCGGCTCCGGCGCCTGTCGACAGCGGCCCGGATCTGGCCGATGTCCGCGGTCAGCTGCAGGCACGCCGGGCGCTGGAAATCGCGGCGGCCGGCGGCCATTCGCTGCTGATGGCCGGTCCGCCGGGCAGCGGCAAAAGCATGCTGGCGCAGCGGCTGCCGAGCCTGCTGCCGCCGCTGACACAGGCGGAATCGCTGGACGTGGCGGCGATCGCCAGCATCGGGCTGGCCGGCTTCGATCCGGCCTGCTGGGGACGGCGGCCGTACCGCGCACCGCATCACACGGCCTCGGCGGTGGCGCTGGTCGGCGGCGGCGGCAATCCGCGCCCCGGCGAGATCACGCTGGCGCACGGCGGCGTGCTGTTTCTGGACGAATTGCCGGAGTTCGAGCGCCATGTGCTGGAAGTGCTGCGCGAGCCGCTGGAAAGCGGCCGGATCAGCATTTCGCGCGCCGCGCGGCAGGTGGAATTTCCGGCGCGCTTCCAGCTGGTGGCGGCGATGAACCCCTGCCCCTGCGGCTATCTCGGCGATGCCGGCCCCGGCGCCGGGCGTTGCCGCTGCACGCCGGATCAGGTGGCGCGCTATCGCGGCCGCCTGTCAGGGCCGCTGCTCGACCGCATCGACCTGCACGTGTTCGTGCCGCGTCTCGACCCGGCAGCACTGGCCAGCCAGGCACCGCCGGTGATCGAATCGAGCGCCGACGTGCGGCAGCGGGTCTGCGCGGCACGCGAGCGGCAACGCGAACGGGCCGGCACGATCAACGCGCTGCTCGGCCCGAAGGCACTCGACCGCGATGCCGTGCTCGACGATGCCAGCCGCCAGCTGCTGCTGACGGCAATGAGCCGCCTCGGTCTGTCGGCGCGGGCCTACCACCGGGTGCTGAAGGTGGCCCGCACGATCGCCGACCTAGCCGGCGTCGAGTCACTGGCGACCGCGCATGTCGCCGAGGCGCTGCGCTACCGGCCGGTCGATCAGGGCAGCTGAACGCCCCAGCGCCACTGCAGGCCGAGCAGCAGGCGCGGCCGGCGGGAATCATCCAGCGTGGTACTGGCCCCGGTGAGCTGGCCGTACAGCGACAGGTCCGCCGGCAGGCTCCAGTTCAGGACGAAGCTGTAGTCGGCATAGGCCCGACCGCTGCCGATGCGCGCGGTCTGCCGGCGCAGGCCGGCGCCGTCATTCCAGCCGACGATGCCGGTGCCGGCCAGATTCTGGGTGATCGGCCAGCGCAGTTGCCCGGCCACGCGCCAGCCGGCAGCGCCGGTGCCGAAGTAGTCCGGTGCGGCCGCAAGGCTCAGGCGCAACGGCCCCGAGTCGACCGCCAGCCGCGCTTCCGCCCAGTCGAGGTCGCGCGCTGCCGGCCCCTGCCGGTCGCCGCTGTAGGTGCGCAGATCAAGGCCGCCGTCGACGCCGATCAGCCACAGGTCGAACAGCTGCCAGGAGCGCCCCCAGCCGGCATAGACATCGATTTCGGCATCGCCGGCGCTGCGGTTGTTGAGCACGCGGCTGCCGACGTACGCACGGTTGTCGAAGCGGTAATCGGCCCGCAGGCTGAGCGTTGCGCTGTTGTTCTGCACCTGGCCGCGAAAGACCTCCTCGCTGGCCACGGCGACGCGCAGGTCGAACGGGCCGGCGAGCGCCGCCGGGCACCACGCCAGCACGGCGCACGAGGCCAGCGCAACAAAGGGAAATTTCGCCATCGCGGCACTGTAGCGGAGTCGCCGCGCAGACCTGCGGCCTTGTGCGTCGGGTCAAACGCCGGCCTGCAGCCCGTCGGATGCGCGCTCGACGACCGCAGTCGGGCGAGCCGCGCACCGCGCTGGTGCAGATCGAGCCGCTGCGGCCAGCGCGGCCGCCTTCCCGTACCTGCCAGCCGATCGGACAGCGCGGGCCGGAAAGAGAAAAGGCCGCACGAGGCGGCCTTTTCGGTCCATCAGCTGCAGCGGATCAGAACTTGTAGATCGCCTTGACGGCGAAGTTGCCGCCATTGTCCTTGAACGCCGGCACCGAGACGCTGCCGCCTTCGCCCTGGCTCACGGTGGTGAAGCCGTTCGGGAAGACATCGTCCTTCGAGGTGTCGTAGCGGACTTCGGCGATGATGTCGAAGTGCGACGACGGCGAGTACACGCCGGCCACGGTGTAGATCTTGAACGACGAGCTGTCGCCGCCAAGCTCGGCCTTCAGTGCCGCTTCTGCCAGTTCGATACGGGCACGGGCCGCGAACTTCTCGGTCAGCTGGTACATGCCGTAGAACGCCACGCCCTTGTTGATGTACAGGCCCTTGGCGTCCTGGATGTCGCCGTTCAGCGCCAGCGTCAGCTTGTCGATACCGGTGTACTGCACGACCACGTCCGAAATGTTGGTGCGGGTCGTGAACGCACCCGACGCCGGGCCGTTGATTGGGAACAGCACGGTGCCGTCGAACTCGTCGACGCCGAGATAATTGGTCAGCGAGACCAGCAGCGTCGAAGTCGGAGTGAACGTGACGTTCGTTTCCAGCGTCTTCTGCTTGTTGGCATCGATCGTCGACGCCTGCGGCGCGCTGTTGACGGCACCGAGGGTGGCCGACAGCAGGTCATTGAACTTGTAGGTCGCACGCAGGCCGGTGTGGAAGAACGGCTGGGTGTTCTGGAACAGCCAGGAGCGCGACACGAACGGTGCAGCGTTATCGGCCGTGACTTCGTAGCCGGCGAGCGAGCCGAAGCGGCCGGCGATCACCGTGAAGCCGCCGCCGGCGTACGACACGAAGGCGGTCGGCAGGCTGAAGATCGAATCGCCGTCGCCGTAGTTGGCGTTGATGACGTTGGAATCTTCACCGGCAAGGATGTTGACGGTGGCACCGAAACCCGACTCCGGCGCGTAGGCGATCGTCAGCGAGGCCTGGTCGATGGTGAAGGTGTCGGTCTGGGCGTCATAGGCGCGGAACGCCAGCGTCTTGCCCTTGTTGAAGTTCACCGAATACGAGGCGCTGGTATAGCCGCTGACCGCAATGCCGGAGGCTTCCAGGATCGAACCGATGGTCGGGGTGTCGGCGAAAGCGATGCCGGGCAGGCAGGCCAGACCCGCGACAGACAGCAGCTTCTTCATATTGCTCATGACTCTCCTTCGAGTAGTAATTGCGCTGAAAATGGCCAGCGGTCGACGAAAAAGCATGGACCATGCCATACAGCTCAAATACATGAATTTCCTTTCATTTTTCCTCGAAGTTCGCAATCTGGACCGGCTGTGGCTGCGCTCCCGGCCAGCTCGCGATGCGAGCGGCGGCCATTGCCGATCAGAGTGCACCAATTTGGCGCAGCCGCTCCCGCACGGAGGCACGGGCCCGCAATCCATCGGGCAATAAAAAAGGCGGCACCGGCTTTCGCCGGTGCCGCCCTGATCCGCGCGGTGCGGGTGGCGGCGCTGCGGGCGTCGATCAGACGCCGGCGCGCTGCAGCATCAGTTCGATCGCCGCCTTGATCTCGGCATCGCTGAGATCGGCCTTGCCGCCGCGTGCCGGCATCGCGTTCTTGCCCTTGATCGCCGAGGCCGCGAGGCCGTCGACGCCACCAGCGGCACCCTTGCGCGTCGCCCAGGCGGCCTTGTCGGTCGGCTTCGGCGCTTCCAGCACGCCGGCGTCGTGGCAGGCCGAGCAGACCTGGGTGTAGACCTGCTCGCCCGACCACGGCTCGCGGGCGACGGCTGCAGTCTTGACCAGCAGCGCCGGGTCGGTCACCACGGTGCCGATCGGCGCGGTACGGGCCGCAACCTTCTTGCTCTCGGCAACGTTGGCGGTGTCGTGCTTCGGGGCCATGAACAGGGCCAGCACGACGATGCCGAAGGTGATGCCGAACAGCAGCGCCAGCACGCCGGCGAACGAAATCATGAACTTCTTGTCCTGGTCTTTGCTCACAACGGTCTCCGGGGCCGGCAGATGAATAAGGCGAATAGTCGGGAATCGATGGTCATGTGCGACGAACGAAGGTCTGACGCGGCATGGCATCGCGGGCGCAGCCTCATTTCGGTGCACGAGACTGGGCTTGCTTCAAACTGGCGCAGACGTCGCTGTCGATGACGGGGCATTCCGGGCATCGAACCGCGAACAGCGCAGGCGCCAGCCCGAGCGACGCGACATTATAGAGAAGCGCGTCCGCCGCGTGCCCGGTTTGCAGCCTGTCCGGCCCGCAATCAGACGCTCGGTTACGATAGCTATCCCATGCCAGATTCCACGCTCCCCTCGCCGACCGACGACGTCGCGCTGCAGAACACCGCCCGCCGCGTGCTCGGGATCGAGCGTGATGCGCTGGACGCCCTGCTGCCGCGCATCGATGCCGGTTTTGCCCGCGCCTGCCGCCTGCTGATCGGCTGCCGCGGCCGGGTGGTGGTCACCGGCATGGGCAAGAGCGGCCACATCGGCGGCAAGATCGCGGCGACCCTGGCGTCCACCGGTACTCCGGCGTTCTTCGTGCACCCCGGCGAGGCCAGCCACGGCGACCTCGGCATGATCACCCGCGACGACGCGGTGATCGCCATCAGCAACTCCGGCGAAACCGCCGAAGTGCTGACCATCCTGCCACTGATCAAGCGCATGGGCGTGCCGCTGGTGTCGATGACCGGCCGGCCAGCGTCGACACTGGCCAAGGCCGCCGACGTGCATCTGGATGTCTCGGTGGCCCAGGAAGCCTGCCCGCTGAATCTGGCGCCGACCGCGTCGACCACCGCCACGCTGGCGATGGGCGACGCGCTGGCCGTGGCGCTGCTGGAAGCGCGCGGCTTCACGCCGGAGGACTTCGCGCTGAGCCATCCGGGCGGCACGCTCGGCCGGCGGCTGCTGCTGAAGGTCGGCGACCTGATGCATGCCGGCGAGGAGATTCCGTGCGTCGGTGACGACGCCGCGCTGTCCGCCGCGCTGCTCGAAATGACCCGCAAGGGGCTCGGCATGACCGCCGTCGTCGACCGCGATGGCCGGGCCGTCGGCATCTTCACCGACGGCGACCTGCGCCGCGTGCTCGATGCCGGGCTCGATGTCCGCAGCGCAGCCATCACCAGCGTGATGACGCGCGGCGGCAAGCACATCGGCGCCGGACAGCTGGCCGCCGAAGCGGTGCACCTGATGGAACGGCACCGGATCACTGTGCTGATGGTGCTCGACGACGAACAGCGCATCGCCGGCGTGCTGCACATGCACGATCTGCTGCGCGCCGGAGTCGTCTGATGCGCACCCTGAGCGAGCGTGCCCGCGAGATCCGCTGCGCCGTCTTCGATGTCGACGGCGTGATGACCGACTGCAAGCTGTACCTGGCTGCCGATGGCACCGAACTGAAGGCGGTGCATGTCCGCGACGGCCTCGGCCTGAAGCTGCTGATGCAGGCCGGCATCGAGGTCGCGGTGATTTCCGGCCGGCCATCGGCGGCGATGCAGGCACGCTTCGAATACCTCGGCATCCGCCGCGTCTGGCTGAACGTCGAGCACAAGCTGCCGGCCTGGGAAGAGCTGAAAGCCCAGCTCGGCCTGCGCGACGAGCAGATGATGATGATGGGCGATGACACCCCGGATCTGCCGCTGCTGCAGCGCGCCGGGCTGGCGATGACAGTGGCCGACGCGCACCCGAAAGTGCTGGCCGTGGCCCACTGGGCCAGCCGCCTGGCCGGCGGCAACGGGGCGGTGCGCGATGCCGCCGACCTGATTCTCAACGCGCAGTCGGCCGACCTCCGTCCATGACCCGCATCGTGGTGGCGACCCTGGCCGTGGCCGCGCTGGCCGGCCTGCTGTTCACGCTGAACCGGATCGACGACATCGCGCTCGATGTCGCCGCCAGCCCCGACAAGCTGCCGCGCTACACGCTGACCCAGGCTGACCTGACCCGCTACGACGCTGCCGGCCAGCCGTCGATGAAAGCGACGGCGGCCACGCTCGAATACTTTGACGATGAATCGGCCACCGCGACGACGCTGGTCGTCGACGTGCTGTCGGGGCCCAAGACGCCGTGGCATATCGAGGCGCCGGCCGGCAACCTGCGGGCCGGCAGCCGCGAATTCGAACTGACTGGCGAAGTCGTGGCCCACGGCCAGTGGCCCGACAACGGCGAGGCGCTGGTGATGCGCTCGCCGAGCATGATCGTCAACCCGGATACCCATGTCCTGCATACCGCCGCGGTCGTCGATGTCGACAGCCCGACGCGCAAGGGCACGGCCATTGGCATGGATGCCAATTGGGAAAAACAGGACCTGCGCCTGCTGAACAACGTGAAGATGCGCTATGAAGTCACTCGCTGAACTGAGAGCCCCCGCGCTGCTGCTGATGCTGGCCGCAGCCTCGGCGCCGCTGGCGCTGCACGCCCAGGGGTCGGTCAAACCGGTATCGGTGGACCGCAACGAACTGGTCAAGCTGCCGAAGCCGGCCGACCTGAAGCCGACCGGGCCGGTCACGCTGACCTCCGACAAGGCCGAGCTGGTACAGGGCAATTCGGCGATCTACACCGGCAACGTCGTGCTGTCGTCGGACACGCTGAAGCTCGAAGGCGACCGCGTGGAACTCAAGCAGTACGCCGGCGGCCAGTACGAAGCGAAGATCACCGGCGGTCCGGCCAAGATGAACCACGCCGGCAACGGTGCCGAGAACCCGCCGGTCTCGGCGCGAGCGAAGACGCTGAACTACGACTCGCGCAGCGGCGTGCTCGATCTGGTCAACGACGCCTACGTGATGCGCGGCAGCGACGAGATCACCGGCGACACCATCAAGTACGACGTCAACCAGCGGCGCATCCAGGCCTCCGGCGGCACCGGCGGGCAGGTGAAGATCATCCTGCAGCCGTCGTCGAATGAATCGGCTGCGCCGGCCGCATCGCCAGGAGGCACGCCGTGAGCGCGGTGCCCGGCGGCGATCGCCCGGCCTCGGTGCTGCTGGCCCGCGATCTGGTCAAGCGCTACAAGAAGCGCACCGTGGTCAACGGCGTGTCGCTCGACGTCAAGGCCGGCGAGATCGTCGGCCTGCTCGGCCCCAACGGCGCCGGCAAGACCACCTCGTTCTACATGGTGGTCGGCCTGGTGCCGGCCGATGGCGGCCGCATCGAGCTTGATGGCCGCGACATCACCCGGCTGCCGATGCACGCGCGCGCCAAGGCCGGCATCGGCTACCTGCCGCAGGAAGCCTCGATCTTCCGCAAGCTGTCAGTCGCCGACAACGTGATGGCGATCCTCGAATTGCGCGACGACCTCGACAGCGACGGACGCAAGCGCGAACTGGAACGGCTGCTCGAGGAACTGCATATCAGCCATGTCCGCGATGGCCTCGGCATGGCGCTGTCCGGCGGCGAGCGGCGGCGCGCCGAAATCGCCCGCGCGCTGGCGGCCAACCCGCGCTTCATCCTGCTCGACGAACCGTTCGCCGGCGTCGACCCGATCGCCGTGCTCGACATCCAGGGCATCGTCCGCCACCTGTCGGAGCGCGGCATCGGCGTGCTGATCACCGATCACAACGTGCGGGAAACCCTGGGAATCTGCACCCGCGGCTACATCCTGGCGGGCGGCAAGGTGATTGCCGAAGGCACGCCAGCCGCGCTGATGGAAAACGAGACGGTGCGGCGCGTGTACCTGGGCGAGCAATTCCGGCTCTGATGCCGGCAGCCTCTTCCGCGTGGACGGCCTGGCGGCTTCACCGGCAGTACTTCGACCAAAGGCTTACTTGGCGATCATAATGGATCGCGGCGAATTTCGAGCAAGTACAATGCCAACACTCGAAATGGTGAAAACGCGCGAATGAAGCAGTCGCTGTCACTCCGAACCGGCCTTGCCCTGACCATGACGCCTGCGTTGCAGCAGGCGATCCGCCTGCTGCAGCTGTCGAGCCTCGATCTTCAGCTCGAAATCCGCCAGGCGCTGGAATCCAACGTGATGCTGGAAGCCGATGGCGAGGACGCCGACGTCCAGACCATCGAGGAAGCGATGGCGGAATCGGACAGCAGCGCCGCCATTGCCGAAGCCAGTTCGGCCGCCGAAACCGCCATCGAGATCGGCGGCGAGAACGTGATTCCGGAAGAAATGCCGGTCGACGCCGACTGGGGCGACATCTACGACGGCGCCGGCGCGGCCGGCAGCGGCTCCGGCGAGGACGATGACGGCCTGCACGACTTCATGCAGGCCAATCTGCACGGCTCGCAATCGCTGCGCGACCACCTGACCTGGCAGGCCTCGATCGCGCCGTTCGACGAGGTCGACGCCGAAATCGCGCTGCACATCATCGATGCGATCAACGACGACGGTTATCTCGAAGACTGGGACGGCGTCCGCGAGCGGCTGGTCAGCGGCCAGAACATTCCGGCCGAGCGCGTCGAGAAGATCCTGCGCTCGGTGCAGGATTTCGATCCCTCCGGCGTCGCCGCCCGCGACCTTCCGGAATGCCTGCGCCTGCAGCTGCAGCAGTTCCCGCCGAAGACGCCAGGCCTGGCCGCGGCCTTCAAGGTGCTGGAAGCGCCGATGGCGATGCTGGCGCGCCACGACGAAACCGCGCTGATGAAGACCACCGGCCTGCCGCTGGAAGCGCTGCGCGAAGGGCTGGCGCTGGTGCAGTCGCTGCAGCCGCATCCCGGCCGCCCCTATCAGGCGCACGAGAGCGACTACATCGCCCCGGATGTCTTCGTCGGCAAGAAGAACGGCCGCTGGCGGGTCAGCCTCAATCCGGAGCACACGCCGAAGCTGCGCATCAACCAGCTCTACCAGGGCATGGTCAAGCGCGCCGACACCTCGCGCGACCAGCTGACTATGAAGCAGCATTTGCAGGAAGCGCGCTACTTCATCAATTCTCTGGAAGCACGGAACGAAACGCTGCTCAAGGTTGCCCAATGCATAGTCGAGGAACAGCGGGCGTTCCTCGATTACGGCGAGGAAGCGATGCGTCCGCTGGTGCTGCGCGATGTCGCCGAACAGCTGGGGATTCATGAATCCACGGTGTCGCGCGCAACCGCAAACAAGTACATGCTGACGCCACGAGGCCTCTACGAACTGAAGTACTTCTTCTCCAGCCACGTCCAGACCACCGAAGGAGGCACCTGCTCCGCCACCGCCATCCAGGCCATGATCAAGCGGCTCATCACTGCGGAAGATCCAGCCAAGCCCCTGTCCGATTCGACGCTCGCCGAACTGCTGCTGAAGGAAGGCATCCAGGTCGCGCGTCGCACGGTCGCAAAGTATCGCGAGGCGCTGCGCATCCCCCCGTCGCACGAGCGCAAGCCGATCGGTTGAGCCCCGACCGGCTGCGGAGTCCGAATCCGGATTCCGGCCGCTGTTCATGGTCCGAAACCTGCAATGCATGTGTTCGACCCGTTCGTCCTGCCGGAATCCTGGCAGGCACCCGGGCCGCCTTCCCTGAAAAGGAGTTGCGTGTATGAACCTGAACATTTCCGGTCATCATCTCGATCTCACGCCGGCGCTGCGCACCTACGTCACCGACAAGCTGAAGCGCGTCGAACGGCACTTCGATCACCTGATCGATGCCGCCGTGATCCTGTCGGTGGACAACAAGCTGCAGCACAAGGCCGAAGCCACGCTGCATGCCCGCGGCACCAACCTGCATGCCGAATCGGTGCAGGGCGACATGTACGCGGCGATCGACAACCTGATCGACAAGCTCGATCAGCAGACCCGGAAGTTCAAGGACAAGCTGCGCGACCACCATGCCCGCGACGTGCAGAAGCACGCCCTGAACTAGAGCCCGCGCCGCTACACTAGCCGGGCTTCCGAAAAAGCCCCGCTTTTCGAAGCGGGGCTTTTTCTTTCCAGCGACCCGGATCCTCCATGAAGCTTGCCGACATCCTCAATCCCGGACGCGTCGCCGTCGCCGTCGCCGTGACGAGCAAGAAGCGCGCACTGGAGGAGATCGCCCGCCTGCTGGCGCTCGGCGCGCCGAGTGTGGCGCCGGCCGACATCCTGGCCAGCCTCGCCGGCCGCGAGAAGCTCGGCTCCACCGGACTGGGCCACGGCGTGGCGATTCCGCACGGCCGGCTGGCCGGCGTGTCGACCAGCGTCGGCGCCTTCGTCCGGCTCAAGCATCCGGTCGACTACGACACCCACGACGGCCAGCCGGTCGACCTGGTGTTCGGCCTGCTGGTGCCGCAGAACGCCACCGGCGAGCACCTGCAGCACCTTGCGGCGATCGCCGAGAAGTTTTCCGACGACGACTTCTGCGCGCAGGTGCACGCCGCCAAGGACGACGCCGCCGTCTACGCCCTGCTCGCGGGCTGAGCGCCGCAGGACCGCCTCCGAGCACGGCCGACCATGCGTCTGGTGATCGTCAGCGGCCTGTCCGGTGCCGGCAAGTCCGTGGCGCTCAAGCAGTACGAGGATCGCGGCTACTACTGCATCGACAACATCCCGCTCGATCTCGTGCAGCCACTGCTGAGCCACGCGGTCGACCACCCCGGCCCGCGTTACCACCGGCTGGCGCTGGGGATCGATGCCCGCTGCGACCCTCTCGAGATCGAACGCTTCCCGGCCGTGCTCGAAGGCCTGCGCGGCCAGGCGATCGACGTGCGCGTGCTGTTCCTGACCGCCGACGACAACGTGATCCTGCGTCGCTACAACGAGACCCGGCGACGGCATCCGCTGGCCACTGCCGAAGTGTCGCTGCTCGATGCGATCCGCCTCGAACGCAAGCTGCTCAAGCCGGTGGCTGATCTCGCCGACGTGCCGCTCGACACCACTCACCTGAACCTCTACGACCTGCGGGCTGCGGTTGACGTGCACCTGCCGGAGCCGGGCATCCGTGGGCTGTCGGTGCTGTTCCTGTCGTTCGGCTTCAAGAACGGCGGTCCGGAAGGCGCGGACTTCGTGTTCGACGCACGCCTGCTGCCGAACCCGCACTGGGTGCCGGACCTGCGCGCGCTGACCGGCCGCGATGCGCCGGTGATCGACTGGTTCCGCAGCCAGCGCGTGGTCGAATCGTTCTTCGACGACACCCGTGCCTATCTCGATCGCTGGCTGACGGCGGTCGAGGCCCAGGACCGCGCCTACGTCACCGTGGCGATCGGCTGCACTGGCGGCCAGCACCGTTCGGTCTACCTGGTCGAGCGCATGAAGCAGGCGTTCGAGGGCCGCTTCCCGCAGATCGTGGCCCGCCACCGAGAACTCGGCACATGAGCGCAAGACGATGACGGTCGGCGTCCTGCTGGTCATGCACGGCAAGCTCGGCCACCACCTGCTGGAAACGATGGAGGACATGATCGGTCCGCTGCCGTTGCAGGCCGACGTGCTGGAAGTGCGCCGCGTGCAGGCCACCGACGTGCTGCTGCTGCAGGGGCGGCGGATGATCGAGCGCCTCGACGTTGGCGCCGGTGTGCTGATCCTCACCGACGCCTACGGCTCCACGCCCAGCAACATCGCCAGCCGGCTGCTGGAAGCCCCGCGCACCGAACTGGTGGCCGGCATCAACCTGCCGATGCTGGTCGAGATCTTCAATTTCCCGAAGCGCAGCCTGCCGGACATGGTCGCCGCCGCCGTCGACAGCGGCCAGGCCGGCGTGGTCGCCTTCAAACTGCCAGCACCGCCATGACCGATCGTCCGCCTTCCGCCGAGCCCCAGTCCGCCGCCCGAACGGCGGAAAAGACCGTGGTCATCATCAACCGGCTGGGCCTGCATGCCCGCGCGGCGTCGAAGTTCGTGACGCTGGCGTCCAGCTACGAGGCCGAGCTGACCGTCGAGAAGGACGGCAAGCAGGTGCCCGGCAAGAGCATCCTGAAGGTGATGATGCTGGCGGCCGCGCAGGGCTCGGTGCTCAAGCTCGCCGCCCAAGGCCCGGATGCCGTCGAGGCGCTCGAAGCGCTGGCGGCGCTGATCGCCAACCGCTTCGACGAACCCGCATGAGTCTCTGGCTCAACGGCATCGGCGTCTCGCGCGGCATCGCCATCGGTCGCGTCCAGAAGCTGTCGGGCGGCGATCTGGAAATCCCCGAGTACGCGATCGACGACAGCGCGATCGACGCCGAGATCGGCCGCTTCGGCGATGCCCAGGCGCGCGGCCGCGAACAGCTGCAGCAGGTGCGCAACCAGGTTCCGGCCGGCATCGGCGGCGCCGACCAGGACATCGCGGCCTTCATCGATGCCCATCTGCAGATGATCGACGACCGCTCGCTGACCGAGGCGGTAGCCGGCGCGATCCGCAGCAGCCGCATCAATGCCGAGGCCGCGCTGAAGCGGCAGCGCGATGCGCTGGTGGCGATCTTCGAACAGATGGACGACCCCTATCTGCGCGCCCGCCGCGACGACGTGCAGCAGGTGTCCGCCCGCCTGCTGCGCATCCTGCTGAACCGGGAACGCAAGCTGCCGGCCGCCGGTAGTGCCGGCACGTCGGCGGAGCCGAACATCATCGTCGCCGACGACATCACGCCGGCCGACATCATCCTGCTCGCGCAGGCCGGCGCCGCCGCCTTCATCACCGAATACGGCGGCCCGCTGTCGCATACCGCGATCCTGGCCCGCTCCTACGGCATCCCGGCGATCGTCGGCCTGCACAACGCCCGCCGCCTGCTCAAGGACGGCGAGGCCGTGATCGTCGATGGCGATCTCGGCCATGCGCTGGCCGATCCCGAAGCGCAGGCGCTGCGCTTCTTCCGCGCCAAGCGCGATGAGCAGCACACGCGCCGCGCGGCGCTGTCGGGGCTCAAGGAAAAGCCGGCGGTGTCCCGCGATGGCACCAAGATCCGGCTGCTGGCCAACATCGAACTCTGCGAAGACGCCACCCACGCCGCCGATCTCGGCGCCGAAGGCGTCGGCCTGTATCGCACCGAGTTCCTGTACATGAACCGCAAGACCCAGCCGACCGAGGACGAGCAGTACGAGGTCTACGCGCGCGTGGTGGCGTCGGTGAAGGGCCCGACGACGATCCGCACGCTCGATCTGGGTGCCGACAAGCAGGTCGATTCCGGTGCCCGCAGCGGGCCGACGCCGAACAATCCGGCCCTCGGCCTGCGCGCCATCCGCCTGTGCCTGAAGGAACCGGAGATGTTCCGCCCCCAGGTGCGGGCGCTGCTGCGCGCCTCGGCGCACGGCGACGTCAACATCATGCTGCCGATGATTTCCAGCGTCGCCGAGTACCGGCAGGCCACCGCCTTCATCGACGCCACCCGCGAACAGCTGGCCCGCGAAGGCGCGCGGATGGCCGCCCATGTTCCGGTCGGCGCGATGATCGAAGTACCGGCCGCCGCGCTCGCAGCGCCGCTGCTGGCGCGCTATTGCAGCTTTTTCTCGATCGGCACCAACGACCTGATCCAGTACACGCTGGCGATCGACCGCGTCGATGAAGAGGTCAACTACCTCTACGACCCGCTGCATCCGGCGGTGCTGAAGCTGATCCGCACCACCATCGAGGCCGGCGACCGGGCCCGGATTCCGGTGGCGATGTGCGGCGAGATGGCCGGCGATCCGCGCTACACGCGGCTGCTGCTGGGGCTGGGGCTGACCGAGTTCTCGATGCATCCGGCCTCGGTGCTGGAGGTCAAGCGGATCATCATCGAATCGGATGTCCGGGCGCTGCGGGCGCAGGCCGCGAACCTGCTGGAAACCGGCGACCCACAGGCGCTGGCGGCGCTGATGTCGGCCTAGGCGAGCCGCCGGATTTCAGCGCGGGGCGTCTTCCGGCAGCGTGATGTTCAGCTCCAGCACTTCGAGGCCGTCCTCGCGCTGGACGTTGAACTGCACCGCATCGTCGGGCACGCGGATGTACTTGCGCACCACGGCAAGGATTTCCTCGCGCATCTGCGGCAGGTAGTTGGGGCCGTTCATGCGGCCTTCGCGCTGGTAGGCGACCGCCACCATCAAGCGGTCCTTGGCGGTCTGCGCGCTGTTCTTCTGTTTTTCGCCCCGGAAAATCTTGAGCCAATCCATGATCAGCCTCCGAACAGCTTGGCCATGAAGCCTTTCTTCTGCTCGGTCAGAAAGCGCATCGGCCGCTCTTCACCGAGGAAGCGGGCAATCAGGTCGGTGTAGGCCTGCCCGGCTTCGCTGAGCGGATCCTTGATCACCGGCTCGCCCGAGTTGGAGCTGGTCAGCACCGTGGTCGATTCCGGAATCACGCCCAGCAGCGGGATCGCGAGGATGTCCTTGACGTCATCGACGCTGAGCATTTCGCCCTTGGCGACGCGCGTCGGGCTGTAACGGGTCAGCACCAGATGTTCCTTGACCCGCTGCTCGCCGATCTCCGCGCGCCGCGATTTCGAAGCGAGAATGCCGAGCACGCGATCGGAGTCGCGCACGCTGGAGACTTCCGGATTGGTGACCACCAGTGCTTCGTCAGCGAAGTACATGGCCAGAAAGGCACCGCGCTCGATGCCGGCCGGCGAGTCGCAGATGATGTAGTCGAAATCCTGCGCCAGATCCTTGAGCACGCGCTCCACGCCCTCGGTCGACAGTGCGTCCTTGTCGCGGGTCTGGCTGGCTGCAAGGATGTGCAGGTTGTCGAGGTTTTTGTCGCGGATCAGCGCCTGCTTGAGGGTCGCTTCGCCGTTGATGACGTTGACGAAGTCGTACACCACGCGCCGCTCGCAGCCCATGATCAGGTCGAGGTTGCGCAGGCCGACGTCGAAATCGATGACGGCGGTCTTCTTGCCGCGCATGGCAAGCCCGGTGGCGAACGAGGCGCTGGTGGTGGTCTTGCCGACGCCGCCCTTGCCCGAGGTGACTACGATGATCTTGGCCAACGGTACTCCGTGCTGCTTGTCTGTTGATGCGTGAACGATGAGGCTCGCGGCCGGCGTCGTGCCGCTGCGCCGGAGTCTCGCGAGAAACTAGATCTTGTGCGCTTCGATCTTCAAGCGCCCGCCGTCGAGCCAGGCCTGCGCCGGTTCGTTGACCGGGCCGGCCTTGATCTGCTCGGCCACGGCATAGATGCCGGCGATGGCGATCAGTTCGGCGTCGAGCTTGCGGCAGAACACCCGCGCCGATTCGTCGCCCTTGACGCCGGCCAGCGCGCGCCCGGCCAGCTTGCCGTAGACATGAATGCAGCCGTCGGCGATCACTTCGGCGCCGGGGCTGACGGTATTCAGCACGATCAGGTCGCAGTCCTCGGCGTAGACCTGCTGGCCGGAGCGGATCGGATCGGCCACCACCCGCGCCGGCCGGCGGACCGCAGCAACGGCAGCCGGCGGTACTGCGGCCTGCCGCGCCGGTGCCGGTGCGGCCTTGCTGCTGTCTTTCGACACCACCGGCAAGCCGGAGGCCCGGGCAGCAGCGGCCAGCGGGCCGTCCGACACCGCCAGCGGCTGGATGCCGACCTCGCGCAGCAGCGCCAGCAGGCCGGGGAGATCGGCGTCGATATCGCTGTCGATGACCACCGCCATGCCCTTCACGGCCTGCGGCATCTGCCGCGCCATTTCGGCGATCTGCGTCCGGATGGCGACCGGATCGGCTTCAAGCACCCGCACGCGCGTGATCGGAAGCATGCGGCCCTTCAGTTCGAGGGCGGGGCGGGAGCGAGTCATTTAGGGGGAAGAAAATCCTGTCGGCACGGGCACTGGAGCGCTGTGCCGTGGCCTATGTTTTGCGTATGTCTGATGCTAGGTTAGACACGAACCCTTTCAATATCAACGTTCCGGCCGGGATGGCGGAATCGCGCACCACAGGACTGGACACCCCCTGGACACAAGCATGGCATTCGACTGGCGCCAATATCGAGGCGACGCCGCCTACGACGAACTCTTCGACAACGCCGGCCTCGCAAGACCCGCAGCCCGCAGCCTCGTCGAATACCTGCAAAGCCTGTCGCCAAAGGATCTGGCCGACCGACGGCTGGCCGCCGACCTCGCTATCAAGGTCATGGGCATCACCTTCACGGTCTATTCGGAAGGCAAGAACGTCGACCGCGCCTGGCCGTTCGACATCATTCCGCGCGTCATTCCGAAGAAGGAATGGGAAAAGACCGAGCGCGGCCTGAAGCAGCGGGTCACCGCGCTGAACCATTTCATCCAGGATCTGTACGGCAAGCAGCAGATCATCAAGGACGGCATCTTCCCGTCCGAGATCCTGGCCGAATCGGTGAACTTCCGGCCGCAGTGCGTCGGCGTGCGGCCGAAGCACGGCATCTGGGCGCACATCTGCGGTTCCGACCTGGTCCGCGACGGCGACGGCACCTTGTACGTGCTGGAAGACAACCTGCGGGTGCCGTCCGGCGTGTCCTACATGCTGGAGAACCGCGCGGTCATCAAGCGCATCTGGCCGGAACTGTTCCACACCACCAACATCCTGCCGGTCGACGACTACACCGCCCAGCTCTACGACACGCTGGTGGCGATCAGCCCGCGTCCGGGCGATGCGCCGAACATCGTGCTGCTGACTCCGGGCATCTACAACTCGGCGTACTTCGAGCACGCCTACCTCGCCCAGCAGATGGGTGTGGAACTGGTCGAGGGCACGGATCTGGTGGTCGGTGACGACGACTGCACCTACATGCGGACCATCGACGGGCTGAAGCGCGTCGACGTCATCTACCGCCGCATCGACGACCTGTTCCTCGATCCGGAAGCCTTCAATCCGGAATCGATCCTCGGCTGCAAAGGCCTGATGCGCTCGTGGATCAAGGGCAAGGTCGGGCTGGCCAATGCACCGGGCGCCGGCGTGGCCGACGACAAGGTCGTCTACGCCTACGTGCCGCAGATGATCAAGTACTACCTCGGCGAGGACGCGATCCTGCCGAACGTGCCGAGCTTCCTGTGCTTCGACGACAAGCAGCGCAAGCACGTGCTGGCCAATCTCGACAAGCTGGTGGTCAAGCCGGCCAACGAGTCTGGCGGCTACGGCATGATGATCGGACCGCGCGTGTCGAAGGACGAGCACGAGAAGTTCCGCGCGCTGATCGAGAAGAACCCGCGCAACTACATGGCCCAGCCGACACTGAGCCTGTCGACCGCGCCGACCATCTGCGATGAAGGCATCGAGCCGCGCCATCTGGATCTGCGGCCGTTCATCCTGAGCCGCGGCGAAAGCACCTATGTCACCACCGGCGGCCTGACCCGCGTGGCGCTGGTCAAGGGTTCACTGGTGGTCAACTCCTCGCAGGGTGGCGGCTCGAAGGACACCTGGATCGTCGACATCGACGACGACCTGCCGGCCGTCGTCAGCTCGCCCGCCGCCGCCCAATCCCAGACCCAGAAGGGAGCCGCCTGATGCTCTCCCGCGTCGCCGAAAACCTGTACTGGTTCGGGCGCTACATGCAGCGCGCCGAGAACACCGCGCGCCTGATCAACGTCAACGCCAACCTGATGCTCGACCTGCCGCGGCGGATGCCGCTCGGCTGGGCGCCGCTGGTCGAGATCGTCGGTGCCGACCTGCGCTTCAAGGAGCTGTACCCGGAAGCCACCGAGGACAATGTGCTGCGTTTCCTGATGGTCGATCCGAAGAATCCGGGCTCGATCCTGTCGTCGCTGCACAGCGCCCGCGAGATCCTGCGGGTATCGCGCGACACCATGCCGCGCGACACCTGGGAGCGGCTCAACGACCTGTTCTACTACGTCAACGAACGCGGCGAATCGGCGATCCTGCGGGCCAGCCGGCAAGCCTTCGTGCAGCAGGTGATCAGCGGCGCGCTGCTGGTCTACAGCGTGCTGACCAGCAACATGAGCCGCGATGTCGGCTTCCAGTTCCTGCGCATCGGCACCAACATCGAACAGGCCGACATGACCACGCGCATCCTCGACGTGCGCACCACCAAGCTGCTGACGCCGGACGACAAGCTCGACCTGACGCCGTTCGAGAACATCGTCTGGATGAGCGTGCTGCGCAGCCTGACCGCCTACCAGATGTACCGGCGCCACCTGCGCACCCGCGTCAACGGCTCCGGCGTGCTGCGCTTCCTGCTGCAGAACCGGGACTTCCCGCGCTCGGTGATGTTCTGCCTCGGCAACATCGCCTCGACGCTGCCGCACCTGCCGGGCGACCGCAAGATCGAGCGCACCATCGACCGCACCCGGGCGCTGATCCGCGACGCCAATGTCGACACGCTGCTGAAGACTCCGGACGGCGTGCCGGGTCTGATGGACGAGATCCAGATCGGCCTCGCCGACATGCACACGGCGGTCAGCGAAGCCTACTTCGGCGGCTGATCCGGCCAGCGCCAACACCGGTGCCGTCCAGGCGGCACCGGCAGGCCGCGCTTCGCAGGCGCGTGCGGCGCGTGGAGCGTGGCTGCAGCCGGGTCAGCTCGGGATAAGAAAAGGACCGCCGCTTGGGAATGCGCGAACGGTCCGGCGGCGATGCCGCCGTCGCCGGATTTACCGGAAGCCGTTGTTCGGATCGTTGTCCGGCAGCCACGAACCACCCTGCGAGCCCTGCTGCAGGCTGCTGCCATCGTGCTGGCGCTGCTGCTGGCCCATCGACGACACCGGCATCGGCTGCGCCGACAGCGGCAGCGACTGCTGCACTTCCCAGTCGAACTTCGGCAGGTTGCGCACCGCGTTCTCGAGCTGCCGGCCCCAGCTGTCCCTGAGGCTGGCGTAGTACGGGGTGTCGAAGTCCAGGCGCAGCGAATGGCTGATCGTCAGCGCATCGCGTGGCAGGATCGCCACGTCCACCGGCGGGCCGACCGAGATGTTCGAGCGCATCGTCGAATCCAGCGACACCAGCGCGCAGCGGGCGGCATCTTCCAGCTTCACCTGCGGACGCACGAAGCGATCGAGGATCGGCTTGCCGTACTTGATCTCACCGATCTGCAGGAACGGCGTCTCCGGGCTGGCCGAGATGCAGTTGCCGAGCGGATAGATCATGTAGATCGCCGGGTCTTCGCCGGTGATCTGGCCACCGAGGATCAGCGTGGTCTCGACGTTGACGTTCATGTTCGATTCGGTGGCCTGCTTCTGCGCCCGCACCGACAGCTGGCCGAGGTAGTCGGCGGCATCGAACATGTGGCGCACGGTGCGCAGCGACACCGCGACATTCGGATCATTCATCTCGCGCCGGGCATGGGCCAGCACGTACTGCGTGGTCGCGAGGTTGCCGGCCGACAGGATCACGAACACCCGCTCGCCCGGCACTTCCAGCACATGCAGCTTGTTGTAGGTGCGGACATCGTCGACGCCCGCAGCGGTGCGGGTATCACCAGCGAAGACGAGACCGTCATTGACTTTGATCGCGACGCAATAGGTCATGGGATTCGTTGCGGGCCTGGATTTTCGGTATGGACGACTGGACACGCGGCCGCTCGCGGACTCAAGCATAACTTGTGCCGCAGACAGGCGAAGGGCAAGCTCGCCGCTCTCTCGATGTCGTCAATTTCGGCCAAGCCGCCGTTATCTGCCATGAACTCACTCGTGATCGAATTCTTCTGGGACCCCGCCAGCCCGTACACCTGGCTGGCCGCCACGCAGATCGAGGCGCTGGCCGCCCGCACCGGCGCGACGGTTTCCTGGCGACCGTTCGTGCTCGGCAAAGTCTTCGAGGCCACCGGCAACCGGGCGCCGGCCACGGTCGCCGCCAAGGCCAAGCACCTGTTCAAGGACCTGGGCCGCTGGGCCGCGCTGTATGGCCAGCCGCTGAATTTCCCGAAGGTGTTCCCGGTCAATTCGATCGCCGCGCTGCGGATGGCCTGCGCCGCCGGTGCCACCGGCGACAGCGGCCGCTTCGCGCTCGCCGTGATGCGCGCCTACTGGGTCGACGGCGTCGACATCGGCCAGCCGGAAGCACTGGTCGCGGCGGTCAGCGCTGCCGGCTTCGACGGCGCAGCGCTGCTGGCAGCGAGCCAGCAGCAGCCGGTCAAGGATCAGCTGCGCGCCAACACCGACGAGGCGATCAAGCGCGGCGCCTTCGGCGCACCGACCTTCTTCGTCGGCAGCGAGATGTTCTGGGGCAACGATCGGCTGGTGCTGCTGGAAAGCGCGCTGGCCGCCGCCGCAAAGGCCTGACCGGGCCTGCGCGGCAGCGCCGCAGACCAGCCGGCGCGGCGATAATCCGGCCATGACCTCGTACCACTCCACCAGCCGTTCCGACTTCCTGCGCGCCCGCGGCATCCGCCACCACATCCGCCGCTGGGGCGCGGCGGACCGGCCGATGATCTTCCTCGGCCACGGCTTTCTCGATGTCTCGGCGACCTTCGAACCGCTGGTCGCGGCGCTGCTCGACGCCACCGCCGGCCGCTACCAGGTGCTGGCGCCGGACTGGCGCGGCTTCGGCCATACCGAATGGCCGCAGGATGGCTACTGGTTTCCCGATTACGTCGCGGATCTGGAGGCCTTCGTCGAGCACTACGCCGCCGGCACGCCGCTGCGGCTGGTCGGCCACAGCATGGGCGCGCAGATCGTCAGCCTGTACGCCGGCCTGCGGCCCGAGCGGGTGCAGAAGCTGGTGCTGCTCGATGGCGTCACGCTGCCGGACATGCCGTCGGCAATGGCGCCGAAGCGCTTCCGCCACTGGCTCGACCAGCTGCAGGAAGCGCCGAAGCTGCGCAGCTATCCGTCGTTCGAGGATCTGGCCGGCCGCGTGCAGCGCCAGCATCCGCAGCTGTCGTCCGAGCAGGCGCTGTTCGTCGCCCGCTGCTGGGGCCGCGAGGACGGCCGGGGCCGGATCACGCTGTGCGCCGATCCGCGCCATCACCGCCACGGGCCGGGGCTCTACCACGCCGAAGATTCCAACGCAATCTGGCGCGAAATCACCGCGGACACGCTGTTCATCGACGCCGAACGCTCGCAGATTCCGATGCCGCCGGAACAGCGCGCTGCGCGGCTCGCCTGCTACCGCCGCCACGCGGTCGAAGTGGTCGCCAGCGCCGGCCACATGCTGCACTTCGACGCGCCCGTCGAAACCGCGCAGCGGATCGCCGCCTTCCTCGATCGCTGAGCCCTGACCATGCGCCTGACGCTTCCGCAACTGCCGGCCGCGCTCGCCAAGGGCCTGGCGCCGCTGTATGTCGTCGGCGGCGAAGAACCGCTGCTGGCCCAGGAAGCGCTCGACGCGATCCGCACGAGCGCCCGCGCCAAGGGCTATTCCGAGCGCGAGGTGCTGGACGCCGAGAAGGGCTTCGAATGGGGCCGGCTGCTCGACGCCTGCAATGCGATGTCGCTGTTCGCGTCCCTGCGCATCGTCGAGCTGCGCCTGCATCAGGCGCCGGATGCGGCCGGCGGCAAGATCCTGCAGCAGATCGCCGCCGATCCGCCGCGCGACGTGCTGCTGCTCGTCCACGTCAACAAGCTGGAATGGCGCAGCCGCAGCGGCGGCTGGTTTGCCGCGCTCGAAGCCGCCGGTGCCAGCCTGTACTTCGAGCCGCTGAAGGCCGCCGAACTGCCGGCCTGGATCGCCGGCCGCCTGCGCGCCGCCGGCCTCGACGCCGATCCGGACGCGCTGCGCCTGCTGGCCGAACGCACCGAAGGCAACCTGCTCGCCGCCCAGCAGGAAGTGCAGAAGCTGGTGCTGCTGCAGCCGAAGGGTACGCGGCTCGACATCGCGGCGATCGACGGCGCGGTCGCCGATTCGGCGCACATCGACGTGTTCGGCTGGATCAACAAGATCATGGCCGGCGATGCCGCAGGCGCGGTGCGCGGGCTCGACGTGCTCAGGGGCGAAGGCATGGACGTGGTGCCGATCAACCTGCTGCTGGCGATGGGTTTCCGGCAGCTGTCGGCGGCCACGGCCATGAAGGCGCGCACCGGCAATGCCGCTGCCGCGGTGGAAGCCGCGCGCATCCACAAGGCCAATCAGGGGCCGTATACCAAGGCGGTGGAGCGGACATCGGTCAACCAGGTGCTCGGCTGGCTGCGCCGCTGCGCGCAGATCGACGTGCTCGCCAAGTCCAGCGGCAGCCAGCCGCAGGCCTGGGAAGAGTTGCTAACATTGACCGTGGCTGCCAGCGGCGCAGCGAAGCGAAAGGCGGCACCAGCACGGCGATGACTGCGGCAACCCACAAGGAATTCCGGAAGGACGCGGCGAGCAACGACGCCGTCAATCGCTACATGAAAGAGGTCGGCCGGCGCGCCCGCGTGGCGGCCCGCGAAATCGCCCGCGCCACCACCGGCGAGAAGAACGCCGCGCTGTTCGCGCTCGCCGATGTCATCGAGGCGGACGCCGCCACGATCCTCGAAGCCAATGCCCTCGACCTGCGCGCCGCCCGCGACGCCAGGCTCGACGAGGCGATGGTCGAACGGCTGGAACTGAATGCCTCCCGCATCGCCGCGATGGCCGACGGCGTGCGCCAGGTCGCAGCACTGCCCGATCCGGTCGGCGAGATGTTCGACCTGAAGATGCGGCCGTCGGGCATCCAGGTTGGCAAGATGCGAGTGCCGCTGGGCGTCGTCGGCATCATCTACGAGTCGCGGCCGAACGTGACCGCCGATGCCGCCGCACTGAGCCTGAAATCCGGCAACGCCTGCGTGCTCAGAGGCGGCTCGGAAGCGATGCACAGCAACCAGGCGATCGCCCGCTGCATCGGTCGCGCGCTGAAGTCCGCCGGCCTGCCGGCCGATGCCGTGCAGGTGGTCGACACCACCGACCGCGCCGCCGTCGCCGCGATGCTGGCGATGCCGGAAGCGATCGACGTGGTGATCCCGCGCGGCGGCAAGGGCCTGGTCGCCTTCGTCTCCGAACATGCGCGGGTGCCGGTGATCAAGCATCTCGATGGCAACTGCCATGTCTACGTCGATGCCGAGGCCGATCTAGAAAAGGCGGTGGCGATCGCCGTCAACGCCAAGACCCAGCGCTACGGCACCTGCAACACGATGGAAACGCTGCTGGTCGATGCGCCGATCGCCGCCCGCCTGCTGAACCAGCTGGCGCCGATCTACAGCGGCCACGATGTCGAGCTGCGCGGCTGCGAACGCACCCGGCAGATCCTGCCGCAGGCGAAGGCCGCGACGACTGCCGACTGGGACACCGAGTATCTCGCGCCGGTGCTCGCCGTGAAGATCGTCGACGGCGTCGACGCGGCGATGGACCACATCGCCCGCCACGGCTCGGCGCACACCGATGCCATCGTCACCGAGAACTACACGAAGGCACGCCGCTTCCTGCGCGAAGTGGATTCCAGCTCGGTGATGGTCAATGCCTCGACCCGCTTCGCCGATGGCTACGAGTACGGGCTGGGTGCGGAGATCGGTATCTCCACCGACAAGTTCCACGCTCGCGGCCCGGTCGGCCTCGAAGGCCTGACGTCGGTGAAATGGGTCGTGCTCGGCGACGGCAATGTCCGTTGAGGGCGCGCGTTCGTGACGGCCTCCGCGTGAGGCTGCCGCGCACCGGATGAAAGCGATCGGCTTCTTCGGCGGCACCTTCGCACCGATCCACAACGGTCACCTGCGGCTGGCGATCGAGCTGCAGGAGACGCTCGGCCTCGACATCGTCCAGGTCACGCCCAGCGCCCGACCGCCGCACCGCGCGACGCCCGGGATCAGCGCCGAACGGCGGCTGGACTGGGTGCGGCTGGCGATCGCCGACGAGCCCGGCCTGCGCGCCGACGACCGCGAGGTGCGCCGCATGGTCACGCTCGGCAAGGCCTCGTACACCTACGACTCGCTGGCCGAACTCAAGGCCGAGCAGCCCGACGCCCGGCTGTTCCTGCTGCTCGGCGATGATGCCGCCCACCAGCTGCCCGGCTGGCATCGCTGGCGCGAGCTGTTCGACCTCGCCCACATCGTGGTCGTCCAGCGGCCCGGCGACGCGCCGCCGCCGGGCGCCGAACTGGCCGCCTTCCTGCGCGGCCGGATTGCCGACACGGCCCGTGCCTTGCACGCCGCACCACAGGGCCTGTGGCTGCCGGTGCAGCTGCCGGGGCTGGCGATCTCGTCGACCCGCATCCGATCCCTGCTGCAAGCCGGCCGCAGCGTTCGCGGCCTGGTGCCGGACCCTGTGATCCGTTCACTCACCCCAGAGGACGTTCGCGCCCTGACCATCGAGGAAGCTGCCATCCATGACTGAAACCGCCGCCATTGCATCGACTGTCCCGTCCGCCGCGCTGGGGGCGATCGCCGTCGCCGCGCTCGAAGATCTCAAGGCGGTCGACATCCGCGTGCTCGACGTCTCGAAGCTGACCACCATCACCGACATCATGGTGATCGCCACCGGCACCTCGAACCGCCACGCGGCCTCGCTGGCGCACAACGTCATCGACAAGGCCAAGGAAAGCGGCCACCGGCCGGTCGGCATCGAAGGCCTGAACGAGGGCGAATGGGTGCTGGTCAACCTCGGCGGCGTCATCGTGCACGTCATGCAGGCGCAGTCGCGGGCGTTCTACCAGCTCGAAAAGCTCTGGGACTTCACCACCCGCGAGCAGTCCGCGCGCGGCAACTGAGCGTCATCCGGCGAGCGATCCGATGCGCATCCGCCTGATCGCCGTCGGCACCCGGATGCCGGACTGGATCACTGCCGGTTACAGCGACTACGCCACCCGGCTGCCGCGCGAGCTGAAGCTCGAACTGACCGAGCTGGCCGTCGAGCATCGCGGCAAGAATGCCGACATCGCCCGGCTGCGCGATGCCGAAGGTGCGGCACTGCTGAAAGCGGCCGGCGAAGCACGGATCATCGTCTTCGACGAGCACGGCAAGCAGCCGGATACGGTCGGCTGGGCGAAAGCGCTGGACGGCTGGATGCAGGGCGGCCGCGATGTCGCGCTGCTGATCGGCGGACCGGATGGCCACGCGCCGGCCGTGCTGGCGAAGGCGGAGAGCGTCTGGTCGCTGTCGAAGCTGACCTTCCCGCACGCGATGGTGCGGGTGATCGTCGCCGAGCAGCTGTACCGCGCCTGGAGCCTGCTGAACCATCACCCGTACCACCGGGCCTGAAGCTCGCGGCGCAGGGCGCGTCTGGTCGATCGCCTTCGGACGCCGAAGCACCATCAACAGTTAAGCGCAAAGCCGCAAAGGGAACGGAAAGGACGCAAAGAACAACTGATCGAGGAACATCGAAATCATTGGATCGGGTTCGCCGTCGATTTTTCTTTCCTTTCTCTTGGCGTCCTCCTCTTTGCCGTTCTTTGCGCCTTTGCGTTTCACTTTTGACGTTGATTCGAGCACCGCAAGCCCGCCCTACAGCGCGGCCTTGAGCTTGGCGACTTCGTCCGGGAAGAACGGGCCGTTGGCCTTCAGCGCATCGGCCACCACCTGCTTCGCATCGTCGTCGCGGCCCAGCTTGCGCAGCGCCTCGGCTCGGTAGCGCGCGACATTCAGGCGATTGACGCCGTAGGCCTTCGGCGCGGCCTGTTCCAGCCATGGCAGCGCCCGCGCGAACTCGCCGCGCTCGACCAGGTTGCGGCCGTGGCGAAAGGCGTAGACGTAGTCGTCCGGATAGGCCGCGATCAGCTGCGGATACAGCGCATCGAGCGCCTCGATGCGGCCGGCGCGCTCCAGGTACAGCCGCAGGTTGTCGGCCAGATTCCGGTCCCGCTTCAGATCGAGCTTGCCGGCGCCGCCGAGCCGGCGCTCGATGTCGGCAATCGCGCGATCAAGCAGCGCCGCCTCGGCCTTGTCGTCGCCGAGCGCCTTCGACAGGTCGGCCGCCGTGGTGACGAGGCTGCGCGCGTCGGCACAGCCGGGCTTCGGCACGAAGACCTGGCGGTCGAGCAGCTGCCGCATCACCGGCACCTGACCGGCGAACAGCGACCGCCGCTGCGCCACCGACAGGCCGGCGGTGCATTCCAGCGCCCGGCCCAGTTCGTAGGCGCGGTCGCAGCCCAGCGCGCCGTCGAGCACCGCCTGCGCGACCGCCGTGCAGGCAGCGGCATCGCCGGCGCTGGCGGCGGCCTGCAGCGCCAGCCGCGATTGCCACAGGCTGCCGGCCGGGTCGGCATCGAGGGCCTGCCGGGCCGCCGGCGCCAGCCCGGCCAGCCAGGCCTGGGCCCCGGCGGCATCGCGGCGCGCCGCGAACGTGGCCAGCACCTCGCGGCCTGCAGCCCGTGATGCCGGGCTGCCATCGGCGACCCGGGCCTTGAGCGCCTCGAAATCGCCGCCGCGAGCGCTGATCGCGGCGATTTCCGGATAGAACTGCGCACGCGTGCGTTCCAGCGAAATCCGGCCCAGCTCCCGGCCTCCGGCGTCGAGCACCACATAGCTGGGCAGGCCACGGGCCGCGAACTGCTTCATCCAGTGGGCGCCTGCCGGCGAGTCGGCATCGAGCGACACGATCACCGCCTGTTTCTGCAGCCGCTGCCACTCCGGCCCGTTCTTGACGTTCTTCGCCATGAAGTAGCAGGAGTAGCACCAGGGCGCGTAGAAATCGACGATCGCCGGCACGCTGCGCTGCTTTGCTGCCGCCAACGCCTCGTCGATCGGCGCGCTCAGTTCGTCACCCTGCGCCGCTGCCGCCACGGCCAGCAGCAGCGCAGCGGCCAGCGCCCTACTGCAGCGGCGGAAGATCGGCAGGTGCGCCCTTCGGCGGCTGGTCGGTGTAGACGATGCGGACATTGAAGGCCTTCCCGGTTTTGTCGTCGTGCATGTTGGACACGCCTCGGTACTCGAGCAAATACCGGGTTTTCACTTCGTAAGTCAGATCGAGGCGATCGACGAACAGCCGCAGCAGCGAGTCCGGCTCGACCAGCAGCTGGATCGCCGGCTTGCCGTCGAAGCTGGTGTCGCCGACTTTCCGGCAGCGGAAGCTGTAGCTATCGAGCTGGCCGGCAACGCCGAGATCGAAGCGCAGCGTCTCGCCTTTCTGCAGACGGTCGAAGTTGGCGACGATGGCGCTGTGGAAGCCGGAATCGGCGCCCATGCCCGGCGTCTTCATGATCACCTTGGTCTTGGTCTTACCTTCGGCGGTCTTCAGCATCGTGTAGCGGTCGGCCTGCACGTCGGTGATCGCCTCGACATAGCCTTCCTTGAAGATTTCCAGCTTCATCAGCGGAATCTGCGGATCCTTGCGCAGATCGAGCGTCTTGGCGGCGATCTTGTGGCCGCTCGGGTCGTAGTAGTCGATCGAGCCATCCAGCCAGCGGAAGCCATCGACGTTCTGGCGATGCACTTCGGTGTAACGGTATTCGCCGGTCTTCAGGTCGAAGGCATAGCCCCGGAAGCGGTGATCGGCGGCCTCGGCGGTGCCGGTCACGGCAGCGGCGATCAGCAGGGCAGCGACGGCGGAACGTGCGGACGTCATGGCAGGCAGGGGCTCGAAGGGGACGCGGGTGGGACCGCAGCGGCGCTGCCGAATTCCGCTGCACGGAACGATTCGGGCGGCAGACCGCGTGCGGCCAGCGCGACGGCGAGATCGGCCACCGGCTGGGTCTGGCCGTCGTCGGCCAGCTGGAAGGTGCCGTAGTGGATGCCGTAGCTGCGCGCCGCCGCGAGGTCAACATGCGCCTGCACCGCTTCGGCCGGGTCGACGTGCTGGTAGGCGGTCAACCAGCGCGGCAGGTAGGCGCCGATCGGCAGCAGGGCCGCGCGCATCGCGCCGTAGTGCGCGCGGGCGGCGGCGAAGTGCGGGCCGTAGCCGGTGTCGCCGGCGAAATACACCGGCCCGCCGCGGGTGCCGATCACATAGGCCAGCCAGAAACTGCGGTTGCGATCGCCCGGCACGCTGCGGGTTGACCAGTGCTGCGCCGGCGCGGCGTGGATCGCGCAGCCGTTCGGCAACGCGTACGACTGCCACCAGTCCAGTTCGACCACCTTCTCGTAGCCGCGCTGGCGCAGCCGGTCGCCATCGCCCGGCGGCACCAGGAACAGCGGCTGGTGGGCGGCGTTCAGGCGGTCGAGTGTCGGCAGGTCGAAATGGTCGTAGTGGTTGTGGCTGACCAGCACCACGTCGATCGGCGGCAGATCGTCGAAAGCGATCGCCGGCGGCCGGTAGCGGCGCGGACCGGCGAACGACACCGGGCTGGCGCGCTCGGAGAAGATCGGGTCGGTCAGGATGTTCTGGCCATCGGCCTGCACCAGCACGGTCGCGTGGTTGATGAAGGTGATGGCGAGCGCACCGTCCGCCACCCGCGCCGCCGGCTTCGGGCCGGGTGCGATGGTCAGGTCGCGGATCCAGACGCCGGGGTCCGACTCACGCCAGTAGCGCAGCAGATCCAGCGGCCCGATCTCGAAAGGCGCCGGCGTCAGGAAATGCTCGCCGTCGAAGTGATCGGTCTTCGGTCCCTGCCAGCGGCTGCTGCCGCAGCCGGCCAGCACCGCGGCCAGCGTCGCCGCCGCAACCACCGCCACGGTGCCGGCGCGGCGGCGGCTCACGCGCGCTTCGAGAACAGGTAGTGGCCCACGCCCCATTCGTTGCCGTCGGCGTAGCCGAACAGCTCGGCCACGGCCATGTAGAACATCCGCCAGCGCTGCACCCAGACGGCGGCATCGCGCTCGCCATAGCCGTCCTTGAAGATGGCCAGGATCGCGTCGCGATTGGCATCCATGCCGGCCAGCCAGTGGTTCGAGGTCTTTTCGTAGTGCCGGCCATCCACCCACCACTGGCGCTCCAGCCGCACGTGGTCCTGGAAGTTCAGCAGCAGGTTTTCGCTCGGCATGGTGCCGCCGGTGAAGAAATACTTCGACATCCAGTCGTCCTCGCCCTTCACCTCGAAGTGATAGGCCAGCAGCTTGTGGATGAAGATGTGGATGAACAGCCGGGCGTCCGGCTTCATCCAGCGGCTGACCTTCTCCAGCAGCAGCCCGTAGTTCTTCATGTGCTCGAACATCTCGATCGACATCACCCGATCGAAGCCGGCCTCGATGCCCTGCGCCGGGAACTCGAAGCTGACGATGTTGCCGGTCAGGATCGTCAGGTTCCGGTAGCCGCGATCACGGGCGCGCTGCTCGATGAACGCACGCTGGCCGTTGGAATTGGACAGGCCGACGATCCGGGCATTCGGGTACTTCTCGGCCAGCCACAGGCTCAACGAGCCCCAGCCGCAGCCGAGATCGAGGATGCGCATGCCGTCCTGCAGGCCGGCGCGTTCGGCGTACAGCGCGAACATCTTGTCCTCGGCTTGGGCCAGCGTTTCGTTGCCGTTCGGGTAATAGCAGCAGGAGTACTTCAGGCGCGGCCCGAGATGGGCGTGGAAGAACGCTGCCGGCACTTCGTAGTGCTGCTCGTTGGCGGCGCCGGTTTCAACGGCGATCGGGCTGGCGCGCAGTTCGTCGACGAAGGCGTTGAAACGCTGGCTGCGCGTTTCGCCGTCCTGGTTGGCTTCGTCGACCAGCCGCCGCTTCATCAGCTGGCGCATGCCCCAGCGCGACAGGGAATCGGGGATCAGGCCTTTTTCGCAGAGATCGATGACGGTCATGCCGGGATGTTCAGGAAGGGAATGGGACAGGCAGGCCGCCGCTCAGGATTTCGGCGGCCACGGAATGAAGACGCTGGTGCGGCGCATGTAGTCGGCATAGCCGGGCCGCGACTGGACCAGATGCGCTTCGAGGATCGGCACGCCGCTCATCTTCAGCAGCAACCACGCCATCAGCACGGCCGGCAGCAGCGTCACCCAGCCGTACGGGCTGCCGAACGCCAGCGGCAGGTAGGCGATCCAGTGCAGGCTCTCGAAGAAGTAGTTCGGGTGCCGCGAATAGCGCCACAGGCCGCGATTCATCACCTGGCCCTTGGTCGAAGGGTCGGTGCGGAAGCGCTCCATTTGCGCATCGGCCACGGATTCGCCGATCACCGCGACCAGCCAGATGGCGACGCCGAGTCCCAATGCCGTGACGTGGCTGTCACCCGGGCGATACGCCACCACCAGGAAGCCGACCGACAGCGCCCAGGCCACCAGCGCCTGGAACTGGAAGAACCAGAACATGTTGAAGTTCGCCTTCGCACCCCATTCGGCACGGAACTTCGCGTAACGGGCGTCTTCCGGCTTGCCGGCATTGCGGATGAACAGGTGGCTGCCGAGCCGCAGCCCCCAGAGGCCACCGAGCAGGCCCAGTGCCAGCCGTGTCTCCGCTGCGGCCGACCCGAAAATTGCATACCAGACGGCGAGAAAGCCCATCGACCAGGACCAGACCGGATCGACCATGCCGGCGTTGCGGGTCTTCAGCTGCACGGCCCAGACCACGGCAAGCGCGAGTGCCACGAGAGCAAGGCCGGACAGGGCAGCGAAGACGGGCGTCATGGTGTCGGAGTCGGGGGCGGACGGGAGCCGGAACTTGAATCCGGAAACAGAACTCGAAAAGTCGAATCTACGGGTCGATTGTGCAGTGCACGCAAGCCAGTTTACGGTTCACCGCCCAAATCGGATGAGACGCTCGCCGCGATGCCGGCGCGCATCCTTGAATCAGGAAACAACACTTTGATGATCAACAGATTTCCGGCCGCGTTGCGGCTGTCGTCGAGGCCGCTGGCGGCGGCTGGCCTGAGCGCGCTGCTGGCGCTCGCCGGCTGCGCCGGCAAGAACGCCAAGCCGGGCACCACGCTGGCCGAGGCGGAAACCGCCGTGGCGCGCGCCGAGCGGGCGCGGATCGGCGACTACGATCCGGCATCGTGGAAAGCCGCCCGTGAGAACCTGGCCCAGGCCCGGGCCTCGTCCGGCAGCAAGGAAGCGGATATCGCCTCGCGCTGGTTCGCCGCCCGCGCCAAGGCCGATGCCGAACTGGGCATGGTGCGCGCCGAACGCGCCCGGCTTTCGGCATTGACGATGTCGCTGAAGCGCGAGATCGCCGCGCTGTCGCCGGCGGCCGCGCCGGTGGTGGTGCCCGAAACCTCCGACAGCGCGCCACCGGAGGCCACGCCATGAGGCCGACTCCGATCCTGCCGCTGGTCGCTGCCGCCCTGTTGCTCGGCCTGTCCGCCTGCAGCAGCCTGAACCTGCCGTCGCTCAAGCTGCCGTCGTTCTCGGCGCCGGCCGAAGCGGTGCCGCCGGGCGTCGAACCGTCCACCGCCGCCATCGCCCGCATCCGCGCCGCGCTGCTGACACTGCGCAGCGATCCCGGCCTCGCGGCCCGGGTTCCGAACGAGGTCGTCGAGGCCGAAGCGCTGCTGCAATCCGCCGACGCCAGCCAGCACGATCCACAGAACGGCGCGGCCCGGATCTACCTGGCCGAGCGCAAGGTCGAGGAAGTGCGGGCGCTGGCCGAACTGCGGGCGCTGGAAGTGGAGTACGAATCGCTGCGCAAGCAGCGCGATGCGCTGAAGCCGGCCAACGGCAGCTTCTGAGCTTCTCGCTGACCCGGCCGCCAACCCGGCGCTGACCGGCGGTGCTGACGCGGCGTGGTCCGCCGCTCAGCGCAGCGCCGCCAGCGTCGCCACCGCCTGCTGCGTGTGGGCGTGCCCGGGGCCCAGCGCCGCCGTCAACGTGCTGATGCTTTCCTGCAGCAGCGCGCGTGCGCGCTCGCGCTGCCCGGCGGCCGCATGCAGTTCGCCGGCCCGGGCCAGGTACCAGCCCAGATCCCACTCGCCGCCGCGATAGACGCGCCGCACCCGCGCCAGCGTGTCGTCGGCCAGGGCCAGCGCCGCCGGCAGGTCGCCGGCATCGGCCAGAAAGCGCGCGCCGTTGATCGCATGGGTCAGCGTGTCCGGGTGATCGGGCCCGGCAACACGGCGGTCGATAGCCAGCGTCTCCTGCTGCATCAGCGCCGCCTCGCGATGCCGGCCGAGCGCCGCCAGCGTGGTGGCAACATGGTTCAGGCTGCGCGCCAGCTTCGGCGTTTCGCTGCCCTTGGCGCGCTGGTAGGCGACCCCGGCCTCGAACAGCGGCAGCGCCTCCGCCGGACGGCCGAGCTTCAGCCAGGCATAGGCGAGGTCGTTGGCGGCGGTAATGCTGTACTCGTTCTCCCGGCCGGTGGCGGCCAGCGTGCGTTCGCGCGCCTCGCTCAGCACCGGCACCGCTTCGTCGTAGCGGCCGGCCTTGTTCAGCACCGTGCCCAGCCGGCGCTGCCGCGACGCCGTCAGCAGGTGGCGATCGCCGAACGTCTCGCGGGTCAGCGCCAGCACCTCGCGGGCCAGCGGGATCGCTTCGTCGAAACGCTGCGCGTCGGCGAGGTCGAAAGCGACATCGTTGGCCACCGAGATCGCCAGTTCGTGGGCCGGCCCGAGCCGCTGGCGCACTTCGGCCAGCAGCGCCTGTTCCGGCGCCAGGCAGGCTTCCGGCAGCCGCCGGCGCATGCAGTCGACGGCGATCAGCGACTGCCGGGCGTTGAGTTCCAGTTCCGGGCTCAGCGTGCCGGCGGCGCGCGCGGCGTCGAGCACCGCCACGGTGCCGGCCTGTACCGCCGGCAGGTCGTCCTCGACATCGAGCATTTCGATCAGGCTCATCTGCACAGCCAGCGTGTCCGGGTGGCCCGGCCCGAGCAGGCGCTTGCGGGTGGCGAACGCCGCTTCCAGCAGCGGCCGCGCCCGCGCGGTGTCGGACAGCCCGACCCAGGCCTGGCCGATCGCCTCCTCGATCGCCGCACGCGGCAGGCTGCCGGCCGCGAAGCGGCGGTCGAGATCAGCGGCGGCGGTGCCCAGCAGATCGCGGACCCGCAGCGCCGGATCGGCGGCCAGCAGCGGATTGCCGGCCGATAGCACGTCGCGGGTCAGGAAGTCGGTGACGGCGCGGGCGTTGGCGGCTTCCTGCACGGCGCGGCGACTGGCGGCATCGGCCCGCCAGTACAGCCAGCTGGTCACCGCCAACGCCGCCACTGCCGTGATCGCCAGCGCCCGCAGCAGGCCGCGCCGGGCGCTGGCGCGGCTCAGGGCCTGCTGCAGCCGCAGGCTTTCGGCCTCGGCGGCCCGCGCCCGCTGCCGCTGCTCGCGCCGGGCATCAAGGCTGCGCAACCGCTCCGCCAGCGTCGCGGCATCGGCCAGCCGGCGGCCGGGATCGCCAGCGGCGGCGAGCAGGATGTCCTCACGCAGCAGTTCGTCGCCGATGTCGGCCTCCCAACCCGGGGCCAGCGGCCGGCGCAGATCACCGACGATGAACTGGTAGAGCATCACTCCGAGCGCATAGAGATCGGCACGCACGGTCGGCGGCTGGCCGGTCAGCAGTTCCGGGGCGAGGTACAGCGGCGTGCCGCCGCTGGACGCATCGTCGCCGGCATCGCCCCGGGTCAGCCCGAGCCGGGTGATGCCGAGCGCGTCGAGTCGGGCGCTGTCGAACAGCCGGCCGCTGCCGAAATCGGTCAGGCGGATCTGCGGCCGGCCGTCGGGCCCGCGCCGGATCAGCACGTTGGCCGGCTTCAGGTCCTTGTGCAGCACGCCGACCGAATGGGCCGCCGCCAGCGCGTCGGCGATCTCGGCGATCAGCCGCAGGCGCTCGGCCATCGGCAGGCTGCCGATGCCGCCCTCGCGGGCCGCCCAGGCCGCGAGGTTGCCGTCCGGGCTGTACTCCAGCTCGATGAAATACGGCGCCTCGTCGAGGTTCCAGTCGCTGATCCGCGCCAGATCGTCGCGCGCGCCGAGGCTGTCGTTGAGCACCCGGAACAGCGTGATCTCGCGCTTCAGCGCCGTCAGCTGGACGCCGCTGCGGGCGAACTTGAACACCCGGCGCTCGTGGCTGAGCGACTGCTCGGCCAGCCAGACTTCGCCGATGCCGCCGCCGAGCAGCCGTTCGACGCAGCGCCAGTTCGGCCGCAGCGGCACCGGTGCGCCGACAGCCAGGCCGAAGCCGGGACCGTCGTCGGCCGCCAGCGCCCCCGGCCGCTGCAGCTCGACCTCGGCGACCAGCCGGTAGCCGTAGCCGTGCACGGTGCGGATCAGCGTCTGGCCGCTGTCGTTGAGCACCTGGCGCAGGCGCGCCACGCACTTGGTCAGGCTGGCCTCGGTAACCACGCGGCCAGGCCAGACGGCGTCCATGATCTCGTCCTTGGTGATCAGCTCGCCGGCGTGTTCGAGCAGCAGCCGCAGCAGCTCCATTGGCCGCGATTCGAGCGCCATCGGCGCACCGTTGATCAGCAGCGTCCGGCTGGCCTCGTCGAAACGGATGCCGGCGAACTGCCAGAGGCGTCCGGAGCGCAGCCCGGACGATGGCCGTGACGAGGCCGGATCAGCGGGCGGCACGAATGCCACGGGCCACCTTCATCGTTTCGCCGATGCCTTTCAGATCAGGCACTTGCCGGCGCCGCGCAGCCGGGGTCGGAGCGCATTCGGAAACTTTCGGAATTCCGTCAGGACTTCCCGCCGACCCGCTTCGATGATCGGCCGGACCTGAACTGCCCGGATGCGCTGCTGCCATGACCTCCCCGCTCGCCCGTGATCCGGCGCCACTCGCGGCCGGCTGCCGCGCCGTCGATTCTGCTCGCTGCGCCGCCGACGCGGAGCCGCCGGCCGGCGATCGCGACGCCCTGCGCCGCTGGCATGACGATCTGCGTGCCCGCCAGTACCGCGCCGACGCCGAGAACCGGCGGCTGCCGCGCATCACCCTGCTGCGCCAGGCGCTGTCCGGCTACGGCGACGACCAGGCACTGGCCGGTTACACGCGCCTGCTGGCCTTCGAAGTCGAGCACTGGCAGGCCCAGGACGGCGCCGAGCGGGCGCTGCCCGCCCCGGTCCGCGAAGCCTGCCGCAGCGCGCTGACGGCGATCATCGCCGCGCTGGCGATCGAGCAGCACGACCTGCCGGCCTGCACGACGGCGGTTCGCGCACTCGCGCTGTACGGGCAGACACGGATGCCGGCCGGCGGGCCGCGCCGGCGCCCGACCCGCCTGCTGCGGCCGGGTTCGGCGAGCCGTCCGGAAGGGCTGCGCGTGCGCCGGCCGGAAGCCGACGGCGGCGACTGGCCGCGCGGATCAGCCAGCGGCCGGAGCTGAGGCGGCCCGCGCCGCCCGCAGCCGCGCCAGCCGCCAGCTGCCGGCGCCGCCGATCCGCAGCAGCATCGCGTCGGCGGCGTCGAACTGGCGTTCGGCCTCGGCGGTCGCGCCGGTTGCCCGCGCCAGCATCGCCGCCACCCGCAGCTGCTCGGCGCGGTACAGGTTGTCCGGGCCGAAGGCGGCGATGGCGCGCGCATCGAGCGCTGCCAGCAGTTCGGCCGCCTGCGCGGTCTGGCGGTCGGCGAGCAGCGCATCGGCCAGCCGCAGCGACACCATGAACTGCGCCGGCGTCGGGCCGATGTCCTGGTTGCGGGCGCTGCCCAGGCGGACGTCGTCGGCGCTCTCGCGCGCCGCCGCCAGCGCCGCCGCCGGTTGCCCAGCCAGCAGCGCGGCGTCGACCACCAGGCTGCCACTTTCGGCCAGCTTCGGGGCCAGCACCGTCCAGCTGTCGCGCACCCGCCGATGGCTCTGGGCCTGCGCGGCGCCGAGCAGCGTCAGCGCCTCGGTCGCGCGGCCTTCGGCCAGCCGCAGCTGGCCGATCAGCAGCCGCGCCTTCATGGCCGGCAGGCTGTCTTCCAGCTTCAGCGACGCCGTCGTCTCGGCATAGGCGGCCAGCACTTCGGCGGCGGCCTTGAGCTCGCCGGTCTCGATCAGCTGCGCGCCCAGCTCGGCCTTGACGTAAGCCAGCGACAGCCAGCCGGGCCATTCGCCTTCCTGGCCAGCGGCCGGCAGCATCGCCCGGTACAGCGCCACGGCGGCCTGCGGCTGGCCGGTCAGCGACAGCAGCTTGGCGCGCACGATGCGTTCGTCGAGCGCCCGCGGCGAAGCCGCGTCGAGCGACGGCCGCAGGCGTTCGAGCAGCGCCAGCCCGGCCTGCGGGTCGTTGCGATAGGCACCCAGTTCGAAGGCCAGCTTGATGCGGAAGTCCGCCAGCGCATCGCGGTTGAAGCCGGAACGGCCGCCAAGCTGCCGTTCGATGTCGTCGAGCAGGCCGACGAACTGGTGCACGCCTTCGTTCGACAGCGCCCGGGTGAAGTCGCTGTAGACCACGTCGGCCATCGTCCGCCAGGCCAGCGGCAGGTCGTGGCGGGCGATGTCGAGCAGGCGGGCAAAAGCCTTGCGGATCTGCGTTTCCGACTGGCCGTCGGCATTGCTGAGGTAGACCAGCGTGAAGGCCAGCGCGGTGCGGACCCGGGCCTCGGCGGCCGGCTCGGCGCCCAGCCGCTCGTCGGCCGCCTCGGCCAGCTTCACGAACAGCTGGTCGACGGTCAGCGTCTTGGCATCGTGGGTGGCGGCGATGTCGATCAGGTCGTCGGTGAAGTAGCGGGTCACCGCCTCGGCCGTCGTCGCGGCCGCTTCGGCCTGCCGCCGCGCCTGCTCGGCATCGCGATACAGCGAGAGGCTGACGCCGAGCCCGACCATCAGCACGGCGACGGTGGCGCGCAGCCAGAAGCGCCGGGCGCGCAGCCGTTCGTTTTCCTGGCGGCGGCGTTCGGATGCGGCCAGGGCTTGCCGATCGGCTTCGTTACGGGCTTCGGCGGCCTGCCAGGCGGCGCGTCGTGCTTCGAGCTCGCGCAGCCGGTGGGCAAACTCGGCTGCATCGGCAAGCCGCAACAGCGGGTTGCCGGCCGCTGCGCTGGCGATGTCGGCGCGCAGCACCGGGTCGTCGATGTCGGCTTCCCAGCCCACGGCCATCTGCCGGCTGAAGTCGCCGACGGCGCACTGGTAGAGCATCACGCCGAGCGCGTAGATGTCGGCGCGGGCGGTCGGCATCTGTCCGGCCAGCAGTTCCGGCGCCCGGTAGATCGGGGTGCCGCTGTCGCCGCTGGAGTCTGCCGCCAGCCGTTCGGTCAGGCCCATGCGGGTGATCGCGTAGCGGTCGAGCGCGGTTGGTTCGCTGAGGCCGCCGCTGCCGAGATCGGCCAGCCGGACTTCCGGGGCGGCCGGGTCGCGGTCGTCGATCAGCAGGTTCTGCGGTTTCAGGTCCCGGTGCAGCACGCCGACGCCGTGGGCGGCGGCCAGTGCGTCGGCCGCCTGGGCCAGTAGTTCGAGGCGGATGGCGATGGGGATTTGCGCCAGGCCGCCTCGGGCGGCAGCCCAGTGCACGAAGTTGCCGCCGGGGATGTATTCGGATTCGGTGAAGAACGGTTCGGTTTCAAGGTTCCAGTCGATCAGCCGTACCGCCCGCGCGGCCGGGCCGATGGCTTCCCGCAGCAGCCGGTAGAGGGTGATTTCCCGCTTCAGGGCCAGCAGGCCGCCAGCGTCGGCGACGAACTTCAGGACCCGGCGTTCGCCGCTCTTCGGTTGTTCGGCCAGCCAGACATCGCCCTGGCCGCCGCTGGCAAGGTGCTGCTTGAGTTGCCATTGCGGCCGCTCCGGCACGGCCATGCCGGGCTGGAAGGCAAAGCCGCGCGGTGCGGCCGGGGCGTCCCGTTCGCCGTCCGGGCGTTCGACCCGGACTTCGGCGACCAGCCGGTAGCCGTAGCCATGCACGGTGCGGATCAGGGTCTGTTCGCTGTCACCCAGTTCCTGGCGCACCCGGCTGACCGCCTTGGCCAGCGAGGCTTCAGTGGCGATCCGGCCCGGCCACACCGCTTCCAGAAGCTCGTCCCGGGTGACCACTTCGTTGGCGTTGCGCAGCAGCTGGCGCAGCAGCTCCACCGGCTTGCGCTCCAGCTGCACCAGCGCACCGCCCACCCGCAGCTCCAGCGTCCGCTCGTTCAATACCGCGTTCGCGAAGTGCCAGATCAGCGGCGGATCGCCAATGGCAGGAGGGGTCGGGCGGATGGTCACGGCGGAATCGGCAAGGTGGCAGGAATCGGTTCCAGGCGGGCGAATTGCGACCGGGTTCTCGGCCGGCACGGCCTGAAGCCGCGATTTCAGGATTTTTTCAGATTTTCTTCAGGCTCGAACAACAGCCCGTCGGCATCGTCCGATCCGCGCTTCCCGGCTGCACCCGTCGCCCGAAGGCCCGGCAGCCGGTGTGCGCCAGGCCACAGACGACCAGCAGATGCACGCCAACTGTGAACCGCAGCGCGGCGAGCGGGCATGGGACGCAATGACAATTCATTGACCTGGCCCAGGCGACCGGGACCGCATTCTAAAACGCCGGCGACAGCCGGCCGGGCTGCAACCATGACAGGGAGAACAGACATGAGAGAGACATACACGCGGCGGCTGAGACAACTGACGCTGGCGCTGCTGGCCAGCGGCGCCAGCGCGGCCGCCCTCGCCGCCGGCGGCGTGCCGGCCAAGCCGGTCCCGGCCGGCTATCAGGTCGAGCCGGGCGATACCCGGGTGGTCGAACTGCCGGCGGTGCTGCGCGACCTGCGCGGCACCAAGGCCGACGACAAGACCAATGCCCCCTACATCGGCCCGTACGCCGCAGCGGCCGGCCGTCCCGGCTTCCCGGTGTCCGCCGCCGAGCTGGCGCGCGACCCGAAGCTCAAGGTGTCCGACTTCCGGCTGCGCAGCACCGACCGCGCCGCCCTTGCCCGGCTGATCGAGAAGGCTGCGCGCGGGCCGGTTGACGCGATCGTGACGCTGAAGATGACGATGACGCCGGAAGGTCTGCTGTCCGACGCCGCCACCAATGCCCAGCGCAGCCAGATCGCCCGCCTGCAGCAGAACGTGATCAGCGCACTGGCCGGCCGCGAGCACCGCGTGCTGCACCGCTACCAGTACGTGCCGCAGCTGTCGCTGAAGCTGGACGCCAAGGCGCTGGAGCTGCTGTCGCTGCTGCCGGATGTCGCCGATATCCAGGAAGTCGAACTGTCGGCGCCGGATCTGGCCGACAGCGCGCCGCTGGTCGGCTCCACCGACCTGCTCGAGCGCGGCGTTGCCGGCGCCGGCTGGGTGGTGGCGGTGCTCGACACCGGCATCGACCTGAACCATCCGTTCCTGCGCGCCTATGTGGCCGAATCCTGCTTCTCGGGCAACGGCAATTGCCCGAACGGCACCTCGCGCCAGTCCGGCGCCGGCTCCGCTGCCGCCTGCACCTACGCACCGGGCTGCGACCACGGCAGCCACGTGGCCGGCATCGCCACTGGTGCCTCCCAGGCCGGCTTCACCTCGCTGGAGGGCATTGCCCGCAGCGCCCGGGTAATGCCGGTGCAGGTCTTCACCCGGTTCACCGGCAGCGACTGCACCAACCTCGGCAAGTCCAGCCCCTGCACGCTGTCGCGCACTGACGACCAGGTGGCAGCGCTGGAGTACGTCTACAGCCAGCGCTTCAACTACTCGATCGCCGCCGTCAACATGAGCCTCGGCGGTGGTCGCAATACCGGCTTCTGCGATTCCGATTCGCGCAAGCCGGCCATCGACAACCTGCGCGCGGCCGGCATCGCCACCGTGATCGCCTCCGGCAACAACGGCTACACCGATTCGGTCAGCACGCCGGGCTGCATTTCCTCGGCCGTGGTGATCGGTGCCACCAACAAGGACGATACCGTTGCCAGCTACTCGAACAGCGTCGACTACCTCGACATGCTGGCGCCGGGCAGCGACATCACTTCGTCGGTGCCGACCAGCGCCTTCGGCATCAAGAGCGGCACCTCGATGGCGACGCCGCATGTGGCCGCTGCCTTCGCGCTGCTGCAGTCGCAGCAGAACCGGTCGGTGTCCGAGACCCGCTCGCTGCTGCTGAACACCGGCAAGCCGATCACCGATACCCGCGCCGGTGCCGGCAACCGGGTCAAGCGGCGGATCGACGTGCTGGCCGCCGCCAACCTGAACAATGTGACGCTGACCGATTTCGTGCCGCGCGAATACCGCCAGCCGCGGCCGATTCCGCACGGCTTCAACTACAACGCCAACCGCAGCTACTGGTCGGCCGTCGCCGTGCGGCCGGACAACGCCGCGCTCGATGTCGACCTGCAGCTGTTCGATTCCGGTATCGGTAACGGGCAGCTGGCGAGTAGCGGCTTCGGTGCCGGGACCATCGACATCATCGCGCAGGACAACAACATCAGCCGCCGTCCGCAGGGCGTCGACTACCCGCAGGCCAGCATCTTCGGCAATGGCACCGGGCGCTACCGGATCGAAGCCTCGATTCCGGGCCGGGTGCTCAACAACCAGCTCGACGATGTGATGGACGGCACCCACGTGCTGCGCATCTACGATGCACAGGTCACCGCCGGTGTCCCGCAGTTCATCCGCGTGGTGCCGACCGGTGTCAACGATCTCGAACTGCTGGCCTTCACCTCGACGCCGGATTCCTCGACCTGGGTGCGCAGCCGTTCGGCCGCCGCCGCCATTTCCAGCGCCGGCGGCTCCGGTGCCGCCGAATCGATCAGCTTCACGCCGCCCGCCACCGGCTTCGCCGGCATCGTGGTCACCAACAAGATCGGCGGCTTCGGCGGCTACACGGTGTACTCCGACAAGACCGCGCCGACCGGCTCGGTGAGCATCAACAACGGCGCCGCCTCGACCACCTCCACCAACGTGACGCTGACGCTGTCGGCCGCCGACGCGGAAACCGGCATCCTCGACATGCGCGTCGCCGCCGACGGCGTGGTCGATACCGAAAGCTGGGAGCCGTACGCGACGAGTAAGAGCGTGACCCTGTCCAGTGCCCCGGGCACCAAGACCGTGGCCGTGCAGTTCCGCAACCGCGCCGGCCAGGCGGCCGATCCGGTCACCGATACCATCGAGCTAACGGCACCGCTGCGTGCGTTCTCGATCAACGACGCCCGCCTGACCGAAGGCAATGCCGGGACCTCGCTGATGACCTTCACGGTGCGGCTGTCGGAAGCCGCCGCCAGCGAAGTGTCGGTCGGCTACGCCACCGCCAACGGCACGGCCACCGCCGGCTCGGACTACGTCGCCACCAGCGGCCGCCTGAGCTTCGCCGCCGGCCAGCTGACGCGGACGGTGTCGGTGACCATCAACGGCGACACCACGGTCGAGCCGGACGAAACGCTGTTCGTCAACCTCAGCAGCCCCACCGGCGCCACGATCGCCGATGCGCAGGGCATCGGCACCATCGTCAATGACGACGCCGCCGCCGGCGTGCCGGGCATCACCGTGCAGACCCGCAGCTACAACTTCGGCAATGTCCGGGTCGGCACCTCGAGCCCCGAGCGTTCGCTGGTCATCACCAGCTCCGGCACTGCACCGCTGGCGATCACCGGCATCCGCCTGACCGGCGACTACGCCGGCACCAGCAACTGCCCGCGCTCGCTGGCACCTGGCGCCACCTGCGCGCTGACCGGCACCTTCCGGCCGACCGCCACCGGCGCGCGACCGGGCTCGGTGACTATCACCAGCAATGCTCCGGACAGCCCGACCGTCATCAACCTGTCGGGCAACGGCACCTGAGCCGGGCCACCGTGGCGGCTGTGCCGCCACCTTGAGCGCAAGCCAAGGGCTGCCGGAGATTCATCCGGCAGCCCTTTTCTTTGGCCGCTGCCGCAGCGGTGCGGAAGGCGTGGCCTCGACACAGCTGGCAACGCCGGCGTCGCCGGCTCCACGACAGCGAGGCTTCGGTGGCGATCCGGCCCGGCCACACCGCTTTCAGGAGCTCATCCGGGTGACCACTTCGTTGGCATTGCGCAGCAGTTCCACCGGCTTGCGCTCCAGCTGCACCAGCGCGCCCCTCACCCGCAGCTCCAGCGTCCGCCCGTTCGATACCGCGTTCGCAAATCGCCAGATCAGCGGCGTCTTGCCGGCATTCGTCACCACGGGGTTGATCGTCACGGAGGCGGCGAGCGGAATGAGGGAGCAGCCGGCCGAGGAAGCTGGATACGGGTCGCCGGTGCGGGACCGCCGGAACTGCGTCCTGCGGATTTTCCAGGAACAAGCCCCTGGCCAATCGCTGGCAGCGAATTCCGCGAGCAAATGGTGACAAACGACACACCTTGCGATGACGTACAGATCACACCGTGGCGGCACCGTGCTACACCGGCGCAGCCTGCGAGCCGGATGCCGCAGCGCGGTTCGAACACCATTTCGGGAGGCAACACAGCATGGATAACAACAGCCGACGTCAGCGGGGACTGAACCGTTGCGGATGGATGACCACCACGGCCGCAGCGGGCGCGCTGCTGCTGGCCGGCGCCGCGCAAGCCCAGGCGGCGCCGACGCTGCAGGCCAGCGCCGCCACGCAGATCGCCACGCTGCAGCAGATCAAGCAGGCGCGCACGGCGATCGAAGACAAGCTCGACACCGCGCTGTACATGGCGCTGCTCCGGCAGCGCGGCGACACAAGGCTGGCGCAGCTGCCCGCCTACCAGTATCTGGCGGCCGGCAAGGACGGCCGCTACACGGTCGACATCGGCATCGCCGGCCGCGACGACACCGACGCCGTGCTGCACAAGCTCGTCGAGCTGAAGGCGGTGCTGGTATCGGCGAAGGACGCCGCCTACCGCCACCAGACGATCCGCGCGCGCGTTCCGCTGGCCGACCTGATGGCGCTTGCCGCGCTCAAGCAGGTGACGCTGATTGCCGATGCGGTGCCGGCCACGACCCACGCGCTGGACCGCTCGGAAGGCATCGAGGCACATGCCGCCAATCTGGCGCGGGCCAGCTATGGCGCCAACGGCGCCGGCCAGAAGGTCTGCGTGCTGTCCGACGGCGTGACCTCGCTGGCCGCCGCGCAGGCCAGCGGCGACCTGCCGGCCGTCGACGTGCTGCCAGGCCAGTCCGGCACCGGCGATGAAGGCACGGCGATGCTGGAGATCATCCACGACCTGGCGCCCGGCGCCGCGCTCGGCTTCGCCACCGCCTTCATCAGCGAAGCCAGCTTCGCCGACAACATCCGTGCGCTGGCCGCCAGCGGCTGCACGGTGATCGTCGACGACATCCTCTATTTCGACGAATCGCCATTCCAGGACGGACCGGTGGCCGTGGCGGTCAACGACGTGACCGCTGCCGGCGTGCTGTATTTCTCCTCGGCCGGCAACGAGGGCAACAAGACCGACGGCACTTCCGGCACCTGGGAAGGCGATTTCAAGGCCAGCACTGCCGCGAACCCGACGCCGCTGGCCGGCGTAGGGCCGCTGCACGACTTCGGCGACGGCGGCAATTCCCTGCGGGTGACCGCGGCCGCTTCGGCCGGCGCGATCCTGACCTGGGCCGAGCACTACACGCTGAGCGGCGGCACCGCCGCCACCGATTACGACCTCTACGTGCTCGACGGCGCGCTGAGCTCGGTCACCGGCTCGTCGATGAGCCGCCAGAACGGCAGCGGCGGCAACGACCGCGCCTACGAGCGCGTGAGCAACGTGCCGAGCGGCAGCCGGCTGGTCGTCAACCGCTTCGCCGCCGGCCCGACCGCGCCGCCGATGTTCAACCTGATCGCTTTCCGGGGGAAGGTCGATCCGGCGCTCAGCACCGCCGGCACCACGCGCGGTCACAGCGCGGCCGCCGCCGCCTTCAGCTTGGCGGCGACGCCGGCGGCGACACCGTTCGACGGCAGCACGCCGCCGGGGCCGTTCCCGAACGCCTTCACCGCCGTCAACGCCACCGAAAGTTTCAGCTCCGACGGCCCGCGCCGGATCATCCTGCGGCCGAACGGCGCGGAGATCACGCCCGGCAATCGCAGCACCACCGGCGGCACGCTGCGCCAGAAGCCGGACCTGACCGCCGCCGACGGCGTCAGCACCTCGGCGCCCGGCTTCAGCACCTTCTACGGCACCTCGGCCGCCGCGCCGCATGCCGCCGCGATCGCCGCGCTGCTGAAATCCGGCGCGCCGACCCTGACGCCGGCCCAGGTCCGCACCGCGCTGACCTCGACGGCGATCGACATCGAAGCGCCGGGCGTCGATCGCTCGACCGGCTTCGGCATCGTCATGCCGGGGCCGGCGCTGGCCTCGGTCGGCGCCACGCCGCAGGCGGTGCTGGCGGTCGGCAACGCGGTCTACACGCAGGTGTCGGGCGATGGCGACAACGCCATCGAGCCGAACGAGACCTGGTCGGTGTCGATCCCGCTGCGCAACGTCGGCGCGGCCACCGCCGCGTCGGTCAGCGGCACGCTGAGCGCGCCGTCGACCACCGGACTGACCATCCTCGACAGCGTGTCGAGCTACCCGAACCTGGCACCGAACGCCAGCGCCGCCAACAGCACGGCGTTCCGCTTCCGGGTCGAGTCGAACTACCTCTGCGGTCGTCCGCTGGCGCTGCTGCTGACGGCGGCCTACACCGGCGCCAACAGCCCGCAGCCGTTCCCGCTGACCACCTCGACCGGCAACCTCGGCAGTCGCCAGACCTTCCGCTACAGCGGCCCGGTGGTCGCCATTGCCGACGGCAGCAACACCGGCCCGGGCGCCAATGCCAGCCTGCCGGTCGCGGTGCCGACGCTGTCGGGCGTGATCGGTGACATCGACCTGAGCATTGACGGCAGCACCTGCAGCGCAGCGGCCGGCGCCACGACGGTGGGCATCGACCACACCTATCTCGGCGATCTGCAGGTACGGCTGCTGGGACCGGACGGCACCGTGGTGCCGGTGATCAGCAATGTCGGCGCCGGTGGCAACAACTTCTGCCAGACGCTGCTCGACGACGACAGCACCGGCGGCAGCATCCAGACCACCGGCAGCGCGCCGTACACCGGCAGCTTCAAGCCGAACGCCGCCTTGAGCGCCTTCGACGGCAAGAGCGCGGCCGGCACCTGGACCTTGCAGGTGCAGGATTTCGCGGCCGCCGACACCGGCAGCGTGCGGGCGTTCTCGCTCGGCATCACGCCGTCGGTCTGCGATGCGGTGTCGCTGCCGAGCGCGAGCATCAACGATGTCAGCGTCATCGAAGGCAACAGCGGTACGAAAACCGTCACCTTCACCGTCACGCTGTCGTCGCCGGCGCCGTCCGGCAGCACCACCAGCGTGCGCATCGCGACAGCACCGGGCACCGCGACGGCCGGAAGCGACTATGTCAGCAGCTCCGGCACGTTGACCTTCGCCGCCGGGCAGACTTCGCGCACGCGCAGCATCACGATCAACGGCGACACGATGCCGGAAGGGAACGAAACCTTCTTCGCCAACCTGTCGTCGCCGGTCGGCCTGACGATTGCAGACAGCCAGGGCGTGGCGACGATCATCGATGACGATGCGCCTGCGGCACCGAGCCTGTGGATCAACGACGTCTCGGTCCCCGAAGGCAACAGCGGCACCCGCAACATCACCTTCACGGTGACCTTGTCGGCGGCGGCGAGCGGCACCGTGGGGGTCACTGCGACGACCGCCAACGGCACGGCCACCGCCGGCTCCGACTACACCGGCGGCACGGTAAATTTGAGCTTCGCGCCGGGCCAGACCTCGCGCACCGCCAGCCTGCCGATCCGGGGCGACACGGCGGTCGAGCCGAACGAGACCTTCTTCGTCAATCTGAGCAATCCCACCGGCGGCGCGACGATCGCCGACGGCCAGGGCATCGGCACCATCCTCAACGACGACTGATCACGCTCGCCAGCGCGGCTTCGTCAAAGCCGCGATCGGAAAACGGAAAGGCGCTTCGGCGCCTTTCCGTTTTCCGGCACCGGCTACAGGCCGGCGATCGCTTCGCGGGCCTTGCGGGTGTTGTCGTTGTCGGCGCCGAGCGTGCGGGTGAAGGTGGCCAGGCTTTCGTCGAGCAGCGTCCGGGCTTCGCTCTTGCGGCCGTGGGCCGCCAGCAGGCTACCAAGCTTCAGCGTGTACCAGCCGAGATCCCATTCGCCATCGCGGTACTGGCGACGGGCACCCGCGAGTGCGGCCCGGGCCAGCGCTTCGGCTTCGCTGCCGCGACCGGCGGCATCGGCGATCAGCGCCAGGTTCATGCCGTGCAGCAGGCTGTCCGGATGGTCCGGGCCAACGCTGTCGTGGTCGATCTTCAGCGCCTCGCGGGCCAGCGGCAGCGCTTCGGCCGCGCGGCCCAGACGCATCAGGGTCAGCGCGACATTGTTCAGGCTGCGGGCCAGCTTCGGCGTATCAGTCGGCACGCCGTGCTGACGCTGGAAATCGAGATAGCGCTGGAACAGCGGTAGCGCCTCGGCGTTGGCGCCGGACACGGAATAGGCATAAGCGAGGCCATTGGCGGCGGTAACGCTGTACTGGGTCTCGCGACCGCCACTGATCGCCAGCGCCGCTTCGCGCGCCGCCCGCTGCTCGGCGATCGCCTCGTCGACCCGACCGGCCATGTTCAGCACGGTGCCGAGGCTGCGCCGGCGCGACACCGACAGGATGTGCCGTTCACCGTGCTGCCGAAGGGTCTTGCCGAGCACCGACCGCGCCAGCGCCAGCGCGTCGTCGAAGCGCTGCGCCTCGGCGAGATAGAAGGCCAGGTTGTCTTCGGTCTGCAGCGTCAGTTCGTGATCGTTCCCGAGCCGCCGGCGCAGCTCGGCGACCATCGCCAGTTCCGGCTCGAGGCAGGCGGCGGCCACGCCGCGCAGGCCGCAGTCGACGGCGATCAGCGCCTGCCGCGCGGTCAGCTCGGTGGCGGCGTCAAGCGGTCCATGGGCGAGCACCGCCTGTGCCAGCGCCCGTTCGCGCTGCAGCTCGTTGGCGTTCTCGTAGGCAGCGAGCAGGTGCAGCTGCGCCGCCCGGGTGTCAGCCGCCGTGTCGCCGAGCAGGCGACGGCGCTGCTCGACCGCCGATTCCAGCAACGGAATCGCCAGGGCCGGATCGTCGAAGCCGCTGTAGATCTGGCCGATGGCATCGGCAATCGCTGCCGCCGGCAGGGAATCGGCCGGGAAACTGCGCTTGAGTTCATCGGCCGCAGGGCCGATCAGCGCGCGCAGGCGGATATCGGGGTCGGCGCTGATCAGCGGATTGGCCGCCGACAGCAGGTTGCGGGTCAGGAAATCGGTGACCGCCTGGGCCGCCTGCGCCTGCGCTTCGGCGCGCCGGCTTTCGCCTTCAGCGCGGAAGTACAGCGCGGTGCTGGCCGCGAAGCCGAGCAGCAGGGTCGCCGCCAGCGCCCGCAGCAGGCCACGTCGCGCCTGGGCACGGGCCAGCCGCTGCTCGAGATCGCGGGCATGGGCCTGCACCGCCAGATCGCGCGCCTGTTCGAGCCGCCGCAGATCGAGGCTGCGCAGCCGCAGCGCCAGCTGCGCCGCTTCGCCAAGCCGCACAGCCGGATCGCCGGAGGCGGCCGCAGCAATGTCCTCGCGCAGCAGCTGGTCGGCGACATCGTTTTCCCAGCCCGGCGCCAGCGGCCGGCGGAAATCGCCGACCACCATCTGGTAGAGCATCACGCCAAGGGCATAGACATCGGCACGCGCCGACGGCGGCTGGCCGGCCAGCAGTTCCGGCGCCAGATACAGCGGTGTGCCGCTGGCGCTGCCATCGCCGATCCCGGTCTGGGTGAAACCCATGCGGGTGATGCCGAGCGCGTCGAGCTGGCCGGCATCGAACACCCGGCCACTGCCGAAATCGCTGAGCCGGACGTGCGGCAGGCCTTCGCCATCGAGCCGGATCAGCACGTTGCCGGGCTTCAGGTCCTTGTGCAGCACGCCGGCGCTGTGGATCGCCGCCAGCGCATCGGCGATCTCGGCGACCAGGCGCAGGCGGGTCGCCGGTGACAGCGCTGCCAGCCCGCCCTTCGCTTCGGCCCATTGCTGCAGGCTGCCTTCGGGGCTGTATTCGAGTTCGATGAAATGCGGCGCGGCATCAAGCTGCCAGTCGAGGATGCGGGCCAGGTCGTCGCGCGGCCCGAGTGTGTCGTTGAGCAGGCGGAACAGCGTGATCTCGCGTTTCAGCGCAGTGGTCGGCGCACCGTCGGCGGCGAACTTGAACACCCGCGGCGCGTGGGTCTTGGCGTGCTCGCCGAGCCAGACCTCGCCGAAACCGCCGCCGCCGAGGCGCTGGCGGAACTGCCAGTGCGGCCGCAGCGGGATCGCCTCGCCGGCTGCAAAGCCGAAGCCGTGTGCGGTCGCCAGCGCGGTCAGCTCGCCGCGGCCGCTCGCCTGGCTGCTGACATCGGCGGCCAGCCGGTAGCCATAGCCGTAGACGGTGCGGATCAGCAGCTGCTCGCTGTCGCCGATCGCCTGGCGCAGGCGGCCGACGCACTTGGTCAAGCTGGCCTCGGTGACGATCCGGCCCGGCCACAGGGCGTCGAGGATCTCGTCCTTGGTGACCACGTCGCCGGCATGGGCGAGCAGCAGGCGCAGCAGTTCCTGCGGCCGGTATTCGAGCGGCACGACGACGCCGTCGACCGTCAAGCTCAAGCTGGCCTCGTCGAACTGCACGCGCCCGAAGCGCCACAGGATCGGGCTGCCGGGCGCGGGCTTGTCGAGCGGCTGGGTCATTGCCTGGGCGTCTCTTTAGGGTGCCGGCCGAAAGTCGCAAGGCCTTGATGTCGTTCGGTTTCCCGAGAATTCTGAACAATTCCGAATTTGGTCAGGATTGCCAGCCCCGCAATTTCCATCATCCACCCCGATCGCTGCAAGCCGGTGCCGAACGACCACGCAGCAGACCTCGCGGCAGAACTCCTGGGAGAGCGGACATGAAACGGATGGCAGACAAGGGATACCGGGCAGCAGCGCCCCGGCCGGGACGGCAAGCCCGGCACTGGCTGGCGGCGGTGGTCGGCTGGCTGACGCTGGCCGCTGCGGCGATCACTGCGGTGCCGGCCCAGGCGGCTGCCCGTGTCGTCTACTCGCTCGGCCTGCATTCCAACGATGCCCGCCAGGGCGGAAGCTTCTATGGCTCGGGCGGTTCCTCGAACAGCAACGGCGCGCTGCGTGGGCCGGACGGCAGCGTCTATGTCGCGACCAGCGGCCTGCTCAACGACGGCACGGTGCTCGCCCGCTATGGCACCGACGGCAGCTACACCGCGCTGCACTGGTTCAACGGCGGCAGGGCGCTTGACCTCGCCGGCACCACGATCAACGATCTTTCCGGGGCCCGCGGCACGCCGATCATCGCCAGCGACGGCGCGCTGTACGGCGTCGCCGCAGCGGGCGGTGCCAAGGGCAACGGCGGTGTCTATCGCCTGATCCTGTCCGGTGCCGATGCCGGCGAGTACCGGATCATCCACAGCTTCGACTGCGAGCGCGGCTGCGCGCCGTCCGGCAGTCTGGTCGAGAACGCCAATGGCCTGTTCTACGGCACCACGCGCACCGGCCGCGGCAGCAACGATGTCGGCAGCGTCTACAGCCTGAGCAAGACCGGCGTTCATGTGCTGCTGCACGGCTTCGCCAGCAGCAATCCGGCTGGCGGCAACGATCCGCAGTCATCACTGACGCTCGGTGCCGATGGTGCCTACTACGGCAGCACCGTGTTCGGCGGCACCGGCGGCGGCGATGGCTGCAATGCCTGCGGCACGGTGTTCCGGATCACCACCGGCGGCAGCTTCACCACGCTGCACAGCATGACCGCCGGCGAAGGCAATCGGCCGATCGGCCGGCTCGCGCTAGGTGCCGACGGCAATCTCTACGGCACCAACGCCGCCGGCGGCGGCACCTCGACGTCCGGCAGCGTCTACAACGGCAGCGCGTTCCGGATCACCCCGGCCGGCACCTTCACCGTGCTGTTCCGCTTCATCGCCGACACCAGCGTCGACGCCGCCAATACCGGCATCTATCCGGCGTCGGGCCTGATCACCGGCCCGGACGGCAATTTCTACGGCACCACCGAAAGCGCGGTGCCGACCAATGCCGCGCCAGGCTGCGCCGGCAGCGGGGCACTCGGCCCGGCCGGCACCGTCTACCGGCTGACCCCGGCAGGCGTGCTGACCACGCTGTCCTGCTTCACCTACGACAGCGCCGGCCGCCACGCCGACGGCAGCGGCCCGGATGCGGCCTTGACGCTCGGGGCCGACGGCGCGTTCTACGGCACGACGATCAGCGCCGGTCTGGTGCCGGCGGGCACCACGCCGTCCAATCCGTCGACGCCGTCGGTGGGCAGCGGCACCGTATTCCGCGTCACCAGCGGCGGCAGCATCACCCGCATCGCCACCTTCTCGGCCCCGCCGAGCGAAGGCCGCACGGCCAGCGGTGCCTTGCTGCAGGCGGCGGACGGCAGCTTCTACGGCGTCACCGCCGCGGGCACGCCGAAAGGCTACGGCGGCTCGATCTTCCGGGTGACGGCCAGCGGCACGCTGAGCACGCTGCATCAGTTCAGCCCCGGCGGCCTGCCCGAATCGGGCGTGATCGCCGGTCCGGACGGCGCGTTCTACGGCGCGGCGGAACTGGGCGGCAGCAATGGCTTGGGCTCGATATACCGGATCACCGCGGACGGTGATTTCTCGACCCTCTACAGCTTCACCGGCGGTGCCAACGGCCTGCGTCCGAAAGCCGCGCTGACCCTGGGCAGCGACGGTCTGTTCTACGGCACCACCAGCGAGGGCGGCAGCGGCACGGGCAGCGGCACGATCTTCCGGGTCTCCCCGACCGGCAGCTACACGCCATTGCACAGCTTCGATCTCGCCACCACCGGCAACCAGCCGCTGGGCAAGCTGCTGCAGGCCAGCGACGGCAACTTCTACGGCACCACCACCAGTTTCGGCGCCAACAACGCCGGCACGCTGTACCGGCTGACCCCGGCCGGCGTGGTCACCGTGCTGCACGCTTTCCGGGGCGATGCGAGCGAGGGCGGCGGCCCGGCGGCCGGCGTGATCCAGGGTGCCGACGGCGCGCTGTACGGCACCACGGCCGGCGGCGGTTCCACCGCGGGCGGCACCGTGTACCGGGTGACGCTGGATGGCGCGTTTTCGACGCTGTACACCTTCCGTAGCGGCGCGCCGGGCGAAAACCCGCGCAGCCCGCTGCTGCTCGGCCGCGACGGGAATTTCTACGGCACCGCGTCGAACATCAGCTTCAATGACAGCCGTGGCGTGGTCTACCGGCTGACCCCGCAGGGCCAGTACGCAGTGGTCTACCAATCCGCCAGCCTTGCCAACGAGGACGGTCTGGAGGACGAGCCGATCCAGGCCGCCGACGGCGATCTCTATGTGCCGACCCGCAGCGATGGCAGCTTCAACTTCGGCAGCGTGATCGCCATCAGCGGCCCGGCCGACCGGGTCGGCACGCTGAGCGCAGCGGCAGGCATCGGCAGCGTCACGCTGAACTGGCCGGTGGCGCCGCGCGCGGTCAGCTACAACGTCTACCGGGCGACGACGCCGGGCGGTCAGGGCAGTACGCCGATCGCCACCGGCATCACCGCCGCCGGCCTGACCGGCAGCTACTCGGCGACCGGCCTGACCGCCGGCACGGCGTATTACTTCACCATCACCGCGGTCAACGCGCTCGGCGAAACGCAGTTCTCCAACGAGGCGAGCGCCACGCCGACCGCCGCAGCGCCCACGGTGTCGATGACCGCCAACCCGGCCAGCCTGGTGCTCGGTGCTTCATCGAACCTGACCTGGTCGTCGACCAACGCCACCGCCTGCACCGCCAGCGGCAGCTGGAGCGGCTCCCGCGCCACCAGCGGCAGCGCCAGCGTCACCCCGGCCGCAGCAGGCACGGCGACCTACACGCTGAGCTGCACCGGAGCCGGCGGCACGGCCAACGCCTCGGCGACGGTGACGGTCAGCGCCCCGGCACCGACGGTGACCATCAGCGCTGCGCCGACCACGATCATCCTGGGCGCCACCTCGACGATCAGCTGGACCACCAGCAATGCCAGCAGCTGCACCGCCAGCGGCGCCTGGACGGGTGCCAAGGCGACCACCGGCAATCAGGTGGTGACCCCCGACAGCGGCGGCAGCCTCGGCTACACGCTGAGCTGCACCGGCGCCGGCGGCACCGCCAGCGCCACGGCAACCGTCACCGTCAACGATCCGCCGCTGCTGCCGGTACCGACGGTGACCATCGCCGCCGCACCGGCCACCGTGACGCTGGGCGGCAGTTCGACCCTGACCTGGTCGAGCAGCGATGCGACCGCCTGCACCGCCAGCGGCGACTGGAGCGGCGCACGGGCGGTCAGCGGCAACACCGCCATCACGCCGATCACGACCGGCACCGCCCGCTACATCCTGAGCTGCACCGGCGGCGGTGGCACGGCAAGCGCAACGGCCACGGTCACCGTCAATCCGGTGCCGCCCGCTGCGCCGACGGTGACGCTGGCGATCACCCCGGCCAGCCTGACGGCCGGCGCCAGCGCCACGCTCAGCTGGTCATCGACCGACGCCAGCGCCTGCACCGCGAGCGGCGACTGGAGTGGAACGCGGACCACCAGCGGCACGCTGAGCGTGACGCCGACTGCCACCGGCGTGCAGACCTACACGCTGGCCTGCAGCGGCGCCGGCGGCACTGCCAGCCGCAGCGTCACGCTGACCGTCAGCGCCGCACCCGGCAAGGGCGGCGGCGGTGCCTTCGGCGGGCTGCTGCTGCTCGCCGGCGGCGCCGCAGCCGGCTGGCGCCGGCGGCGCCAGCAGCGGCACGACTGATCGGTCGACGGCGTCCGGGGTGTCGCCGGACGCCGTCGCAGTGCCTTGCAGCCATCAGGAGTCGCGACGATGACCGTTTCCTGCAATGCCGCCGGAGCCCGGCCGTTGCCGCCGGTGTCACCGCCGTCGGCCCGGCAGCAGCCGTGGCCGCCGTCGTGGCGGCAGGCGCCAGCCGCCGTCGACGACGCCGCCAGCCTGCAGTTCGGCTTCGGCGCCTGCGCCCGTGCCGGCTGCCGCTGCACCCACTATCGGGGGCTCGCCGGCAGCTGCGCCAACGACGGCTGCCGGCATCCGATCGGCGACCACTGGTAGCCGCCGGCAGTCGGAGACCGGGTCGGCGCAAGGCCAAGGGCCGGCGATCCGGTCACCGATCACCCGCCAGGCCTGATGCCGACCGTCGAGCGCCGCCGGCGCGGATCCTTGAGATCGAGCTGCAGCGGCGCGGCCAGCTCGAGCCGGATGGCATCGAGGCCGGCGACACGCTGCGGCGCCGCCAGCGCCAGCAGTTCGAATCGTGGACCGCGAGCAGCCGGGGCGGCCGGCCGCTGCGCTCGCCCAGGTAGTCGTTGGCACCCTTCAAGCGACCCGCCCTGCAGTGGCGGGCTGAGGATGTCGGCGCTGATGGCGATCGGATGGCTGCAGGCCACCGGCTTGCGCGCGCCGAGCTTGGCGTGACTGTCGATGTACTTCGCCAGATGCGGGTCCTCGGCACTGCAAGCCATCGGCAGGAAGCGATCGCCAGCGCAGCACGACAGCTGCAGTTCGCGCATCGCCGCACCGTCGCCATCGGTGACCGCCGACAGGTGCAGGAAGTCCTTGCGCGCCGGACGGTCCTGCACCTCCAGCGCCACCGGGATCTGCTTCCAGGTCCAGCTCAGCTTGCCGGCAAGCCGGGTCACCGGGTGCTCGGTGGGCGACCTCGTGCCGCAGGTCGACGCCGCCGTCGGCGACCCTGCCGTTGTTCCGGTCGGCCGCCAGCTGAAGTGCAGCTTCAGGCCGCCGGCTTGCGGTTCAGCGTGGCCTTGATGGTGAGCTTGCGGCCTTCGGGATCTGGCTGGAAGTTGATGAACCAGCGCTTCTGCCTGTCATACCAGGGACCAGGCTTTCCGGTCTCGGCCTGGTGCTGGAGGGCGACGCTGCTGATCCGGATCACCGTGCTGCGGACGACATCGGCGCCGGCCTTGGCCGACTTCGCCAGCCCGCCTGCGGCGCGATCGAGCCCGACGCTCAGTTCGCTGCCGCGCGCGGCCAGCACCACCTGGCAGCCCGGATCGGCCGCCGCCGGCCCGTGGCCGGCCGTGCGCGCCTTGAGCACCAGCTTGGCGCGGCCGCCGCTCGATGGCATCGACACCGTTCGCTTCGACGACGGCTGGCGCATCTGCGACGAGACGCCGCGGCCGGTTTCCGGCTGCGATCTTCCATCAATCACGCAGTCATCTTCGCCGTGCCGCTGCTGTCAGCCGATCAGCTGCAGCAACGCGGCGGCCGACAGCCGCAGGTTGTCCTGCCACGGCAGGCCGACGATCTCTCGACCGGTCAGCGAGTCCCTGAATGGCATCACTTCGCCGCTGCCGATCACCAGCTGGTAATCGACGGTCACTTCGGTCCCGGCAGCGAGATCGGTAGCGGCAAAGATGAAGCCGAGATGCCACAGCGCGGTCGGCGCGAAGCTGTGGTTGACGTAGCACTCGTCCGACCATTCCGGCGTCAGCGAATACCAGTCCTCGAACCAGCGGACGCTCGATTCGGCCTCGATCGAATCGGCCGGGAACTGGCGCAGCTTCGTTTCCGGCCAGACCGTGTGGATGTTGTCCGGGGCGATGATCACCCGGCCCTTCGCGACATCCTCGGCGAGGAACAGGCCCTTGCCGGCCATCGGGATGCCGGAAGCGGCGACCTCGTAGGTAGGGACGATCATGAGTGCGGCGCACACAAGAAAGCGTTGGTGATGTGGCGACGGATCGCAGTGCGAATCAAGGCGCGATGAGGAGCCATAGTTGTTCTATGGCGACGATTCGCAACGCCGAGTCGCGCCGCGAGACGCGGCACAGCGCCGACGATTTCTTGTACGCGCTGCACTAGTGTTTGAGCACGGACTGCTCGCTGCCTTCGGCGACGAACAGCGTGGCGGCGTCGCTGCGCGAATAGACGTAGGCCTTGCCGCAGAACTCGCAGGTGACTTCGACCTTGCCCTGCTCGGTGACGATCTTGTCGACCTCCTCGCGGCCCAGCGACAGCAGCAGCAGCGAGATGCCTTCGCGCGAGCAGCGGCAGCTGACATTGATCGCCTGCGGCGCCTGGAAGCCCCAGTCCTCGTTGGCGAACAGCCGGCGCATCAGCGTTTCCGGCGGCGCACCGAGCAGTTCGTCGGCGTTCAGCGTGCCGGCGAGAATCGACAGGTGTTCCCAGACGTCCTGAGTCGCTTTGGTGTGCTCCAGCGGCAGGCGCTGCAGCATGAAGCCGACCACGCGGTCGCGGGTGGCGCCGAGGCGGATCAGCGTTGGCAACTGCTCGCTCTGGTCGAAATAGCCTTCCAGCGATTCGGCGAGGCTCGCGCCATCGATCGGCACCATCGCCTGCCGCGACGGCTGATCGCTGTCCGACGGCTCCAGCATCAGCGCCAGGATGCCGTGGCTGAGCATGTCGCGATAGCCGAGATTCGCCTCGTCCCTGTCCACCACGCTCGACACCTTCGCCATCGCCCGCACGGTCAGCGGCGCGGCCTCGGCCTGCAGCACCTGGGCGACCAGCAGCTTGATCGCCTGCTCGCTCTGGAACTGCAGGTTGATGCGGCCTTCGAAGCGGGTGTGCGTGGCCAGCAGCGGCATCGCCGCCAGCGCCTGGCCGATCAGCTCGCGCACCGACGGCGGATAGGCGCGGTGATCCATCATCGCCGCCACGCCTTCGTCGATGACGACGAAGGCGCCATGCGCGATGTGGTTCGCGAACTGGAACGGAATCAGCTGGTTCATGGCGCGGATCAGCCGGCGAGGCGTTCCTTGAGCAGGCGGTTCAGCGCATCCGGATTGGCCTTGCCCTGGGTCGCCTTCATCGCCTGGCCGACGAAGAAGCCGAACAGCTTGTCCTTGCCCGAGCGGTAGTCGGCGACCTGCTGCGGGTTCCTGGCGATCACGTCGTCGATGGCGGCGATGATCGCCGACTCGTCGGTGATCTGCACCAGCCCCTTGGCCTTGATGATGTCGTCGGCCGAGCCCTCGCCGTTGAGCATCGCTTCGAAGACATCCTTGGCGAGCTTGCCGCTGATGGTCTTGTCGGCGATGCGCTTGAGCATGCCGGCCAGCGCATCGGCGCTGATCGGCGATTCGGTGATGTCCTTCGACAGTTTGTTCAGCGCGCCGAGCAGGTCGGTAGCCACCCAGTTGGCGCACAGCTTGGCTTCCGCGCCACTGGCGGCGACCACGGCCTCGTAATAGGCCGCAAGTTCACGCGACGAGGTCAGCGTCTTGGCGTCGTAGTCGGACAGGCCGAAGTCCTTCTCGAAACGGGCGCGCTTGGCGTCCGGCAGTTCGGGCAGGCTGCCGCGAATCGCGTCGATGTACTCCGGCGTGCATACCACCGGCAACAGGTCCGGGTCCGGGAAGTAGCGGTAGTCGTTGGCGTCTTCCTTGGAACGCATCGCCCGCGTCTCGCCGGTGTCCGGGTTGAACAGCCGGGTTTCCTGACGAATCGTGCCGCCGGCCTCGATCACTTCGATCTGCCGCTCGATCTCGTACTCGATCGCCTTTTCGACGTAGCGGAACGAGTTGACGTTCTTGGTCTCGGTGCGGGTGCCGAACTTCGGCGCGCCGACCTTGCGAACCGACACGTTGGCGTCGCAGCGGAAACTGCCTTCCTGCATGTTGCCGTCGCAGATGCCCAGATAAACGACGATCTGGTGCAGCTTCTTCAGATAGGCCACCGCTTCGGCTGCGGTGCGGATGTCCGGCTCGGAGACGATCTCGATCAGCGGCGTGCCGGCGCGGTTCAGGTCGATGCCCGAGGACTTCTGGAAACCCTCATGCACCGACTTGCCGGCGTCCTCTTCCAGATGCGCGCGGGTGATGCCGATGCGCTTGCTCGCGCCGTCTTCGAGTTCGATGTCCAGATGGCCTTCGAACACGATCGGCAGCTCGTACTGCGAGATCTGGTAGCCCTTCGGCAGATCCGGATAGAAGTAGTGCTTGCGCGCGAACACGCTGCGCGGCGCGATCTTGGCGCCGACCGACAGGCCAAAGGTCACCGCCTTCTTCACCGCATCGACGTTCAGCACCGGCAGCATGCCGGGCATGCCGAGGTCGATCGGCGACGCCTGGGTGTTCGGCTCGGCACCGTAGGCGATCGCCGAACCGGAAAAAATCTTCGACTGCGTCGACAGCTGGCAGTGCACTTCGAGGCCGATGACGGCTTCCCAACCTTCCGGGATGCGACTCATGACGCGTACTCCGTCGGCCACTGGGTGTGGAAGTCGGTGGCCTGCTGATACTGGTGCGCGACGTTCAGCATCCGCGCTTCGCTGAAGAAGTTGCCCATCAGCTGGAAGCCGGTCGGCAGGCCGTCGACGAAACCGCAGGGCAGGCTCATCGCCGGGATGCCGGCCAGGTTGGCGGCGATGGTGTAGATGTCGTTCAGGTACATGGCGACCGGGTCGTCGCTGTTCTGGCCGAACTTGAAGGCGACATCGGTGGCGGTCGGCCCGAGGATCAGGTCGATGCCGTCGGCAAAGGCACGCTTGAAATCGTCGTAGATCAGCCGGCGGACCTTCTGCGCCTGCAGGTAGTAGGCATCGTAGTAGCCGTGGCTGAGCACGTAGGTGCCGATCATGATCCGGCGCTGCACTTCGGCGCCGAAGCCTTCGCCGCGGCTGCGCTTGTACAGCTCTTCCAGCGACTTCGCGCCCTCGGCGCGATGGCCGTAGCGCACGCCGTCGAAGCGGGCCAGATTGGAACTGGCTTCGGCCGGGGCGACGACGTAATAGGTCGGCACGCTGAGCGGCGAGTTCGGCAGGCTGATCTCGCGGAAGTTGACGCCGAGCCGGGTCAGGGTGGCGATCGCCTCTTCCACCCGGGCGCGGACGCCGGGGGCCATGCCGTCGGCAAAGTATTCCTTCGGCAGGCCGATGGTCAGGCCCTTGATCGACTGGCCGAGGCCCGAGACCAGGTCATCGACCGGGCGCTCGACGCTGGTCGAGTCCTTGGCGTCGAAGCCGGACATCGCCTGCAGCACCTGGGCGGCATCTTCGGCGGAACGGGCAACGACGCCGGCCTGATCGAGGCTGGAGGCGAAGGCGATCATGCCGTAGCGCGACACCCGGCCGTAGGTCGGCTTGATGCCGGTGAGATTGGTCAGCGCGGCCGGCTGGCGGATCGAGCCGCCGGTATCGGTGGCGGTGGCGACCGGGCACAGGCCGGCGGCAACGGCGGCGACCGAGCCGCCCGAGGAACCGCCCGGCACCCGGGTCTTGTCCCAGGGGTTGGACACGGGGCCGTAGAACGAGGTCTCGTTCGACGAGCCCATCGCGAATTCGTCCATGTTCAGCTTGCCGAGCATGACCATGCCGGCGGCGTCGAGCTTTTCGACGATGGTGGCGTCGTACGGGGCGATGAACTTGTCGAGCATCTGCGAGCCGCAGGCGGTGCGGACGCCGGTGGTGCAGAAGATGTCCTTCTGGCCGAGCGGAATGCCGGTCAGCAGGCCGGCGTCGCCGGCGGCGATCCGGGCATCGGCGGCATCAGCCTGCTTCAGCGCCCGTTCGGCGGTGACCGTGACATAGGAATTGATCGCGCCATCGAAGCTGTCGATGCGCTTCAGATAGGCCTGGGTCAGCTCGCGCGACGAAAACCGCTTTTCGCGCAGGCCGGCAGCGAGTTCGGCAATGGAAAGCTTGTGCATGATTTCTCGATGGAATCTGTCTTGCGGGCGGTTGAGCGACGGGTCACGCGTTCGCTCGAACCGCACGAGTTATTGCGACACGGCTTCACCGGGTCGCAATAGCGGCTATTCGATGACTTTCGGCACCAGGTACAGCCCGTCCTGGGTTTCCGGCGCGATCGCCTGGTAGTCATCGCGGCGGTCGGCTTCGCTGATCACGTCCGGCCGCAGGCGCTGCACCATGTCCAGCGGGTGCGCCATCGGGCTGACGCCGGCGGTGTCGGCGGCCGACAGGCGATCGACCATGCCAAGGATGTCGGTCAGCTGCCGGGCGTACGGCTCGACCTGTTCGGGGTTCAGCTGCAGCCGGGCCAGGTGGGCAACCTGGCGCACTTGTTCGGGACTCAGGGACATGGCGCTCGGGAAAGATGCGGAACACGGAGCATTTCCACGACATCGGCCATGGAAATGCGGGTTTTTCGGCGTGCCGCGATGATAAACGATCGCGGGCGGCCACCCGCAGCGCAACATGCACGGCAAACGCTTGAGGTATATTTCCGCGCAAATCAGCGTCCGCCGCCGTGCTCGCGGCCGTTTTTCCCGCCGCTTCACGTTTGCGCGATCCGCGCTTCTTCCCGTCCTGTCCTTTCGAAAAATCGCGATGTTCGACGCCGTCCGCCGCCTGTTTGTCAACGACCTTTCCATCGACCTCGGCACCGCGAACACGCTGGTCTACGTCCGCGACGAAGGCATCGTGCTGAACGAACCCTCGGTGGTGGCGATCCGCCTCGACGGCCGTGGCGCGAAGAAGATCGAAGCGGTGGGCATCGATGCCAAGCGGATGCTCGGCCGCACGCCGACCAATATCTCGACCATCCGGCCGTTGCGCGATGGCGTGATCGCCGACTACACGGTGACGGAGAAGATGCTGCAGCACTTCATCCGCAAGGTGCAGAAGGGCCGCGTGATGCGGCCGATGACCCGCGTGGTGGTCTGCGTGCCGTACGGCTCGACCCAGGTCGAACGCCGCGCGATCAAGGAATCGGTGGAAAACGCCGGCGCCCGCAAGGTCTATGTGATCGAGGAACCGATCGCCGCTGCGCTCGGCGCCGGCATCCCGATTTCCGAGGCGCGCGGCTCGATGGTGGTCGACATCGGCGGCGGCACCTCGGAAGTGGCGGTGATCTCGCTGAACGGCATCGTCTATGCCGAAAGCGTGCGCATCGGCGGCGACCGCTTCGACGAGGCGATCGTCAGCTACGTGCGCCGCCAGTACAACATGCTGATCGGCGAAGCCACGGCCGAGCGCATCAAGCAGGAAATCGGCACCGCTTTCCCGGGGCCGGAAGTGCAGGAAATCGACATTGTCGGCCGCCATCTGGCCGCCGGCGTGCCGCGTAACTTCACGATGAACTCCAACGAGATCCTCGACGCGCTGCAGGAACCGCTGGCCGGCATCGTCAAGGCGGTCAAGCAGGCGCTGGAACGGACGCCGCCGGAGCTGGGTTCCGACGTCGCCGAGCGCGGCATCGTGTTGACCGGAGGTGGCGCGCTGCTGCGCGATCTCGACAAGCTGCTGTCGGAAGAAACCGGCCTGCCGGTGATCATCGCCGACGACCCGCTGACCTGCGTTGCCCGCGGCGGCGGCATGCTGCTGGACATGCTCGATCAGAAGGGCGATATCTACCTGATCGACTGACCGTCGGCGCGGTCGCGCCGGGCCGCTGCGGCAGATCGCCTGCGAAAGCGGCCGCGCGACGGGCCGGCGGACCACCCGCAAATGGTCCGTGAACGGCTCGCAAACGGTTGTAGCGATGGCGATCGCACCCTATTCTCTGGTGATTCCTGCACTCCGCTGCAGACGTCTTCTGCGCCCGGCCCTTGAACACCTCGCTTAGCGATTCCTCGCGCCATTCGCTGTTTCCCCGTGGCCCCGGTCTCGGCCTGAAGCTGACCCTCTTCGTGTCGCTGTCGATCCTGCTGATGGTGGCCGAGAACCAGGGCAGCCAGCGGCTCGGACCGGTGCGCCAGTGGATGTCGTGGGCGCTGATGCCGGTGCTCTGGATGGCCGCGTCGCCGGCTGAAGTCGGCAACGGCGTCGATCACTTCCGGTCGCGGGAATCCCTGCTGACCGACAACCGCGAACTGCGCGAACGGCTGCTCAAGCAGGATGCCCGGCTGCTGCGGCTGGAATCGCTGGAAGCCGAGAACATCCGCATCCGCGAGCTGCTGGCCTCGGCGAGCTCGCTGGAAGACCGGGTGCTGATCGCCGAGATCCTGGCCACCAGCCAGGACCCGTACCGGCACCAGATCGTGCTCAACAAGGGTGGTCGCGACGGCGTCTACCGGGGCCAGGCGCTGGTCGATGCCGAAGGCGTAATGGGCCAGGTGGTGCAGGTCAATCCGGGTTCGTCGGTGGCGCTGCTGATCACCGATCCCGACCACGGCATTCCGGTGGAAATCAACCGTACCGGCCTGCAGACGATCGCGCTCGGCCGCGGCGACGGCCACAGCCTGTCGCTGCCCTATCTGCCGGGCAATGCCGACGTCAAGGTCGGCGACCTGCTGGTGACCTCCGGCCTCGGCGGCCGTTTCCCGGCCGGCTATCCGGTCGGCACCGTGCACGAACTCAAGCACGCCGGCGGCGAAAGCTTCATGGAAGCGATCGCCTGGCCGAAGGCCAAGCTCAGCCAGGGCCGGCAGGCGCTGCTGGTCTGGAGCGAGCGGGCGCTGCCGTCATCCGGTACCGAGGAAGAACCGGTCACCGTGCCGATCGATCTGCCGGTCAAGTCGGCCGCGTCGCCGGCTGCCGCGAAGCCCGCACCAGCGCCCACGCCGGCACCGGCTGCCGCCGCACCGGCCCCTGCGCCAGCGCCGGCCGCAGCCCGCAAGTCGAAGCCGGCCGCCCCGTGATCGGCGCGCTCGGCTTTCTCGCCAGCCTGGTGCTGGCCCTGATGCTGCAGGTCGTCGATCTGCCCGAGTGGGCAGCGCTGGCACGGCCGGCCTGGCCGCTGGTGATCATCGGCTACTGGGCGCTGTACGTACCGGAAGCCCCGGCCATCGTCGCCGCCTGGCTGCTCGGCCTGTGCTGCGATGTGCTGTTCAGCGCCCCGCTCGGCCAGCACGCGCTGGGGCTGGTGGTGGCGGCCGTGCTGATCCGTCGGCTGGCCGGCATCTACATCCTGTTCCCGACCTGGCAGGCCGGGCTGGCGCTGATTCCGGTCTGGGGGCTGTATGCGTTCCTGATGTTCTGGATCGACGGCCTGACCCGCCACGCCGCCGACGCCACGCTGCGCTGGCTGCCGATCGTGTCGACCTCCATCGCCTGGCCGATCTGCGCCGCACTGCTCGACACCGTGCGAGCGCGCCGCGCCCGCCGCCGCAGCCGGATGCGCCTGCCGTGAGGCCGTGCCGGTGAGCGCCCTCGGCTCGTCGCGCAGCGGCTACGACGCGATCAAGGATCTGTACGAGGAAAAGCGCACCTTCACCAGCCGCGTGGTCTTCGCGGCGATCCTGTGTCTGGTGATGATCGGCCTGCTGGCGGCGCGGCTGGTCGAGTTGCAGCTGGTCCAGCACGACTACTACACGACACGCGCCGACGACAACCGCATGCGGCTGACCGCGATCGCCCCGGTGCGCGGCCTGATCTACGACCGCAACGGCGCGCTGCTCGCCCAGAACGTGCCGAGCTTCGTGCTCGACATCACGCCCGAGCGGGTCAAGAACCTGAACGACACGCTGGCGCGGCTCAAGGCCTACGTGAACATCAGCGATCAGGACATCGCCCGTTTCCGGGAACGGATGCGCAAGGGGCCGCGCTACCGCAGCGTCACCCTGCGTTCGAACCTGACGCCCGAGGAAGTCGCCCGCTACCAGCTCAACCGCTACGAGTTCGACGGTGTCGAGGTCAATGCCGGGCTGGTGCGCAACTACCCGCTCGGCGAAAGCGCGGCGCACGTCATCGGCTACGTCGGCGGCATCAGCGAGGCCGACTACGCCAGGCTCGACGAAGCCTCGTACCAGGGGCTGTCGCAGATCGGCAAATCCGGTGTCGAGCGCAGCCACGAGGACCAGTTGCGCGGCATGCCGGGGGCGAAGATCGTCGAGGCCAATGCCTCCGGCCGGCCGCTGCGCGAGCTGGACTCGCAGCCCGGCAGCTCCGGCCAGAACCTGTTCCTGAGTCTCGACGCCAAGCTGCAGCTGGTTGCCGAAAAGGCACTGGGTGATCTCGAGGGCGCGGTGGTGGCGATCGACCCGCGCAACGGCGAAGTGCTGGCGCTGGTGTCGAAGCCCGGCTACGACCCGAAGCTGTTCGTCGAAGGCATCGACGCCAAGAGCTATCGCGCCTTGCTCGAGGACAAGACCCGGCCGCTGTACAACCGCGCACTGCTCGGCACCTATCCGCCGGGCTCCACGATCAAGCCGTTCATGGCCACGGCGGCGCTGAACTTCCGCACCGTGACGCCGGACACGGCAGTCTACTGCGGCGGCTCGATGACCCTGCCGGGCAGCTCGCGCAAGTACCGCTGCCACAAGCGCCAGGGCCACGGCACCGTCAATCTGGACGGCGCGATCGCCAAGTCCTGCGACATCTACTTCTACCAGGCGGCCCAGAACCTCGGCATCGACCGGATCGACGAGATCCTGGGCCAGTTCGGTTTCGGCAGCCAGACTGGCATCGACATCCCGAACGAGAAGGGCGGCCTGCTGCCGTCGAAGGAATGGAAGCGCCGGGTCTACAAGCAGGCCTGGTTCCCGGGCGAAACGCTGTCGATCGGCATCGGCCAGGGCTACCTCACCACCACGCCGCTGCAGCTGGCGCAGGCCACTGCCCGCGTGGCGATGCGCGGCCAGGGCTTCAAGCCGCACGTGGTTCACGCGATCTCCGATCCCTCGACCGGCGCGATCACCGGCGTGGCGCCGGAACCCTTGCCGCCGCTGACCGGTCAGAACGCCGATCTTCTGGAACGCGTGATCCATTCGATGGAGCAGGTCAACATGTTCCCCGGCGGCACTGCCTACCGGGCCTTCAAGGACGCGCCGTACAGCTCGGCCGGCAAGACCGGCACCGCGCAGGTCGCCGCGCTCAAGCAGGACGAGAAGATCGCGCCGACCCTGGAAGGCACGCCGAAGCATCTGCGCGATCACGCGCTGTTCATCGCTTTCGCGCCGGTTGACGAGCCACGCATCGCGGTCGCGGTGATCGCCGAGCACGCCGGCCACGGCGGCTCGGTGGCGGCCCCCGTCGCCCGTCAGGTGATGGACCAGTACCTGCTTGGCGAAGTCCGCTACGGCGTCGACGCCAGCACCGCCGCAGCCGCCGAATCGGCCGCCGCAGCAGCAGCCGCTGCCGCTGGCGAAACGCTGGATCCCGAACAGGACGAGGACGGCCCGAGCACCCACGACCACGGCGACGAACCGCCGGCGGCCTCGCCGGTGACGCGATGAACACGCATGTCCTGTCGCGCGCGCCGCAGCAGTCGGTCGGCCTGGCCGACCAGCTGGCCAAGCTGCACATCGATCTCTGGCTCGGGCTGCTGCTGCTGGCGCTCGGCGTGGTCGGGCTGCTGGTGCAGTACTCGGCCAGCGGCCATTCGATGGCGGTGGTGATCAACCAGGCCGAACGCCTGGGCCTGGGCTTCGGCGTGATGATCATCGCCGCGCAGGCGCCGCCGGAGTTCTATCGCTCGGCCGCGCCGTGGCTGTACGGCTTCGGCGTGCTGATGCTGCTGGCGGTGCTGGTGCTCGGCGATCACGCCAAGGGCGCGCAGCGCTGGCTGGATCTCGGCGTGCTGCGCTTCCAGCCGTCGGAAATCCTCAAGCTGGCGATGCCGATGGCGGTCGCCGCCTACCTGCACACCCGGCCGCTGCCGCCGAAGCCGATGACCATCCTGGTGACGCTGGCGATCATCGGCGTGCCGACCGTGCTGATCGCCATGCAGCCCGACCTCGGCACCGCGATGCTGGTACTGGCGGCCGGCGTGCTGGCGCTGTATTTCGGCGGTCTGGGCGTGCGCTGGATCCTGCTGGTGCTGGCCGCCGCCGCCGCTGCCGCGCCGTTGCTCTGGTACAAGCTGCACGACTACCAGCGCAACCGGGTGCTGACCTTTCTCGACCCGGAGCGCGACCCGCTCGGCACCGGCTATCACATCACCCAGAGCAAGATCGCGATCGGCTCCGGCGGCCTGTTCGGCAAGGGCTGGCTGGCCGGCACCCAGGCCAAGCTCGATTTCCTGCCGGAATCGCATACCGACTTCATCTTCGCGGTGTTCTCCGAAGAGCTCGGCCTGCTCGGCGTCGCCGTGCTGATGGCGCTCTATGCGGCGATCGTCGGCCGCGGCCTGTACATCGCGCTCAGAGGCCAGGACAGCTTCCAGCGGCTGCTGGCCGGCAGTCTGGCGATGACCTTCTTCGTCTACGTGTTCATCAACATGGGCATGGTCATCGGCCTGCTGCCGGTGGTCGGCGTACCGCTACCGCTGGTGAGCTTCGGCGGCACCTCGGCCGTGACCTTGCTGGCCGGCTTCGGGATGCTGATGTCGGTCTACACCCACCGAAAGCTGCTGGCGAACTAGAACATCGACATGCCCAAGACCTTCGCCGCCGTGGCGCTGGCGCTGCTCGCCGCGACCGCGCAGGCCGACTACCAGCATCATCCCAAGGTGCCGCTGCTGCTCGACACGCTGCGCGACGACTACGGCTTTTCGCCGGCCGATCTCGATGTCGTGAAAGCGGCGCTGAAGGACGCCAAGAAGCTGCCGAACCTGATCGACAAGGAACTCAACAACAAGGAATCGCCGAAGCCGAAGCCGGACGAGCAGGCCGAGACGCTTCCCGACTGGGACGCCTACCGGCCGATCCACGTCAACCCGAAGAACATCGCCAACGGCGTCGCCTACCTGAAGGCCCATGCCGCCTGGTTCGCCCGGGCCGAAGCCGAGTTCGGCGTGCCGCCGACGGTGGTGGCCGCCGTGATGGGCGTGGAAACCAAGTACGGCGCCTACACCGGCAAGTACCGCGTGCTGGATGCGCTGACCACCCAGGGCTTCGATCATCCCCGGCGCAGTCCGTTCTTCTTCTCCGAGCTGACCGAATTCTTCGCGCTGGCCCGCGATGCGGCCCGCAATCCGGCCGATCTGCTCGGCTCCTACGCCGGCGCAATGGGCTTTGCCCAGTTCATGCCGAGCAATTACCGCTGGCTGGCGCTGGACTACGACGGCGACGGCCGTCGCGACCTGTGGAGCGCGCCTGACGCGATCGGCTCGATCGCCCACTACCTGACCCGCTACGACCCGAAGCGCAGCTGGCAGCGCGGCGAGCCGCTGATCGTCCCGGCGACGGTGTCCGGCCCGTTGCCGGCGACGCTGCCGCGCAACGGCAAGCGCGCCGACCAGACTGTCGCCAGCCTGCTGAAAGCCGGCGTCGTGCCTGCCGTGGCGCTGCCGGCCGCCACGCCGGTCGGCCTGGTCGAACTGCGCCGGGGCGGCAGCCGCGAATACTGGCTGGCGCTGCCGAACTTCTACGCCGTGTTCACCTACAACCCGCGCACCTTCTATGCGATGGCGGTGACCCAGCTGGCCAATGAACTGGCGGCCGCGCAAGCAACCGACAGCACGACGAGCGCCGCCCGATGAGCCTCTGGATGCGCGTGGCGGCTGCAGCCGCCACCCTGCTGCTGGCCGCCTGCGCGGTCGATCCGGTGCCGTCCCGGCAGCCGTCGCGGGTACCGGTGCCGCGTCCGGGAACGTCCGGCACGCTGCCGCCCGCACCGGCTTCGGAGAAGGACCGGCCGCCGCTGCCGGGCGAGATCCCGCCCAATGTCACCTCGATCCCGGACGCGGTGCCGGAAGCCGTCGAGCGCAGCAAGTACGGCAATCCGGATTCCTATGAGGTGTTCGGCAAGCGCTACGAAGTCCTGGCCGATGCCCGTGGCTTCAAGGAGCGCGGCCACGCCTCGTGGTACGGCAAGAAATTCCACGGCCGGCGCACGTCCAGCGGCGAGAAGTACGACATGTTCGCAATGAGCGCCGCCCACAAGACGCTGCCGATCCCGACCTTTGCGCGGATCACCAACCTGTCCAACGGCAAGAGCGTGGTGGTTCGGGTCAACGATCGCGGGCCGTTCCACGACGGCCGGATCGTCGACCTGTCGTATACCGCCGCCGCCAAGCTGGACCTGATCGCCCACGGCTCGGCCGAGGTGGAGCTGGAAGTGGTCGATGCCGATGGCCACACGCTGCCGCCGCCGGAGACTGCCGTCGCCACCGCGCCGGCCCCTGCGCCGGCGACAGCTCCTGCGGTCAGCGCACCGGCGCCGAAGGTGTCGATCCCAGCCGCGGCAGCGGTATCGGCGGCACCGACGCCGGCCGCCGCCGCACCAGTGGTCACGTTGGCCGGCAAGCCACCGCGCTTCCTGCAGGCCGGCGTGTTCAACGACACCAACAATGCGCTGACCTTCCGCGATTACCTGCGGCTCAACGGCGTCAAGCCGCTGGTGGTCAAGAGCGCGCTGCGCAACAGCCGGTGGGTGTACCGGGTGCTGATCGGCCCGTTCGACGACCCTGCCGCCCTGAAAGCGATGCGCGAAAAGCTGCACGCCGACGACACGCCGACCATTCTCGTCTACGAGTAGTCCGCCGCTTGCTGCGCTGCGGCAATTGGCCCGCTGCGCTACCATTTCCACTGTTTCCGCACCTTAGAAAGCCGATCTCCCGGATGAACCGACCGCTCCTGCTTGCCCGTTCGCTGCTGCTCGCCACGGCCACCGTCATCGCTGCCGCCAGCCCGGCGCGCGCGATCACCATCCCCGACGCGCCGAGCATCGACGCCAAGAGCTATGCGCTGATCGATTTCGACAGCGGCGAGCTGCTGGTCGGCAACAATCCGGATGCCCGCATCGAGCCGGCGTCGATCACCAAGGTGCTGACCACCTACATCGCCTTCGACGAGATCAAGAAGGGCCGTCTGAAGCTCGACGACACCGCCCTGGTCAGCGAAAAGGCCTGGCGGCAGGGCAAGGATTCCAGCGAATCGCGGATGTTCCTGACGCTCGGCAGCCGGGTGAAGATCGAGGATCTGCTCAGAGGCATCATCATCGTGTCCGGCAACGACGCCTCGATCGCGCTGGCCGAGCATCTGGCCGGCAGCGAGGACGCCTTCGCCGACCTGATGAACGAATACGCCAAGCGGCTCGGCATGGTGAACAGCCATTTCGTCGACGCCAGCGGTCTGCCGCATCCGGAGCACTACACCACCGCCCGCGATCTGGCGATCCTCGGCCGGGCGCTGATCCGCGACTTCCCGGACGGCTATGCGATCTACTCGGAAAAGTCGTTCAAGTACGGCATCGACCGGCCGCAGGAAAACCGCAACGGCCTGCTGATCAAGGACCCGACCGTCGACGGCATCAAGACCGGCCACACCAGCGCCGCCGGCTACTGCCTGCTGTCGTCGGCCAAGCGTGACGGCCGCCGGCTGATCTCGGCGGTGATGGGCGCGCCAACCTGGGCCTACCGCGAGCAGGCCAGCCTGGAACTGCTGAACTACGGCTTCCGCTTCTGGGAAAGCGCCAGCCTGTTCGGCCCGGCGGCGGCGGTCGGCAACGTTCGCGTCTACAAGGGAGAGACCGACAGCGTGCAGGTCGGCACCCTGGAACCGCTGCGCCTGACCTTGCAGCGCGGCGCCAAGGAAACGCTGCAGGTGGTGCCGGAACTCGATGCCCGCGCGATCGCCCCGATCGCCGCCGGCACCGTGCTCGGCAAGGCCACGATCACCGCCGACGGCAAGCCGCTGCGCACCGTCGAGCTGGTGGCGCTGACCGAGGTCAAGTCGGGTGGCTTCTGGCGGCGACTGATCGACCAGATCAAGCTCTGGTTCGGCCTGTAAGACGGGATTCCCCGACATGAGCGACGCGGAACCGAAGGCACCCGCCGGACTGACCTATCCCTGCGAGTTTCCGCTGAAGGTGTTCATCCTCCCGGACGAGGCGACCGCCGCGCGCATCGCCGATGCCGTTCGCGCCGAACTGGCGGCCGGCGCCCCGGTGACAACCGCACGCCGGCTGTCGTCGACCGGCAAGTACCTGTCGCTGACGGTGAACTTCACCGCCGACGACGCCGAGCAGCTCGACCGCGTGATCAAGGCGGTGACCGCCGATCCGGGTGTGATCCTGGCGCTGTGAGCACGCCGCCGGTCGTCGTTCGCCACCTCGGCCTGCGCGACTACGGCAGCGTCTATGCCGAGATGCGGGACTTCACCGCCGCCCGCACGGCGACGTCGGCCGACGAGCTGTGGTGCGTCGAGCATCCCCCGGTGTTCACCCAGGGACAGGCCGGCAAGCCGGAGCACCTGCTGGCGCCGGGCGATATCCCGGTGGTGCAGAGCAACCGCGGCGGCCAGGTCACCTACCACGGCCCCGGCCAGGCGGTGATCTACGTGCTGGTCGATCTGGCCCGGCGCGGCGAAGGCATCCGCGCGCTGGTCACGCTGCTGGAGACCGCGATGATCGCGGTGCTGGCCGGCTACGGCATCACCGCGCAGGCCCGGACCGATGCGCCCGGCGTCTATGTCGACGGCCCGTTCGACGGCCGGCCGGGGCCGCGCAAGATCGGCTCGCTGGGCCTGCGCGTCAGCCGAGGCTGCAGCTACCACGGGCTGGCGCTGAACGTGGCGATGGACCTGGAACCGTTCGCACGGATCAATCCCTGCGGCCTGATCGACATGCAGATGACCCAGATCGCCGATCTGTGCGCCGACCCGCCGTCGCTGCCGGCGGTCCAGCAGGCGCTGGTCGAGGTGCTGATCACCTGGCTCGCGACGCCGGGCTGAACGGCCCGGCCCGCAGGGGCAATGAACGATCCGGCGATCGAGAACTCCAATCGTCGATCCATCGCGTATAGTTTTGGCCCTTGCAGCCCACCCCTTTCCCGATTCCGCCGACGATGACGACCGCCGCCGACAGCCTGGTTCGTGTCCGCTCGCTGAAGTTCGGCTTCGGCCCGAAAGTGATCTATGACGGCATCGATCTCGACATCGTGCGCGGCAAGATCACCGCCATCCTCGGCCCCAGCGGCACCGGCAAGACCACGCTGCTGCGGCTGATCGGCGGCCAGTGGAAGCCGGATGCCGGCAGCATCGAGTTCGATGGCATCGACGTGCACCGGCAGTCGCGCAGCCAGCTGTTCGAGTTGCGCAAGCGCATGGGCCTGCTGTTCCAGAGCGGCGCGCTGCTGACCGATCTCAGCGTGTTCGAGAACGTCGCGTTTCCGCTGCGCGAGCACACCGCGTTCCCGGAATCGATGATCCGCGACCTGGTGCTGATGAAGCTGGAAGCCGTCGGCCTGCGCGGCGCGGCGAAGCTCTACCCGAGCGAGATTTCCGGAGGCATGGCCCGCCGCGTGGCCATGGCCCGGGCGATCGCGCTGGAACCCGACATGATCATGTACGACGAGCCGTTCACCGGCCAGGACCCGATCTCGATGGGCGTGCTGATCCGCCTGATCCAGGGCCTGAACAAGTCGCTGGACCTGACGTCGGTGATCGTCACCCACGATGTCGAGGACGTCATGCGGATCGCCGATTACGTCTACGTGCTGTCGGGCGGCAAGGTGCTGGATCACGGCTCGCCGGCCGAGGTGCAGCATTCGAAGTCCGACCTGGTGCGCCAGTTCCTCAACGGCGAGGCCGACGGCCCGGTGTCGTTCCACTACAAGGCCGCGCGTGGCTATGCCGACGATCTGATGGCGGGTCGCGAATGAACTTCCTTTCCCCGCTGACCGAAGGACTGCGCGGCCTCGGCCGCGCCGTGCTGTTCCTGTTCACGATCCTGGCCGGCATTCCGGCGGCGCTGCTGCGGCCGCGGCTGATCCTGCAGCAGATCTACTCGGTCGGCGTGCTGAGCCTGATCATCATCGTCATCTCCGGCAGCTTCATCGGCATGGTGCTGGCGCTGCAGGGCTATCGCACGCTGGTCAACTTCGGCGCAGCGTCGAGCCTCGGCGTGCTGGTGGCACTGTCGATCGTCCGCGAACTGGGGCCGGTGGTCACCGCGCTGCTGTTCGCCGGCCGCGCCGGCTCTGCGCTGGCGGCGGAAATCGGCCTGATGAAGGCCACCGACCAGCTGTCGGGCATGGAAATGATGGCCGTCGACCCGATCAAGCGGGTGATCGCGCCGCGTTTCATCGCCGGCCTGGTCGCGATGCCGCTGCTGGTGTCGATCTTTTCGCTGATGGCGATCGGCGTCGCCGGCGGCCACGCGATCGGCGTCGAACTGCTCGGCGTCGACGATGGCTCGTACTGGTCGCAGATCAACCAGGCGATGCACGGCACCGACATCCGCGACATGCTGATCAAGGGCACCGTGTTCGGCCTGGCGATCAGCTGGATCGCCGTCTACCAGGGCTATCACGCCGCCCCCACGTCCGAAGGTGTCTCGCGGGCCACGACCTCGACGGTCGTGGTGTCGTCGCTCGCGGTGCTCGCGCTCGACTTCGTGCTGACCGCCTTCATGTTCCATTAAGCCATCCCGATCAGACTGGATTTCGCCATGCCATCTAGAAGCCTTGAACTGCTGGTCGGATTCTTCGTGAGCCTCGGCATCGCCGCCGTGTTCGTGCTGACCTTCCGTGTCGCCAGCCTCGATTCGGTCGGCGACAGCGGCTCGAGCTACCGCATCACCGCGAAGTTCGAGAACACCGGCAGCCTGGCGCGCGGCGCGTCGGTGAAGATGTCCGGCGTGCGCATCGGCCGGGTTCGCGACATCGGCATCGACCCGGAAACCTTCCAGGCCGTGGTGACGATGGAAATCGACGGCGCGCGCAACAACATTCCGGCCGACTCGAACCTGAAGATCCTGACCGCCGGCCTGCTCGGCGAGCAGTACGTCGGCGTCGAGGCCGGCGGCGATCCGGAGCCGCTGAAGGATGGCAGCGTGGTGACGTTCACCCAGTCGGCGCTGGTGCTGGAAAACCTGATCGGCCAGATGCTGACCTCGTTCACGCAGAAGGAACCGAAGGCCGCGCAGCCCGCCGAACCGGCTGCCGCCGCCCCGGCGCCCTGATCGAACAAAGACCCGAGGAGAAACCTGTCCATGTTCAAACCACTGATGTCCCTGCTGCTGACGCTCGGTCTTGCCGCCGGCGCGCACGCCGACGCGACCACGCCGGACCAGGCGCTGCGCGGCACGACGGAAAAGATCCAGAACCTGATCAAGGACAACTACAAGACCTACCGCAAGGATCTGCCGACCTTCTACAAGGCGGTGGATGACGTGGTGGTGCCGCGCTTCGACGTGCCGTACATCGCCCAGCTGGTGCTGGCCACGCACTACAAGACTGCCTCCGCCGACCAGCGCAGCCGCTTCGCCGACTCCTTCAAGAACATGCTGGTGCGGGCCTACGGCAACGCGATGCTCGACAACTACAACTCGATCCAGATCGAGTGGCTGCCGGTGCGCATCGACGGCGACAAGGCGCTGGTCAACACCAGCATGAGCAACAGCGGCGGCAAGAAGTACGCAATCGGCTTCCGCGTCCGCAAGGTCAACGACGACTGGAAGGTGTTCGACATCGCGGTCGAGAACATCTCGCTGATCACCAATTTCCGCACCCAGCTGAGCGCGGAGATCAAGCGCACCAGCCTCGACGACGTGATCAAGCGGATGGAAAGCGGCGAGTTCGCCCAGACTGCGCCCGGCGCTCCGTGACCGGCCGATGAGCGCCGCGCTGGAAGGAGAGCTGAGCTTTGCCCGGGTCCCGCACTGGCTGGCCCAGGCGGACGCGCTGGCGGCGGCCACCGTACTGGACCTGAGCCGCATCACCCGCACCGATTCCGCCGGGCTGGCGCTGCTGCTGGAACTGACCCGGCGTGCGCGCCAGAAAGGGCAGACGCTGTCGTTGAAGGCGCCGCCCGCGCAGCTGCGGCAACTGGCCGGTTTCTTCGGCCTTGACGGCGTGCTGCAATTCGCCGACTGATTTCACTGAAACACCGCTGCGCAACGGGGAGCATCACATGCGGCTTGCAGGGACCATGCTGGCGATTGCCGCGCTGACCGCGCTCGGCGGCTGCGCCCACCGGCCGGCGGACGATCCGGCGGACCCGCTGGAGCCGGTCAACCGGGCGGTCTTCCGGTTCAACGAAACGGCTGACCGATACGCGCTGCGGCCGGTGGCGAAGGTCTACGCCAAGGTCACGCCGGCGCCGGCGCGCACCGGCATCGGCAACTTCTTCGACAACCTTCAGGAACCGCGCAACATCGTCAATGCGATCCTGCAGGCGAAGTTCGTACAGGCCAGCAAGAACTTCGGCCGCCTGCTGCTGAACAGCACGGCCGGGCTCGGCGGCTTCATCGACGTGGCCAGCGAAGTCGGCCTGGAAAAGCACGAGGAAGGCCTCGGCCAGACGCTGGGCTACTGGGGTGTCGGCGAAGGCTGGTACCTGATGCTGCCGCTGCTCGGGCCGAGCACCAACCGCGATCTGGTCGGCTTCGTCGGCGACAGCTTCGTCAATCCCTCGTTCTACCTGCCGGGCCGCTACGACGTCTACGCGATCAGCGCCAACGCGATGAACCTGGTCAACGTGCGCGCCAACCTGCTGTCGGCCGATGGCCTGCTGCAGCAGCAGTTCGACCGCTACCTGTTCGTCCGCACCGCCTACCTGCAGCAGCGCTGGAGCCTGATCCACGACGGCAACCCGCCGCTCGAGGACTTCGATCTGCCGGATGACGACGGCGACAGCGACGACGGCACAGCTGCCGGCAAGTAGTTACCCCCGCCGGATGGCGGACGGTTTGCCGCTCCGCGCCGCCGGCCCGTCACCAGCCGGCGGCGACGAAGCTCAGGCAGCGGCCGACAGCTTCCGGCGCGTTCGCCCACCGCGGCTGCCGATGTCCGATACCGGCGAAGAGAACTGCAGGTAGGCGTCCTCGATCGGCGCTTCGAGCAGCATCGGCTTGTCCAACTCGTAGGCGTGCAGCACCCGCCACGGCAGCTGCCGGCCCTGGCGCGGCAGGCTGCTCTGGGCACGGCGGATGTAACCGGAGCCGAGCGAACCCAGGATGGTGTCGTCCTGCATCTCGCCGTCCGGCGCGCTGGCCACGAACAGCGTCTGGCCGCGCTTGTCCATGTGGTTGATCACGCGGCAGATGTAACGCGCGATCAGGTCGGCCTTCAGGGTCCACGAGGCATTGGTGTAGCCCATGATCCAGCCGAGGTTCGGCACGTCCTGCAGCAGCGCGCCCTTGTAGGTCATCAAACTGCCGGAATCGCGCGCCTCGCCGTCCACCGTCACCTGCACGCCGCCGAAGATCTGGATGTTCAGGCCGGTGGCGGTGACGATGATGTCGGCCTCCAGTTGCTGGCCGGACTTGAGCAGGATGCCGGTCTCGGTGAAGCGCTCGATGTGGTCGGTAACGATCGAGGCCTTGCCCGACTTCAGCGTCTTGAACAGGTCGCCGTTCGGCACCGCGCACAGGCGCTCGTCCCAGGGCTTGTAGCTCGGCGTGAAGTGCTTCATGTCCACCGCGTCACCCAGCTGTTGCTTGACCGCGCCGAGCAGCAGCTTGCGGATGCGGTTCGGGTAACGCTTGGCGGCCTTGTACATCACCCGCTGCAGCTTGATGTTGCGGGTGCGGGCCAGCTGGTGCACCCACTTGCTGGGCAGGAAGCGGCTCAGCAGGCTGGAGATCTTGTCGTCGCCCGGCACCGAAAAGATGTAGCTCGGCGAGCGCTGCAGCATGGTCACATGGGCGGCGTCGGGGGCCATCGCCGGCACCAGGGTGACAGCCGTCGCGCCGCTGCCGATCACCACCACCTTCTTGCCCTTGTAGTCGAGCTTGTCCGGCCAGTGCTGCGGGTGGATGCGGGTGCCCTTGAAGCTGTCGGCGCCGGGGAAATCGGGCAGAAAGCCCTTGTCGTAGTTGTAGTAGCCGGTGCAGCTGATCAGCACCCGGCTGGTGAAGCTGCGGCTTTCGCCGCTGGCCTCGTCGACTGCCTGCACGGTCCACAGGGCATCGGCGGTCGAGAAATCGGCGCTGACGATCTTCAGGCCGTAGCGGATCTTCTTGTCGACGCCGTATTCCTTCGCGGTGTCGATCACGTACTGGCGGATCGCCGGGCCATCGGCCAGTACCTTGGTGTCGTTCCACGGCCGGAACGCATAGCCGAAGCTGAACATGTCGGAATCCGAGCGGATGCCGGGATAGCGGAACAGATCCCAGGTGCCACCGATCGACTGCCGCCGTTCCAGTACCGCGAACTTCTTGCCGGGGCAATCGCGGGTCAGGTGGCAGGCCATGCCGATGCCGGACAGGCCGGCACCGATGATCAGCACGTCGTAGGTCTCGCTCATCTGGAATTCCTCGCAGCGAAGGTTGCGGCGCAGGCCCGTTGACGATCAGGCGCGGCGTCCGGTGACCGCAGCGGCCGGGCCCAGCCCGCCGCGCGTCCGGCAGATGATCAGGCAAAGCACCGTGTGACGCTACAAGTGTTCTCTTTCAGTGCGTGCCGGCCGGCGCCGCCCCGTGGCCGGTGGTGGCCGGTGGCGGCGCAGCGGCTGCTGCCGGTTCGGCCGAGGGTTCGGCGACCGTCGCGCCGTCCGGCAACGCGGCGCCGAGCGTGCCGTCGTCATGACCGCCGTCGGTCAGGCTGGCTTCCTCGGCCTGGTTCATCACCACGATGCTGATGCGTCGGTTGATCGGCGCCTGCGGATTGGCCTTGTCGAACAGCACCGACGACGCCAGGCCAACCACCACCGCCACCTTGTTCTCGTTCAGACCACCGGCGATCAGCGCCCGGCGCGCGGCATTGGCGCGGTCGGCCGACAGCTCCCAGTTGGTGTAGCCGGCGCGGTCACCGTACGGCGCGTTGTCGGTGTGGCCGGAAATGCTGATCCGGTTCGGCACCGTCTGGATGAACGCCCCCAGCTCGTGAAGGATTTCCACCGTGTACGGCTTGAGCTGGCTGCTGCCGATGTCGAACATCGGCCGGTTCTGCTTGTCGACGATCTGGATGCGCAGCCCGGCCGGCGTGATGTCGATCAGCAGCTGATCCTTGAACGGCTCCAGCGCCTGGCTGGCGTCGATCGCCTGGCGCAGCTCCTTCATCAGCGTTTCCAGCCGCTTGCGCTCCAGCTCCTTGGACAACCGCTTGATCTCCTTGGGATCGGCCGGCTTGGTGGTGACCTTCTTCAGCTCCATGCCGCTGCCCAGCTTGACCAGGCTGGTGCTGGCGCCGCCCGGCCCGTTCATGCCGGGGCTCGGCGCCGTGGCGCGGCCATCCATCATGCTGGGGTTGTTGAAGTATTCGGAGATCGCGCCGCGCTGTTCCTTGGTGGTCGCCGCGATCAGCCACATCAGCAGGAAGAAGGCCATCATCGCGGTCGCGAAATCGGCGAACGCCACCTTCCAGGAACCGCCGTGATGACCGCCGCCGACGACCTTCTTGACTCGCCGGATGACGATCGGAGTCGGGGCGTCGGCCATCTCACTTGGCTCCCTTCAGGTGCTCTTCGAGCTGCGCGAAGCTCGGCCGCATGTCGGCATTCAGCGTCTTGCGCGCGAACTCCACGGCGATGTTCGGGTTGTAGCCGTGCAGGCTGGCGATCAGGCCCATCTTGACCGCCTCGAAAGCCTTGGCATCGGCCTTTGCCGCGCCTTCCATCGCCACCGCCAGCGGGCCGACGAAACCGTAGGCGAGCAGGATGCCGAGGAAGGTACCGACCAGCGCCGCCGCCACATGCTCACCGACCGCCGCGATGTCGCCACCGATCGACCCCATGGTGATGACGATGCCGAGCACCGCCGCGACGATGCCGAAGCCGGGCAGCGAATCGGACACGCGGGTCAGCGCGTGGGACGCCGCCTCGGCCTCGTGGTGGTGGGTCTCGAGTTCCAGATCCAGCAGCGGTTCCAGCTCGTTCGGGCCCATGTTGCCGGACACGATCATCCGCAGGCAGTCGGTGATGAACTCGACCAGGTGATGATCCTTCTGCACCAGCGGGTACTTGGAAAAGATCGCCGAGGCCTTCGGGTCCTCGACATGCGATTCCAGCGACATCATGCCGCTCTTGCGCGCGGTGTTCAGCAGCTCGAACAGCAGCGCCAGGATTTCCAGGTAATGCTTCTTGCTGTAGTGCGGCCCCTTCAGCACGCCGATGATCGCGCTGAACACTGCTTTCACCACGCGCATCGGATTGGCGATCAGAAAGCCGCCCATCGCCGCGCCGCCGATCACCAGCAGCTCGTAGGGCTGCCACAGCGCCATGACATGGCCATGGGACAGCACGAAGCCGCCGAGCACGCTGGCGATGACAACGATGGAACCGACGATGGGCAGCATGGCAAGAGATCCGGATCGGGGATTTGCGCGGGCTATCGACCGCCGCCACGCATCCTTGAGCGGCGCCCGGCGCCCGTGGCACCAGCGGCAGCGACTGGCCCGCGAGCGGCTCACAATGCGGCACCCCTGCACCGCGTCCACGGCCATGTCCCGCTTCCACAGCTACCGGCCCGAAGAAGGCCACCGCCTCGCGCACGACCCGTTCAACGCCATCGTCGGCCCGCGGCCGATCGGCTGGATCTCGACGCGCGCGGCCAGCGGCATCGCCAACCTCGCGCCCTACAGCTTCTTCAACGCCTTCAACTACCGGCCGCCGATCATCGGTTTCTCGTCGATCGGCTGGAAGGACACCGTGCGCAACATCGAGGCGACCCGCGAATTCGTCTGGAACCTGGCGACCCGGCCGCTGGCCGAGGCGATGAACGCTTCCTGCGCCGCCGTCGCACCGGAGATCGACGAATTCACGCTGGCTGGCGTCACACCGCTGGCCTCGACCTTGGTGGCTGCACCCCGCGTTGCCGAATCCCCGGTCAGCTTCGAATGCCGACTCAGCCAGATGCTGCGGCTGACCGGTGCCGACGGCACCGCCGTCGACAGCTGGATGGTGTTCGGCGAAGTGGTGGCCGTGCACATCGACCAGGCCCTGCTGGTCGATGGCGTCTACGACACCGCCGCCGCCGAGCCGATCCTGCGCGGCGGCGGCCCGGCCGACTACTTCACGATCGACGCCGCCCACCGGTTCCGGATGTGGCGGCCCTGAGCGCCGATAATCCCGCTTCGTTCCCACTGCGCCCGAGCCCCCGATGACTGTCACCGAAGCGCTGCACGCCCGCATCTCGACCCGCGCCTTCCTCGACACACCGCTGACCGAAGCGACGCTGCGCGAGATCCTCGACGCCGCACGCTGGTCGCCGAGCGGCGGCAACCTGCAGCCCTGGCAGGTGATCGCGGTGTCCGGTGCCGCGCAGGAGGCGGTCAAGCAACTGGTGCGGGACTACAAAGGTCCGGGCATGTTCCCGGACGAAGAAGGCGCTCATCCGGTCTACCCGGCCAACCTCTGGGACCCGTACCGCAGCCGCCGCTACAAGGTCGGCGAGGATCTCTACGCGCTGCTCGGCATCGGCCGCGACAACAAGCCCGGCCGGCTCAAGCAGCTGGCCAAGAACTTCGAGTTCTTCGGCGCGCCGGTCGGTCTGTTCTTCGTCATCGACAGCCGCATGGGCCACGGCCAGTGGGCGCATCTGGGCATGTTCATGCAGTCGGTGGCGCTGGCCGCGACCGAGCGTGGCGTCGCCTCCTGCTTCCAGGAACTGTGGGGCACGCTGCGCACCACGCTGAAGGCACATTTCCAGCTCGACGAGCACCAGTTGGTCTACTGCGGCATGGCGCTCGGCTATGCCGATCCGGCCGCCGCCGTGAACCGGCTGCGCACCGAGCGCGAGCCGGTGGACAGCTTCGCGCGCTTCCATTTCGACTGAAGCCGGGACCGATTCGGTCCGCCCCAGGCAGGCGGCGCGCTGCTACCCTGCGCGCCGTTCTGGCAGGCCTTGTGCCTGTCGAACGCCATCCCCTTCCGACCGACTGCGCCCCCTGCACGACGTCCCCGACCGCAGGAGCGCCGCACCATGTCCACCATCCATTTCATCGGCGGCGAGAAAGGCGGCGTCGGCAAGTCGCTGGTCTCCCGCGTGCTCGCCCAGTACCTGATCGACCACCAGCTACCGTTCCTCGGCTTCGATTCCGACCGCTCGCACGGCGCGCTGCTGCGTTTCTACGCCGGCTATGCCTCGCCGGTGGTGGTCGATGACTACGACAGCCTCGACAAGGTCGTCGAAGCCGCCGCCGCCGAGCCGGAGCGGCGGGTGCTGGTCGATCTCGCCGCGCAGACCCAGGCGCCGCTGGTGCGCTGGATCGAGGAATCCGGCGCGCTGGAACTGGCCAAGGAGATCGGCATCCGCATCCGCTACTGGCACGTGATGGATTCGGGCAAGGATTCGGTCGACCTGCTGCGCAAGCTGTTCGACCGCTTCGACGATCATCTCGACTACGTGCTGGTGCTGAACGCGCTGCGCGGCGACGACTTCGGCATCTTCGAGCAGTCCGGCGAGCCGAAGCGCGCGAAGGACCTCGGCGCGCGGATCATCCGCTTCCCGCGCCTGCACGACACGGTGATGAACAAGATCGACGCCCGCAGCGCCAGCTTCTGGGCCGCCGCCCACGGCGGCGACAAGTCGCTGGCCGGCCTCGGCATGCTCGAACGCAGCCGGGTCAAGGTCTGGCTCGGCAAGGCCTACGCGGAACTGGACGGCCTGTCGGTCTGAGCGGCGCGCCTTAGTCCTCGGCGTCCGCCGCCTCGCGGCCACGCTGGCGGGCTTCGGCTTCCCAGCGCGCTTCCTCGATCTGGGCCAGCACGCCGTCGACATCGGCGGCACCTTCGGGGAACGTAAACTGGCCGGTCAGCGGGCTGTCCGGCCGCAGTTCGGCGGCTTCGAACAACGCCCAGATCTCGTGGGCGTACCAGCTGTCGCGCAGTTCCGGCGCCTGCCGCGCGCAGTACGCGGTGATGTTCTCGACATCGCGCGCCAGCATCCGGAAAGCGTTGTTGTTGCCGGCCGCATCGACCGCCTGCGGCAGGTCGATGATCACCGGGCCATCGGGCCCGAGCAGCACGTTGAACTCCGACAGATCGCCGTGGATCAGCCCGGCGCACAGCATGCGCACGATCTGGTTCATCAGGAACGCGTGCCAGGCGCGTGCCTGCTCGGGCGTCGGGGTGACGTCGTTGAGACGCATCGCCGGGCCGCCATCGGCATCGCGGACCAGTTCCATCACCAGCACGCCGTCGAAATGGCCATGCGGCTTCGGCACCCGCACGCCGGCCGCTTCGAGCCGGTACAGCGCATCGACCTCGGCGTTCTTCCAGGCTTCCTCCTGCTGCTTGCGGCCGTGCCTGGAGCGCTTGCCCATCGCCCGCTGGTCGCGGCTGCCACGGGCGCGGCGGCCTTCCTGGTATTCGGCCAGCTTGTGGAAGCCGCGCTTCTCGGCTTCCTTGTAGACCTTGGCGCAGCGGATCACGCCGCCACCGCAGTCGACGACATAGACGGAGGCTTCCTTGCCGCTCTTCAGCGGGCGGATCACCGATTCGATGATGCCGTCTTCGATCAGCGGCTCGAGACCGCGCGGGGTTTTCATCGCGCATTGTCGCCGGGTTCGGGGACAGTGCACCGACGACCTTGCGAGGGCACGCCCTGATCGTCGGTCTGCCGGCGGCGCGCCGTATGCTTCGGGTCCCGGCCGCCCGGCCCGCCTCCACAGGACTCCACGATGATCACCACCGCATCCGGCCTGCAGTACGAAGACACGGTCGAAGGCAGCGGCGCCACGGCCACTGCCGGCCAGCACGTCAGCGTTCACTACACCGGCTGGCTCTACAAGGACGGCGCGGCCGGCAAGAAATTCGATTCCAGCAAGGATCGCGGCCAGCCGTTCGCGTTCCCGCTCGGCGGCGGCCGGGTGATCCGCGGCTGGGACGAGGGCGTGCAGGGCATGAAGGTCGGCGGCACCCGGCGGCTGGTGATTCCGGCCGATCTCGGTTACGGCGCGTCCGGCGCCGGCGGCGTGATCCCGCCGAATGCCACCCTGCTGTTCGAAGTCGAGCTGCTCGGCGTCTGAGCCGATCCGTCCCACCACGAGGCCACCACGAGGAGACCCACGATGCGCAAGAACATCGAATTCAAGACCGACGACGGCGTGACCTTGCGCGGCTGGCACTACCTGCCCGACACCGGCAGCGGCCCGTTCCCGACCATCGTCATGGCCCACGGCTTTTCGGCGACCAAGGAGCTGTTTCTCGACAAGTACGCCGAGCTGTACTGCGCCGCCGGCATGGCGGTGCTGGTCTATGACCACCGCAATCTCGGCGCCAGCGACGGCCAGCCGCGTCAGGAGATCGATCCCTGGGCGCAGATCAACGGCTATCGCGATGCGATCACCTTCGCCGAAACCCTGGCCGAGACCGATGCCAGCCGGATCGGCATCTTCGGCTCCAGCTACAGCGGCGGCCACGTGCTGGTGGTGGCGGCACTCGACCGCCGCGTGAAGTGCGTGGTGGCGCAGGTGCCGCTGGTCGATGGTCCGCGCAATGCCCAGCGCATCGTGCCGGCCCATGCGATGGCCGGCATGCGGGCGATGTTCGAGGCCGACCGCCGCGCCCGCTACGCCGGCCAGCCGCCGATCCGCCTGCCGGTGGTGTCGAACGACGGCACGCCCTGCGCGCTGCCGACCACCGACAGCTACGACTTCATGGTCGACGTCGGCAGCCAGAAGACCGACACCTGGATCAACGAGGTGACCCTGCGCTCGGTCGAGATGTTCATGGAGTACACGCCGGGCGCCTATATCAGCCAGATCAGCCCGACGCCGCTGCTGATGCTGGTGCAGCTCGGCGATCACCTGACGGTGGCCGACCTGGCGCTGGAGGCCTACGAAAAGGCGCTGCAGCCAAAGAAGCTGATCACCATGCCGGGCGGCCACTTCGCCGCCTACATCGACAACTTCGAGACCGCCGGTCCGGGTTCGCGCGACTGGTTTGCCGAACACCTGAGGTAGGCACGCCGTTCAGCTGCCACGCCAGCCGCGTTCGTCGCCATTCGCGTGGCGGCGGCGCGGCACGGCGCGACGATCGCTCCATCGGCCATCCGGCCCTCGTTCAAGGAGACCTCGTCATGCAGACCGCCATCGCCCTTTCCCGCCTGCTTCGCCAGATGGCCGAGCGGCAGCGCCAGCAGCATTCACAGGTCGCCGATCCGCGTCTGGCCGGCAACCTCGCGCGGTTGTCCGACCAGCCGGCGCCGACGGCCCCCCAGGGCACGCCGCGCTGATCGCCCGCCTCGAGGGCGGGCTGCACCATTGCCGGCGCGGACGGTTTAAAGTCCGCGCATGAACAAGACCCTGCTCGCCCTCGCCCTCGTCGCCCCGCTGCCAGCGCTCGCGCTGCCGGGCCTGTCCCTGGAAGCCAACGCCTTCGGCGGCGGTACCTCGATCGATGCCGCCGGCAACGGATCCGGTGACGGCAAGGGCATCGAGTACGGCGTCCGTGCCGCCGCCAAGCTCGGCAGCGGCCTGTTCGCCGAAGGGCAGTACACGCGCCTGAATCCGGAAGACAACGCCTTCGGCGACGGCCTGAATTCGCGGATCGACGAGTTCCGCGTCGGCGGCGGTTATGCGCTGTCGCTGCCGATCCTGCCGATCTTCACCGCCGGCGTGTATGCGCACTACGTGACCCAGGACGTGAACCTGGGCAGCGCCGGTTCCGGCAACAGCAATGGCTACGACATCGGCGTGCTCGGCCGCTTCGATCCGCTGCCGTTCATCGGGGCCTATGCCCGCGTTGGCAAGGTCGAAAGCACCGGCTTCGCCGGCTACGGCTCCGACGGTGTCGATTCGCTGATCGGCGTCGACCTGTCGCTGATGCCGTTCGTGCGCCTGTTCGCCGAATACCGCTACACCGAGGCGCTGGCCTCGGGCGCTAAGTTCGATTCCCACGGCTTCCGCGGCGGCGTGAAGATCGGCCTCTGAAAGCGGCCGCATCACCCCGAAAAGCCCGCCTTCATGGCGGGCTTTTTCGTTGCGCCAGCGACCGGAAAATATTTCACCGGCTGCTGGAATAAGCCGGCGTCCGGCCCGTTGTCGGAGGGCAGCCCGCCGGAGCGAAACCCGGCGCGCATCCGGGCCACGGACACGCGCGGCACGGTATGCGGCGACCCGCTGCCCCCTCCATTGCCGCGCCTTTTCCGACGACTTCCGCCATGACCTTCCGATCGCTATCCGCTGCCGGGCTGCTCGCCTGCAGCCTGCTTGCCGCCGTCGCCCACGCCGGGCCGACCGACCTCAGCTTCCCGCCGACCAGTTCGGCGGGCCACGACTTCAACCATGCGCCGATCGGCCAGTCGTTCCGGGCCGAGACCGCCGCCGTCCGCGCCGGCCTGCACCTGGCTGACCAGCATTCGTTCGGCCAGTGGCTGGCCGGCCGCTCGCCAGACCAGACCGTGGCGCCGTATCCGTATGCGGTGGCGCCGTCGATCCGCGTGCGCGCCCAGCTGCTGGCCGGCGAAGGCAGCACGGGCGCGGTGCTGCACAGCCGCGACCTGACGCTGACCGCGCCGTACTTCGGCTTCGTCGAGTTCGATTACGGCGCGGCCGGCATCCGGCTGACGCCCGGCCTGATGTACACGCTGCTGCTGACTGACATTTCCGGCCAGTCGTATCCGAACGGCGTGACCGGCTGGGTGTCCTCGGCCGTGCATGACTTCTCCACCGCCGCCACGCTGCCGCCCGGCGCCTACGCCAACGGCCTGCCGATCCTGCAGGGCCAGATCCAGTTCAACGATGCCGGCATCGGCGACAACGCCTTCCAGGCCATCGACACCAGCGCCACCAGCCCGCTGCCGCCGCCCCCGCTGCCGCCGCCCGCCTGCTCCGGCAACTACGCGGTGGTAAGCACCGTGGCGCTCAAGTTCATCGAGGTGAATGGCGGAACCCGCAGCGCCGATCGCGTGTACTACGCGCCGCAGGCCGCCACCACGTTCACCGGCGGCACCACCACGTTCAAGCTGCAGGAGCGCGTCAGCTACGTCGGCACGCTCGATGTCGCCAGCTGCCACGCCACTCAGATGACGGTCTACCCGGTGCCGACGCCGGTGCTGGTCAGCGGCACCCTGCCGGCGGCCACGGTTGGCATCGCCTACTCGGCCACTCTGACCGCTTCCGGCGGCATCGCGCCGTACAGCTGGTCGGCGATCGGCCTGCCGGCTGGCCTGAGCTTCAGCAATGGCGCGATCAGCGGCACGCCGACGGTGGCCGGCGCCAGCACGGTGACCGTCGACACCGCCGATGCGATCGGCCAGACGACGCGCACCGGCTACACGCTGACCGTCAATCCGGCGGCCGCCCCGACCTGCTCGGCCTCCACCGGCCGCGACAGCCGCGGCACCGGCAAGATCACCGCGCTCGGCAGCGGCTACGTGATGATCGGCACGCTGAAGCTGACGCTGAACAGCTGCACGGTGATCAAGCCGCAGAAGGGCAGCACGGCGCTGAAGGTCGGCCAGACCGTCGACTGGAACGGCATCGGCACCGGCAGCGTGATCCCGGCCAAGTCGATCGACGCCCGCTGAGCCCAGCGCTTCACGCGCCAGCAGCTTCCAGCAAAAAGGGCCGGCATCGCTGCCGGCCCTTTTCCTTGCCGCGGGCAATCGGGCGTGAGGCTCAGCCGTTCAGCCAGTCCAGGTAACGCTTCACTCCTTCCTCGACGGTCAGGAACGGCCGGTCGTAGCCGATCGCGCGCAGCTGCTCGTGGCTGGCTTCGGTGTAGCTCTGGTAGCGGCCGACCAGGTTGTCCGGGAACGGCACGTAGTCGATGCGGCCACGGCCGTGCCAGGCGATCACGCTGTTGGCGATGTCGTTGAACGGCTGCGCACGGCCGGTGCCGCAGTTGTAGATACCGGACTTCTGCGGGTGATCCCAGAACCACAGGTTCATCGCCACCACGTCGTCGACGTGGATGAAGTCGCGGCGCTGGCCGCCGTCCGGGTAGCCGTCGCTGCCGGCGAACAGCTTGCAGACGCCGTCCTTGGCAATCTGGTTGTTGAAGTGGAACGCGGTCGAAGCCATGCCGCCCTTGTGCTGCTCGCGCGGGCCGTAGACGTTGAAGTAGCGCAGGCCGACCACCTGGTTGCGCGGCTTCATGCGGCGCACGTACTGGTCCAACAGGAACTTCGAATACGCGTACATGTTCAGCGGCTTTTCGCAGCCGCGTTCCTCGCGGAAGCCCTGGCTGCCCATGCCGTAGACCGACGCCGAGCTGGCGTAGAAGTACGGGATGTCGTGCTGCTGGCAGTAGTGCAGCAGCACTTTCGAGTAGCGGTAGTTCACGTCCATCACGAACTTGCCGTTCCACTCGGTGGTCGCCGAGCAGGCGCCCTGATGGAAGATCGCGTGGATGCGCGGCAGTTCGCCGCGCTCGACACGGCCGAGAAACTCGTCCTTGTCGAGATAGTCGGCAATCTCGGCATCGGCGAGGTTGCGGAACTTGGTGCCGTCGGTCAGCTCGTCGACCGCGATGATGTCGCTCCTGCCACGGGCATTGAGGCCGAGTATCAGGTTGGAGCCGATGAAGCCGGCTGCTCCGGTCACGACGATCACATTTCTTCTCCGAGTACGAGTTGACGCCAGCGGGCCGCCACCGCCGCCCGTTCCGCAGCGAAGTCTGCCTGATCGGCCAGCCCGTCGGCCTGCTGCAGCGCGCGTCGGTGCAGCCAGCCCCGGTAGGCGCGCGTGGCGCGCAGCAGGTCGTCCTTCTGCTCGGCGGTGATCCGTCCCGCTTCGGCCAGCGCTTCCAGCTGCCGCCAGTTGTCGGTGTACTCGACCAGGCTGGCAGCGCCGTGGGCATCGCGCAGCACCAGGAACTGGGTCAGGAATTCGGCGTCGATCAGCCCGCCTTCGGCCTGCTTCACGTCCCACTTGCCGGCCGCCCGCTTTTCCAGGTTGCTGCGCATCTTGGTCCGCATGTCGACCACTTCGCGGCGCAGCGTGTCGGCGTCGCGGACGCGCATCAGCACCTCTAGGCGCAGCGCGGTGATCGCCGCGCACAGCGCCGCATCGCCAACCACCGCGCGGGCGCGCAGGAAGGCCTGGTGCTCCCAGGTCCAGGCCGAATCGCGCTGATAGCGGGCGAAGCTGGCCAGCCCGCTGACCACCATCCCGGAGTTGCCGCTCGGCCGCAGCTGCAGGTCGACCTCGTAGGCGCGGCCGGCCGGCGTGTGAGTGGCCAGGTAATGGACGATGCGCTGGCCGAGGCGGGCGAAGAACTGGGCGTTGCTGATCGGCTTCGGGCCGCCGGTCGGGGCGTCCGGCTGGTCGCAGTCGTAGACGAACACCAGGTCGAGATCGGAGCCGTAGCCCAGTTCGAGCGAGCCGAACTTGCCGTAGCCGAGGATCACGAAGCCGGCCGGGCTGCCGTCGGCATTGACCGGCGCGCCGTGCGCCTCGGCCAGCTGCGCCCGCGCGGCGGCGACAGTGCGGGCCAGGATCGCTTCGGCCAGCCAGGTCAGGCGGTCGCTGACCTGCACCAGCGGCAGGCTGCCGGACAGGTCGCAGGCGGCAATCCGCAAGGTCATCTCCTGCCGGTAACGGCGCAGCAGCTCCATCTGCGCTTCCATGTCGTCGGCGGCGATCCGCTCGAAGCGGGTGTCGAGCTCGTCGTGCAGCTGCTGGCGGCTCGGCGTTTCGGCGGCCAGCCTGGGGTCGAGCAGCGCATCGAGCAGCGCCGGCGTGCGCGCCAGCAGCGCGGTCAGCCAGGGGCTCGCCGCGCACAGCCGGACCAGCTGCGCGCGAGCCACTCCGGAGTCGCGCAGCAGGATCAGGTACGGGCTGCGGCCAAGGATCGCGGCGATCACTTCCAGCGCGCGCACCGCCGCCGTCGCCGGGTCCGGCTGGCGCGCCGCCTCGTCGAGCAGCAGCGGCAGCAGGCTGCGCAGCCGCGCCTGCGAGGGATCGGACAGCGTGCGCATCAGCCGCGACTGGCGCAGGTCGGCCAGCGCCTTGGCGACTGCCACCGTGCCGCTGCCGAAGCCGCGCGCGCCGAGCGCCGCTTCGGATTCGACCGCGACATCCCAGGCCTCGTTGGCGCCGGCGTCGAAGGCCGGCGTCGCCGCCGGCGTCTCGGCTTCGGCGAACAGCCGCTCGAACTCGCGGCGCACGAAGGCCCGCGCCGCTTCGATCGGCGCCAGCGCCGTCGCGTAATCCGGCGCACCGAGCGCAGCGGCGAACGCGGCGCGGGCGGCGTCATCGGTCGGCAGCCGGTGGGTCTGCAGGTCGCCGTGCAGCTGCACGGCGTTCTCGGCGCGGCGCAGCAGCACGTAGGCCTCGTCGAGCGCCCGGGCCGTGTCGGCCGGCAGCAGGCCGCTGCTGCCGAGCGTGCGCAGCACCGGCCGCAGCCGGGCGTCGCGCAGCCGCGCGTCCTGCCCGCCCCGGGTCAGCTGGAACAGCTGGACGATGAACTCGACCTCGCGGATGCCGCCGGGGCCGAGCTTCAGGTTGTCGGCCGCACCCTTGGCCTGGGCATCGCGGTCGATCAGGCCTTTCAGCTCGCGCAGGCTGTTGATCGCGCCGTAGTCGAGATAGCGGCGGTAGACGAACGGCCGCAGGTGGTCGAGCAGCATCTGCCCGGCCGCGCGATCACCGGCGCAGCTGCGCGCCTTGACCATCGCGTAGCGCTCCCATTCGCGGCCGTGGGTCTGGTAGTAGTCCTCCATGCCGCTCATCGATGCCGCATGCGGGCCGACGCTGCCGAACGGCCGCAGCAGGGTGTCGACGCGGAACACGAAGCCGTCCTCGGTCGGCGTCGCCAGCAGCCGAGCGCTGTCGCGGGCCAGCTTCGCGAAGTACTCCTCGTTGCTGATGCCGCGCGTGCCGTCGGTGTCGCCGTTGGCGGTGTAGCCGAAGATCAGGTCGATATCGGAGGAGAAGTTCAGCTCGCAGCCGCCGAGCTTGCCCATGCCGAGCACGAACGGCGTGGCGAGCCGGCCATCGGCCTCGCGCGGCTGGCCGTGGCGGGCCCGCAGGCCGCGCGCCACGAAGGCCATCGCGGCGTCGATCGCGGCATCGGCCAGCGCCGACAGATCGGCCAGCGTCTCGTCGAGCCCGGCCAGTGCTCCGATGTCACGCACCGCGATCCGCGCCAGCTCGCGATTGCGGAAGCGACGCAGTTCGCGCATCAGCGCCGCTTCGTCACCGAGGCCGTCGAGCGCGGCGCCGAGCCGCTCGGCCACCACCGGCAACTGGCGTTCGAAGCTGCCGTCCGACCACGCGGCTTCCGCCCAGTCGGCCTGGCGGCGGAACACGCCGGCGATGAACGGGCTGGCCGCGAGCACGCGGGTTTTCAGGTCGGCGTCGGACATGGGCGGGCGGGGCAGGCGCTGCATCAATTTGGGGCAGCGAGTGTAGCGCCGGGCATCGACGGCGCCGCCGGCACCCGCTTCGTGCGAAATTGCGCGCCTTCGCAGCAAGCTCCATCGACGCATGAGCAACACCCGCAACAGCGACATCCTGATTCTCGGCGGCGGCATCATCGGCCTGAGCGTGGCGCTGGCCTGCCTGCGCGCCGGCCGCGGCGTCACCATCCTCGAGCAGAAGACCGCCGGCAGCGCCGCCAGCCACGGCAACTGCGGCACCATCACGCCCAGCCACATGCCGCTGCATGCGCCCGGCACGCTGATCAAGGGGCTGAAGTGGATGCTCAGGGCCGACGCGCCGCTGCGCATCAAGCCGAGCCTGGATCCGGCCCTGATCGGCTGGCTGCTGCGCTTCGCGCGGCTGTGCAACGCGCGGGACTTCCGCGCCACGGCGGAAGTGAAGGCGAAGCTGCTGCTGGCGTCGCGCGCGCGGCTGGAACAGCTGATCGCCGCCGAGGGTCTGCAGTGCGAGTTCGAGCGCAGCGGCACCCTTTATGTCTACCGCGATCCGGCCAGCTTCGCGGCGGCGGCCGGCGATGCCGCGCTGCTGCCGGAACTGGGGATGGTCTGCGACACGCTGGACGGCGATCAGGTGCGGGCGCTGGAGCCGGCGCTGAATGCCTCGGTGATCGGCGCCCACTTCCATCCTGGCGATGCGCGGCTGCGTCCGAGCACCTATGCCGCCGAGCTGGCCCGGGTGGTGCGCGCTGCCGGCGGCGTGATCGAGGAGCAGACCGCCATCGACGGCATCGCCACCCATGCCGGGCGGGTGGTCCATGTCGACACCGCGCGCGGCCGGCACGCCGGCCGGGACGTGGTGCTGGCGCTCGGTGCCTGGTCGCCGCTGCTAGGGCGCCAGCTCGGCCTGAAGATCCCGATCCAGCCCGGCAAGGGCTACTCGATCACCTACAGCCGGCCGCAGCGGGCGCCAGTGATTCCGATGGTGCTGAAGGAGCGCAGCGTCTGCGTGACTGCCTGGGGCTCCGGCTACCGGCTCGGCAGCACGATGGAATTCGCGGGTTACGACACGCGCCTGAACCGGGTGCGGCTCGACGCGCTGGCGCGTGGCGCGGCCGAGTACCTGCACGAGCCGGTCGGGCCGAAGGTCGAGGAGGAATGGTTCGGCTGGCGGCCGATGACGCCGGACGATCTGCCGATCATCGGCCGCGCGCCGGGTCTGGCCAATCTGACGCTCGCCACAGGTCATGGCATGCTGGGCGTGAGTCTGTCGGCGATCACCGGCCAGCTGGTCAGCGAATTGCTGACCAGCCGACCGCCGTCGCTGGACCTCGCGCCATACGCGGCAAGCCGTTTTTGAACGCCGCGGCGCGCCGCTCGACGGCTCGTTAATGAGGGGCTGACCCGCTGGTCGGAATACATCACACCGACAGTCGGGAAAGCGCGCTGATCGCCAATATTTTGACCTTGGCGGGTTCGATCGCTGAAACTTCACATTCGGGCATGAAAACGGCGTGTGCAACAGCTGATTCCCGACCCTAGAACTCCAACGGACTTTCGCAAATGCTCAAGACTCTCGTGGCGCTGGCAGTGGTCGGTACCGCCGGTGCAGCGCTGGCCCAGGATGATCAGCCGGTCACCCGCGATCGCGTCGTCTACAACTCGAACGATTACGTCAGCCTGATCGGCAATCTCGCCATTCCGGACAGCGGTCGGGGCACCGACACCTTCGGCGGCAACGTCACCTTCATCTTCGGCAACCAGATTCACGAGAACATCTCGATCGAAGGCCGCTTCACCGCAGCCCTGCTGGAAACCGGCCGCGGCAAGGGCACGGACTTCTACCAGTACACCGGCGGCCTCGATGTCAGCTTCAGCCCGTACGACCGCCGCGACGAACGCGCGCTGACGCCGTTCGCGCTGATCGGCATCCTGACCACCGCTGACGACGTGGCACCGAACAACCGCGACGACAGCTCGATCGGCGGCAACGTCGGCCTCGGCTTCGTCACCAAGCCGCTGTTCCACAACCTGCGGCTGCGCGCCGAAGGCCGCTACACCTACTCCAGCTTCGAAAGCGGCTACCACGACTACAGCGTCGGCTTCGGTTTCGAGCTGCCGCTCGGCCGCGACCATGAACAGCTGACGGTCATCCCGGCCAAGATCGAGACCCGGGTGGTCGAGATCGTCAAGTCGGTGCCGCGCCAGATCATCGACACCGACGGCGACACCGTCGAAGACGCGCAGGACCAGTGCCCGGGTACGCCGAAGGGCGTGCGGGTCGACGCTGCCGGCTGTGTGCTGCCGGGCCAGCTGCTCAGCCTGCGTCCGATCACCTTCGAAGCCAACGAAGCACGCCTGCGGCCGAACGCCCAGTCGGCGCTCGACGTGATCGCCCGCGGCCTGATCGCCCAGCCGGCGCTGAAGGTCGAGGTCGGCGGCCATGCATCGCTGACCGGTTCGGCCGAGGAGACGCAGGAACTCTCGCAGCAGCGTGCCGACTCGGTCCGCGCCTACCTGATCGAAAAGGGCGTGTCGCCGGATCAGCTGATCGCGACCGGCTACGGCAAGAAGCAGCCGAAGGTGCGCCGCGAGCGCAACGACGACGACCGCACGCTGAACCGCCGCGTCGAATTCCGCGTCATCAGCCGCTGATCGCGGACTCCCCTGCCCGGCGACCGGTGATCCGGCAGTCGGGCAGGGGATCAAGAATCAAGGCTGGACGGAGGTTGCGGCAGGGCGGGGCTTTCTTGCTTTTCCGCCGCTGTCCGATCCCCGGAAGCCTGCAACAACATGCTGATTCAATTGTAGAAATCACACCATCTCATCGACGGCGAGTTGATTTTTTCGAATTGACTTTGGGGAGGCGGGCCAGCATTCTGCCCGCAAGTTTTGCGCCCGGTCACCCGCGGTGCTCGTTCGTACGGTCGATCCAGTTCAGGGGCAAGGAAACATACTTATGCGCAAGGCTTTGATTGCAGCGGCAGTGCTGTCCAGCGGTGGCGCGCACGCGCATGGCAATAACGATATCGGCCAGCACGAATACATCAGCATCCTGCCGAGCTACGAATACGACGACAAGGAGCGCACCGGCAAGCGTCGCTTCAGCGGCGGTGCCTCGCTGATCTACGGTCATTCGTTCGCGAACAATCTCGGGGTCGAGCTGAACGCCAACTTCGGCCTGTTCGAGACCGGCAAGGGCAACGGCACCGATTTCTACCGCTACAGCGGCACCGCCGATCTGGTTTACACCTTCAACGATCGCAACGGTCCGGCGCTGCTGCATCCGTTCGTGCTGGTCGGTGTCGGCGGCGCCTACAACGACGTAACCCCTGATTCCCGCGACGCCGCCAGCCTGCTCTACGGCGGTGGCGCTGGCGTGGTGACCCGCGACCTCTACCACGGCCTGCGCGTCCGCGCGGAAGGCCGCTACGTGCGCGACGAGTTCGGCCCCGGCTACGGCGATGTCCGCGCCTCGCTCGGCATCGAGATCGCCCTCGGCCGCGCCGTCGCCCGCACCATCGAGGCGCCGGCACCGCCGCCGCAGATCATCGAAGTGGTCAAGGAAGTCCCGCGTCCGTTCGTCGACACCGACGGCGACACCGTGCCGGATGAACGCGACAAGTGCCCGGATACCCCGCTGGGCCTGAAGGTCGACTCCGACGGCTGCGTCATCCCTGACCAGGTCATCGAGCTGAAGGGTGTGACCTTCGAGTTCAACAAGACGCGCCTGACGCCGAACGCGGAAGTCGTGCTCGACACCGTGGTCAAGGCCTTCATCGGCCAGTCGGGCCTGAAGGTCGAGATCGGCGGCCACACCGACTCGCGCGGTTCCGACGCCTACAACCAGAAGCTGTCGCAGGGCCGTGCGGATTCCGTCCGCAACTACCTGATCTCGAGGGGCGCACGGCCGGATCAGCTGACTGCGGTCGGCTACGGCGAAAGCCAGCTGCTGATCAATCCGGAGACCAACGATGACGACTACGAGCTGAACCGTCGCGTCGAATTCAAGGTCGTCGGCAATTGATCGCCGCCATCCGAACGAAGAATGCTATGGAGAACAGAGTGAACAAGTCCGCACTGCAGAAACGCCTGATTCCGATGGCGCTGGCGATGATGCTGTCCGGGGGCCTGACCGGTTGCGCCGATGACGCGAGCAATCTGATCGGCGGCACCACTTCCGGCACGACGGGCGGTTCCACCGGCGGCACGACTTCCGGAACCACGGCCGGTACCACTGGCGGCACGACCTCGGGCACCACAGCCGGGACGACGGCCGGCACCACGGGCGGCGCCACCTCGGGGGACACCGGCGGCACGACCTCGGGCACCACGGCGGGCACCACCGGCGGCACCACCTCGGGCACGACGGCCGGTACCACTGGCGGCACGACCTCGGGTACCACGGCGGGCACCACCGGCGGCACCACCTCGGGTGACACCGGCGGCACGACGGCCGGCACCACCGGTGGCACGACCTCGGGGACCACGGCTGGCACCACCGGCGGCACCACGTCGGGGACCACGGGTGGCTCGACCGGCGGCAGCACCACCGGCGGCGACATCGGCGGCATCGTCTGCAACCCGACGTCGGACACCTTCCGGCCGATCCGGCTGCCGAACGCTGCGGCCACGGGCCAGGTCAACGGCATCTGCCTGGGCTGCTCGGTTGCCAATCCGGAAAACACGATCGACGAAGATTTCACGACGATCTCCATGCTGATCACGCCGGTCGGTCTTCTGGCCGGCTCGCCGCAGCTGAACGTCATCGACACGGCGACCACCTACCCGGCAGGCCGTCGCGCCGGTTTCGTGATCTTCGATCCGGCCGGCGCGCTGCTGACCTTGGACCTGCTGCAGTCGGTGACCATCGTGGCCGCCAACAATGGCGATCCGGTCGATTCCGCCACCGTGCCGACCGGCATCTCGCTGGATCTGCTGGGCACGCCGATCCTCGGCACCGATGGCGCGCGCTTTGTCAGCTTCGTACCGGCCGCGAACTTCAACGAACTGCGCCTCACCTACCGCGGCGCGCTGGCCACCGCCCTGCAGCAGATTGCCGTCGTCCAGGCCTGCGTGTCGGTCAACCCGGCCGTGCTGCCGTGATTGCTCCAAGGAATTCTCAGATGAAGCGACTGATCGGCATCACCATGGCGCTCACGTTGGCCGGCGGCCTCGCCGGCTGTGCCGACGACGCCAGCAACCTGATTGGCGGGACCACGTCCGGCACGACCGGCGGTACCACCGGCGGCACGACCTCGGGAACCACCGCCGGCACCACGGGTGGCACCACTTCCGGAACCACGGCGGGTACCACGGGCGGCACCACGTCGGGAACGACGGCGGGCACCACCGGCGGCACCACCTCGGGTGTCACAGGCGGCACGACCGGCGGCACGACCACCGGTGGCGACATCGGCGGCATCGTCTGCAACCCGACGTCCGACACCTTCCGCCCGATCCGTCAGCCGAACGCGGCGGCCACCGGCCAGACCAACGGCATCTGCATCGGCTGCTCGGTCGGCAATCCGGAAAACGCCATTGACGACGACTTCACGACCGTTGCGGCGCTGAACACGCCGGTCGGCCTGCTGAGTGGTTCGTCGCAGCTGAACGTCATCGACACCGCCCAGACCTACCCGGCAGGCCGCCGTGCCGGCTTCGTGGTGTTCGATCCGGCCGGCGCGCTGCTGACGCTGAACCTGCTGCAGTCGGTGTCGATCGTCGCCGCCAACAACGGCATGCCGGTCGACATGGCCACGGTGCCGCCGCGTCTTGCGCTGGATCTGCTCGGCACCCGCATCATCGGCAACGAAGACGCGCAGTTCCTGAGCTTCGTGCCGACCGCCGAATTCAACGAACTGCGGCTGTCGTTCGGTGGCCTGCTTGGCAATGTGCTCGCCCAGCTCGGCGTCGTCCACGCCTGCGTTTCCGTGAATCCTGCCGTACTGCCATGACTGTAATGAAGCGAAATTCAATGAAGTCCTGGATGGCAGTTGCAGCGGCGCTGACCCTAGCCGGCGGCTTGGCAGGCTGCGCCGATGATTCGAGCAATCTCGTTGATCCGGTCGACCCTGTTGATCCGGTCGATCCGGTGGACCCGGTGCCCTGCGTGATCAGCTGCACGCCGACCCCGCCGCCGCCGCCGACCTCGCTGGAGGATTGCAACCCGAACAATCCGAACGCGACCTACGCGCCGATCAACAGCAACGTGTCGTCGGTCGACGTCAACACCGAAGGCCTGTGCATCAACTGCCGCGTGGCCTCGTCGGCCTCGGCATTCGACGGCAACCTCAGCACGTTCTCGGTCGAGACGGCCGGCGTTGGCGTGCTCGGCACGATCGGCCTGGCCGGTTACGGCCCGCGCAGCTATCAGACGTCGCCGACGGTGCAGCGTCGCATCGGCTTCTTCGTGGCCTATCCGGCCGATTCGGTGGCGGACGTGGCGCTGCTGACCAAGGTCAGCGCCTCGACGGTCGACATCAACGGCGCCGTGGTGCAGGGGCCGGGCGACCAGACGCTCGACACCGTGCTGAGCCTGCAGCTGCTGGGCCTGCCGCTGCTGGAGGGCCAGTCGCTGGCCTTCGTCAGCGTGCCGACCTCGCAGCCGTTCAATGGCGCCCGTCTCGACTTCACGCCGACCATCGGCGTGCTGGCCGGCCTCAACGTCATCGAGGCCTGTATCTCGCGCTGAAGTCCGGCAGACGAGTAGCGACACCGGAAGGCCCGCAGCGATGCGGGCCTTTTTCGTTGCATCGGGCGGCAGTCGCGCAGATCGGGAGCAGCGCCGGCCGATCCTGGCCCCGCGGGTCCGCTGTTGCCTGCGCCCCGGCGACTCAGGCGTCCGGTTCGGCGTCGTCCAGCTCGATCAGCGGCGGCGCAGCAGTGCCCGGCAGCGATTCGACGCTGCGCAGCTTGCGGCTGATGGCCCGGCTCCGGGTTTCCACCGAACCCATCGAGTTCTGCACGGTTTCCAGCTGCTTCTTGGCCTTGGCGAGCACGTCGCCGAACTTCTCGAACTCGGTCTTGACGGTGCCCAGCACAGTCCAGACCTCACTTGACCGCTTCTGGATCGCCAAGGTCCGGAAGCCCATCTGCAGGCTGTTCAGCAGCGCGGTCAAGGTGGTGGGCCCGGCCACCGTCACCCGGCACTCGCGCTGCAGCCATTCGCTCAAGGACGGGCGCCGGATCACTTCGGCATACAGACCTTCGGTCGGCAGGAACAGCAGCGCAAAGTCGGTCGTGTGCGGCGGCTCGATGTACTTGTCGCGGATCGATTTCGCTTCCAGCTTGATCCGCGCTTCGAGCTGGCGGCCGGCTTCGTCGATGCCGGCGGCATCGGCGCGTTCCTGAGCATCGAGCAGGCGCTCGTAATCCTCGCGCGGGAACTTGGCGTCGATCGGCAACCACACCGGCCCCGCGTCATCGGCACCGGGCAGGCGGATTGCGTATTCCACCGGATCGCGGCTGCCGGGCCGGGTCACCTTGTTCTGCTCGTACTGCTCGGCCACCAAGACCTGCTCCAGCAGGCTGCCGAGCTGCACCTCGCCCCAGATGCCCCGCGTCTTGACGTTCGACAGCACGCGCTTGAGGCCGCCGACGTCGGTGGCCAGCGACTGCATCTCGCCGAGGCCGCGCTGCACCTGCTCCAGCCGTTCGGCGACCCGCGAAAACGATTCGCCCAGCCGCTTCTGCAAGGTGTCGTTGAGCTTCTCGTCGACGGTGCGGCGCATCTCGTCGAGCTTGGCGGTGTTGTCGGCCTGGATTGCCGCCAGCCGCGATTCAACCGTTGCACGCAGTTCGTTCATGCGCTGCGCGCTGGTTTCGGCCAGCGTGTTGAACTGGCTGTTCAGCTGCTCGCCGAAACGGGCCAGCGCCTGCGCCTGGCTCTGCTGCTGCTGCTCGCGGGCCGCGCGGGCTTCGGCCTGCTGCGCGGCCTGGCGCTCGTCGGACAGGCGTGACTGCGCCTCGATCTGCTGCGCGAAGGTGGCCAGCTGGGTCGCCAGCTGACTACCCAGCAGCTCGGCCTGGGCGGTCTGGTTGGCGCCGAAGCGGTCGAGCGCGACGGCCAGCTCGCCGCGGCCCTGGGCCGACTGCGCCGCAGTCTCGCGGCGCGCGGTGGCGGCTTCGTCACGCACGGCTGCCTCGATGCGGCTGCCGTCGCGGGCACTGGCATCCAGTGCGGCGCGCAGGCCGCGCACGGCGAGCCAGGCCAGCACGGCGGCCAGGGCGGCGATCAGGGAAAGAGCGAGAACGACGAGATCGGCGGTGGTCATCCGGCGATTGTACGGGCCGGGTCCGGCGTTGCCCTGCCGCTATGCGAGGCCGTCAGCCGAACAGCCGCTGCTGGTCGAGCGTCGACAGCCCGCCGTCGGCCGCGCTGCGCGCCGATTCAAGGTGCGCAAAGGCACGCGGCAGCAATTGGTGGATGTAGAAGCGCGCCGTCTCCAGCTTGGCGGCGTGGAAAGGATCGGCCGCGTCGGCCTTGGGCAGCGCCAGCACGGCTGCCCGGGCGAACAGGTAGCCGAAACACAGATGGCCGAGCGCCTGCAGCAGGTCGTAGGCGGCTGCGTCGGCAGCATCGCGATCGCGCTGCTGGGCCTCGGCCAGCTGGCCGACGCCGGCCTCGAAGGCATCGGCCAGCCGCTGCACCGGTGCAAACAGCAATGCCAGTTCCGACGGCTGCGCCGGATCGCCGAGAAAGCCGCGCATCCGCGCCAGCAGCCTGGTGAGCCGGGCACCGCCGTCGCCCAGGATCTTGCGGCCGACCAGGTCGCGCGCCTGCACGCCGTTGGTGCCCTCGTAGATCTGGGCGATGCGGACATCGCGCACCCGCTGTTCGATGCCGTGATCGCGCAGGTAGCCGTGGCCGCCGAGCACCTGCAAGGCCAGGTTGGCGTCGTCGAAAGCGTTGTCGCTGAGGAAGGCCTTGGTCACCGGCGTCAGCAACGCCAGCAGATCGCCGGCATCGGCCCGCTCGGCAGGATCGGGATGATGGGCTTCCAGGTCGCTGCACAGCGCCATCCAGTAGCTGAGCATCCGGCCGCCCTCGATGCGCGCCTTCTGGGTCAGCAGCATCCGGCGCACGTCCGGGTGATGGATGATCGGATCGGCCGGCAGCTCCGGATGCCGGGCGCCGCCGGAAGCCCGCATCTGCAGCCGTTCGCGCGCGTAGGCGAGCGCTGCGTCATAGGCGCCCTGCGCCACCGCCACCGCCTGCACGCCGACATTCAGCCGCGCCTCGTTCATCAGGATGAACATCGCCGCCAGCCCCTGGTGCGGCCGGCCGACCAGCCAGCCGCGCGCATCGTCCAGCGTCACCGAGCAGGTCGGGCTGCCGCGCAGACCCATCTTGTGCTCGACGTGAGTGACTTCCAGCCGGTTGCGGCTGCCATCCTCGAGCCGCTTCGGCACCAGGAACAGCGAAATGCCGCGCACACCGGGCGGCGCATCGGGCAGCCGCGCCAGCACCATATGGACGATGCTCTCGGTCCAGTCGTGGTCGGCGCCGGAGATGAAGATCTTGCTGCCGCGCAGGCGGTAGGCCGGCGTGTCGGGCAGGTCGTGTGCCGGATCGGGCAGCGCCGTGCTGCGCAGCAGGCCGAGGTCACTGCCGGCGTGCGCTTCGGTCAGCAGCATCGTGGTGGTGACGCGGCCGTCGACGATCGCCGGCAGCCAGCGTGCCTGCAATGCCGGCGACGCGTGCTCGCTGACGATCCGGTAGACGCCGTGCGACAGGATCGGCGTCATCGTCCAGCTCTGGTTGGCGCCGTTCAGCAGCTCGACGATCGTCGAATGCGCCAGCGACGGGAAGCCCTGCCCGCCGTGTTCCGGCGCGCAGCTCAAGGTCGGCCAGCCGGCGTCGACGAACTGCCGGTAGGCATCGGCGAAGCCGGGCGGCGTTCGGACCGCGCCGTCCTCCAGCTGGCAGCCGATGGCGTCGCCACCGGCGTTGAGCGGCGCCAGCACGTCTTCGGCAAAGCGTGCCGCGCTGGACAGCGCACTGTCGAGCAGGTCCGCCTCGATCTCCTCGAACGCCGGCATCCGGCGCAAGTGCTCGCCGGCCGCCAGCAGCTCGTGGATCACGAAGGCCATGTCGCGCAGCGGAGCTTGGTAGGCAGCCATGTCGGTGTCGATCGAGCAGGAGGAAACGGAACGGTGCGGCGTTTCAGCCAGCCGCTGGTAGATCCAGCAACGCCAGCGCTTCATCGCACCAGGCGAGCGTCGTGCGCTCGGTGAGGATGCCCATGCGCAGGCCCAGGTAGCGGCCGCGCCGACGTGCGTTGAGCGCGGCTGGGTTCGGATAATGCTCGGCCATGATCGCTTCGTAGCGCGCCAGTCTTTCGGCGTGGCGTTGCCGGCGGCGGCTGATTTCGGCCAGCAGCGCGTCGCGGTTGTCGTCGTCGAGCGCGAACAGCTTGACCAGCAGCTCTTCCTTGAATGCCGGCGGCTCGGTGGCTTCGGTCAGCCACTGGTCGATCAGCTTCCGGCCGGCGTCGGTCAGCTGGTAGACGATCCGGTTCGGCCGCTCGCTCTGCGCCACGGTCTCGGCCTGCACCCGGCCGGCCGCCGCCAGCTTGTGCAGCTCCTGGTAGATCTGCTGGTGGCTGACCGGCCAGAAGAAGCCGACCGTCTGGTCGAAACGCTTGGCGAGGTCATAGCCGGAGTGCGCCCGGTCGAGCAGCGACACCAGGATCGCGTGCGACAGCGCCATGACCTCGCCCGCCCCCTCAGGCCGCCAGCAGGCGGCCGCGTGCAGCGAGGTATTCGCGCTCCAGGCGGTCGACCAGTTCGCCGGCGCTGGTCACCGACTTCACGGCGCCGATGCCCTGGCCGCAGCCCCAGATGGTCTTCCAGGCCTTGGCGTCGGTGTTGCCGCCGGAGCCGAAATCCATCTTGCTCGGGTCCGATTCCGGCAGCTTGTCCGGGTCCAGCCCGGCGGCGACGATCGACGGCCGCAGGTAATTGCCGTGCACGCCGGTGAACAGGTTGGAGTAGACGATGTCGTCGGCGCCGCAGTCGACGATGCACTGCTTGTAGCGGGCGTCGGCATTGGCTTCGGTGGTGGCGATGAACGCCGAGCCGATGTAGCCGAGATCAGCACCCATCGCCTGCGCGGCAAGCACGGCGCTGCCGCTGGCGATCGAGCCGGACAGCAGCAGCGGGCCGTCGAACCACTCGCGGATTTCCTGGATCAGCGCGAACGGCGACTGCGTGCCGGCATGGCCACCGGCGCCGGCAGCGACCGCGATCAGGCCATCGGCGCCCTTCTCGATCGCCTTCTTCGCGAACTTGTTGTTGATGATGTCGTGCAGGGTGATGCCGCCGTACGAGTGGATCGCCTCGTTGACGTCGACCCGCGCGCCGAGCGAGGTGATGACGATCGGCACCTTGTACTTCACGCACATCTCCAGATCGTGCTCGAGCCGGTTGTTCGACTTGTGGACGATCTGGTTGACCGCGTACGGCGCCGCCGGGCGATCCGGATTGGCCTGGTTGTGGCGGTCCAGCTCCTCGTTGATCCGCTGCAGCCACTTGCCGAGTTCTTCGGCCGGCCGCGCGTTCAGCGCCGGAAACGAGCCGACGACGCCGGCCTTGCACTGGGCGATCACCAGGTCCGGATTGGAAATGATGAACAGCGGCGAGGCGACGACCGGAATGCGCAGGCGGTCGCGAAGCACGGGCGGAAGAGACATGCGGGCCAACCTCATCGAAAAGGGAGATCGGAGCTTATATGCAGAAAATTGTCTGTGCAATTTTTTGCATAACCAACCATAAGGACGCGGTCGACAAACATTCGGTGTAGCGGCAGACGATGCGGCGCGAGTGGGCGGGGCTTTCCGGGTTCATGCCCTGCGCAGCTGACAGCGATTCGATCGGGCGCGTCACTCGGCCCGGCGCTGCCGCGCTGCGGCTAGCCGCCGGCCGGCAGCGAGAATTCGGTGATGCCGTAGCCGGCCGCTGCCGGAATCCGCAGCGTGATGCCGGCCGCCGTGTCGATGCGCTCGGGCAGCACTTCGATGATGGTGTCAGCGCGCGCGGCCGCCAGCGCTTCCGCCACGCTGCGGCTGCGGCCGAGCTTCTCGACGTTCAGCCGCGTGGCCGGCACCAGCGTGCGACGGCCGGCATCGGCCTGCGCCAGCGCGTCCTGGGGGCGAATCCACACCGAATCGACGGCTTCGCTGCCGTCATGCAGCAGCACCTGTTCGGCCGGCGCGGCGGCCAGATAGAAACGGGTGTCGAAACGTTTCGGCATGAAGGTCGGCGTGGTCCAGTGCGCGAACGGCACCAAGGTCTCGCAGGCCAGGCTCAGGTCTTCGGCCGCAAGCATCGCGGCGATGCCGAGCGTGCCCTTGTCGAGCGCGGCCCGGTACTGCGGCCCGAGTGCTGCGACCCGCGCAGGATCGACGAACGCCGCCGAGCCGCGCGGCCGCGCCAGCAGCACGCCGCATTCCTCGAAGGCCTCGCGGACGGCGGCGATGCGCAGTGCGATCTCGTCGGCATTCAGGCCTTCGATACCGCTGCAGCGCGCGTGCGCGGCCGGATCGTGATCGCCGGTCGCCAACTTGCCGCCAGGAAACACCAGCGCGCCGGAGGCAAAGTCGATCTGCTGGTGGCGCACCACCATGAACACTTCGAGGCCGTCGGCGCCGTCGCGCAGCAGCAGGACGGTGGCGGCAAGGCGCGCGGGTGCGATCGGAGCAGCGGCAGGTGAGGTCACGGCGTCAGGGGCAGGCGGTTCAGGGCCGCCGACGATCCCGCAAATCAATTGCTGACTGCAACCTTCTTGCGCGCGTAGGCAAGCAGGAACTCCATCTGGTCAGCCAGGATTCGCCGGTTCGACAGGATCAGGTATTGCGCGAGGTTCGGGATGTACGGCACCGCCAGCAGCTTCATGCCGGCTTCCTCTGGTGTGCGATCGTCCTTGTACTGGTTGCAGGCGCGGCAGGCGGTGACGCAGTTTTCCCAGATCGAATCGCCGCCGCGCGAAGCGGGAACGATGTGGTCGCGCGTCAGTTCGTTCGGCGAGAACTGGCGGCCGCAGTACAGGCACAGGTTCTTGTCGCGCTGGAACAGCGTGCGATTGGTCAGCAGCGGCGCGTTGCCGCCGTTGTGGCGCCGCGAGCGATCGGCGACGGCGATGATCGAGCCGATCCGCAACTCGGACGGCAGCCCGGTGCGGGCATTGATGCCGCCGCGGACGATGAAGCGTTCGGCGCCGGTTTCCCAGCGCACGCAGTCCCGGGCGTAAAGCGTTGCAGCGGTCTGCCAACGAATCCAGCCAACCGGCATGCCACCGATATCGAGCTTGAGGATCGAATGCATCATGTTCTTGACTTTAGCCGACTTTCACGGGCACGTGTGCGTGCGGCAAGCATGGCCGGAGGATGTTGCAGCGCTGCGTCCGCGGTCGTCGGCCAGCGGTCCGTCCGGTTGAACCCGACGCCGCCTGCCCCACCTTTGCAGATGTGCAGAATGGGCCGGTCACTGCCGCCGATGCCGGTGCACCCGCCCCGATTGCTGCGCGTCCTCGCCGTCGCCAGCGCCCGTCATCGTCACTGGAACCTGAACATGAAACTCCTTCACACCATGCTGCGTGTCGGCGACCTCGACCGCTCGATCGCCTTCTACCGCGATGTGCTCGGCCTGAAGCTGGTCTCCCGCCGCGATTACCCCGAAGGCCGCTTCACGCTCGCCTTCATGGGCGCCGAGGAGCGCGTCGACGGCATCCAGCGCGGCGCCGAGCTGGAGCTGACGCACAACTGGGATACCGCCCGGTACGAACTGGGCACCGGCTACGGCCATGTGGCGCTCGAGGTGGCCGACGCCTACGCGGCCTGCGAGCAGGTCAAGGCGCGCGGCGGCAAGGTCACCCGCGAAGCCGGGCCGATGAAGCACGGCACCACCGTGATCGCCTTCGTCGAAGATCCGGACGGCTACAAGATCGAGTTCATCCAGCGCCGGTCCGGCGCAGACGCCGGCACTGCGGCAGCGGCCTGAACCGGCACCCACCGCGCGGCTGCAACGGACATGAAACCGGAACATCCGGACGCAGACGCACGCCATCCTCGAAGTTGAGGATGACGCGCATGATCGGCCGGCTGCTGCGCGGTTTCAGCCAGGCAGCGCCGGCGACAAGGCCTTCCGCCCTCTCCACATCGTTCAGCGAGAACACCATGAACACCGTTTGCGAATTGCCGGCCGCCGCACGCCGGGTCGATCACTCCGGATTTCCCGACCCCGCGCGCGATCTGGCGACGCCCGGTCCAGGCCCGCAGGAAGCGGTGTTCGCGGCGGGCTGCTTCTGGTGCGTCGAGGCCGTGTTCGAACGGCTCGACGGCGTGTCGGACGTGATTTCCGGTTACGCCGGCGGCAGCGCCGACACCGCCAACTACGAGGCCGTCTGCACCGGCCGCACGAATCACGCGGAGGTCGTGAAGGTCGTCTATGACCCGGCGGTGATCTCCTACGGCCAGCTGCTGAAGGTGCTGTTCGCAGTCGCTCACGATCCGACCCAGCTCGATCGCCAGGGCAATGACCGTGGCCGCCAGTACCGGTCGGCGGTCTTTTTCCAGAGCGAGGCGGAGCGCGAAGTCGCGGCGGCCTACATCGCGCAACTGGAAGCCGCGCGCGTGTTCCGCAGCCCGATCGTCACCCTGCTGACGCCGCTGGAACGCTTCTACCGCGCCGAGACCTATCATCAGGACTACGCGATCCGGAACCCCGGCCAGCCGTACATCGCCGGCGTCGCCGCGCCGAAGGTCGACAAGCTGGAACACACCTTCACCGAGTACCTTCGCAAATGAGCCTGTTCGACAAGAAGAAGCCGGCAGCCGACACGCAGGACGGCGGCGCCGACACCGCAATCGCCACCAGCGCCAGCGGCTACGACCTGCGCCCGATCAGCCCGGCGCTGAAGCAGACGCTGGCCGAAGGCCTGAACGCCGAAGAGCGCCGCGTGCTGCTGGATCACGGCACCGAGCGCGCGTTCTGCGGCCATTTCAACGACAACAAGAAGGACGGCGTCTACGCCTGCCGGCTGTGCGGCCTGCCACTGTTCCGGTCGACCGCCAAGTTCGATTCCGGCACCGGCTGGCCAAGCTTCTTCGAGCCGTTCGACAACAGCCACGTCCGCAACATCAAGGACTACAGCTACGGGATGATCCGCACCGAAATCCGCTGCCGCCGCTGCGACGGCCATCTGGGCCACGTGTTCGACGACGGCCCGAAGCCGACCGGCCAGCGCTACTGCCTGAATTCGGTGTCGATGGCGTTCTTCGACAACGGCCAGCCGATCCCGCAGCAGGTCGACATCGCCGCCTGACGACATCGCCCGCGATTGCCGCGCCCGCGGCCGGGCGGCCGCTTACTGCTTTCACCACACACCAGAACTGACCGAGGAGAAAACCGCATGGCCGAGCCCAGGACCCTGACCCAGATTGCCGGCGCGCCGCTGACGCCGTCGCCGCTGGCGAACGCCGCGCTGCTGGTGATCGACCTGCAGAACGAGTACCTCAAGGGCGCGCTGAAGCTCGACCAGATCGAGCGCGCGGTGACCGAAACGCAGAAGCTGCTGGCACTGGCCCGCGCCAACGGTGTGCCGGTGTTCCACTTCCAGCACAAGACCGGCCCCGGCGCACCGATCTTCGACCCCACCGGCCCGTTCTTCGGCCTGATCGACGCCGTGAAACCTGCCGCCGGCGAAACGGTGATCGAGAAGAACTATCCGAACTGCTTCACCGCCACCGGCCTCGCCGAGGCGCTCAAGGCAAGCGGCCGCAGCGAAGTGATCCTGGCCGGCGCGATGACCCACATGTGCATTTCCGCCACTGCCCGATCGGCCACCGACCACGGCTTCCGCGCCACAGTGGTCGCCGATGCCTGCGCAACAAGGCCGCTGCCCGGCGCGCTCGGCGGCACGATCCCGGCCTCGCAGGTGCACGAGACGGCGCTGGCGGAGATCGCCGACGGCTTCAACGTGGTGGTGAGGAACGCTGAGGCCTGGGCCTGACAGGCTGAGTCAGCCGTAAAAAGGCCCGCAATGCGGGCCTTTTTTATATCGGGTGACGGCGGCTCAGCGCCGCTTGAAGGTCACCACCAGCACGTCGCGCCAGGCCGGCTGCGTGGGGTCCAGGGCTTCGACCGGCGTCACGCCGTGGCGCACGCGGCCGTCGTCGACCAGGGCGGCATCGAACGGATCGGTCAGGGTGAAGCTGCCGAGTTCGCGATCGTCCGCCGCGATGATGGTCGTCGTGCCTTCGACGATGTTGTGCCGGCGGATCATCAGCACCAGCACGTGGTCGACGCCGTCGCGGTGCGCACCTTCCGGCGTCGGCTGGCCGGCTACGCCGGGCCCGGCCTCGATGCGGAACTGATGCACTTCGGCCTTCCAGGCGGTCACCGACGGTGACAGCCGGCCGAACAGCCCGGCGCACCAGCGAAGGATCGTGTGCAGGCTGTCGCCGTTGCCGATCGCCTCTCCCACCGGCTCGAACCAGCGGGCAATGCCGCCATTCAGCGGGTTGTATTCCAGCCCCTGCCAGTGCGGCTGGTGCGGCTCGCGGACGATCGGCTGGCCCGCCTCGACCGCGAACACCGCATGGCGACGGCGGCGGTAGCGGCCGCCGTCGGCCATGAAGGTGTCCAGCGCCAGATCGCTCCAGCTGGCGCTGAACGCCGGCCAGTCATCCAGCGAACCGGCCGCCAGCAGGGCGCCCTGCATCGCCGTGCCACCGACGAAGGCGAAGCCATCGGCGGTCATAGCCGCGCACAGCCGTGACGGCGACGGCAGGCCGATCACGGCGGGCTTGGGCGGGGGCAGGTTCATGACGGACGCGGATTATCCGCGAACGCGCGGCGAAAATCGTCGAGTCGAATTGCAGTCAAAAGCTCCGGAACACAAAGGCACAAAGGACGGCAACAACAAGGGCACCAAGAAAGACTTTCTTTGTGTCCTTGCTTCTCCCCTTTGTGCCTTTGTGTACCGGGCTTTTCAAGCTTGCGTCCACCGTTCCTCACCAAGCCTCAAACCTTCTTCACCTGGATGAAGAAGGCCAGCAGCGACGGCAGCAGGATCAGCGCGCCGAGCATGTTGACCAGGAACATGAAGCTCAGCAGCACGCCCATGTCGGCCTGGAACTTCAGCGCCGAGAACGCCCAGGTGGCGACACCGAGGCTCATCGTCACCGCCGTGAACGCCGCCGCCGCGCCGCGTTCCTTCAGCGCATTGAAGAAGGCTTCGACCAGGCTCATGCCGTGGTGCAGGTGCACCTCGATGCGGTCGTACAGGTAGATGCCGTAGTCCACACCCACGCCGACGCCGAGCGCGATCACCGGCAGGGTCGATACCTTGAGGCCAATGCCGAGCACCGCCATCAGCGCGTTGTTCAGCAGCGACACCAGCGCCAGCGGCAGAATGATGCACAAGGTGGCGCCGAACGAACGGAAGGTCAGCAGACACATCAGGGTGATGGCGCCGAAGATCGCCGCCAGTTCGTGCTTGTCGGCTTCCTCGACCGCTTCGTTGGTCGCCGCCATCACCCCGGCGTTGCCGGAGGCCAGCTTGAATTCGACCTTCGGCGCGATCTCGGCGAACTCCGAATCCGGCGCGTGGAACTCGGTGTTCCAGTCCTTCACCGACTGCACGATGTGGGCAAGCGTCTCGCCCTGGTGATCGCTGGTGAAGAACAGCATCTGCATCGCCGAGCAGTCGGAATTGAGCAGGCCGGTGCCGGTGTCGATCGGCGTCACCGCCTGCGCCAGCACATCGCGATTGCGGGCCAGCACGCGCCAGCGCAGCGAGCCTTCGTTGAAACCGGCGTTGACGATCTTGGCCATGCTCGGCAGGGAGATCGCGCTGGCGATGCCGTCGACGTTCTTCATCCGCCACTCGAAGGCGTCCATCGCGTCCATCACCCGGTGGTCGGTGCAGGCGCCGTCGATGTCCTTGGTTTGTACGACGATCGAGATCACGTCGACGCCGATCTTGAAATTGCCGGTGATCGCCGCGTTGTCGCGGTTGTAGCGGGAATCCTCGCGCAGCTCCGGCAGGCCGGAACCGAGATCGCCGACCTTCTGCTCGCGGGCGAACACGAAGCCGATGACCAACAGCACCAGGCTGCCGGCAATGGCCCAGACCGCGGTGCGCTTTTCGGCGAAGTGCGAGCAGGCACGCCAGAACGGATCGAAGCTGTTTTCCAGCTTGAGCTTCTTGTCGAGCGTCTTCTGACCGATGTTCAGATAGGTCAGCAGGATCGGCAGCACCATCTTGTTGGTGACGATCATCAAGCTGACGCCGAGCGTCGCGGTGATGCCGAGTTCGCGGACGATGTCGATCTCGATCAGCATGATCACCAGGAAGCCGAGCGCATTGGTGACCAGCGCCAGGGTGCCCGGAATGAACAGCTGGCTGAACGCGTAGCGCGAGGCATCGGTGGCATCGAAGCCGTCGGCGATCGCATCCTTCCAGGCGTTGGTCATCTGCACCGCGTGGCTGCAGCCGATCGAGAAGATCAGGAACGGCACCAGGATCGACAGCGGATCGATGCCGTAGCCGGCCAGCGGCAAGGTGCCGAGTAGCCACAGCACCGGCAGCAGCGCGCAGACCAGCGCCACACCGGTCAGCTTCGCGGACTTCGTGTACCAGAGCAGCAGCAGCGCGGTGATCACGAAGGCGATCAGGAAGAAGGCGATCACGCCCTGAGCACCGGCGGTGATGTCACCGACCGCCTTGGCGAAGCCGATGATGTGCACCTGCACGCCGTCCTTCTGGTACTTCGCGCGCAGTGCTTCCAGCTCGGCGGCAATGCGCGGGTAGTTCAGCTTCTCGCCAGTTTCCGGATCGACATCGAGCAGGTCGGCGCGGATCAGCGCGCCGTGCAGGTCGTTCGACACCAGACGGCCGACGAGGCCGGCCTTCTGGACGTTGCGGCGCACGGTTTCCAGATCTTCCGGCTCGCCCTGGAAGGTGGCCGGGATGACGTTTCCGCCGGCGAAGCCGCCTTCGACGATCTCGATGAAACGCACGTTCGGCGTGAACAGCGACTGCACGGTCGGCCGGTCGACGCCCTTGATGTAGAACAGGTCGTCGGTCGCCGCCTTCAGGCTGGCCATGAAGGTCTTGTCGAAGATCGTCGCCGGCGGCGCGCCATCGGCGGCCGGCTCGCGGATCAGCGCGACGATGATGCGGTTGGCGCCGCCGAAGGTCTGCTCGTAGTCCGTGAACGTCTTCATGTACGGATGTTCGAGCGGGATCATCTTCTTGAAGCCGGCATCGACCTTGAGCCCGCTCGCCGACCAGGCGAGGAACACGGTCAGCGCCGCGAAGATGCCGAGCATCAGCGCCCGGTTGCCGAACAGCAGGTTGGACAGCGACTGGATCAGCCCGCCGAGCGGGCCTTCGATGCGCGGCAGGTCGGCCGTGGTCTTGTTCGGGGTCATTTCGCGGCTCCTGCCAGATCGAGAACGCTGGTGCCGGCTTCACCGAACAGCAGCGCGTGGCCGGCATCGAGCGGCAGCGCGGTCGAGTAGGCGGCGATCTTCGCCGGCGCCAGGCTGGTGAAGGTCTTGCCGCCATCGCGGCTGATGCGCACCGAACCCGCCGAGCCGACCAGGGTCACGCTGCTATCGGCGGCAACGCCGCCACCGAGCAGGGTCACCGGGCCGGAGCCTTCGGAGGCCGTCCAGCTGGCGCCGGCATCGCGGCTGACAAAGGCCCGCCCGCGCAGACCGAAGATCATCAGGCCATCGGCGCCGATCGGCAGCGCACCGAAGTACGAGCCTTCGTACGGCGGCTTGACCGCCGACCAGGTCGCGCCGTTGTCGGCGGATATTTTCAGCAGCCCGGATTCGCCGACGATCGCCAGCTTGTCACCAGCGAAGGCAGTGATCGCGTTGAGATGCCGGTCGTCCTCCTCGCCTTCCGGCGCCAGCGCGCGGTCGGTCCAGGTGGCGCCGCCATCGGCGGTTTCCAGATACAGGCCGTAGGCGCCGACGGCGATCGCGTGCTGCGCGTCGCGGGCCTGGACACCGAGCAGTGGTTCTTCGTCAGCCGGCGCGAAGCGCTGTTCCTTCCAGCTGGCGCCGCCATCGGCGGTCATCGCGATCAGGCCGTCGTGGCCGACCAGCCAGCCGGTCTTGTCGTCGACGAAGTGCACGGCCGTCAGCATGGTCCGGCGCAGGCCGGCGCCCCGCTGCCAGCTTGCGCCGTCGTCATCGGAGGTGATCGCGTAACCGTGCTCGCCGACCGCGACGATGCGCTTGCCGGCCCGCGTGGCGTCATTGAGCAGCAGGCGTTCGACGGTGGCTTTCGGAATCGGCCCGGCCACCGAGCGCGGTACCGGCCGGGGCAGCGCAGCAGCGTCGGCGGCGGCCGGGGCATCGGCCGGGTTCTGCGCCGTTGCCGGCAGCTGGGTGATGCCGGTCGCGAAGCCCAGCAGCGCGATCGCGATCCATCGTGGCGATGCTCGCATCGATGTCGTCTCCATGTTCGGAACCTCAAACCAACAAGGCCGGCGGATCGAACCCGCCGGCCCTGGTGACGATGGCTGCCGAAGCAGCCGTGCTGCCGGTCAGCGGACGCCGGACTCGCGCAAGCTCGCCGGCGTGAAGTCGGCCTGGGTGAGCTTCGACGGCGCGTACATCTTGTCGTCGCCGGTGCGTACGCCGAGCGCCAGGAAGCGGCCGGACTGCAGGTCGCTGTGGACTTCGACGGTGCCGAAGGTCATCGGCACGTCCCAGAGCTGGATCGAGTGGTATTCGCCGGTGCGGAACAGCTCGCCGCGGCCGTCGTACTTGTCGACCAGCACCGGCGCCCAGGTGTCCTCGTCGAGATAGAAGGTGCGCCGCGCATACAGGTGCGAGGTGCCCTTCTTCAGCTTGGAATCGACCACCCAGACGCGGTGCAGCTCGTAGCGGGTGTAGTCCGGGTTCAGGAAGCCCGGCCGCACGATGTCTTCCAGCTTCACGCCGCTCGACAGCTTGTAGCTGTTGTACGGAATGTAGAGGTCCTTCTTGCCGACCAGCTCGAAGTCGTAGCGGTCGGTGGCGCCGTTGTAGATGTTGAAGTCATCGTTGGTGCGCAGGCCGTCGGCCGCCGTGCCCGGGTTGTCGTAGGCCACGTTCGGCGCCTGGCGCACACGCCGCTGGCCGGGGTTGTAGGTCCAGGCCGAACGGAACACCTTGGTCTGGTCCAGCGGCTCGTGCACCAGCAGCACCGAACCGGCCAGGCGGGCCGGCGCGACGATACGCTGCAGGAAGTAGAACAGCAGGTTGTCGGTGCGCTCGGCCGGCTTCTTGTTCAGCGAGCCGAACTGGAAGTCGAGCTGGTACTGGAAGCGCACCGGCGTGTACTCGCCGCCCCGGGTGACCGCCAGCTGCACGTTGTCGGTCTCGTAGGTTTCGCCGCGATAGCGGGTCAGCGCGTTCCAGATCGCTTCGTTGCCGTTCTTCGGCGTCGGGAACGGCAGGCCGCCGTTGACGCCGAGCACGCCGTTGCCGGACTCCGACAGCTTGGCCTTGCCGGCGTTGGCCTTGGTCTCGTCGTAGTAGCCCTTCGGATAGACGCCGGTCCGGTGGGTCGGATAGACGTTGATCCTGTAGGCCGGGTACTTCTTGAAGGTGGCGAGCTGGCCGGCGGTCAGCTGCGCCTTGTGCTCCTCGGCGTTGGCGGCCGTGATCACCAGGATCGGCTTCTCGTCCGCGAACGGGTCCGGATAGAGGATGCCGGGCTTGAAGCCGGCCGGGGCCTTCACGATCTCGCCGGTCCAGGCCGGGATGGTGCCGGCGGCGTTGGCGGCGGCATCGCCGCCCATGGTGTTCAGCGATTCGGCGTGCGCGGACAGTGCCGTCATGGCACCGAAGGCGGCAGCGACCAGCGAGCTGGAAATTCGGTTCAGTTTCGTCATGAGCATTCCTCTGCGGTTCAGAACGCGTAAGTCATCGTCAGGGCGATGAAGTCGCGGTCCTTCAATGGATTGGCGGCGGTGCAGTAAGACTGCGACTGGCCTGCAGCGAGGCCGTTGCTGCCGGCCAGCGCCGGGTTGGGATCGTCCGAGCCGCAATACACGCGCCCCCCGAAGAACGAGGTGTAGGACAGGTCGATCGTGTAGGTGGCCTGGTAGTTGAAGTTGACGCCGGCGGTGACCGCCTGCGCGCCTTCGTTGAACGTCGGGCTGACGCCCTTGACGTCGTGGCTGAACACCGCGCGCGGCGACATGTTCCAGGCGCCGAGCAGGCTCAGGTAGTCGAGCCGGGCAACGGCGCGATAGCCCCAGGAGTGCTGCGTGGCGTAGCCGCCGTTCTGCACCGATCCGCCGGCTGCGTTGGATGCCGCCGCCAGCGCCGGCAGCGCCGTGCCCGGTCCGTCGAACAGCACGCTGGTCGGCAGGTCGAGGAAGGTGTAGCCGACCTCACCGACCAGCGCGAGCTGCTGGGCGCCGAGGATGGTCGGGATCACCTGCGTCGCCGTGGTCTGGATCTGGTGCGCCTTGACCCGCTGCCAGCCGCGGATTTCGGCACCGGCGGCGATGTCGGCCGGATTCGGCGCGAAGTTCGACTCGATGTTCAGCGCCGCCAGCAGCAGTTCGGTGGCCGCCCGCTGCAGCGGCAGGTTCGGCCGGTAGCTGTACTCGCCCTGCAGCGCCATGCCGTTCGGGAGCTGGGTGTTGAACGACAGGCCGAGCAGGTGGATGTTCTTCGGGTACTCGAGGAAGTACGCCGCGCTGCCGTTCTGGCCCGAGGCCACGCCGACGCTGCCGCCGAGCTGCGGCGGCAACGGCACATTGGTGGCTGCCGACGTCGTGCCACTGCCGCGCCGCGCATCGGTCGACTTCAGCGCCGACACCAGCGGCACCCGCGAGTGGTAGTACTGGTAGTAGGCGCCGAACTCGGTCGAGCCCAGCCAGTCGGCGAGATAGCGGGTGGCGACACCGAACTGGCCGAAGCCGTTCGGCCGGTCACGCACGCCGGTACGGCCAACCCAGACGCTGGCATCGCCGCGGAACGGGCCGAGGCCCGCCGCCTGCGCGGCGGCAGACAGGCCGGCGGTGGTGCCGGTCGGCGGGAACGGGTTGCCCATGAAATCGTCATCGCGACGACCGAAGGTCACCACCGCGCGGTTGCCGTCGTCGCTGGCGATGTCGGTGGTGGAGAAGTACGAGCCGCGCGGGTCGAGGAAGAAGTTGTCGAAGCGCGCCTGCACATAGCCTTCGGCGGTCAGGCTGTCGGTCAGCTCCTGGCTGAACGACAGCATCGGCGTCGGCCGGAAGGCCTCGCGCAGCTCCGCACCCGGGGCGCGCAGCCGCAGGATGTCGAGCGGATTGGTGGCGTTGATGCCATTGGGAATGAACGTCGACTCGCCCCAGTTGATCACCTGGTTGCCGATGCGGACGTTGGTCGTGCGGTTGCCGAACGGCTTGCCGGACACGCTCAGGAAGGCGTCGAGCAGTTCCCAGTGCATCTGCAGGCGGTCACGGCCGCGCGGACCGAACTTTTCCAGTTCGTGGGCGACCTGGAAATCCATGAACTCGGTGCCGCGCACGAACAGCCCGATGTTGTCGCCGTACCGCAGCTCCAGCTCGTGGGTCCCGCGGGCGATCTGGTTGACGAGATCGCCGGCCGAGTAGTTGAGGTTGCCGTCGTCGCCGTTGACGCTGCGCGCGGTGCCGCCGTTGGCGATGCCGACCAGGCTGTCGGAGCGTCCCTGGGCACGCCACAGCATGCCGTAGGACAGGGTGTTGTCGAGATTGCCCTTCACGGGGCCGAGGTCGAACTGGAAGGCGGTGGCCGGACCGGCCGCCATCATCGCGATGCCGGCCGCCAGTGCCACCAGCGGTGCGCGGCGCGCGATCGACGGGCACGCCGTCGCAGTTCCCTGCACGGGATCATAGCTCTGCATAGTCGTCTCCTATCGCACCGGCGACCGTTTGCAGGCCGGTCGCCGTTCGGCTGTCTGCCGTCGTTTTAGTGATCGTGCGCCCCTGCCAGCAGGCGGTGCGCATCGAGTTACCGCTCCATCCCTACCCGTATGGGCGGGATGTGGTCGAAGGTATACGAGTCATGCGGCGCATTTGCAAGCACGCGACCGGCGCCGCCGGGAACCCGGGCCGCGTCGGCTGCGGATGTCGCAATGCAGCGAAAGCAAAGGGATTTGTCCGCTCAGGGCGAGGCCGGCTGCGGTCGCGCTGGCGCCTGCTGCCAACCGTCAGGCGGTGGCTCGGCCCCGACGATCGCGCGGGCGAGCGGCAGCCTGGCGATCGTCGGCTCGCTCAGCGAACCCAGATACAGCCAGGGCCCGTGCTCCTCGACGCTGGTGATCGGCGCATAGGCGTCGGTGCCGTGGTACTGCAGGTTGGCGATCACCCGGCCCTCGAGATCGAAGCCGAGCACCAGGCTGTGCTTGATCGGCGAAAACGCCAGCCGCTGCTGGATGGCCGCCGGCAGCCGCGCCAGCAGCCGCCGCAGCTGCGGCCATTCGCCGAGCGCGTCGAGGCCCGGGTCGCGGGGATTGGCCAGTGCCACCCAGACCCGGTCACGGCCGTTGAAGCTCAGGTTGTCCGGGAAGCCCGGCAGGTTGTCGGCAAACAGTTCGCGGCGGCCAGCCTTGTCGCCGCGCAGCCAGATGCGGCTGATCCGGTACGCCGAGGTCTCCGCCACCAGCGCGTATTCGCCACCCGGTCCGAGCGCGACCCCGTTGGCGAAGTAGAGATCGCGCGCCAGCTCGGAGGTAACGCCGGTGGCGCTGTCGTGGACCAGCAGGCGGCCGTGCGGCCGATGCTCCAGCAGATCGTGCAGGTAGGCGCGGATGCCGAATTTGGTCGAGGCATCGGAAAACACGATCTGCGTGCCGCTGCTGTCGACATCGTCGGTGAAGCCAAGCGGCGCGCCACCGGCCTCGGTCGCCAGCACGCGCACCTGCCCGGCCTCAATGCGCAGCAGTCCCTTGACGGCATCGGCGACGATCGGCGCGCCATCGGCGGCGAAGGCGATGCCCAGCGGCCGGCCGCCGGTGTCGGCCAGCAGCTCGTAGTGGCGGCCGTCTGCAGACAGGCGGATCACCCGGCCATCGTCGAAGCCGGTGATCACGCGACCCTCGGCGTCGATACCGATGCCTTCCGGCCCGATACCAATGCCGGCAGCCAGCCGTTGCAGGTCCTTCAGCCTGTCATTGGCGGCAAGCGGCCCTTCCGCCGCCGGCGCCCGGGGCGGCTGCCAGGCGACCGGATCGACGTCGGTTGGCGTCAGCAACAGGTAGGCAATGACAGCGACAAGGCAGGCCAGCAGCCCCGCAAGCAGCGTTCTCAACAGCTTTCTCATGGCAATCGGGAAGTTTGAAAAGGGTTCGGCGGCGCTCGTTCCGCGCCGCGCCGGCCGCCAGTACCTCGACTTTCGGCCAGACGGTCGCCACCATACGCCAGCGCACGTTGCAGCGGTCGCTTTGCTAGCATTCGCGCACATCTGTACTCAGACGACCCGAGAATCTTCATGTCCAAGCTGCCGAACCCGGTGCAACAACTGCTCAAGCGGGCTGCCGAAACCCCGAACGAGCCCTACCTGCACCAGCCGGTCAAAGGCGTCTGGCGGACCTGGACCTGGGGCGAAGTCGCCGACCAGGCGCGGCGGATGGCGTCGGCGCTGTTGGCCATGGGCCTGAAGCCCGGCGACGCGGTGGCGATGACCGGCATGAACAACGCGCACTGGTTCATGGCCGATTTCGCCTGCGGCCTGGCCGGGCTCATCGGCGTTGGCCTGTATCCGAAGCAGAGCGAGGACGCGGTGCGCTACATCGCCGGCCACGCCGGCATCAAGGTGGCGTTCATCGGTCCGATGCCGGACGCCGCCGGTTTCCTGGCAGCGCTGCCAGCCGATGTCGTCCGCATCGCGCTGCCGTATCCGGGCGTTGCGCCCTGCGCGCAGGACTGGAACACGCTGACCGCCGCCCATGCGCCGATCGCGCAGCCGGTCGAACGGCCGGCCGATGCGCTCTGGAGCCTGATCTACACCTCCGGCACCACCGGCAACCCGAAGGGCGTGATCATGACCGCCGAGAACCTCGCGTTCACGGTAGCCGGCATGCTGCGTGACCAGCCGGCCCGCGCCGGCGGCGAGCATTTCCTGTCCTATCTGCCGCTGGCGCATGCCTTCGAGCGCGGCGCGGTGGAAATTGCCAGCCTCTACCTGCCGGCCCAGGTGCACTTTCTCGAGGAACTCGAAAAGCTGCCGGAAACGCTGGGGCTGGTGCGGCCGACCCGTTTCTACGGCGTGCCGCTGGTCTACAGCCGCATCCAGGGCGGCATTCTGAAAAAGCTGCCGCAGGCCAAGATCGACCGCCTGCTGAAGCTGCCGATCATCTCCGGCCTGATCCGCCGGAAGATCCGCAAGGGCCTGGGCCTGGATCGCGCCTGGCTGGTGGTCTCCGGCGCCGCGCCGCTGCCGCGGCCGATCATCGAATGGTTCGCCAAACTCGGCATCGACGTGATGCAGGGTTACGGCATGACCGAGAACTCGATCTACGCCAGCCTCAACCTGCCGGGCCAGAACAAGGTCGGCTCGATCGGCAAGCCGTTCGTCGATGCCGGCGTCCGCATCGCCGAGGACGGCGAGATCCAGTGCAAGCATCCGGGCAACACGCCGGGCTACTACAAGGACCCCGAGAAGACCGCCGAGCTGTTCACTGCCGATGGCTGGCTGCGCACCGGCGACAAGGGCCACATCGATGCCGACGGCTACCTGTTCATCACCGGCCGGGTGAAGGAAATCTTCAAGACCATGAAGGGCAAATACGTCAGCCCGGCGCCAATCGAGGGCAAGTTCGGCACCAACACCACGGTCGAGCAGATGTGCCTGGTCGGGGCCGGGCTGTACCAGCCGATGCTGGTGCTGTCGCTGAACGCCGATGCCCGCAAGCTGCCGCGCGAGCAGGTTGAGGCCGGCCTGGTGGCGACCATGAAGGCGGTCAATCAGTCGCTCGAACCGCACGAACAGATCTGCAAGATCGTCGTTACCCGCGACACCTGGAGCATCGACAACGGCCTGATGACGCCGACCATGAAGGTGCGCCGCAACGAGATCGAAAAGCGCTACGGCGAACTGCTGGCCGGGCTCGAAGCCGATCGCAAGACCCAGGTGTACTGGGAAGACTGATCCGGTGGCCGGCGGTGTCCGCACCGCCGGCGATCGTGAGACGCCGCACGTCACGGCTCTGTATTGACGTAATTTTTACTTTTTCTTGATTCCTATCCTTTCCCCCGATCCCTAGCCTTCGGACCGATGCCCCGCTGCGGGCATCGTCACGAACCGGGGAGACGGGAATGAAAGGGATCGTCGCAAGCGCGACCTGGTGGCTGGCCCTGCTGCTGACGGCGCTGCCGTCGCAGGCACTGGATCTGGTGCCGCAGACCATCGACCAGCTGATCGACCGCAGCCCGCGGATCGTCATCGCCACCTGCACGGCCAGCGAAACCCGGGCCGTCGCCGCCCACGGCAACAATCCTTTCACCTTCAGCCGCTTCGACAAGGTCGAAACGCTGGCCGGCGACCTCGGCGGCCGCTTCGAGCTGCGCCTGTTCGGCGGCCGCATCGGCAATACCCGGGTCTGGGAAGACGGCCTGCCGAACTTCACGCCGGGCACCCGCTATCTGCTGTTTCTCGGCCCGAGCAACGCCGAAGGCTATCCGCTGCTGAAGCCGCAGGGCGTGTTCGAGATCCTGGCCGCGCAGGGTGAACCGCCTGCCGAACGCCTGCGCGCCACCGCCGGCCAAGGCCATCCGGAGCAGACGCTGGCGCAGCTCCGCAGCCGGGTCCGGGAACGCCGCGCCGTGCTGCCGGCTACTGCCGGGCCGAGCCGGAATTCCGCCGCGCCCGCCAGCCTCACGCCTTCACATCCGTCCCGCGACGCGAGCACTGCGCCGCGCGGCTCGACGACGGCTGCCACCCGGCAGCTTCCTGCACCGTAGCAATCCTTGGGGGACACAACATGAGAACGCATGGGGCGCGGATCATCCGCACCGGCATTGCCAGCCTGGTCACGGCGCTCGCTGCGCTGACCACATCCGGGCCGGCGAAGGCCTATCACTTCTTCGAGGCCGACGTCGGCGGCGGCTGCCGCTGGGCGGCGATCGGACCGGGTAACGTCGACTATCGCGTCGATGGCTCGTCAACGCCGGACATCGCCGCCACCGTGCTGGCCGAAGCCGTCGCGGCGAAAAGCCAGTGGAACGACGTGGCATCCGCCGAAGACGTGTTCGGCAACTTCACCACTGTCGCGATCGACTACACCGGCGACAACTTCGGCACCGCCTGGGGCATCGGCACCTTGAGCGGCGCCAGCGACGGCCAGAACGAAGTGGTGTTCGACGAGGACGGCAGCGCGATGGCGGTCATCGGCCTCGATCCGTCCGACGTCAACGGCTTCGGCCCGTCGCGCGAAGTGGTCAGCGGCGGCAGCTGCACGATCACCGACGCCTTCCTGCTGCTCAACGGCACGCGCACCAACTACCACCGGCCGTCCACCGCCGTGCACGAGCTGGGCCACACGATCGGCTTCGCGCACTCCTCGGTCGGCCAGTTCAACAGCCTGAACTCCACCGCCTTCAACGGCGGCTTCGGCAGCCCGAGCGATGCGCTGACGCCGATCAACATCAACAACGTGCCGACCATGCATCCGTTCAGCATCACCGGCACGGCCCGAGCGACGATCGAGGACGACGATCGCGCCGCGATCTCGCGCCGCTATCCGAACGCCGCCTTCTCGACCACGCTCGGCACCATCGTCGGCAATGTCCGCCGCTGTTCCAACGATGCCCCGGTCGCCGGCGTCAACGTGCGCGCCATCAACACCGCCACCGGCGCCCAGGTCAGCCGCTACACCGCCTTCGATTCCAACACCACCGGCCGCTTCGAAATCAGTGTGCCGCCGGGCAGCTATCACGTGGTGGTCGAGGAAATGGGCCACAACGGCTTCGAAGCCGACCGCATGGCGATCAAGACCGCCACCGACCAGGGCTTCCCGTTCGAGTACTACGGCCCGACCGCCGAAGCCGAGCTGGCCTGCTCGGAAGATGACAGCGAAGCGCCGCTGGCCGTGCCGGTCAGCGCCGGCAGCACCGCCGACGTGCAGATCCGCCTCAACGACGGCGTCCGCCTGGCGTTCGTCGTCGACGACACCGGCAGCATGTCGAACGAGATCAGCGCCGTGCGGCAGATCCTGACCAACATCATCGACAACCGCATCGCCGCCGGCGGGCCGTTCCCGCGCACCGCCGTCGTCACCTTCAAGGACAACGTCACCCGCCGCGTGGTCAGCGACGTGCCATCGAAGATCCAGGCCGTGGTCAACACGCTGTTCGCCAGTGGCGGCAGCGATTGCCCGGAATCGTCGAACGCCGCGCTGATGACCGCCGGCCGCATCCTCGCCAACGGCGGCCGCGCAATCCTGTTCACCGATGCCGACTCCCGCCCCGACGGCCCGAGCCGCGGCAGCGTGGTCAGCTACTACCGCAGCCGCAGCCTGACCATGTCGACCCTGCTGTCGGCGACCTGCAGCGAGGAATTCCCGTCGGCCCGCGCCGCCGTGACCAGCGGCACCGGCACGCGCAAGGCCGAACGCGCCGGCCAGCATGAAGGCTCGGTGAGCCTCCGGCCGTGGGCGCCGGAGACCATCGTGGCCCGCGCACTGACGCCGCGTCGCCCGGCCGGCGTCCACTTCGCCGAGGAGTACCCGGAACCGGAAATGCTGGGCCGTGAGAGCGCGTTCACCACCAACTCGGGCATCTCGCAGTTCACCGGCGGCGTGTTTGTCGCCACGCCGCGCCCGATCTCCGCCGATGACCGCACCCGCTACATCAACGCCGGCACCAGCATCGGCCTCGGCAGTGTCACCTCGACGGTGGCCACGCTGGCGCCGTCGGCCGTGCCGGCCGGCGCGACGGCGGTGCTCGACGTGCTCGGCGCATCGACCAACTTCACCTCGTCGTCGACGGTGAGCTTCGCCAATCCGTCGCTCACCGTGGTGTCGCGTGAAGTGCTGTCGCCGCGTCTGATCCGCACCCGGATCGCCGTGGCGGCCGACACCGTGCCGGGCTTCTTCGACGTCAGCGTCGCCACCCCGCTCGGCACCGCCACCGAAGTCGCCAACGGCGTCGGCGCACTGCAGGTGACCACGCCGGTGAGCGGCGGTGAAATCGCCACGCTGTCGCCGTCCTCGGCCGCACGCGGCAGCAGCCGCGACGTGACGATCTTCGGCGCCGGCACCGCGTTCACTGCCGATTCGGTCGTGCAGTTCCTCCGCAGCGGCTCGGTGACGCCGAACATCACGGTGAATTCCCGCACGCTGGTCTCGCCGACCGAACTGCGCGTCAACGTCACCATCGCCGACGCGGCCGTGACCTCGTTCTACGACGTTGCCGTCGACAGCATCACCGAGGCGCGCGGCTTCACGGTGACCGAAGTGGCGCCGGTGGTGCCGACCATCGTGTCGCTGACGCCCAGCGCCAGCGCCCGGGGCGTGACCGGCCTGCCGGTGACCCTGGTCGGCCAGAACGTCAGCTTCACCGATGCCAGCGTGGTCAGCTTCGGCGACGGCATCACCGTCACCGGCACCACCCTGGTCGACGCCACCACGCTGACCGCGACGATCTCGGTCGCCGCCGATGCCGCACCGGGCTTCCGCGATGTCACGGTCAACACCGCTGGCGTCACCGCAGCGATCCTGGCCGGCTTCCAGGTCACCGTGCCGCCGGCCGACATCGTGTCGGTGACGCCGGGCAGCGGCAGCCGCGGCGCCAGCGGCCTGGCGGTCACCATCGTCGGAGAGAACGTCGCCTTCAGCGCCGACAGCGTCGTCAGCTTCGGCGATGGCATCACCGTCACCGGCACCTCGCGGCTCAACCCGACGACGCTGGTCGCCACGCTCAGCATCGCTGCCGATGCGGCGGTCGGCCCCCGCAATGTCTCGGTGACCACCGATGGCCTGACGCTGGTGGAGAGCAACGGCTTCACGGTCAGCAATGCCGTCATTACCGGCCTTGCACCGGACAGCGCGCAGGCCGGCAGCCGCAGCGTGACGCTGACCATCTCCGGCAGCGGCTTCGGCAGCCCGGCGGCGGTGGCGTTCTCCGGCACCGGCATCACCGTGCGCAGCGTGACCGTCGATAGCGCCACCCGCATCACCGCCGTGATCGACCTCGATCGCAATGCGGCGGTCGGCCTGCGCGATGTCACGGTGACCGTCAGCGGCGTCTCCGCCCAGTTCGGCTTCCGGGTGCTGCAGCGGCGCAGCGGCGGCGCGGCTGGCCTGGCGCTGGTGCTTGGCCTTGGCGCGATGGCTGGCCTGCGGCGCCGGTCCCGGCGCCGCTGAGCGGGCGCACACGCCGGCAACGCTGATCGCCTGATCGGCTGATCCGGCCCAGCAAAAAGCCCCCCGTAGCTCAGGCTGCGGGGGGCTTTTTCATGGATCGTCCGTCAAGGCGACCGTCACGGCGACCGGCGGCGCTCAGGCCTCGGTGGCGGGCCGCGGGCTGCGCACCGGCTTGCGTCGCACGTACAGCTCCTTCTCGACCCGGGCCACGACATCGCCCTTGCTGTCGAGCACCTCGACGTGGAACACCGGCAGGTACTTGGCGCCGCCGGCCGTGGCCTGCCGTGCAGCATCGACGTCGGCCTCGCTGATCCGGAACTTCGCGCGCACCGTGCCCTTGCCGGGGCGCAGAAATTCGATCTTCGCGGCCTTGTCCCAGACCAGGTAGCCAGGCCCCAGGCCGGCAAAGAACTGCAGGCAGTAGAACGGATCGACCATCGCGTACAGGCTGCCGCCGAAATGGGTGCCGAAGGCGTTGGCGTTGCCGGGCTGGCGACGCAGCTCGACATCGATCTCCCGGAAATCACGGCTGACCCGCGTCACCCGGATGCCGGCGCCGAGGTAGGGCGGATACAGGTTCATGCGCAGCCGGAACACGGCGGCGTTCCGGTACAACAAGCTGGACAACAGGTCCGCCGCCTTGGCGCGCAGGCCGCCGGGCTGGGTGGCCGCCATCAGTTGAACACCACGGTCTTGTTGCCGTCGACGATGATCCGGTCCTCGACATGCCAGCGCACCGCGCGTGCCAGCACCTGGCGCTCCAGATCGCGGCCGAGGCGGCGCAGTTCGTCGATGCCTTCGGAGTGCGAAACGCGCGCCACGTCCTGTTCGATGATCGGGCCCTGGTCCAGCTCGGCAGTCACGTAGTGGGCGGTGGCGCCGATGATCTTGACGCCGCGCTCGTGAGCCTGCCGGTACGGATCGGCGCCGACGAAGGCGGGCAGGAACGAGTGGTGGATGTTGATGATCTTCGACGGCCACAGGGCCGCGAAATCGCCGCTCAGGATGCGCATGTAGCGCGCCAGCACGATGAATTCGGCCCGCGCCTCGACGAGGATCTTTTGCATTGCCGCCTCGGCTTCCGGCCGGGTCGCGGTCTCGAACGGCACGTGGTGGAACGGCACGCCGAAGCCTTCCACCGCCTTGCGCAGCGCCTCGTGGTTGGAGATCACGCAGGGAATGTCGACTCTGAGCTCGCCGCGCTGCCAGCGCCACAGCAGTTCCATCGCCGCGTGGTCGTGGGCCGACACCAGGATCGCCATGCGCGGCTTGTCGGCGGCATAGCTCATCCGCCAGTTCATCCGGTGCTGGGCGGCGACGGTGTCGGCGAACGCGCGTTCGAGCGCGGCACGCGGCAGGTCGATGGCCGGCGTCTGGAATTCCAGCCGCATGAACAGCTGGCCGTCGGACGGGCTCGTCGAGTGCTGGTCGAGCTCGGTGATGTTGGCGCCGTGGTGATACAGGAACGTGGTGGCGGCCGCGACGATGCCGGGGCGGTCATCGCAGCGGATCAGCAGGCGGGCAATGGTTTCGGGATTCATGGTCGGGTCGGAAGCCGGAGCGGTCAGCGGCGGTCATTGTCGCATTCCGCACCTGTCGCGCCGCAGCCGCGCGGCCCCCGCACGGCTCAGGCCCGGTCGAGCACCGCCGCCTGGTAGCCGCGCTGACACAGCAGGTAGGCCGCCACGGCGCTGCGCCGCCCGCTGTCGCAGATGCAGATGTACAGCCGCTCGCGCGCCAGCTGGCGGGTCTTGGCGCGCAGCAGCCGCAGCGGCAGGTTCAGGCTGCCGGGCGGGGCATCGTCGCGACATTCGCCAGGCAGGCGCACATCGAGCCAGCAGGCGCTGCCGTCGGCCACGCGCCGGGCGGCGGCTTCCGGGTCCAGCCGCAGCAGCAGCGGCTCTTCGAGCAGTTCCAGGAAATCGCTGCGCGCCAGCCGCATCAGCCGGCCATCACTGAGCATCACCGCGCTGGCGTTGCGCGGCAGGCCGGCGATCAGCGCTTCCTCGCCGAAGCATTCGCCGGGGCCGAATTCGGCCAGCGTCAGCGACTTCGGCTGCTGGCCCTGCAGCTCAATTCGGCAACGCCCTTCGACCACCACGTAGAACCAGTCGCCGGATTCGCCTTCGCGGATCACCGGCTCGCCCTGGCGCACGTCGACCGGCTGCAGACGCTGGAACAGCGTGTGCAGGTTGGCCGCCGGCAGGCGCTGGAACGCCGGCGCCTGCAGCATCCGGGTCATCCAGTCATCCGGCGCAGCCTCGTCGATGCCGGCCACCTGATAGCCGCCGGACTGCTCCCAGGTCAGCACCAGATCGAGCAGCGCGGCGTCGAGTTCCAGCACGCGGGCGGCGGTCTGCGCGAACACCGTTGCCGCAGCCGACGGCGGCCCGGCCAGCCGGTGGGCAGCACGCGGATCGGTCGGATGGATGACGCACGGCATCCGGCCGCTGCTGTCGTCGATCTGCACGGCGCCGTCGAGCAGCCAACTCGACAGCGCCAGCGGCTGGCCGCCGCGCGCCACGGTCTGGCCGGCCGCCAGCGTGCGGATCGAGGCCGCCGGCAGCAGCCGGCGCAGCGAGTCCTCGGTCAGCGCTTCCATCGGCACGAAACGGCGCAGCACCGCGAGGTCGATCAGCGGCTGGCGAATCTGGCTCATGGCAATCGCTCCTCCGGCAGGCGCGGCGAGCCGCAGTCCGGCAGCGGTCCGGCGCCGATCGCGGCACCGGACGCTGCGTGGCGGTACCGGCTACTTGCCGTCCTTCTTGTCGGCCGGCTTGGCCGCCGCCTTGCCGCCCAACGTGATGTTGCTGCGGTTCTTGGTCAGCGTGGCCTGCCCGATTCCGGGCACCTTCTCGAGCTCGTCGACGCTTTTGAACGGCCCGTTCTTGCTGCGGTACTCAACGATCGCCGCCGCCTTCGAAGGACCGATGCCATCGAGCGTTTCAAGGGTTTTGGCGTCGGCGCTGTTGATGTCGACCGGCGCCGCCCAGGCCAGAGATGCGAAGGCCAGCAGCAATCCCGCGAGCAGCGATGAAAGAAGTTTCATGGCGCATACCTCCTGTGTAATCGAGAACGTGGAAAGCGCCGATGAAGGCTTGAGTCCCGATCGCATCCATGCGACGCCAGCCGATGCTGCTCGCTTCAACAGGGGGTTGTCGTGATGCCGTTCACAGCGGCGCCGGCAGCGCCCGCGCCGCCGCTGCCGGTTCGTGCGGTGCTGCGCAGATCAGCCGCGATCGCGGGCGCTGGCGGCGTGGGCCTGCAGGCCTTCGGCGTCGGCGATGGTGCCGGCGATGCCAGCCAGCCGCTTGGCGCCCTGCGGCGTGATCTCGATCAGGCTCGAACGCTTCTGGAACTCGTAGACACCAAGCGGATTGCTGAAGCGCGCGGCGCGCGAGGTCGGCAGCACGTGGTTCGGGCCGGCGCAGTAGTCGCCGAAGGCTTCCGGTGTGTGGCGGCCGAGGAACACCGCGCCGGCATGCTGGATCGATTCCAGCAGCTTTCGCGGATCGGCCACCGACAGCTCCAGGTGTTCCGGCGCGATGCGGTTCGACACCGCTGCCGCCTCATTCAGGTCGCGGACCAGGATCAGCGCGCCTCGGCCGGCGATCGACTGGCGGACGATGTCGGCGCGCGGCAGCTCGGCCAGCCGCGCGTTCATCGCGGAGAACACCGCGTCCAGATACGCCGCGTCTGGGCAGATCAGGATGCTCTGCGCCACCTCGTCATGCTCGGCCTGGCTGAACAGATCCATCGCGATCCAGCGCGGATCGGTCAGGCCGTCGCCGATCACCACGATCTCGCTCGGGCCGGCGATCGAATCGATGCCGACCTTGCCGAACACCAGCCGCTTGGCCGCCGCGACATAGGCATTGCCGGGGCCGACGATCTTGTCGACCGCCGGAATCGTCCGCGTGCCGTAGGCCAGCGCCGCCACCGCCTGCGCGCCGCCGATGGTGAACACGCGATCGACGCCGGCCAGGTGGGCAGCGCCGAGCACCACCGGGTTGACCACGCCGTCGCCGGCCGGCACCACCATCACCAGTTCGCCGACGCCGGCCACCTTGGCCGGGATCGCGTTCATCAGCACGCTGGACGGATAGGCCGCCTTGCCGCCCGGCACATACAGGCCGGCGCGGTCCATCGGCGTCACTTTCTGGCCGAGGCGGTTGCCGTCGGCATCGGTGAATTCCCAGCCTTCCAGCTTCTGGTGCTGCGCGTAGGCGCGAATGCGCTCGGCGGCGGCTTCCAGCGCCGCCTTCAGCTTCGGGTCCAGCGAATGCCAGGCGGCTTCGCGCGCCGCCTTCGGGATTTCCAGCTCGGCGGCCGAGGCAACGCTGCGGCGATCGAAGCGGTTGGTGTACTCGACCAGCGCCTCGTCGCCGCGGGCGCGGATCGCCGCGATGATGTCGGCGACCACGGCGGTGACTTTCGGATCGGCTTCCGGCGCGCGGTCGAGCAGCGCGCCGAGCTTCGCGTCGAAATCGGCGGCGCGGGAATCCAGACGGCCAATCTCAAGCACATTCTCAAGCATCGGCAACGGCTCCGGCCAGGCGATCGAGCAGCGCGCGGATCGCCGCGTGCTTCATCTTCATCGCCGCCTTGTTGACCACCAGTCGTGCGGTGGAGGTGTAGATGGTTTCGATCTCGACCAGGCCGTTGGCGCGCAAGGTGCCACCGGTGGCGACCAGATCGACGATCACGTCGGACAAGCCCACCAGCGGCCCGAGTTCCATCGAGCCGTAGAGCTTGATCACTTCCACCTGCTCGCCGCGCGCGGCGAAGAAGCGGCGCGTGGTTTCCGGGTACTTGGTGCAGACGCGCAGGCGGCGGCCGAAGCTGTGGCGCGGGTTCTTCACCAGCGGCGAATCGTTCTTGGTCGCCACGCTGAGCCGGCAGGTGGCGAAGCCCAGATCCAGCGGCTCGTACAGCGCGCCGCCGCCGTGCTCCAGCAGGATGTCCTTGCCGACGATGCCGAGATCGGCGGCGCCGTATTCGACATAGGTCGGCACGTCGGTCGGCCGCACTTCCAGCAGTTCGACGCCGGGATCCTCGGTCGGAATCCGCAGCAGGCGGCCGGCGTCAACCGCAGGCGCGATGCCGGCGGCCTTCAGCAGCGGCAGGCAGTCGTCGAGGATGCGGCCCTTGGACAGGGCCAGCGTCAAGGCAGTCATGGTGATGTCGCGCGCAGCGGGGAGGATCGCGATTTTACCCGCCGCTGCCCGGCCTTGCGTCCGTCGATCGCGGCCCGCAGGCTGGCATGGCTTGCGCATCCCGGAAAACACATGAGCTACCGCACCTCGATCGGCGTCCGCAGCCATGTTTTCGACAGCCTGGCCGAACTGCTCGCCAAGGCTTCGCCGTTCCGCGCCGGCGACGCGCTGGCCGGCGTCGCGGCGGTATCCGCCGAAGAACGGATGGCCGCCCGCGTGCTGCTGGCCGACCTGCCGCTGCGAGCGTTTCTCGACGAGGCGCTGATTCCCTACGAGCAGGACGAGGTCACCCGGCTGATCGTCGACAGCCACGACACGACGGCGTTCGCGCCGGTCGCCAGCCTGACCGTCGGCGCCTTCCGCGACTGGCTCTTGTCGCCGCAGGCCGACACAGCGGCGCTGGCCGCGCTGGCACCGGGGCTGACGCCGGAAATGGCGGCGGCGGTATCGAAGCTGATGCGCAACCAGGACCTGATCCTCGCCGCCCGCAAGATCCACGTGGTCACGGCATTCCGCTCGACCATCGGCCTGCCCGGCCGGCTGGCGATCCGCTTGCAGCCGAACCACCCGGCCGACGATCCGCGCGGCATCCTCGCATCGACACTCGACGGCCTGCTGTACGGCGCCGGCGACGCCTGCATCGGCATCAACCCGGCCAGCGACGACCCGGCGAAGCTGCGCGCGCTGTGGGAACTGCTCGACCAGCTGATCGCCCGCCACGGCATTCCCACCCAGTCCTGCGTACTGGCCCATGTCACACGCCAGATCGAGGCGATCGAGCACGGCGCGCCGGTCGATCTGCTGTTCCAGTCGGTCGGCGGCAGCGAGGCGCTGAACCGCAGCTTCGGTGTGTCGCTGGCGCTGTTGCGCGAAGCCCGCGATGCCGGCCTGAGCCTGCAGCGCGGCACGGCCGGCCAGCACGTCATGTACTTCGAGACCGGCCAGGGCGCCGCGCTATCGGCCAACGCCCATCACGGACTCGATCAGCAGACCTGCGAGGCGCGCGCCTACGCCGTCTGCCGCGCGTTCGCGCCGCTGCTGGTCAACAGCGTGGTCGGCTTCATCGGCCCGGAGTACCTGTACGACGGCAAGCAGATCATCCGCGCCGGCCTGGAAGACCACTTCTGCGGCAAGCTGCTCGGCCTGCCGATGGGCGTGGACGTCTGCTACACCAACCACGCCGAGGCCGACCAGGACGATATGGACAACCTGCTGGTGCTGCTCGGCGCAGCCGGCGTCAATTTCGTGATGGGCGTGCCCGGCGCTGACGACGTGATGCTCGGCTACCAGAGCACCAGCTTCCACGACGCGCTGGCGCTGCGCGAAACCCTGGGCCTGCGCCACGCGCCGGAATTCGAGGCCTGGCTGCACGACCAGCAGCTGATCGACGGACACGGCCGGCTGCGCGCGCCCGGCAGCCTGCCGGCGCTGCCGCTGGCCGACAGCATCGAGGCGCTAGGCCGATGACGCCCCCGAAGCACGAGCACCACCCCGCGCCGCCGACGGCCGCCGATCCCTGGGCGGCGCTGCGCGTCCACACGCCGGCCCGCATCGCCCTTGGCCGCAGCGGCGCCAGCCTGCCGACCCGCGAACTGCTGGCCTTCGGCATCGCCCACGCCCAGGCCCGCGATGCGGTGCACGCCGTGCTCGACGTACCCGCGCTGCGCGCCGATCTCGCCGGCTTCGGCCTGCCGGTGATCGAGGTGCGCAGCGCCGCGCCGAACCGCGCCGCCTATCTGGCCCGGCCGGACTGGGGCCGGCGGCTCGATCCGGCCTCGGCGGCGACCCTGGCGTGCCCCGCAGCGACACCCGATCTCGTGTTCGTGATCGCCGATGGCCTGTCGGCCGTCGCCGTGCAACGCCATGCCGCACCGCTGCTGGCGATCGGCCTGCCGATGCTGGATGACCTGGTGATCGGCCCGCTGGTGATCGCCAGCCAGGCCCGCGTCGCACTGGCCGACGCGGTGGCAATGGCGCTCGGTGCACGGCTGGTGGTCAGCCTGATTGGCGAGCGGCCAGGGCTCAGCGCGCCGGACAGCCTCGGCGCCTATCTGACCCACGCGCCGCAGCCCGGCACCACCGATGCCGAGCGCAACTGCCTGTCCAACATCCGCCCGGACGGCCTCGGCTATGCCGCGGCAGCGGCCGAGCTGGTGGCGCTGATCCGCCGCGCGCGGGCCGCTGGCATCAGCGGCATTGGCCTGTCCGCCGCCACTGCGCTGGCGGCGGTCGGCTGATCGCGGCTCAGTCGGCCGACGCCGGCTTGCTGGTGCGGCTGCGGCGCTTCGGCGCATCCGGCACATTCGGCGCCGGCGCAGCCTTGCTGGCCGCTGCGGCCGCCTTGGTCACGGCCTTGGCTGCAGCCTTGGTGACGACCTTGGTCGCCGCCTCGGCGATCACCTTCGTTACGGCCTTGGTCGCCGCCGCCTTCTTCACTGCCGGCTTGCGGGCGGCCGTCTTGCGCGGTGCGGTCTCGGTCGCGGCGGCGACCGGAACAGCCGCAGGCGTGGCCTCGGCCGGCGCTTTGGCGGCCACCTCGGCGGCCGGCTGGACGACCGGCGCGACCACCGGAACCACCGGTGCCGCTGCCACCGGCTCGGCCGGCCGTGCTGCGGCCGGTGCAGCGGCTGGCGACGGCTCGGCAGCTGCCGCCGGCAGGATCGGCACCGGCGTCACCGCCCAGGTCGGACGGCGATCATCGCGGCGCGGCGCCCAGCCGGCACCGGCCAGCGCCTTCAGTTCTTCGTCGGTCGGCTCGGCCGGCAGGCCCTGCAGCGCCGGGCGCGGCGGACGCGGCCCCTGTTGCTGCGGCTTGCCGCCCTGCGGCGGACGCGGCGGCTGCGGCGGGCGCGATGCGGCCTGCGGCGCTGACGGGCGCGGCGGCTGGCTGGCGCCATCCGCCTTCGGCTCGACCGCCACCACCGGCGTCGCCGCCGCTGCCGAAGGCGTTGCCACATCACCGGCGGCAGCAGTCTCGGTGCGAGCGCCGACCGCGATCTCGCCGCCATCGCGATCGCGCTTCTCGCGAACGAACAGCGCGCGCGAGCGGCCGGGTTCGCCGCGTTCGTCGACTTCGAAGATGGCGATCGCCGCGAACAGGTCGCTGAGCTTCTTGCGGCCGTAATTGCGCGGATCGAATTCCGGCATCCGCTTGCTCAGCAGGCTGCCGACGGCGCCGAGCCCGGCCCAGCCATCGTCGTCACAGGCGTCGGCCACTGCCGCACGCAGCGGATTCAGCAGCGCCGGATCATCGAGCGGCGCGCCGCGCGGCACGGCGGGGCGACGATCACCCGCGCCCTGGCTGCTGTTGCCGGCATCGGCCGGCTTGTCGGCGACCGGCGCGGCCGGACGTGCGGCGGCTGCCTGCTGCGCCACCGGCGCCGGCTGCGGCCGGCGGCCGTTCTGGATCGTCCGCCGTTCGCCGGTCGGCGGTGCGACCACCGCCGGCTCGGCCGCCGCGTCGTCCTCGCCTTCGGTCTGGCCGAGCACTTCGACATAGATGAAGCGATCGCAGGCGCGCACGAACGGCTGCGGCGTCTTGCGCTCGCCGAAGCCGTAGACGGTCAGGCCGGCTTCACGGATGCGCGAGGCCAGCCGCGTGAAGTCGGAATCCGAGGAGACGATGCAGAAGCCGTCGAAGCGCTCGGTGTAGAGCAGATCCATCGCGTCGATGATCAGCGCGCTGTCGGTGGAGTTCTTGCCGCGCGTATTGCTGAACTGCTGCATCGGCTGGATCGCGTGGCGGGCCAGCGTCTGCTTCCAGCTGCCAAGGTGCGTGTTGGTCCAGTCGCCGTAGGCGCGCTTGGTGGTGGCGCGGCCGTACTTGGCCACTTCGGCGAGCAGGCCGTCGATGCGCTTGGCATTGGCGTTGTCGGCGTCGATCAGCACGGCCAGCTGGGCCTGCGGGGTGGTTTCCATCGAATCTTGCTCCAGGGCCGCCGGATGGCGGCATTGCGGTGGCGAAGCTTACGGCGATCGCCGGGGCGGGGTGGTGCGGCAGCCCGCCCGGCGCGGGGCGGCAGCCGACGGGGCGCGGCTCAGCGCAGTGGCTTGAGCACCAGCGGCTGCAGCTGGTTGTCGGCCAGCGAACGCCAGGTGCCCTCGATGCGGCCACCGGGCTTGCCGAACAGCGTGAACTCGCACAGCAGTTCATCGCTGCTGGCGCCGGTCTCGTAGAGCTTGGCCTTGCCGTCGCGCTGGCTGCGGCCTTCGAGCCGGTGGTAGCGCCGATCAAGCACGAAGCTGCCGCTGATGCGGTCGCCGTCGTACTTGCGCTCGAACACCACGGTGACCGGCCGCTTGCCGATGGTGCCGGCATAGCTGCCCGGCTGCGGGCCTTCGCCGACCGTCGCCGGGCACGGCGCGCGGCCGGTGCCGAGCAGCAGGCAGCGGCCGTAGTCGTTGAGATCGGACGCCAGTTCGGTGAACGGAATCTCCACCCGCAGCGGCCGCAGCACGTCGTAGTCGAGATAGTCCGGCGCCGCGCAGTCGCCGTGCTCGAGCGCGATGCGATCGGCGCCGATGAACAACTGATCGTCGGTCAGCGTGTCGCCGCGAATGCGATCGAGGCAGTCGTCGTAGATGGCCAGTGTTTCGGCCGTGGTGTTCTCGTCATCGGCGTCCTGGCCCAGGGTCTGCTGCAGGTTGCGGACGCGCTGCACGCGCTGAGTAGCCACCCGCTGACGCAGCCGGCCGTAGCCTTCCGGGCTGAACAGCGCGCCGATCGCCACCGGCCGGCCGTTGCCGGCGTCGAAGGTCCAGCCAACACTGCGCGGATGGCGGAGGCGGCCGGCTTCGAGCCGCTCGATCCGCAGCGACAGCAGGCGCGCGCTGTTGCCGACCACCTGGTAATCGATGCCGAGCGTGGTGCGCGGCAGCGCAGCGAAAGCGGCGCTGCTGTCGCCGCCGGGCTGCGTCTGCAGTTCGATCGAATGCAGGAACAGGTTGATCGCCCGGGCGACCTCGCTGCCGCCGGCCACGATCGGGAAGCGGTTGTCACCGCCGCGCCGTGGCGCGCTGACCGTGTCGATCCTGAAGCCGTCAGCAGCGGCCTGTTTCGTGGCCTGCTTCGCAGCGGCAGCCGCAAGGCCGCTGCCGCCGAGCGCGAGCAGTCCCAGCAGCACGCCGGCGAGGAAACGCACCGGCGAGCCGCGCATTACTGCGTCACTCGCTGGATGCGGGCGCCGAGCGCGCCGAGCTTGGTTTCGATGTGCTCGTAGCCGCGATCGAGGTGGTAGACGCGGTCGATCTTGGTCGTGCCTTCGGCGGCGATCGCGGCCAGCACCAGCGCAGCCGACGCGCGCAGGTCGGTCGCCATCACCGGCGCGCCTTTCAGCTTTTCGCGGCCGGTGACGATTGCCGTGTTGCCCTCGATGCGGATATCGGCACCGAGCCGCAGCAGCTCCTGCGCGTGCATGAAGCGGTTCTCGAAGATGGTTTCGCGGATCATGCCGACGCCGTCGGCGTAGCAGTCCAGCGCCATGAACTGCGCCTGCATGTCGGTCGGGAAACCGGGATGCGCCATCGTGTGCAGGTTGACGGCCGTCGGCCGGCGGCCCTGGGCATCGACCTCGATCCAGTCCTCGCCGGTGGCGACCCGGCAACCGGCCTGCTGCAGCTTGACCAGCACCGGATCGAGCGCGTTCGGATCGGTGCGGATCAGCTTGATCTTGCCGCGCGTGATCGCCGCCGCAACGAGGAAAGTGCCGCCTTCGATGCGGTCCGGAATCACCCGGTGCTCCGCACCATGCAGGCGCTCGACACCCTGCACGACGATGGTGCCGGTGCCGGCGCCGCGAATCTTGGCGCCCATCGCCGTCAGGCAGTTGGCGAGATCGACGATCTCCGGCTCGCGGGCCGCGTTCTCCAGCACCGTTTCGCCATCGGCGAGCGTGGCCGCCATCAGCAGATTTTCGGTGCCGGTGACGGTGACCGTGTCGAAGTAGATGCGCGCGCCTTTCAGCCGCGAGGCGCGGGCCTTGATGAAGCCGCCTTCCAGCTCGATCTCCGCACCCATCGCCTTCAGGCCCATCAGGTGCAGGTCGACCGGTCGCGCGCCGATCGCGCAGCCGCCGGGCAGCGAGACTTCCGCGTGACCGCGCCGGGCCAGCAGCGGGCCGAGCACCAGGATCGACGCGCGCATGGTCTTGACCAGCTCGTACGGTGCGACGCAGGTGGTGATGCCGCTGGCATTGGCGGTGAACAGCCCCGGCCCGGGCGACGACACCGCGACACCCATCTGCGCCAGCAGCTTCTTGGTGGTGATCACGTCGTGCAGCGCCGGCACGTTGGACAGACGCAGCTCGTCGTCGATCAGCAGCGCCGCGCACAGGATCGGCAGCGCCGCGTTCTTCGCACCACTGGCCTCGACCACACCTTCCAGCGGGCCATTGCCTTCAATCAGGAACTTGTCCATTCAACACTCGGAAATGGAGGCTGCGCCGGGGCAGCGCTCCAGGATTTCAACCGGCGCGCGTCTTCAGCGCCAGCGCGTGGATCTCGCGGCCCATCTTGCCGCCCAGTGCGGCGTAGACCGCCTGGTGCTGCTTGACCATGCTCAGGCCGGCGAAGCCGCTCCAGCTGACATCGGCCTCGAAGTGCTGGCCGTCGTCGCCGCGCACCTCGATGGTCGCGCCGGGCAGGCCGGCATCGAGCAGGGCCTTGATCTGTTCCTTGGTCATCATGTTCTGCGAATCCTTATTTTCTGAGCTTGTAGCCGGTGACCAGCATCCACAGGCAGATCGTCGCCATCAACACGAAGAAGCCGGCGGTCCAGCCGAGGCTGAGCCAGATCGACACGTCGGCGTGACCGAAGAAGCCGTAGCGGAAGCCGTCGATCATGTAGAAGAACGGGTTCAGGTGCGACGCGGTGAACCAGATCGGCGGCAGCGAGTGCACCGAATAGAACACACCGGACAGGAACGAGAGCGGGGTGATGATGAAGTTCGAGAACGCTGCCAGATGGTCGAACTTGGTCGACACGATGCCGGCGATCATGCCGAGCACCGCCAGCGCCGAACCGGCGAGCAGGAACATCGCCAGCAACGCGACCGGGTTGGCGATCGGCAGCCCGACCAGCGGACCAGCCACCGCCAGCATCGCCAGCGCCACCAGCAGCGCCCGCACCAGCGCGGCACCGACATAGGCGAGGAACATCTCGATCGGCCCGATCGGCGCCATCAGCAGGAACACCAGGTTGCCGTTGACCTTCGACTGCGCCAGCGACGACGAGGTGTTGGCAAAGGCGTTCTGCAGCACCGTCATCATCACCAGGCCGGGCAGCAGGAACTGCGTGTAGCTGACGCCGTCGTAGCCGGTCACGACGCGGCCCTGCAGCGCCTGCGCGAACACCAGCAGGTACAGCAGCGCGGTCAGCACCGGCGCGGTGACGGTCTGGCCCAGGACCGACCAGAAGCGCATCACTTCTTTTTTCAGCAGCGTGTAGAAGCCGAGCTGGTTGGGGCTCATGACGCGACTCCCGACGCGGACTTGGTGGTCAGCTCGACGAAGATGTCTTCCAGATCCGGCTCGCGGGTGGAGACATCGGCGATCTCGACGCCGGCGGCCTTGAGGCCGGCGAACACGCTGGCGATCGGGTGGCGTTCGCGGTCCAGCTTCAGTTCGATGCTGCCGGCCTTCTCGCTGGTCACCAGCTCGGCCAGCTGCGACGGCAGCCGCGCATCGTCGGCGAGCTTCAAGGTCAGGAAGCGGAACGGATGGCGGTTGAGCAGGCCTTCGGTGGTTTCCACGATCCGCAGCTGGCCCTTGTCGACGATGGCGATGCGCTCGCACATCTCCTGCGCTTCTTCCAGATAGTGCGTGGTCAGCACCACGGTCGTGCCGCGGCTGTGCAGGTCGCGCATGAAGCGCCACAAGGTGCGGCGCAGTTCGACATCGACGCCGGCAGTCGGCTCGTCGAGGATCACCACCGGCGGCCGGTGCACCAGCGCCTGGGCGATCAGCACGCGGCGCTTCATGCCGCCGGACAGGCTGCGCATCATCGCCGTGCGCTTGTTGCCCAGTTCCAGCCGCTCCAGCATCTCGTCGATCCACGGCCAGACTTCGCGGCCGCAGCCGTAGTAGCCGGCTTGGATGCGCAACAGGTCGACGACCTTGAAGAACGGGTCGAAGACCAGTTCCTGCGGCACCACGCCGAGCTGGCGGCGGGCGGCGCGCCAGTCGCGCACGGTGTCGTGGCCGAGCACCGACACCGTGCCTTCATCGGCGCGGATCAGGCCGGAAATGATCGAGATCAGGGTCGACTTGCCCGCACCGTTCGGACCGAGCAAGCCGAAGAACTCGCCCTGGCGGATGTCGAGACGGAGCCCGTTCAGCGCCTGCACGGCGCCGTAGGCTTTGCGGACGCCGTCGATCGACAGGGCGGCCGGAGAGGAAGTATTCATGGGTGCGGCGATTATATCGCCGCCCCGGTCCGGTACCGGCTGCGCGGGTGTCAGCTGCCGCTACACTGCGGTGCACCCTGCCGGAGGCCACCGTGAGCTACGAGTACAACCCCGCGTCGTCACGCTTCGAAGTTCCGAACCCGCACCGGATCGAAAACCTGTTCCTGTTCGGCGCGGCGTCGATCTGCATCGGCCTGGCGCTGGTGGCGCTGCTGATCGCCCGCGACACCCTGTCGTCCGCGCATGCCGCGCCAGCGGCGATGTCGATCGCGGTGGCGGCGATCCTGCTCGGCTTCGGCCTGTCGTTCGGCATTACCGCACTGCGCCAGCTGCGCTTCTTCTTCGGCCGGGGCCAGCCGGCCGGGTTGGCGCCCGACCTGATGGGCGATATCGAAGGCGGCAGCGAGCAGGCAGCGACCCTGCGCGAAACGATCCGCCAGAACGCGATCCGCTACGAGATCCCGACCGGTGCGCTCGACAACGTGCTGTATTCGCTGGTCCGCGACCTGGTGTTCTCGCCGCCGCGCACCCAGCAGCTGGCGCGCGCGGAATTCCACAACGCCGCCGGGCTTGCCTTCCTGCTGCTGTGCTTTGCGGTGTCGATGATCGGCGTGTCGTCCGGCGCGGTGCGCGGCTGGGTCGGCGCGCTGTACTTCGTGCTGGCCAATGCGCTGGTGCTGCTGCCGCTGCGCCAGGGCCAGCTGAAGGGCCGCAGCCTGTCGATCCGCACGATCGTCGCGCTGGTGATCGCGGCGATGATCGGCCCGATCCTGCTCAGCCGCTCGGCCGCCACGTCGGCCCAGCCGCTCGGCGGCGTGGTGCAGTTCGTGCCGGTGACGGTGACCATCCTGATCGCCGCGCTGATCGCCGCCGGCCTGCTGCTGAAGGCGGCGGTGGCGCAGGTGGTGCGGCCCAACCAGATCGCGATGGCGCAGAAGCTCCAAACCCTGTCGATGAACGCGCCGCCGGCCCAGCTGTTCCAGGAGTTCGATCGCGAGATGCAGCGCGGCTGGACCGAAACGGTGCCGAACCGCGTCTACATCCGCCAGCCGCCGAAGCTGGGCGCCGGCCAGGCCGGCGAGTTCGAAGGCCATGCGCTGCAGGAAACCCAGCCGATGCCGAACGACCTGCAGCCGCTGACCTTCGGCCGCTGCCTGGCGCTCGACAGCTACCGCTGGCTGCTGGCGCTCGATGCCTTCTCGCTGCTGGCCTCGGCGGTCGGCGCCGGGCTGCTGCTGCAGGCCGCGCGCGTCAGCCAACAATGGGGCGCGCTGCTGATCGGCGGCTCGCTGCTGCTGATCGCCCGCTTCGGCTTCAGCGGCGGCAATGGCCTGTGGCGGCGCTTCGAGTTCACCTCGCGGATCTACTGGCTGGAAACCCACGGCAGCTACCAGCGCGCCCGCACCGAGATCGGCACCCTGCTGCAGGACCGGGTCAAGACCCAGAAGGACATCGTCAACGTCGAGGACATGAGCCTGCGGCTGTGGGTGGCCGAGGTCGATTCGGTGAGCTTCGGCCCGGATCTGGCCCGTGCGCTGGTGTCGATCCGCGGCCTGCCGCACGAGGCCGAGCGGCTGTCCGCGCACCTGGCCGAGTTCGGTGTCCGCCAGTCGTCGATCGTCGCACCCGGCTCGCAGACCGACCTGCAGCGGCTGGCGATCCTCGACAAGATCAACCCGCCGCAGGGCGCGAATCCGGCGCTCGGCGCCGGCGTGCAGCAGGCCCTGACTGGGGCGCCGACGACAGCGCAAGTGCCACCGTCCGCAGCCACCAGCCGCTTCTGCACCCAGTGCGGCACGCCAGCCAATGCCACTGCCGTGTTCTGCGGCCAGTGCGGCACGCGTCTGCCCGGCGCCACGACTTCTCCCTGACCATGTCCTTCTTCCGTGACCACTGCCCTCGTCTGGTTCCGGCGCGATTTCCGCGTTGCCGACCATCCCGCCCTCCACCATGCCCTGCAGACCCATGCCCGGGTCATTCCGGTCTACATCCACGCGCCGGCTGAGGAAGCCGGCTGGCCGCCCGGCGCGGCCAGCCGCTGGTGGCTGCATCACAGCCTGAGCGCCCACGCAGCGCGGCTGGCCGAACTCGGCGCGCCGCTGGTGATCCGCCAGGGTTCGGACTCGCTGGCCGAACTGCGCCGGCTGATCGCCGAAACCGGCGCCACCGCCGTGCACTGGAACCGGCTGTACGAGCCGGCGATCGTCGCCCGCGACAAGGCGATCAAGGCAGCGCTGCGCGAAGCCGGCATCGCCGCCGAAAGCCACAATTCCGCTCTGCTCGCCGAACCCTGGGAAGTGAAGACCGGTGGCGGCGATCCCTACCGCGTGTTCACGCCGTTCTGGCGCAATGCCGGCGCCCGCGCGATGCGCGATCCGCTGCCGGCGCCAGAGCGGATTCCGGCGCCGGCGCAGCCGCCGGCCAGCCTGCCGGTCGAGGCGCTGAAACTGCTGCCGACGATCCGCTGGGACGGCGGCTTCTACGAACACTGGACGCCGGGCGAAACCGGCGCCTGGGCGCAGGCCGAAGCCTTCTGCGCCGATGGCGCCGCGCGCTATCACGACCAGCGCGACCTGCCGGCCGCGGCCAGCACCTCGAGCCTGTCGCCGCATCTGCATTTCGGCGAGATCGGCCCGGTGCAGCTGGTGCAGCGCAGCCGGCGGCTGATCGCCGAAAACCATGCGCAGGGGCTGATCGGCAATGTCGAGCACTTCATCCGCGAACTGGGCTGGCGCGAGTTCTCGCACCACCTGCTGTTCCATTACCCGGCGACCACCGAGCGGCCGATGTACGACAAGTTCGCGGCCTTTCCGTGGCGCGAACCGGCCGACTACGCCGACGATCTGCGCGCCTGGCAGCGCGGCGCCACCGGCGTGCCGATCGTCGATGCCGGCATGCGCCAGCTCTGGCACACCGGCTGGATGCACAACCGGGTGCGGATGATCGTCGCCAGCTTTCTGACCAAGAACCTGCTGATTCCCTGGCAGGAAGGCGCGCGCTGGTTCTGGGACACCCTGGTCGACGCCTCGCTGCCGCAGAACTCGCTCGGCTGGCAATGGGCAGCCGGCTGCGGCGCCGACGCGGCGCCGTACTTCCGGATCTTCAATCCGGTGCTGCAGTCGGCGAAGTTCGACGGCGAAGGCCGCTACCTGCGGCGCTGGGTGCCGGAGATCGCCAAGCTGCCCGACGCCAGCCTGCACGCGCCCTGGGAAGCGAAGCCCTCGGTCTGGCTGGCAGCGAAGTTCTCGCCCGGGCGGGACTATCCGAAGCCGATCGTGTCGTTAAGCGAATCGCGCGACCGGGCACTGGCCGCCTATGCGCGGATCAAGGGCGGCGGCGAAGGCTGAAGCCGGCGCGGCTGCCGGGCGCGCCGACCGGGTCAGCAAGGACACACCGAACGCCTGTCGACACAGGTGCTGACCCGGTCACACCGGCCCGTCGAACTGCGCTAAGTTCGGGCCAGCAATAAGGATCGTGGCCCCGGCAGGCGGATCGCCGGAGGACTGCGACAGGCGAGCCGGAGGAGCAAGCCCGAGGGGTGCCGTCGGCCGATCGACCGAAGTCGATCGGCCGTCTGTCAGCGCACCGTGCCGGCTTGCGTTCGGCTCGTGGACCGAACGACCACTCCGCGCGGCGCGCAGCGCAGCACGGCCCGACACGAGCCCCTTCGCGACGATGACCACCGATTCCGACCTGCAGGACTGGCGCACCCAGGCGCTGAAGATCGAGACCGAAGTGAACCGTGCGGTGATCGGCGCGCCGGCCACCGTGCGGCTGATCAACATCGCGCTGTTCGCCCGCGGCCATGTGCTGCTGGAAGGCGATGTCGGCGTCGGCAAGACCACCGTGCTGCGCGCCTTCTCGCGCGCCATCGGCGGCGATTTCGAGAGAGTCGAAGGCACGGTCGACCTGATGCCGGGCGACCTGATCTACCACACGTATGTCGACGAGCACGGCAAGCCGCGCATCGACCCCGGCCCGCTGCTGCGCCATGGCGAGCGGCTGGTGACCTTCTTCTTCAACGAGATCAACCGCGCCCGGCCGCAGGTGCAGTCGCTGCTGCTGCGGGCGATGGCCGAGCGCACGGTCAGCGCCTTCAACCGCGAATACCGCTTCCCGCACATGACGGTGTTCGCCGATCGCAACAAGATCGAGCGCGAGGAAACCTTCGAGCTGGCCTCCGCCGCTCGCGACCGCTTCATGTTCGAGCTGCGCATGGCCACGCCTTCGGATCAGGAGATCCGCCGCCAGCTCGCCTTCAACCCGAACTTCCACGACACCGACCGGCTGATCGAAAGCGTGCCGGCCGGCCTGCTGCCCTGGGAGAAGCTCAACGAGATCGGCGCCGGCATCCAGGCCTCGGTGCGCGCCAGCGAAGCGCTGGAGCAGTACGTGCTCGCGCTCTGGGAAGCCACCCGCAACCCGCTGGCCGCCGGCGTGCAGCTCGAAAGCGTCGACATGCACCGGCTGATCCTGGCCGGCGCCAGCCCGCGCGGCGTGTCGGCGCTGGTGCGCGCCGCTAGAGTCGTCGCCTGGCTGGCCGGGCGGGACTACCTGACGCCGGACGACATCCAGGCGGTGTTCCCGTCGACGATGGTCCACCGCGTGTTCTTCACGCCTGTCTACGAACTGCGCCGCGCCGAACTGGCCGATGCGCTGGTCGCACAGATCCTCGAACGGGTGCCGGCGCCGTGATCGCGCCCTGCCGCCGATGAGCAGCCCGGCCACCGATTTCTACTACCGCCTGCCGACCCGCGCCGGCACCCAGCGGCCGGGTTCGCATCCCGGCACCAGCCACGGCAACGGCCAGGAATTCGTCACCCACGCAACCCTGTTCAGCCGCCCCGATCCGCGCCGTCTCGATGTCCGCGCCAGCTTGCGCGACGTCCGAGGCGACTGGCTGGTGCGAGTGATGCGCCAGCGCGTCGGCGTGCCGGTGTGGCTGGCGGCCGATGTCTCGGCGTCGATGGTCTTCGGCGCCGCGCGAACCAAGCTCGCAGTGCTCGCCGACCTGGCGCGGGCGATCGGCGCCAGCGCCACCCGGGTCGGCGATGCCGCCGGCATGGTCGCCTTCGACAGCCGCGAGCGCGAAGACCTGCAGGTGCCGGCCAGCATGAGCCGCGGCATCGGCCACGTGATGGCGGCCGCGCTCGACGATCCGCAGCGGGCCGTGCAGGCGGAGGTCGGCGAGCGCCACGCCGGCGATCCGGTCGATGGCCTTGCTGCCGCGCTGCGGGCGCTGGCCGGCCGTCAATGCCTGGTGTTCCTGGCCTCCGATTTCCATTTCCCGCTGGCCCGGCTCGACGAGGCGCTGGACCCGCTGTCGCGCGCCTTCATCGTGCCGGTGATCATCTGGGACCCGGCCGAGATCGAACCGCCGCCGCTGAACGGGCTGGCGTCCTTGCGCGATGCCGAATCGGCAGCGCGCAGCGCGATCTGGCTGCGGCCGCGCCTGCGCGCGCAATGGCGCGATGCGGTTGCCGAACGGCGCGCCACGCTGGCCGCGTACTTCGCCAATCGCGGCCTGCGGCCGTTCTGGGTGCAGGGCGCGTTCGACGCCGACGCGATGTCCGAATACTTCTTCGAGGCCAACGCATGAGGCGCGCGGCCGTCATCGCGCTGTTGCTGCTGGCGCTGCCGCTGGCACATGCGCAGGAGCCGCCGAACCGCGACTACAAGCCGCCGTTCAAGGGCGAGGCGGTGTTCGATCCGCGCCCGGCCAAACGCGCCGCCCGCGAAGCCGAAGCGGCACGGCTGAAGGCCGAGGAAGACGCGCGCATCCAGGCGCTGACCGTCGACAACCCGCTGAACGGCCCACCGCCATCGCAGCAGGAACCGGCCGCTGCGCCGACACCGGACAGCAGCGATGCGATGCCGGTCGCCGAAGGCTATGTGCCCGATGCCGCAGCCGTGCAGGGCTATGTCGCGCCGCCGCCGCCACCCGCCGTGGTGGTGCCGGTGCGCTCGCCGGTCGACAACCCCCGCCCGTACGGCTATCTGGTCGGCGACACGCTGACCCAGCGCGTGCAGCTGACGGTGGACGGCAAACCGGTCGAGCTGACCGAGCTGCCGCGCAAGGACCGCTTCGGCGTCTGGATCAGCCGCCGCAGCGCGCGCATCGACCGCGATCCGGACGGCAGCCGCTGGCTGGCGATGGAGTACCAGATCATCAATGCCTCCAAGGACGTCGATGTCATCAGCCTGCCGAAGCTGAAGCTGCGCACCACGACAGCCGATGTCTTCATCGAGGTCGCCGACTGGCCGATCACGGTCGGCGCGATCACCGCGAGCCTGGTCCGCAACCAGGGCGGGCTGCTGCCGCTGCAGCCGGACCGGCCGGCGCCGACCGTTGCCCTCGCACCGATCCGCCACCAGCTGCATCTGGCGCTGGGCGGCCTCGCCGCAACCCTGGTGCTATGGCTCGGCTGGTGGCGCTGGCGGGAATGGCGGGCGTCGGCGCAGCTGCCGTTCGGCCGCGCGCGCCGCCGGCTCGGCCGTGTCGACGCGCAATCAGACGAAGCCTGGCGGCTGCTGCATCAGGCCTTCGATGCCAGCGCCGGGCGCGCTATCCAGCCCGGCACCCTGGCCCTGCTGTTCCGCGCGCGGCCGGAGTTCGAGGCGGCACGCGCGTCGATCGAGCGCTTCTACGCCGAATCGGCAGCGCGCTTCTTCGGTGGCCGGCCGGCTGCGGATGGCGTGTCGCTGCGCGCGCTGTGCGCCGAGCTGCGGGCCATCGAGCGCGCGCACGAACGATGATCGACGGGCAAAACCTGCCGCTGGATTTCGCCATGCCCTGGGCGCTGCTGCTGTTGCCGCTGGCGGCACTGCCGCTGCTGCGCCGGCGGCGCGAGGAACTGGCGTTCCCGTCGCTGGCCTGGCTGCCGAAGGACCGCCTGGGCATCTGGGTGGAGCGCTTCGGCCGGGCAGCGGCGGTGATCGCGATCCTGGCCACGGTGCTGGCGCTGGCGCGGCCGGGGCGGCCGGAGTGGGATGTCGAGCGGATCGGCCGCGGCGCGGAAATCGTCGTGCTGTTCGACTCGTCTTTAAGCATGGACGACGAGATGCTGGCGCGCGGCGCGCATCCCAAGCGCCGCCGCGACAGCCCGCTGCGCAAGCGCAACATCGCGCGCCAGGCGCTGTCGGCGTTCGTCGAGCGGCGGCCGGCGGATCGCTTCTCGCTGTTGATGTTCGGTGCTGCGCCGTTCCGGGTGACGCCGTTCTCGCAGTCCCCGGAAGTGATCCAGGCCGGCATCACCGCCGCCGGCATTTCCAACGGCCTGCCGGGCACCGATCTCGGCCGCGGCCTGATGGCGGCGATCGAGCAGTTCAATGGCCGCGCCTACACCGGCAGCCGGGTGATCCTGCTGGTGTCGGACGGCGCCGCCGAGATCGACGAGATCACCCGCCAGAACATCCGCAACGGCATGCGCCAGAACCGCATCGCGCTGAACTGGATCTACCTGCGCTCGGTGAACTGGCCGCGGCTCGATTCGGAGAAGGAGCCGGAAGCGGTCGGCCTGATCACCGATGTCGCGATGCACCGCTTCTTCAAGACCCTGCCGACCACCTACAAGGTCTACGAGGCGGAAAGCCCGGACGCGGTGGCGAAGGCGGTGGCCGACATCGAGCGCGCCCAGAACCTGCCGCTGGAATACAGGGAACGGATTCCGCGCCGCGACTTCACGCCGTACTTCTACCTGACCGCGATCCTCGCCTGTCTGGGCCTGCTCGCCCATCGCGCCACCACCGTGCGGAGCTTTTCGCGATGACACGCGCCCCGATCCATCTCGCCTTCGGTGTGGTTTCGCTGGTGCTGGCCGGCACCGCACTGACCTTGGGCCTGCGCCTGCAGGCCGCCGAACGCGCCAATGCGGTGATCGCCGATGCAGCCGCCTTTGCCGCCGAGGCCGCACGGGTGAAAGCGGCCGGCGAGGCCGCCGGGCAGCCCGCGACGCTGGCGCCGCCGACGCTCGACACACCCGAAGCGGCGCTGGCCTTCGCGCTGGCGCTGGCCCACAACGATTCAGGCGGCGGCGATTACGACCGGGCGCTGAAAGCGCTGGAAACGCTGTCGCAATCGCCGCGCGACGACATCCGCCTGATCGCCCGCTACGACCTCGGCAACCTGCACCTGCGGCAGGCGCGGCTGATCGGCGACGAGCAGGTGGCCAAGGGCCGGACCCTGGTCGAACTCGGCAAGCAGGCCTACCGGCGCGTGCTCGACGAGGACCCGCAGCACTGGCAGGCGCGCTACAACCTCGAACGGGCGCTGTGGCTGGAGCCGGAAGCCGACGACGGCAATGTCGAAGTGACGCCGCCGCCGGCCGTCGAACGTCCGAACGGCGACAAGCCCGAGCTGCCGTGAGCGCCACCCGCCCGACCGATGACGGCCGGCGCAGCGGCGGCGTGCTTGCCTACGTCGGCAACGCGCTCGGTGGCGGCGGCTGGCTGCTGCTGCCGGTGATCGCCCTGCTCGCCGCCGCAGTCTGGCTGCCGAAGCTGCCGGTGACCCGCGACGCCTACGATCATCTGGTGATCTTCGACGTCTCGCAGAGCATGAATGTCGAGGACTATCGGATCGGCGATCGCGTGGTCAGCCGCCTGCAATTCGCCAAGCACGCGGTCGCCGAAGCGCTGAAGAACCCGAAGTGCGATACCCGGATCGGCTGGGCAGTGTTCGCCGGCCGCAAGATCGTCACCCTGCTGGCGCCGGTCGAGGTCTGCCGCAACTACAGCGCGCTGCTCGCCGCGCTCGACAACATCGACAGCCGCATGGCCTTCGAGCGGTCCAGCGAAATCCAGGAAGGCCTGCTGTGGACGATGACCAATGTCCGCGACCTGAAACCGCTGCCGACGGTGATCTTCATGACCGACGGCCACGAAGCACCGCCGCTGCCGCCGGAACGGATCCGCAGCTACGACGGCGCGCTCGGCGAAGTACGCGGCTGGGTGGTCGGCGTCGGCGGGCTGCAGCCGCAGCCGATCCCGAAATCCGATCAGGACGGTCGCCGCATCGGCTTCTGGCGCGCCACCGAAGTGCTGCAATGGGGCGGCGCGGCCAATGTCACCGGCGGCACCCGCCACGAGCACCTGTCGGAACTGCGCGAGGCGCATCTGCAGCAGCTGGCGAAGAACGTCGGCTTCGGCTACACGCGGCTGATCGACACGCAGTCGCTGGACGCTGCGTTGCACGACCGCGAACTGGCCCATCCGGCGGTCGTCGAAACCGATCTGCGCTGGATTCCGGGCCTGCTGGCGCTGCTGCTGCTGGGCTGGTGGTTCCGGCCGGATCAAAGGCCGGCGCGACAGGCCGGCTGACGGAAAGCGCTGCCGCCGCTCAGCCTGCGCCGGCCTGCAGGCGCTCGATATAGGTGCGGGCAAAGCTCAGCAGATCCGGGAAAACCTCGTAATCGTCTGTGGTTTGCTTCTTTTTGGTGCGTTCACCGTTACCAGTAAGCACCAAAATAGGGCGCGCGCCGGCGGCACGCGCTGCATCGAGGTCCGAACCGGAGTCGCCGACGAAGGGCACGCCGTCGAGGCTGACATTCAGCCGCTTCGCGAGGTCCTTCAGCATGCCGGGGGCCGGCTTGCGCATCTCGCTGGCCTGATCCGGATGTTCGGGGGCGAAGAACACGCCCTCGATGCGCCCCCCCAGCTCGGCCAGCGCGCGCTGCATCTTGTCGCTCATCGCGAACAGCGCATCGAAATCGAACAGGCCGCGGCCGATGCCAGACTGGTTCGAGGCCACGAACACCCGCACGCCGGCCTGGCACAGCAAGGTGATCGCCTCCAGCGAGCCGGGCACCGGATGCCATTCGTCGACCGACTTGATGTAATCCGGCGAGTCTTCGTTGATGACGCCGTCGCGGTCGAGGATCACGAGTTTCATGGGCAGCGCGCTCCGGCGTCCCCCGGCCCGGTGCCAAGGCACCGGGCGTCAGCCGGCGCGGAGCCGTGCTCCGCGACAGTTCCGTCTGACCCGTCGCGGTCGAGAATCACCCGTTTCATGGGCTGGCTCAGCCGGGCAGGCAGGAAATGTCAGCGACGTCGCGGCAGACGCGGTCCAGCTGGCGCAGCAACGCCAGCCGGTTGGCCCGCACCGCCGGGTCGTCGGCCATCACCATCACGCCGGTGAAGAAGGCATCGACCGGCGCCTTCAGGCCGGCCAGCTGCTTCAGGCGTTCGGCATAGCCCGGCGCCGGCGCGGCATTGACGGCCGTCAGTGCCGCGTAAAGCCCTGATTCGGCGTCGTTTTCGAACTTCACGGCATCGACGATTTCCGAACCGTCGTCACCGGCCTGCTTCAGCACGTTGCGGACGCGCTTGTGGGCGGCGGCGAGGCTGGCGGCCTCGGGCAGCGCCCAGAAACCGTGGATGGCGCGCAGGCGGGCTTCGAAATCCAGCGGTTGCGTGATGCCGAGCGCGGCGACGGCCTCGAACATCTCGACCGTCACCGGCCGACCGTCGATGTCGCTGCCGACCCGCCAGGCGCGATGGCGGTCCTGCACGAAGCTCAGCAGTTCCTTGAGCGTGGCCTCGTCGCGCTTGCCGGCTGGCTGCGCCTGCAACGCCGCTTCCAGGATGTCGCGCAGGTCCAGCGGCAGCGCGCCTTCGATCAGGATGCGCAGGATGCCAAGCGCGGCTCGGCGCAGCGCATACGGGTCCTTGCTGGCGGTCGGCTTCTGGCCGATCGCGAAAATGCCGGTCAAGGTGTCGAGCTTGTCGGCCAGCGCGACGATGCGGCCTTCGACGTTCGACGGAATCGCGGTACCGGCCTGGGTCGGCAGGTAGTGCTCGGCAATCGCTTTCGCCACCGCCGCCGATTCGCCCGCCTTGGCGGCGTAGTAACCGCCCATAAGCCCTTGAAGTTCCGGGAATTCGTAGACCATCTTGGTCACGAGGTCGTACTTCGCGCGGGCTGCGGCGCGGGTTGCGCCATCGAGTTCGGCGGCACCGATCACGTCTTGCTCGACCAGCTTTTCAGCCAGCACGAAGGTCGACAGCGTCTGCATACGGGCGGCCTTGTCAGCCACCGTGCCGAGGTCCTTCTGGAAGGTCGCCGAAGCCAGCTTTTCGGTGTACGGGGCAGCGCCGGAAAACGGCAGCTTCAGATCCTGTTGCCAGAAGAACAGCGCATCTGAGAGCCGCGGCCGGACCACGCGCTCGTTGCCCTGAACGATCTGCGCCGGGTCCTTCGATTCGATGTTGGCGATGGTGATGAAGGCCGGCAGCAGCTTGCCGGCGGCGTCGAACACCGTGAAATAGCGCTGGTTGGTTTCCACCGTCGCCACGATGACTTCCGGCGGCAGTTCGAGGAAGCGTTCCTCGATGCGCCCGGAAATGACCACCGGCCATTCGACCAGCGCGGTCACTTCGTCCAGCAGGCCGGCGTCGATTCTTGCAGTACCGCCGAGTTTTGCGGCTTCCGCCTTGATCTGCCGCTCGATTTCCGCTTTCCGGGTTGCCACTTCGGCCCAGACCTTGGCGTTTCTCAGACTTTCGACATAGGCCGAAGGTTCAGCCAGGGCGATCGCGGCCGGCGCGTGGAAGCGGTGGCCGTAGCTCACGCGGCCCGATTCCAGGCCGAAGCGTCGCAGCGGCACCACGTCCGTGCCGAGCAGCGCCAGCAGCCACTGCACCGGGCGTACGAAGGTCTCTTCACCAGACCCCCAGCGCATGCGCTTGGGCACCAGTTCGTCCATCGATTTCAGGGTTTCCTCGAAGATATCGGCCAGCAGTGACGCCGTTGGCTTGCCTTTTTCGCGCTTGGCATAATGCAGCTTGCCGTTCTTCTCGCCGATCGCGCTGAATTCGACCCCGCACTTGCGGGCAAAGCCGAGCGCGGCTTGGGTCGGCTGGCCGTCCTTCAGCGCGGCGCTGGTGGCCGGGCCGACCAGTTCGATTGCCTGATCCGGCTGCTGCACGGCCACGCCGTCGACCAGCACGGCGATCCGGCGCGGCGTGGCCAGCGTGCGGGCGGCGCCGAGCGCGACACCGCGCCGGCTCAGGCCGCCGGTGACGCCGGCAGCGAGCGCATCGGCCAGCGGCATGACGTAACGCGCGGGCAAATCTTCGCAGCCGATCTCGATCAGCAGCGGGGCGGTTGAGTTCATGTTCAGGCAGCCTTTTCGCGGACCAGCGGGGCAAACCCGACGATTTTCGCGCGTGCGTTGTAGTACGCCTCGGCGCACAGGCGCGCGAGGGTGCGGACCCGGAGGATGTAGCCCTGACGTTCGGTGACGCTGATCGCCGAGCGGGCATCGAGCAGGTTGAAGCTGTGCGAGGCCTGCAAGACCCGCTCGTAAGCCGGCAGCGGCAGCGGTTCCGGCAATGAAATCAGCCGCTTGCATTCTTCTTCGGCAACATCGAAGCGGCGGAACAGCGCCGCCGTGTCGGCGTGCTCGAAGTTGTAGGCGCTCTGCTCGACCTCGTTCTGGTGGAAGACGTCGCCATAGGTGACGATCTTGACGCCCCCATCTTTTTCGACATGCCTGGACCAGATCAGGTCATAGACCGATTCGACCTTCTGGATGTACATCGCCAGACGTTCGAGGCCGTAGGTGATCTCGCCGGCCACCGGCTTGCATTCCAGACCGCCAACCTGTTGAAAATACGTGAACTGCGTGACTTCCATGCCGTTCAGCCAGACTTCCCAGCCGAGGCCCCAGGCACCCAGCGTCGGCGATTCCCAGTTGTCCTCGACGAAGCGGATATCGTGGGTCAGCAGGTCAAATCCGAGCGCCTTCAGCGATTCCAGGTACAAATCCTGGATATCCGGCGGGCTCGGCTTCATCAGCACCTGGAACTGGTAGTAGTGCTGCAGGCGGTTGGGGTTGTCGCCGTAGCGGCCGTCGGTCGGGCGGCGGCTGGGCTGGACATAGGCGGCGTTCCAGGCTTCCGGGCCGATCGCGCGCAGGAAGGTCGCGGGGTGGAAGGTGCCGGCGCCGACTTCCATGTCCAGCGGCTGGACGATGACGCAGCCCTTGTCCGCCCAGAAGGTCTGCAGCGTGAAGATGAGGTCCTGGAACGTCATGCCTTGCCTTAACCTCATGTCTATCCGGTGTTTGCGACGATTTTCGATGCCGTTGCAGCGGTTTTCGCGCAGCGGGCGGCGAGTATAGCCAATGGCGGCGCGGCCTCCGGGGCCCGTGCTAGGCTCCCGCCGCGTCGAAAACGGCGCGGCCCGGCACCGGCGGATTGGGTGCCGAAGACCGCCGCCATGACCACCATCGTCGGGGAGGAGATCCGGATGAAACAGCTCGCAATCGCGGTATCGCTGGCGCTGTTGGCGTCGTGCACGGCGTGGGCGGCGGGCGAAACGCCGGAACAGTGCTTCGCGCAGGCGAAGCTCGTTCCCGCCGATCAGCAGGAAGGCTTCATCAAGGCCTGCCTCGGCAACGCGGCGACGCCGGCGCCGGCTACCGTGAGCCCCGAACAGCGCGCGAAGGTCTGCGCGTCGATCGCGGCCAGCGAGGGCTTCAAGGGCGAGCAGCTGGATGCGTTTCTCAAGGGTTGCAAGGGCGGCTGATCGGCCGCCGCCGTCGCGCCCCGGCCGGGGCGGGACACTTCCAGCTGCCCACCACTGGCATATTTGCTGCTTAACTTATGGCCGCTGCACAGCGCCACATCACCCCAGGAGACCCCCATGTCGGGTAAAGACGTACTCAAGATCATCACCGAGAAGAGCGTGAAGTATGTTGACTTCCGCTTCTGCGACACCAAGGGCAAGGAACAGCACGTCAGCGTGCCGGCCCACACCATCGACGAGCAGCTGTTCGTCGACGGCAAGATGTTCGACGGCTCCTCGATCGCCGGCTGGAAGGGCATCAACGAGTCGGACATGATCCTGATGCCGGACCCGGCGACCGCATTCATCGACCCGTTCTTCGAAGAAACCACGCTGGTGCTGAGCTGCGACGTGATCGAGCCGGCCACCATGCAGGGCTACGAGCGCGACCCGCGTTCGGTCGCCAAGCGCGCCATGGCCTTCCTGCAGTCGACCGGCATCGCCGACACGGCGTACTTCGGTCCGGAAAACGAATTCTTCATCTTCGACTCGATCCGTTCGGACTCCGGCCCCTGGGGCTGCTACGTCTACATCGATGCGAAGAACGCTGCCTGGAACTCGGGCAAGGATTACGAGGACGGCAACACCGGCCACCGTCCGGGCATCAAGGGCGGCTACTTCCCGGTGCCGCCGGTCGACCAGCTGCAGGACATCCGCTCCGCCATGTGCGAGACGCTGGAAGCGGTCGGCATGGAAGTCGAAGTGCATCACCATGAAGTCGCCACCGCCGGCCAGTGCGAAATCGGCGTCAAGTTCGGCACGCTGGTGCAGAAGGCCGATGACGTGCTGAAGCTGAAGTACGTCGTGCAGAACGTCGCTGACCAGTTCGGCAAGACCGCCACCTTCATGCCGAAGCCGATCGTCGGCGACAACGGCTCGGGCAGGCACGTGCACCAGTCGCTGTCGCTGCACGGCAAGAACCTGGTCGCCGGCGACGGCTACGGCGGCCTGTCGGACACCGCGCTGTACTACATCGGCGGCATCCTGAAGCACGCCAAGGCGCTGAATGCGTTCACCAATCCGGGCACCAACAGCTACAAGCGCCTGGTGCCGGGCTTCGAAGCGCCGGTGATGCTGGCCTACTCGGCCCGCAACCGTTCGGCCTCGATCCGCATTCCGTACGTGCCGAATCCGAAGGGCCGCCGCATCGAAGTCCGCTTCCCGGACTCCTCGGCCAACCCGTATCTCGCGTTCACCGCGATGATGATGGCCGGCCTCGACGGCATCCAGAACAAGATCCACCCGGGCGAAGCCTCGGACAAGGATCTCTACCACCTGCCGCCGGAAGAGGACAAGCTGATCCCGCGCGTCTGCCACAGCCTCGACATGGCGCTGGAAGCCCTCGACCAGGATCGCGAGTTCCTGACCAAGGGCGGCGTGTTCACCAACGATCTGATCGATGCCTACATCGAGCTGAAGATGCAGGAAGTGACCCGCTTCCGCATGACGACGCACCCGATCGAGTTCGACATGTATTACTCGCTCTGAGCGAAGCTCAGCGCGAGTAGTACCCGGTTGGTCTGCCACGGAATCCCGAGGGATTCCGTGGTTTCCCCGGTCGAATGTGATGCTGGAGATGCCCCCGGAAACGGGGGCATTTTCGTTGCTGGCGCGGCGGCTGCAGGCAAGGTCCGGCGAAGGCGGTCGGCGCGCGGCCGCCGCTCGACACCTGCGGTTTGCCGCAGCGCGCGGCGCGGCGCTATCGTCCGGCGATGCGACTGCTCCTGACCCTTGCCCTGCTGCTGCACCTGCTGCCGGCCCGGGCCGACATCTATCGCTGGGTCGATGCGAAGGGCGTCACCCACTATGGCGACAAGCCGCCGAAGGACGGCGCGAAGCCAGTGGAACTGCCGCCTCTGCAGACCTACACGCCGTCCGAGACGCGGCTGCCGGCACCGCCCTCCAGTGGTGGCGACAGCAAGGCGGCGACGCCGGCCGAAAGCCGCGTCCGCATCGTGTCACCGGCAGCGGACGACACCCTTCGCGATGCCAGCGGCGGCGTCAGCATGAGCGTCGACGCCAACCTGCAGCAGGGCCAGGGCCTGCTGTACTTCCTCGACGGCGTGCAGCAGAACCGGACCGCCACCGCCTCGACCGCCTGGCTGTTCGAGCGCGTGGAGCGCGGCGAGCATCAGCTCGGCGCGGCGATCGTCGATGAGAAAGGCCGCGAGCTGGCCCGGGCAACGCCGGTAACGGTGCACGTGAAGCCGCCGATCGTGCTGCGCTGACGCTGTTGCTGCACCTATTTGGCTCACATTTTGCTGACACATGCGGATGAAATTACCCGTGCTGAACCGCGTTCAGCCGGCCGGCATCCTCGATGGCCTGACCACGGCGATCATCACGCTGGATTCGGCTCTGCGCGTCACTTATCTGAATTCGGCGACCGAGACGCTGTTCAGCGTCAGCCGCCGGCATGTCCAGGGGCTGGCGCTGAGCGTGGCCGTGCCGCATCTGGTCGAGCAGCTGCCGCGCCTGAAGCGCGCGATCGAGACCGGCACCGGCTTCATCGAACGCGAGCTGAAACTGCGCCGTCCGGGCGATGACGCCGGGCACGACAGCCTGACCGTCGATTGCACGGCCACGCCGGCGCAGTTCTCCGGGCCGAGCCTGGTGCTGGAAATCCTGCCGCTGGATCGCCACCTGCGCATTTCGCGCGACGAGCAGCTGCTGGCCCAGCACCGCGCCAGCCGCGAGCTGATCCGCGGCCTTGCGCACGAGATCAAGAACCCGCTCGGCGGCATCCGCGGCGCGGCCCAGCTGCTGGAACGCGAGTTCCCGGATTCCGAGCACCTGGAATACACGCGGGTCATCATCCGCGAAGCCGATCGCCTGCAGAACCTCGTCAACCGACTGCTCGGCCCGAACCGGCTGCCGCAGAAGGAGATGGTCAACATCCACGAAGTGCTGGAGCACGTGCGCCAGCTGATCGAGGCTGAAGGCCGGGCGCTGCTGAGCGTGCAGCGCGACTACGACCCGTCGATTCCCGAGCTGCGCATCGACCGCGAGCAGCTGATCCAGGCGACGCTGAATCTGGCGCGCAACGCGCTGCAGGCGCTGATCGCCGCCAGCCCGCGTCCGGATCGGCCGCTGATCACGCTGCGCACGCGGATGCGGCGGCAGTTCACCATCGGCGGCGTGCGCCACCGGCTGGCGGTGCAGATCGACATCGAGGACAACGGCGGCGGCGTCGCGCCGGCGATGATCGAGAAAATCTTCTATCCGATGGTGACCACCCGCGCAGAAGGCACCGGACTTGGCCTGCCGATTGCTCAGTACCTGATCAACAGTCACGGGGGCCTGATCGAATGCCAGTCCCGACCGGGCATCACCATCTTCTCGATCTACTTGCCGCTGGAGCTGCCCGCGTGACCACCGTGATCACCGCTCCGCCCCCAGCGCCGGACCCGAGGGCATCTGCAGAACCATGGGCACCATGAACGCGATGAAGCTGCACGACTCCGCTGCAATCCGCGTGTGGATCGTCGACGACGACGAATCGATCCGCTGGGTGCTGGAGAAATCGCTGAGCCGCGAAGGCATGCACGTCGACAGCTTCCCCGGCGCCGCCGAACTGCTCGACGCGCTGCAGGACGCCACCGCCGACACGCTGCCGGACGTGATGATTTCCGACATCCGCATGCCCGGCCTCGATGGCCTGGAGCTGATGGACCGCGTGCACAGCGCCAAGCCGGACCTGCCGGTGATCATCATCACCGCGCATTCCGACCTCGACGCCGCCGTGGCCTCGTTCAAGGGCGGCGCCTTCGAATACCTGCCCAAGCCGTTCGATGTCGACGCAGTGGCCAGCCTGGTCCGCCGCGCGGCGCAGAAGCGCGTCGCCGCGCCAGACCTGAAACCGATGGAGCCGCGCGCGGCGATCATCGGCGAAGCCCCGGCGATGCAGGATGTCTTCCGCGCCATCGGCCGCCTGAGCCAGTCCCAGATCACCGTGCTGATCACCGGCGAGTCCGGCACCGGCAAGGAACTGATCGCCCGCGCGCTGCACGTCAATTCGCCGCGCGCCTCGAAGCCGTTCCTGGCCATCAACACCGCAGCAATCCCGAAGGACCTGCTGGAATCCGAATTCTTCGGCCACGAGCGCGGCTCGTTCACCGGCGCGGCGATGCAGCGCAAGGGCCGCTTCGAGCAGGCCGACGGCGGCTCGCTGTTCCTCGACGAAATCGGCGACATGCCGGCCGACCTGCAGACCCGCCTGCTGCGCGTGCTGCAGGACGGCCAGTTCTACCGGGTCGGCGGCGTCAGCCCGATTAGCGTCGACGTGCGGATCATCGCCGCCACCCACCAGGACCTCGACCGCGCGGTGCAGGAAGGCCGCTTCCGCGAGGATCTGTATCACCGCCTGAACGTCATCCGCATCCGCATCCCGCCGCTACGCGAGCGCAGCGAGGACATCCCGCTGCTGCTGCGGCATTTCCTCGATGCCGCCGCCCGCGAGCTGAAGACCGAGCCGAAGCAGCTGCTGCCGGAAGTGCTCGACGTGCTGAAGCGCTACGAGTGGCACGGCAACGTCCGCCAGCTGGAAAACACCTGCCGCTGGCTGACCGTGATGGCCCCGGGCCAGGACGTGCACCTGGCCGATTTGCCGCCGGAACTGCGCGGCGCCAAGGCAGCGGCCGAGGTACCAGCGGCGCTGCTCAGCCCGGTGGCCACCACGACGACCGCAGCGGCCGAGCCGGCGTCGGCACCGGTCGCCGCGCCGGCGGCACTGCTGCCGGTACCGGCGTCGATCCCGGTCAGCGGCGACTGGCACGAAGCGCTGCGCCACTGGGCCGAGGCCCGCTTCGCCAGCGGCGACGACGACCTGCTCGGCCACGCCTCGCCGCTGTTCGAACGCACGCTGATCGAAGTGGCCCTGGCCGCCTGCAAAGGCCAGCGCCAGGAAGCCGCCCGCCGGCTGGGCTGGGGCCGCAACACGCTGACCCGCAAGATCAAGGAACTCGGCATCGAGGATTGAATCCCGCGCCCGGCTTTCGCCGGGATGACGCCCCTGCGGCAGCCGTCACAGTGGCGGAAGCCGGTGTCCAGAATCGCAGGCGCGGGCCCCCGCCACGCTTGAATCGCCCGCCCCGGACCCCAACACAGCTCCATCGGAAAAACGCTCGCCGCTGGCGAGCCTGATGGAGACTTTCCTTGGAACAGTTTGACGGCACGACGATCCTCGCCGTGCGCCGTGGCAGCCAGGTCTGCGTCTGCGGCGACGGTCAGGTGTCGATGGGCAACACGATGGTCAAGGGCAACGCCCGCAAGGTGCGCCGCCTGTACAACGACAAGGTCATCGCCGGTTTCGCCGGCGGCACCGCCGATGCGTTCACGCTGTTCGAACGCTTCGAAGGCAAGCTCGAGAAGCACGCCGGCCACCTGACCCGCGCGGCGGTGGAGATGGCCAAGGACTGGCGCTCCGACCGCTACCTGCGCCGCCTGGAAGCGCTGCTGCTGGTGGCTGACGCCGACACCACGCTGATGATTTCCGGCAATGGCGACGTGATGGAGCCGGAAGCCCACGGCGTGCTGGCGATCGGCTCCGGCGGCAGTTTCGCGACCGCTGCCGCCCGCGCGCTGGTGGCCAACACCGATCTGTCGGCCCGCGAGATTGCCGAGCGCTCGCTGCACATCGCCGCCGACATCTGCATCTACACCAATCACAACCTGACCATCGAGACGATCGACAAGCAGCCGCCGGCGCTGACCGCCGACGCCGGCCGCTGAGAGCCCGCCCCATGAACGACGTTCCGCCCCCCGAAGCCCTGCAGTCCGCCGCCGCTGGCGCCACGGCGATGACGCCGCGCGAGATCGTGTCCGAGCTCGATCGCCACATCGTCGGCCAGGCGGCCGCCAAGAAGGCGGTGGCCATCGCGCTGCGCAACCGCTGGCGGCGCCAGCAGACGCCGGAAGCGATCCGCGCCGAGATCACGCCGAAGAACATCCTGATGATCGGGCCGACCGGCGTCGGCAAGACCGAGATCGCCCGTCGCCTCGCCAAGCTGGCCAACGCGCCGTTCGTGAAGGTGGAAGCGACCAAGTTCACCGAAGTCGGCTACGTCGGCCGCGATGTCGATTCGATCATCCGCGAACTGGCCGATGTCGCCGTCAAGCTGACCCGCGAGCAGGCGATGGCGAAGATGCGCGGCAAGGCCGAGGACGCGGCCGAGGAGCGCATCCTGGATGCGCTGCTGCCGCCGCCGTCGAACTTCGGCGAAGCCTCCACGCATCGCGAGAGCGAGAACGGCGCCGCCCGCCAGGTGTTCCGCAAGAAGTTGCGCGAAGGCCGGCTCGACGACACCGAGATCGAGCTGAAGATGAATGTCGCGCCGCCGACGATGTCGGTGATGGGCCCGCCCGGCATGGAAGAGATGACCAGCCAGCTGCAGGCGATGTTCAAGAACCTCGGCAATGGCCAGCAGAAGCCGCGCAAGCTGAAAATACGCGATGCCCGCAAGCTGCTGGTCGACGAGGAAGCGGCGAAACTGATCGACGAGGACGCGATCAAGATCGAAGCGCTGAAGAACGCCGAGGACAACGGCATCGTCTTCATCGACGAGATCGACAAGGTCTGCAAGCGCGGCGAGTACGGCGGCGCCGATGTCTCCCGCGAAGGCGTGCAGCGCGACCTGCTGCCGCTGGTCGAAGGCAGCACGGTGTCGACCAAGCACGGCGCGATCAAGACCGATCACATCCTGTTCATCGCCAGCGGCGCGTTCCACATGGCCAAGCCCAGCGACATGCTGCCGGAGCTGCAGGGCCGCCTGCCGATCCGGGTCGAACTCGACGCGCTGAAGACCGACGATTTCGTGCGGATTCTCAGCGAGCCGACCCATTCGCTGACCGAGCAGTACAAGGCGCTGCTGGCCACCGAGGGCGTGACGCTGGCGTTCACGGCGGACGGCCTGAAGCGGCTCGCCGAGTTCGCCTGGCAGGTCAACGAGCGCACCGAGAACATCGGCGCCCGGCGCCTGCACACAGTGCTGGAACGGCTGATGGAAGAGGCCGCGTTCGATGCGCCGGACAAGGCGGGCACCACACTGACCGTCGACGCCGCCTACGTCGATGCCAAGCTCGAGAAGCTGGCCGGCAACGAAGACCTGAGCCGCTTCATCCTCTGAGCCTCAGCCTGGCTCCGCGCCTGCCAACCGGCGGGCGCGGACGCCATCAAGTGCCGTGCGCAGCCGCAGGATTTCGTCGGTGACCTCGCTGATGAACGCCGCTGCGGCCGCCGGAATCGGCCGCTCGGCGAGCGTCGCCACCATCACCGGCGCGCGGACGTGATCAAGATCGACGATGTCGAGCATCGCGAATTCCGACGGCGACAGCTCGGCCGGAAACGCGCGGACCACGCCGGCGGTGATCGCGTCGGTCTCGTGGACGATGTGGCGGATGACGGTGAAATCCTCGGTCTGCAGGAACAGGTCGTGCAGCCCTTCGGATTCGCTGCCGCCGCCGTAGTGCTCGGCCAGCCACAGCAGATACCAGCGAGGCAGTTTCGGCACCAGCAGCGGGTACGGCAGCACGTCCCGGATGCGGATCTCCGGCAACCGGGTCAGCGGATGCTCGCGCCGACACAGGATCACCGGCGATGACAGTTCGTACGTGGTTGCCTCGATGCCCGGATCGAGCGCATCGAACGGCGAGCCGACGTAGACATCGATGCGCCGCGCCAGCAGTTCGCCCTGGAGTTCGTCCCAGCCCTGGCTGCGCAGCCTGAAACGCAGCTTCGAGTGCTTGCGCAGCAGCTTCGATAGCGCCGGCGCCACGATGATGTCGGCCATCCACGGGTCGGAGCCGACGATCACCTTGCCGGAGTCGAGATTGCGCAGCAGTTCGATCTCGCGCCGGCCTTCGGCCAAGGTCGATCCGGTTTCCCGCGCCAGCCGCACCACCACCTCGCCGTATTCGGTGGGCCGCACGCCGGCCTGATCGCGGATGAACAGCGGCACGCCGTATTCGTCCTCGATCCGGCGGATGCTGACCGACAGCGCCGACTGGGTCAGATGCACTGCTTCTGCCGCCCGCCGGTAGTTGCGGTGTTCGTACAGCGCCAGCACGTGACGCAGCTGCCGGAACGATTCGGTCATGACAAAAATTCACCAATTCGGCAATAACAATGAATTGGAATGCTGCGCCGCAGCTCTGTCAACGTCCAGCGGCCATCGTGGCCGTGCAGACAGAGGAGACCGACAACATGAGCGTTCAGGCAACCAATGCCGAAGGGCAGATCGTCCGCTATACCGACCGACGCCGATGGCTGTGGTCGCTGTCGCTGATGTGGCCGCTGCTGCCTGTCATGTCCTGCGTGATCGTGGCCAAGACCGGTCAGCCGGCGTGGTACTGGGCCACCTGGATGATCTGGTACCTCGCGGTGCCGGTCATTGATCACCTGCTGCCGCCCGATGCCAGCAATCCGCCACCGGAAGTCGTGCCGCAGCTTGATGCCGACTGGTACTACCGCCTGCTGCCGATGCTGACCGTGCCGGTCCACTACATCACGCTGTTCTACTGCGCCTGGGTGATCGGCACCGGCGATCTCGCCTGGTATTCGATCCTGGGGCTCGCGCTGTCGGTGGGGCTGGTCAACGGCATCGCCATCAACACCGGCCACGAGCTGGGCCACAAGACGACCGCCCTCGAACGCTGGTGCGCGAAGACCGTGCTGGCCGTGGTCGGCTACGGCCACTTCTTCATTGAGCACAACAAGGGCCATCACAAGGATGTCGCCACGCCGGACGACCCGGCCTCGTCGCGCATGGGCGAGAACATCTACGGCTTCGCCTGCCGCGAGATTCCGGGCGCGATCCGCCGGGCCTGGGCTTCCGAGAAAACCCGTCTGGCCCGCAGCGGCAAGGGCCCGTGGACGCTGGAAAACGAAGTGCTGCAGCCGTTGCTGATCACTGTGCCGCTGTACGTCGGCCTGACGGTCGCGTTCGGCTGGGTGATGGTGCCGTTCCTCGCGCTGCAGATGATCTGGGGCTGGTTCGGCGTGCTGACCAGCGCCAACTACATCGAGCATTACGGCCTGCTGCGGCAGAAGCGCGACAACGGCCGTTTTGAACCCTGCCAGCCGTACCACTCGTGGAACTCCAACCACGTGATGTCGAACCTGATCCTGTTCAACCTGCAGCGTCATTCCGACCACCACGCCAATCCGACGCGCCGCTACCAGAGCCTGCGCAACTTCGACGATCTGCCCGAATATCCGAGCGGCTACCCGCTGATGTTCCTGATCGCGCTGTTCCCGCCGATCTTCTTCGCGGTGATGAATCCGAGAGTCGTCGCCTGGGCGGACGGCCACTTCGACCGCATCAACATCCGACCCGGCTACCGGGCGCGGCTCGAAGCCCGCTGGGGCCGGCACGGCAGCAAGGCCGGCGCCGGAACCTGAACGTGGCCGCCTACCGTCGCTACTTCTGTCCCGGCTGCGGCTACCGCTACGACGAGCAGCGTGGCGATCCGCACGAAGGCTTCCCACCCGGTACCCGTTGGGAACAGGTGCCGGACGACTGGGCGTGTCCGGCCTGCGCGGTTCGCGAGAAGCCGGACTTCGTTGCCGAAGCCGGCAGCTGATCGAGAGGCTGAACAGCGGCGATAATCGCTGCTGTTCAGCCTTCCGAGATTGCGCCGATGGTCGCTGCCCCTGCTGCCATTCCCACCGACATCAAGCTGCACCGCAAATCCCGCCTGCTGGAAGTGGTGTGGGCGGATCGCAGCGATTCCCTGCCGCTGGAATACCTGCGCGTGTTCAGCCCGAGTGCGGAGGTGCGCGGCCATGGCGGCGGCGAACCGATGCTGGTGGCCGGCAAGCGCGAGGTGAATGTCAGCGCCATCGAGCCGGTCGGCCGCTACGCGGTGCGGCTCAAGTTCGACGATGGCCACGACAGCGGCCTGTTCTCGTGGCCGACGCTGCGCGAGCTGGCCGACCAGCACGCCAGCTGGTGGGCGCGCTACGAGCAGCGTCTGGCCGAGCACGGCATGAGCCGCGACAACGCCACCGTGAAGCTGTCCGCGCTCGGCGTCGGCAAGTTCAAGCCGGCGGCGCCGGTCGGCCGCAATCCCGGCGGGTCGACATGATCCGCGATGTGCTGCGGATGGGCGATGCGCGGCTGCTGCGCGTCGCCGAGCCGGTACCGGCGGCGCTGTTCGGAAGCGACGCGCTCAAGGCCCTGATCACCGACATGCAGGACACCATGGCCGCACTGAATGGCGCCGGCCTGGCCGCGCCGCAGATCGGCGTCAACCTGCGGCTGGTGATCTTCGGCGTCGGCGCCAACCCGCGCTATCCCGACGCCGAAACGGTGCCGTTCACCATCCTCTGCAACCCGGTGCTGACGCCGATCGGGCCGGAGATGGAAGACGGCTGGGAAGGCTGCCTGTCGGTGCCCGGCATGCGCGGCGTGGTGCCACGCCATGCGCAGCTGCGCTACACCGGCGTCGATCAGCACGGCGAAGCCATCGACCGCATGGTGGCCGGCTTCCACGCCCGCGTGGTCCAGCACGAATGCGACCATCTCGACGGCATCCTGTACCCGCGCCGTATCCGCGACTTGAGCCAGTTCGGCTTCACCCGGGAACTGTTCGGCGAAGACCTGGCTGATGATTGATCAGGCCTTGGCTTGAGCCTCGAAAATCAACCGTTAAACGCAAAGGCGCAAAGGGACAAGAAAGGACGCAAAGAAAAACATCTTGAAAAGCACCTGCCGTCACTTTTCCTTAGCTTTACGGCTTTTCTTTGCGTCCTTTCTTTTGTCTCTGCGCCTTTGCGTTGAACTTTTGATTCTTGCTGTCCAATCCCGCGCGCAGCTGTCGTCCAGCGAACTGCGATAATCCGGCCACTTCCGACTTCCCCCGCCGACCATGGCCCAGCAAGACGAGCGCAACCCGCGCGGCACCACGCACTTCGGTTTCGAGCAGGTGCCGGTCGCCGAGAAACAGAAGCGCGTGCGCGAAGTGTTCTCGTCGGTCGCCTCGAAGTACGACGTGATGAACGACCTGATGTCGTTCGGCATCCACCGGCTGTGGAAGCGCTTCGTGATCGACCTGGCCGGCGTGCGCGCCGGCGAAAAGGTGCTCGACCTCGCCGGCGGCACCGGCGATCTGGCCCGCGAGTTCCGCAAGCTGGCCGGCACCCGAGGTCTCGTCACCCTGGCCGACATCAACGCCGCGATGCTCAATCAGGGCCGCGCCGCGCTCGCCGACAAAGGCGTGGTCGACGTGCCGCTGGTGCAGGCCAACGCCGAATGCCTGCCGTTCGAGGACGGCAGCTTCGACTGCATCACCATCGCCTTCGGCCTGCGCAACGTCACCGACAAGGACAAGGCCCTGGCCTCGATGCGCCGGGTGCTGAAGCCGGGCGGCCGGCTCCTGGTACTGGAATTCTCCAAGCCGCAGACCGAACTGCTCAGCAAGGTCTACGACCAGTACTCGTTCAAGCTGCTGCCGCTGATGGGCAAGCTGGTCGCCAACGATGCGGACAGTTATCGGTATCTCGCCGAGTCGATCCGCATGCACCCGGATCAGGAAACCCTGAAAGGCATGATGGAAAACGCCGGCCTCGCCCGCGTGCAGGTCTACAACCTGACCGGCGGCATCGTCGCCGTGCATCGCGGCTATCGGCTGGACTGAGCGCGGCTGCGATGGCGATTCCGGATTACCAGACGCTGATGCTGCCGCTGCTGAAGCTGGCTTCTGACGGCCAACTTCATGCGGTCCGCGACTCGGTCAATCGCCTCGCGGATCAGTTTGAGCTGACCGAAGACGAACGGCAGCTGCTATTCGCCAGCGGCAGCGAACTATTTGCCGGTCGCGTGGGGTGGGCGCGTACATACCTGAAGCAGGCGGGATTGCTAGCCGCACCGAGGCGGGGCACGTTCAAGATCACGGACGTGGGCAGCGCTTTGCTCGCAACCGATCCGCAAAGAATCGATAACAGGACGCTGCTTCAGTACTCGTCTTTCGTCCGGTTCATCACGAGAGCGAAAGACGCTTCCGACGAAACTGGTGCAGCGGCCTCGCCACCACTTTCGCCCGCGGCCATGCCGGGGCCGATCAATGAATCGACGCGCTTTTTCGCAGCAACCGAGCAGACGCCCGAGGAAGCAATCGCGTCAGCGGACCGGCATCTGCGGGAAAGCCTGGAGGCGGAAGTGCTGGACCGCATCAAGCAGGTTTCGCCGGCGTTCTTCGAGCGCTTGGTCATCGATGTGCTGGTCACGATGGGCTACGGCGGCACTCGCGCCGATGCCGGCCGCGCGATCGGCAAGAGTGGCGATGGCGGCATCGACGGGATCATCAACGAGGACCGGCTCGGCCTCGATGTGATCTACGTGCAGGCGAAGCGCTGGGAAGGCACGGTCGGTCGTCCTGAAATCCAGAAATTCGCCGGCGCCCTGCAAGGCCAGCGCGCGACCAAGGGCGTGTTCATCACGACTTCGACCTTCACCCGCGAAGCACGCGACTTCGCCGGCAGCATCGCACTGAAGATCATCCTGATCGACGGCGAGCGCCTCGCCGCGCTGATGGTCGAGCACGATGTCGGTGTCGCCCGTATCGGCAGCTACGTGCTCAAGCGTCTCGACAACGACTACTTCGACCCCGCCTGACATGCCCGCCCCAACCGTTGTCTGCGCCACGCTGGAAGTCGCGCTGAACCGCTACCTGCGCCTCGAACGCAGCGTCGTGGCCGATTGCGCGGCGATGGCCGGCAAGTCGATCGCGCTGGAAGCAGCCGATCTGGGCTGGATGTTCGTGATCGAGCCGATCGCCACCGGCGTGCGGGTGTCGAACGTCGCCGAGGACGAGCCGGATGTGCTGGTGTCGGCCCCCACGCTGCGGCTGGCGCGGCTGGGGCTGAACCAGCTGACGCGGCGCGAAGGCCTGCCGACCGGCGTCGACGTGGTCGGCGACATCGAGCTGCTGAACCGTTTCGGCGGCCTGCTGAGCCGGGTCGGTTTCGATCCCGAGGAACTGGTGGCCAAGGTGGTCGGCGATGGCGCGGCGCATCGGCTGGTCGGCGGGCTGAAGGGCCTGTTCGGCTTCGGCCACTCGGCAGCCGACCGCTTGAGCCGCGACACCGCCGAGTACCTGACCGAAGAAAGCGAAGACCTGGCCCGCGCGGCCGATGTCGAGGAATGGATGGACGCAGTGGACGGCTTGCGGGAAGGTGTCGACCGGCTGGAAGCGCGGCTGGCGCGGCTCGAACAGCGGAGCGCGCCATGATCCGCGCCACGCCGCGCCTGTGGGCGATCTGGCAGGTGGTGCGCCGCTATCAGCTGTCCGAGTTCTGGAACGGCAAGCCCTCGAACGATCCGCGCCCGCGCGGCGAACGCCTGCGGCTGGCGCTGCAGGAACTGGGGCCGGTGTTCATCAAGTTCGGCCAGGCGCTGTCGACCCGGCCGGACATCCTGCCGCACGACGTGGCCGCCGAGCTGGCGCAGCTGCAGGATCGGGTCGAGCCGTTCTCGGGCGCGCAAGCGCGGGCACTGATCGAGCAATCGCTCGGCAAGCCCATCGAGGAGATGTTCATCGAGTTCGACGAGACGCCGCTGGCGGCGGCGTCGGTGGCCCAGGTGCATACCGCGCGGCTGAAGCCTTCGGATGAAGGCGATCCCGGCTTCGAGGTGGTCATCAAGGTACTGCGGCCGGGCGTGCATGCGCGGGTCGAGAAGGATGTCGACCTGCTGCGCGCGCTGGCCGAGTTCGCCGAGCGCTGGCATCCGCTGGGCAAGCGGCTGCGGCCGCGCGAGGTGGTGGCCGAGTACGAGCGGGTGATCTTCGACGAGCTGGACCTGATGCGCGAAGGTGCGAACTGCTCGCTCTTGCGCCGCAACTGGCTGGGCTCGGAGCTGATCTACCACCCGATCGTGTTCTGGGATTACACCCGCGCCGACGTGCTGGTGATGGAGCGCATCCACGGTGTGTCCCTGCGCGACATCGACCGCCTGCGGGAGATGGGCGTGAATTTCCAGGTGCTCGCCGAGCGCGGCGTGGAAATCTTTTTCAAGCAGGTGTTCCGCGACAATTTCTTCCACGCCGACATGCACCCGGGGAACATCTTTGTCGATGTCTCCGACGTGCGGAAGCCGAGCTATCTGGCGGTGGACTTCGGCATCGTCGGCCAGCTCGGCCCGGCCGACCTGCGTTATCTGGCCGAGAATTTCCTGGCCTTCTTCAACCGCGACTACCGGCGCATCGCCGAGCTGCATCTGGAGTCCGGCTGGATTCCGGCCGATGTCCGCGCCGAGGATTTCGAGAGCGCGATCCGCACGGTGTCAGAGCCGATCTTCGGCAAACCGATCAAGGACATTTCCTTCGGCGTCTTCCTGCTGCGCCTGTTCGAGATCGCCCGCCGCTTCAACTACCAGGTGCAGCCGCAGCTGGTGCTGCTGCAAAAGACCCTGCTGACCACCGAAGGCCTCGGCCGCCAGCTGTATCCGGATCTGGATCTGTGGAAGACCGCCAAACCGATCATGGAGCAGTGGATGTGGAACCGGATCAACCCGGGCGCCACCCTGGCACGGCTGCGCAAGCAGGGGCCACAGCTGGCCGAGGCGCTGCCGGAGCTGGCGCAGAACGCGATGAAGTTCCTGGCCAAGGGCGGCGCGCTGCCGAGCAACGCGATGGATGCCGCCAGCGTCGAGTCGCTGCGCGTCGAACTGCGCAGCGCCACCCGCAAGAGCCTGCATGCCGCGATTGGCGGCACCGCCTGGGTGGTCGGCGCGCTGCTGTACGGGCTGGCTTCGCTGAACGGCACGTCGCCGACGACCGCCGTGGTCGTGCTGTCGTCGGCGTTCGTCGCGATCGGTTGCTGGGGCTGGCTCAAGGCGTTCCGCTGAGCCGCGCATGAGCGATCGCCGCGACCTGACGCCGCCCGGCCCCTCGGTCGACGAGGTGCGAGCGCTGGTGGCCTTCGTCGACAAGACCGCCTGGTGGCTCGACGACTGCCTGACCATTCCGGGCACCCGCTTCCGCTTCGGGCTTGATGCGATCGTCGGCCTGATTCCGCTGGCCGGCGATGCGCTGGCGCTGGGCGTGTCGGCGCTGACCATCACCCGCGCCGCGCGCGCCGGCGTGCCGCGCGGGCTGCTGCTGAAGATGGGGCGCAACGTCGCGATCGACTTCGCTGGCGGCCTGCTGCCCGGCATCGGCGATGTCTTCGACGCCGTGTTCAAGTCGCACCGGCGCAACTTCGAGCTGCTGCGCAAGGCCTACGCGCCGATGCTGGCACCGCTGCCGCCGCGCCGCCGGGCGCCGCTGTGGCTGCGGCTGGCCGGGGCGATCGCCATTGCCGCGATCGGCTACGGCCTGTGGCAGTTCGTGCGCAGCTAGAAACGACAACGCCGGCGCAAGGCCGGCGTCGTGCGCAGCAGCGGCTGCTTCAGCGCCCCTGGGTGATGCTCATGCCCTTCAGCAGGTTCAGCGCCTCGTACAGCTCGTAATCGTTGACGGCGAGGTCGGCGACGTTGATCGGCTCCGGCTTGCCATCCTTCTTGTCGTCCTTCTTCTCGTCCTTGGCCTTCTCGGCTGCCTTGTCTTCGGCCTTGGCGTTCGGGTTGTCGAGCCGGCCCTTGAGGTCGGCCTCGTGCACGCCTTCGCCCAGTTCGGAAGGATCGAGCTTGGAAATCTTCAGCGGCTGGATGGTGACGTCTGGCACGATGCCTTCGGCCTGGATCGAGCGGCCGCTCGGCGTGTAGTAACGCGCCGTGGTGATCTTGATCGCCGAATCGTTGTTGAGCGGCAGGATGGTCTGCACCGAACCCTTGCCGAAGGTCTTGGAGCCGATCAGCACGCCGCGCTTCTGGTCCTGCAGCGCGCCGGCGACGATTTCCGCCGCCGAGGCCGAGCCGCCATTGACCAGCACCACCAGCGGCTTGCCATCAAGCGCATCGCCGACCGAGGCGTCGAAGGCGCGGGTCGAATCGGGGTCGCGGCCCTTGATGCTGACGATCGCGCCCTTGTTCAGGAATTCGTCCGACACGTCGACCGCCGCTGTCAGCAGGCCGCCCGGGTTGTTGCGCAGGTCCAGCACTAGGCCCTTGAGCTCGCCTTCCTTCTTCAGCTTGGCCAGCTCTTCCGACAGGTTCTTGCCGGTGGTCGCAGTGAACTGGGAAATGCGCACGTAACCGAAGCCCGGCTCGATCGTGCGGCCGCGCACCGACGCCACCTTGATGTAGTCGCGCTTGAGTTCCAGCACCAGCGGCTGCGGCTGGCTTTCGCGGACCAGGGTCAGCACGATCTTGGTGCCGGGGTCGCCGCGCATCTTGGTGACGGCGTCCTGCAGGGTCAGGCCCTTCACCGGCGTGTCGTCGATCTTGACGATCAGGTCGCCGGCCTTGACGCCAGCCTTGGCAGCCGGCGTGTCGTCGATCGGCGACACCACTTTCACCAGCCCGTTCGACAGCTGCACCTCGATGCCCAGACCGCCGAACTTGCCGGTGGTCGAGGCGTTGAGATCCTTGTACTCGGCCTTGTCGAGATACGAGGAGTGCGGATCCAGCCCGGCGAGCATGCCGCGCACGGCGTTCTCGAGCAGGGTTTCATCCTTGACCGGTTCGACGTAGTCGCTCTTCACCCGGTTCAGGATCTCGACGAAGGTCTGCAGGTCCTTCAGCGGCAGCGCCTCCGCCGGGGCCTGCTTTTCGGCGAACACGCCGTGGGTCAGCGTGGCACTGACACCGAAAACGACGCCGGCCAGCAGGGCCAGGGAAACGCGGGTCGAGGAGGACATGGTGAACGGGTCTGGATGGGAAATTGAGGCGTGATCGGGCCGTGAATTCAGGCGCTATGACGGTCTTTTCCGAATGTATCACAGCACCGGAAACAGACCCCTGCCGCCCGCGATCGTTCTTCCTGCAAGGCGTTTTTGCCGGCTGCTGCGCGAGCGGCGACCCGCCCTCAGGGGCCGAGCCAGTCCTCGGGATCGACCGGTTCGGTGCCGCGCCGCACTTCGAAGTACAGGCCGCTGCGTTCGTAGCCGCCGGTGCTGCCGGCGCTGGCGATGACCTCGCCGGACTTCACCTGATCGCCCGCCGTCGCGCTGACCGCCGCGTTGTGGCCGTACAGCGTGAAAAAGCCCTTGTCGTGCTCCAGCACCACGATCAGCCCGTAGCTGGACAGCCAGCCGACATAGGCCACCCGGCCACCGGCGCTGGCCCGCACCGGCGCGCCTTCGGCCGCCGCGATCCACAGCCCTTTCCATTGCAGGCGGGTGTCGAGTTTGGCATCGCCGTAACGGGCCAGCAGGTTGCCGCGCAGCGGCCAGGCGAGCACGCCGCGCATCTTCGGGAACGGTTTCTGCGGCTTGCTGGGGGCGTCCTTGCCGGGCTTGCGGACCGGGGGCGGGATCGCTGCCAGCGCCTCGCGGAGCTGCTTGAGCAGCGCCTGGAGTTCCTGTTCGTTGTCCTTCAGCGACTTGAGCCTGGCGCCTTCGTCGGTGATCTGGGCATCGAGCGCCGCCACCGCCGTGCGCCGCTGCTGGCGATCCGTCTCCAGCCCCGCAAGTGCCCGCTGGCGAGCGGCCTGCACTTCCTTGAGGGCAAGGCGCTCGGCATCGAGCTTCTGCTGTTCGGTCTCGACAGCGGCGATCTCGGCATGGATGCCGTCGATCTGCCGGGCGCTGGCCCGGTTCAGGGCGTCGAAATAGGTCAGCAGGCGCGGCACCCGATCCGGCTCCTGCTGGGCCAGCACCAGCGCCGCCGCGCCGCCCTGCCCGGCGATGTAGGCGGAGCGCACCTGCTCGGCCAGCCGGCGGCGCGCGGCACCGAGCCGCGCCTCGGCCGCCGCCCGGTTGGCGCTGGCCTCACGCACCCGCTGCTCGGCGCTGGCGAGATCGGCATTGAGCCGGGCCAGCGCGCGCTGGGCATCGGCGATCTTGCGCTCGGCGACTTCGACCGCCGTGCGCTGCGCGCTCTGGTCGGCGCGCGCGCGGTCGATGCGCTGGTTGGCGGCCCCGATCCGGGCCCGCACCGCTTCCAGGTCCTGGGTGCCGGCCTTGAGCTTGCTGGCAGCGTCGCCGGCGGCCAGGGCCGCACCGCCAGCCGCGAGCAGCCCCAGCACGGCGGCCAGCAGCCACGACCGCAGCGCCGCAGGTCGGGCCACGACCGCGACGTCTGAGTTGCTTTCCGGGGGGGTCATCGGATGCGATAATCCCATTGCGACGCCCCCTTGTTCAACGCCCGGCTCCCCTTGATCAACCAACTTCTGCCTTTCGTACAGGCGCATCCGTTCCTGTTCATCGCACTGGCCCTGGCCAGCGCGGCCCTGATCGCCAACGAGGTGCACGGCTCGGTGACCGGCGGCAAACGCCTTGGCGCGCTCGAAGCGGTGCGCCTGATCAACGATCGCGACGCGCTGGTCGTCGACGTTCGCCCGGCCACTGACTACAAGAAGGGCCATCTGCTGAATGCCCTGAACATTCCGCTGGCCAAGTTCGGCGAGCGCGCTGCCGAGATCGGTAAGGACAAGTCGCGTCCGGTGATCGTCTACTGCGCGCTCGGCACCAGCCAGGTCGAAGCCGCCGCCAAGCTGCGCGTGCTCGGCCATGCCGAGGTCTACCAGCTGAAGGGCGGTCTGAACGGCTGGATGTCCGCCAGCCTGCCGGTCACCGCCAAGTAAGGCCTTTTCCCACCGTAGCCGCCGCCCGAGGCGCGAGGTTGTTCCGATGAAGCCGGTCACCGTCTATTCGACCCGCATCTGCCCGTACTGCATGATGGCCAAGCGCCTGCTGACCCAGAAGGGCGTGCCGTACGAAGAGATCCTGATCGACGGCAACGAGCAGCTGCGCATCGACCTGATGACCCGCACCGGCCGCCGCACCGTGCCGCAGATTTACGTGGGCGATCACCATGTCGGCGGCTTCGACGACCTTGCCGCGCTGGAACGCGCCGGCCAGCTCGACCCGCTGCTGCACGACGCCTGAAGCCCGGCGCCACGCCGCATCCCGCCTTTCTCCCCGCAGCCCGAATCGAAAATGAGCACTCCGAACCCCGTTCCGCCGTCCGCCCCGACCGTCGAAGGCGCCCCCGCCCGCCAGGTCTTCCTGCAGCGCCTGTTCCTCAAGGACGCGTCGCTGGAAATGCCGAACGCGCCGCGCATCCTGACCGTCGAGACCCCGCCGGCGATCGACGTGCAGGTCGGCACCGGCATCGACATGCTGGCCAGCGGCGTGTTCCAGGTGACCTTGCAGGTGACCGTCACCGCCAAGATCAACGAGGAAGTCGCGTTCCTCTGCGAAGTGCACCAGGCCGGCATCTTCCAGATGGCCAACTTCGACAACAACGCCGAGCTGCAGCACGTGCTCGCTGCCTACTGCCCCAGCGTGATCCTGCCGTTCGCCCGCGAGGCGATCGCCAACCTGATCAGCCGTACCGGCTACCCGCCGGTGATGCTGCAGCCGATCAACTTCGACGCGCTGTACGCCCAGCACCTCGCCCAGCAGGCGCAGGGCGGCGCGGCGGCGCCTGCGGTGCCGACGGTCCAGTAAGCCGTTTCCGGCTGCGGTGCCGCGCCTCCGGCGCGGCACCGCGCGTCTCCATCCGAGGTCCGTCATGCCCGATCAGGCTCCGATCACCGTCCTCGGCGCTGGCGCCTTCGGCACCGCGCTGGCCATCCAGCTGACCCGTCGCGGCGCGCCCGGCTTCCTGTGGGGCCGCGACGCGACGACCATGGCGACGATGGAGGAAAGCCGCGAGAACGTGCGCTACCTCAAGGGCATCGCGCTGCCGGCGAAACTGGTCGCCACCAGCGATCTTGCCCGCGCCGTGCAGGCCTCCGGCGACATCGTCATTTCCACGCCCAGCCCCACCTTGCGGGAAACCTGCGAACGGCTGGCGCCGCTGCTGCGCGCCGGGCAGGGCATCGCCTGTGCCGCCAAGGGGCTGGAACCGGGCAGCGGCCGGCTGGCCCATGAAGTGATCGGCGAGGTGCTCGGCAGCGAGCGCGCAATCGCGGTGATTTCCGGCCCGACCTTCGCCCGGGAACTGGGCCTGGGCCTGCCAACCTCGGTGACCGTGGCTGCCAACGATCCGACCTTCGCCGAACGGATGGCGCTGCGCTTCCACGGCGACGGCTTCCGCGCCTACACGTCCGGCGATCTGGTCGGCGTGGAGATCGGCGGCGCGGCCAAGAACGTGCTGGCGATCGCCGTCGGCATTGCCGACGGCCTAGGCCTCGGCGCCAACACCCGCGCGGCGATGATCACCCGCGGCCTCAACGAGATCACCCGGCTGGCCAGCGCCCTGGGCGCCGAACCGGCCACGTTGATGGGCCTCGCCGGCCTCGGCGATCTGGTGCTGACCTGCACCGACAACCAGTCGCGCAATCGCCGCTACGGCCTGCAGCTCGGCGAAGGCGCGACACCGGAGCAGGCCAAGGCTGGCATCAACGGTGTGGTGGAAGGCGTGCGCGCCGCGCCCGAAGTGCTGCGGCTGGCGGCGAAGCTCGGGGTCGAGATGCCGCTGCACGAAATGGCGGGTGCTGTGATCGCCGGCACGGTCAGCCCGATCGAAGCGGTCAAGCGGTTGGCCGAACGGCCGCAGCGGGCCGAGCTGGGCTGAGTCAGCGGCCGGCGCGGTCGAGCCTGGCCAGCAGGGCCTCGACCATCAGCGGCAGACCGTTGCGCAGGCCGAGCACCGCCAGCCGCTCGCGGATCTGCCGGCGCTGGCCGTCATCGGCGAGCAACGCGACGGTGACTGCAGCCAGCGCTGCGGCCTGAGGCTCGGCGGAAATGCACCAGCCGCGTTCCGCCAGATGGCGTACGCGTGCTAGCTGGTCGCTGCCACCCAGCGGCACGGCGACGCTGGCCGCTCCCACACTCAGCGCCTGCGGAAGCGCCCCGCCACCGCCGCCGGTCACCACCACCGCCGCATGCCGCATGCAGGCAATCAACGCGCCTTGAGGCAAGCCCGGAATCAGCTCAACGCCAGCGCCCGGCTCGGCATCGATGCCGGCACCGACCACGAGCGTAGCGATGGTCGCCTGCGCGGCCACTCGCCGAGCTGCGTCGGCGAACAAGGCCCCCGTGCTGCGACCATCGATCTGGTATGCACCGCCCCCCGGAATGAAGAACACGAAGGGCACCGACGGCACCGCAGCCTCGTCATCGGCCGTCGGTTCTGCGTGACAGACATCGAAGTGCAGGCGGCGCGTCGCACTGATCGCCGCAAGCAATCTTTGCCGCCGGTCAAACGGCGGATCGCCGATCCGGTACTGCTGATGCCAGTGCTCGTCGAGCCGCCACAGCCAGTCGAGCCGGAAGGTCTTGTCGCTGGTGCCAGGCTCGAAGGTCGCGCAGACCACCGGGATACCCAGCCGGTGACAGTGCCCGAGCAGCGCGCCCCGGCAGGTCTGATCGAACACCACGATCGTCGGGCGCTGGCGGCTGATTTCGCGAGCATGGAAGCGGGCGCGCTCGCTGTCCGGCAGATCGCTTTCGGTGTACGCGAACGGCAGCCGCGCCCGCAGCGGGCAGGCCTGCGGCATCAAAAAGTGGATGCCCACCGTGGCATCGCGGGCGTGCAGCGCTTCGGCCACCGCCAGCAGCCGGTAGAACTCGCCGGTGCCGCCGCCCTGGTGCTGCGGCACGAACAGCACCGCGCGCGCGCTCACGGCGCGGCGTCCAGCAGGTCGGCGGCGGCGGTGACGAAGACCTGCAGGTCAAAGCCGTGCAGGCCGTCGTCGCGGGATTCCGGCGCCACAAAGGCGCGGTGCTGGCCGGGATCGTCCGGGAACCAGTTCTTCAGGTGATGGTTGGGCCGGAACCACGACACCGACGGCGTCGCCGCCAGTCGTGCCACATGCAGGCCGCCGGAATCCGGGCCGACATGCAGTGCTGCGCCCTGCACCACCGAGATGAAGCCCGCGACGTCGAGCGAGCCGTCGAACACGTACTCAGGCGTGAAGCCAATGCCGGCCAGGATCGCCGCCAGCTTGGCGCGGCCGCGATCGGAACCGTGGCCGCTGACCGCGAACGGCCGCTCCGGAAAACGGGCGCGCAGACGATCCCACAGCGCGATCATCTGCTCGGCCGGCAGGTCGCGGCGGTCGTCGGTGGCGCTGGCGCTCAGGTGCAGGTAACGGCCTTCGTCGGCCTCGGCGATGCCGGCCGCACGCCGCAGGCCTGCGTCGATCGCGGCGTGGAACTCCGGCCGCTCGCCATCCAGACCCAGCGCCCGCAGCGCGTTCCAGCGCTGGCGGTACATCGGAATCTCGTGGAACGGGTGCTCGGCGACCACGTCCAGCAGCCACGGCTGCCAGGACCAGCGCTTGTTCTCGTCGGCCTTGCGGGCGATGCGCAGCGCGGCACCACTGAGGCCGCCGAAGGACACCGCGTGATTGCTGCTGGTGATGACGATGGCGACGTCGGCACGCAGCCGGCGCAGCTGGCCGATGAAGGCGAGATCGGCCTTCAGCCCGGCCTTGCGGTAGGCGATCGGCCGGTCGATCCACGGCGTCAGCGGCCCGTACAGGCCGGAATTGCCGACCACGCACAGCTCCGCCTGTGGCGCGTTCTGCCGGATCAGCCACAGCACTGGCAGGCTGTGAATGTGGTCGCCGAGGCCGCCGAGATCGATCACCAGCACCCGGCGGGCGGCGGAGAGCGCGGCCCGGATGTCACGAATCGGGTTCATCAGGCGTCAGGGAGGCAGCGCTTCAGCGCCTCAATGTGTTCGGCCCGGCGCAGGCCGTGGCGGGCAATGAAGCCGGGTGCCACCCGGTGCGGTGCGGCGCAGGCCGCCTGCAGTGCGGTCAGGATGGCCGGCGCGCTGATTTCCGGCAGCCGGATGCCGTCGTCCGGGCCCATCAGCTCGGCGACGCCGGCCTCGCCGCCGATGATCGCCGGCGTGCCGCAGGCCAGCGATTCGGCGATCACCAGTCCGAACGGCTCGTAGCGCGACGGCAGCACCGTCCAGTCGACGGCGGCATAGAGGGCCGGCATATCGTCGACATAACCGAGCGGCGTCACCCGCGGCGGCAGCTGCTTGCGGGCCGCGCGGCCGGCCACCAGCAGCCGGGCGCGGCGGTCCCCGAGCTGCGCGAAGGCCTCGAGCAGCGGCGCCAGGCCCTTGCGCTCGTGGTCCATCGACGGGAACACGAAGGCGATATCGTCGGCCGCGAGTCCGAGGGCCTGCCGAGTGCGCGCACGGCTGGCGGCATCGCGCGGCGCGAAGCGGGTGTCGTCGACCGGCGGATAGATCACCCGGGTCTTGGCGGCGGCCTCCGGATAGTACTGGCCGATCTGCTCCGCCAGCGTGCGCGAATGGGCGACGACGACGGCGGCGCTGTCGAGCATCGCCCGCTCCAGGCGCGTTTCGCTGCGGTCATGCGCGGAATCGGGCCGCCCGAGTGCTGCGCAGTAGCCGGGATGGGCGCCGCCATTGATCGCCAGATGCTGGCCGCGCGTGCGCGCCAGCGAGATCACCAGCGGATAGCGATCGGTCAGTTCAAGCCGGGCGATACGCGACGCGAACACCCGGTTGCGGAAACGCCTCGGCAACGGCAGCGGCAGCAGCCGGAAGGCGTTGGCGCCAATCGTCCGCGCCCAGTCGACATCGACCTCGCGGGCATAGACATCCACGGTGTCGCCGGCGGCCCGGAAGCCGCGCACCAGATCGGCGAGATAGGACTCCATGCCGCCGCCGCGCCGGAGGCTGTAGTGAATGATCGCGACGTTCATCGGCGCATCCGCTTCATCGGCCACCCTTCAGCGCGATGCGCCGGGCGGCGCGGCGGGTGTTGCGGGTCCAGCGCGCATCCGGATCGGCGCGCGCGCCGCGCAGCAGTTCGGCCAGACGCTCGAAACGCGGCCGGGCGCGGTCGGCCAGCAGCGCATCGACCTGCTGCAGCCAGGCCACCGCCCGATGACCGAGCGACAGATCATCCGCGTACTCGGCAAACGCCGGGTCGCGGGCCAGCCGCGCCAGCACGTCGAGATGCTCGTCGCGGAAGCGCGGGCCGGTGCTGATGGTTTTCGATTCGCTGTGGAAGCGGAAATAGGCCAGCGTGTCGGCCAGGTAATGCACGCGCGGGAAGCGGTGCAGGTAGCGGATCAGCAGTTCGTAGTCGAAGCGGAAGTGGCTGCTGGTGTCGATGCCGCTGGCGATCATCGCGTCGCGCCGCATCCAGATCGCCGGCTGGTGCCAGCGGCAGCCGGACGGCAGCTGTTCGAGGATCAGCGAGCGCACGTCGAGCTGCCGGCAGACCACCTTGCCGCGGTTGCCGTGCGCATCGAACTGCTGGGTGACGCCACCGATGAGATCGACCTCGCCCTGCTGGATCGCGGCCGCCACGGTCCACAGCGCGCCGGGGGCCAGCACGTCGTCGGAGTTGATCCAGATGAACCAGTCGCCGGTCGCCCGGTGCAGACCTTTGAGGATCGCGTCGACCTGGCCGCGATCGCGCTCCGAAACCCAGCCACTGAGCGCCGGCGCGTAATGCTCGATGATGCTGCGGCTGTCGTCCTGGCTGCCGCCGTCGATGACGAAGTATTCGAGCGCCGGATAGCCCTGGCCGAGCACCGAGCGGATCGTGGTTTCCAGATAGGCCGCCTGGTTGTACGAGGGCGTCACCACGGTCAAGGTCGGCAGCGGATCGCGCAGGCCGGCGGGGCGCGGCGGCGGCGTCTCCGGCAGGCGCAGTCCGCGCGGGACGAGCAGGGGCTTCAGGCGTTCGGGCAGCATCGGTGGCAAGGGACGGACGACGCGGGCGCAGGCCCGGGAGGCGGCAGCGGAACGGCCGGATGATCGTTCCTGCACTCGGATTTATCGTACGGTAATTGCCGAAGCCGCCGCGACCGACCACCCTGCATGCCCCTTCACGCTCCCCGCAGCATTCTCGTCATCTGCATGCGCCGGCTCGGCGACGTGCTGCTGTGCACGCCGCTGATCGCCAGCCTGCGCCGTGCCTACCCGCAGGCGCGCATCGACGCACTGGTGTTCAAGGGCACCGAGGGCGTGCTCGAAGGCAATCCCGATCTCGATCACTGTCTGACCATGCCAGCCGGCAGCCGCAAGCTGCCGTTCCCGTGGCGCAGCTATGACCTGGCGATCGGCACCCAGGCCAACGACCGGCCGCATCTGATCGCCTTCCTCGCCGGCCGGGTCCGGGCCGCCATCGTGCCCGGCCCGCAGACCATCGCCGAACGCTGGAAGCGCTGGCACTGCCGTTACCGGGTCGACAACGATGTCGAGCGTCGCCATACCGTCGAGCAGGCACTGAAGCTGGCCGATGCGCTCGGGATCGCGCGCCATCCGGACGTGGTGCCGCCGCGCGGCAGCGCCGCGCTGCCGATCAGTGCAGACCAGGGCGCCTACGCGGTGCTGCATCTGGCGCCGATGTTCAGCTACAAGGCCTGGCCGACCGCGCACTGGGCGGAGCTGGTGTCGCAGCTCCGGCAGCGCGGCCTGCGCGTGGTGATCAGCGGCGGGCCGGCCGCCAGCGACCGCGCGCTCGGCGACGAACTGTGCGCGCTGCTGTCGCCGGACGGCCGTGCTGCGCTGGTCGACGTCATCGGGCAGTTGAAGCTCGGCGACCTCGCCAACCTGATTCGCGGCGCGGCGCTGTTCGTCGGTCCCGATACCTCGGTCACCCATCTGGCGGCGGCCTGCGGCGTGCCGGTGGTGACGCTGTTCGGACCGACCAACCCGGAGGTCTGGGGGCCCTGGCCAGTCGGCCGGACTGGGCGCGGGGAAACGCCTTGGCAGCGCGTCGCGCCGCTGCAGCAGAATGGCAATGTCAGGATCGTGCAGGGCTTGAAGGCCTGCGTGCCGTGCTCGCTGGAAGGCTGTGACCGCCACAAGGACAGCCGCGCCGCCTGCCTCGACGAACTGCCGGCCGCACGGGTGATCGCGGCCATCGACGGCGCTGGCGCTGGTGCATGAGCCTGCCGACGCTGCTGTTCGTCGGCCACAGCTTCCACCTGAAGACCGGCAGCAGCCGCTTCCTGCTTGACCTTCTGGCCCCGCACTTCGCGGTGCGCACGATCTGGGACGACAGCTGGCAGGCCGGCGGTGCACCGCTGTCCGCCGATCAGCTGAACCGCCACGAGGCGGAACTGATCCTGTTCTGGCAGACGTTGCCGAGACGCGCCGTGCTGCGCCGGCTGCGCTGCCGGCGCTTGTTCTGGGCACCGATGCGCGACGGCATCCGCCTGGCACCAGGGCCGTGGCGGCGGCTCAAACCGAGCGGGCTGCGGCTGCTCAGCTTCTGCCGCGAAGCGCACGACTACTGCAGCGCCGCCGGCCTGGAATCGCACGCCGTGCAGTACTGGCCGGCGCCGCTCGGCGACGCGCCGGCGATCGTCGAGGAACCGTTGAGGCTGTTCTTCTGGATGCGCCGCGGCAGCCCCGGCTGGCCGACGCTGAAAGCGCTGCTCGGCGCGCATCGTCCGGAACGGATCGTGTTGCGCACGGTCGCCGATCCCGGCGAAACGCTCGTGCTGCCGACCGAGGCCGAGCGCGCCGAGTACCGCATCGAGCAGGTGCCGGACTGGCTCGAGAAGGCCGACTACCTGCGCCTGCTCGGCCGCTGCAATGCCTCCATGGCACCGCGCCTGCTCGAAGGCATCGGCCTGTCGGTCCTCGATGCGATGGCGCTGGGTCAGGCGGTGATCGCGCCGGACCAGGCAACCATGAACGAGTACATCCGGCACGGCGAGAACGGCTGGCTGTATGACCCGGAGCAGCCGCAGCCGTTGGACTTCTCCGCGCTGCGGGCACTGCGCGAGGAGGCCCGGCGCAATGTCGCCGCCGGCCACCTGCGCTGGCAGGCCAGCATTCCCGGCCTGATCAGCTATCTGGACGATGGCCGCCCGAACGCCGCGAGCTGGTCCTGGCGCCTGTCGCAGCTTCTGCTTGGCCGTTGAGCGCCGGCCCGCCCGGATTCAGCCAGCGGCCGCTGCCGCGCCGGCGAACCCCGACTGCCGCCACACCTCGTAGACCGCCACCGCTACCGCGTTCGACAGGTTCAGGCTGCGCATGCCGGGCTGCTGCGGCAGGTAGACCTGCCGCTCCGGCGCGATGGTATCGAGCACTTCCTGCGGCAGGCCGCGCGATTCCGGGCCGAACAGCAGCAGATCGCCGGCCTGCCAGGACACCTGGTCGAAACGCGACGCGCCCTTGGTGGTGAAGGCGAACAGGCGCGCCGCCGGCAAGGCCGCCTGCAGCGCCGCGAGGCTGGCGTGGACCTGCATCCTGGCGTACTCGTGATAGTCGAGCCCGGCGCGGCGCAGCTTCTTGTCGTCAAGATCGAAGCCGAGCGGCCGGATCAGGTGCAGCTGCGCGCCGCTGTTGGCGCACAGGCGGATGACATTGCCGGTGTTCGGCGGGATTTCCGGCTGGTACAGCGCAACGTGGATCATCGGCCGCCGCGCCCCCTCGTTCGGTTGACGCCACCGGGACCCCCGCATAGGCTCCCGCCACCCTGTTTTCCACCTGCTTCGAGGTTTTTCATGTCGCTGACTACACGCGGTCTGTCGTTGTTGGCCGGTGCCGTATTGTCGCTGGCGGCGGCCTCCGCGAGTGCCCAGGACGGCACCGGCTACGAAGCCACCACCGGCGGCGCGCCCTCGGCGGCGGCGATGGCCGTCGACCTGCTGGTCGCCCGGCCGCTGGGGCTGGCCGCGACGGTGATCGGCACCGCGGTGTTCGTCGTCTCGCTGCCGTTCCAGGCGCTGGCCGGCAACGTGTCCGACCCGGCCCGCAAGCTGGTCACCGAACCGGCCGCGTTCACCTTCGTGCGGCCGCTGGGCGAAGGCGTGAACTGACCCGGCGAAATCGGGTCATCCCGGCGAAAGCCGGGACCCAGAGCCCGCCGATATACCCCACCCCTGATTCCGAACCCCGGAATCAGGGGTTTGTTTTTTCAGCGCAGCACCTTCCCGTCCGCATCCAGCACCTTGACCTCGCCGAGCTTGAGCTTGCGCACCGCCGGCTCGATCTTCGCGAGATCGCCGACCACGAACCAGCTCAGCGCCTCCGGCCGGACCAGCGCCTTCGCGGCCGCCGCCACCGCGTCCGGCGTCTGCGCGGCGATCAGGGCCGGCAGCCGGTTGTAGTAGTCGTCCGGCTGCTCCAGCTCGATCAGGCTGGCGAAGGCCGACGCGACCTGGCCGGCGGTCTCGAAGCTGCCGGGCAGGGTCAGCAGGTCGGCGCGCTTGGCGTCGTCGATCTCGGCGGCCGACGGCGGACGCTTGGCAACGATGTCGCGCAGCTCCTTCTGCATTTCGACGATCGAATCGGCGGTGCGGTCGCGCTCGACCTGGGCCTGGGCCAGGAATACCTGCGGGCCGCGCGTGCGGGTGATGCTGGAGCTGGCGCCGTAGCTCCAGTGCTTGTCCTCGCGCAGGTTCAGGTTCAGCCGCGAGATGAACTGGCCGCCGAGCACGGTGTTGGCAGTCGACATCGGCTCCTGGCCGGCGCTCTTGCCGTCCGGCGCGATGTTGGCCGCCGCGATGATCGACTGCGTGGCGCCCGGCTTGTCGAGCAGGAACAGGCGCGGTGCGGCCGCCGGGGCCACCGGCGGAACGGTCTTCACCGGCTTGGCCTCGGCTGGCGCCTTCCAGTCGCCGAAGCGGGCTTCGATCTGCGGCCGGATCTCGTCCAGCGTGGTGTCGCCGACCACCAGCAGGGTGGCGTTGTCCGGCCGCAGCCAGCGGCGGTGGAAGGCGATCAGGTCGTCGCGTGTGGTGGCGGCGATCACCGCTTCCTCGCCGCTGCCGACATAGGCATAGGGATGGCCGGCGCCGTAGATCTGAGTCGACAGCACGCGGCGCAGCAGGCCGCCCGGCGCAGCCTTTTCCTGGACGATGGCCGACAGTAGGTTCTGCTTGCTGCGGTCGAGATCGGCCTGCGGGAAGGTCGGCTTGCGGATGATGGTGGCGTACAGATCAAGTGCGGCGCCCAGGCTCGGCTTGATCGCCGACAGCGTCACCATCGAGGCTTCGCGGCCCGACGAGGCGCCGATCTCGATGCCCAGCTCGGCCTGCCGGCGGGCGATCGCCAGCGAATCGAGATTGCCGGCGCCTTCGTCGAGCTGGCCGAAGGTCATCGCCGAAATGCCGGTCTTGCCCGGCGCATCGGCGGCGCGGCCGGCGTCGACGATCAGCGCCATCTCGACCAGCGGCACGCCTCGGCGCTCGATCACCGCCAGCTTCAGGCCGTTGGCCAGCGTGGCGCGGACCATCGGCGGCAGCTGCAACGCCGCCGATGCAGCCGGCACCGGCAGCTTCGAGCGGTCGACGGTCTCGGCACTCGCCTTCAGGCCGTTCTCGGGCAGCACCTGCAGCACCAGCTTGCCGTTGCCCAGCCAGCGCCGCGCGGCATCGCGGACATCGGCGACGGTGGCCTCGCGCTCCCACTGCAGTTCGCGCAGGTAATGGGCCGGATCGCCGTGGAAGACCTCGTTGGCAGCCAGCAGCTGGCCCTTGGCACCGACGCCGTCGAAGGCCGGCAGCAGCCCGGCGTAGCGCTGGGTCTTGATCCGCGCCAGTTCGGCTTCGGTCGGCCCCTGTTCGAGCGCGCGCTGCAGTTCCTCGCGCACGCTCGCTTCGATCACGGCGAGGCTGGCTTTCGGGTCGGCGCTCGGCCGGGCGCTGGCGACGATGGTGAACTGGCCGGCGATCTCGTCGGCGTCGACCGAGGCGCTGATGCCGCTGGCGCTCTGGTCGCGATAGACCAGCCGCTCGGAGAGCCGGCCGGTCTTGCCGTTGGTCAGCAGATCGGCGAACAGGCCGAGCAGCACGACGTCGCGGTCGCCATCGCCGGGCAGGTTCCAGATCGCGTACAGCCGCGGCAGCGGCACCTGATCGTTGATTTCCAGCCGCTTCTCGCCAGCCATCGGCGCCGGCCAGGCCTTGGCGTGGGACACCGGCTCGCTGGCCGGGATGGCGCCAAAATACTGCTCGGCCTTGGCCCGGGCTTCGGCGACGGTGATGTCGCCGGCCAGCACCAGCGTGGCGTTGTTGGGCCCGTAGTAGCGCTTGAACCAGGCGCGCACGTCGTCGAGCGTGGCGGCGTTGAGGTCCTCGTCGGAGCCGATCGTGGTCCACGAATACGGATGGCCCGGCGGGTAAGCCTCCTTCGACAGGATTTCCCGCAGGCTGCCGTACGGCTGGTTCTCGCCCTGGCGCTTCTCGTTGAGCACCACACCGCGCTGCTCGTCGAGCTTGGCCTGGTCGACCGCGCCGAGCAGGTGGCCCATGCGATCGGATTCCAGGAACAGCGCCAGGTCGAGCGCGGCAGTCGGCACCGTTTCGAAATAATTGGTGCGGTCGCGGTTGGTGGTGCCGTTGATGCCGGTGGCGCCGGCCGGTTCCAGCGCCCGGAAGAATTCGTCGTTGAAGTGCTCGGAGCCGTTGAACATCAGGTGCTCGAACAGGTGGGCAAAGCCGTGGCGGCGCTCCGGCTCGTCCTTGGAGCCGATGTGGTACCAGACGCTGACCGCTACCAGCGGCGCCTTGTGATCCTCGTGAACGATCACCGTCAGGCCGTTGGCGAGGCGAAATTTCTGATACGGCACGTCGATCGACGGCAGCGCCGCCGCGCGGCCGGCCGCGTCGGTCTTGCCCGGCTTGACCGGTTCGGCAGCGGCAGCAGCCCCGAGGCCGAGGCAGAACGCCGCAGCCAGTGTGACAATCACGCGCATGGAAAAGCCCTTGTTGATGTGGTTCTGGAAGTCCGATGAAGACGCCGATTCGCGTGTCTGACCGCAGCGTCAGCTCGGACGTTCCGTCGCCGCTGCGGGTGCTCGATCATCGCCTGTCGGGCGCAGCCTATCGCGCCTCGCCGAACTGCGACGAGCGGCCCGATCCGCGCGACCTGAGCCTGATCGTGATCCACAACATCTCGCTGCCGCCGGACACCTACGGCGCCCACCCGGAGGCGCCGGACGGCAGCTACATCGACGACCTGTTCCTGAACCGGCTCGATCCGGCGGCCGATCCCTACTTCGCCGGCATCGCGGCCCTGCGGGTATCGGCGCACCTCTGCATCTTCCGCGACGGCCGGATCACCCAGTACGTGCCGTTCGACCGCCGCGCCTGGCACGCCGGCGTCAGCGAATGGCGCGGCCGCACGCGCGCCAACGATTTCTCGATCGGCATCGAACTGGAAGGCAGCGATGTCCGGCCGTTCAGCGAGGCGCAGTACACCGCGCTGATCGCCACCATCGGCGCACTGCAGGCGGCCTATCCGACCCTGCATCCGGCGGCGATCACCGGCCACAGCGACATCGCCCCCGGCCGCAAGACCGATCCCGGCCCGCATTTCGACTGGCCGCGCCTGCGGGCAGCGCTCGGGAGCCCGGCATGATCCTGCTGGCGATGCTGCTGGCGCTGGGCGCCGAGCGGCTGCTGTCGTCGCGCCGCCGCAGTGACTCGGCCGATCCGGTACTGGCGCGGCTGTGGCCGCGTCTGCCGGCAGCCGTCCGCCATGTCGCCGGTGCGCCGTGGCTGCTGGCGCTGGCCGCCGCCGCCGTCACCGCCGCGCTGGCCTGGCAGCTGCAGCAGGCGCTGCTGGAACTGCTGTTCTCGGCCGCCGTGCTGCTGATCTGCTTCGGCCCGCGCGATCTCGCCGACGACGTGCAGCGGCTGCGCGCTGCCCGCAGCGCCGGCGACGCCGCCACCGTGGCCCGGCTGAGCCGGGTGCTGCAGCGGGGCCCGATGCCGGATGCCGACCATCGCTCGCTGCTCGGTGCGCTGTTCATCCAGAGCCACGAGCGGCGCTTCGGCGCCTGCCTGTGGTTCATCGTGCTGGGCCCGGCCGGCGCCGTGCTGTACCGGGTGGCCAGCCGTCTGGCGGTGCTGATCGAGGACTCCGCCGCGCAGCGCCAGGCGACACTGCTGCATGGCCTGATGGCCTGGCTGCCGGCGCGGATCACGGCGCTGCTCTACGGCATGGCCGGCAGCATGGACGATGCGCTTGACGCTTTCGGCCGCGTGCAGCGGGAACCGGTCAGCGGCGCCGACGGCTGGCAGCGACGCAGCTGGAGCCTGCTGGCGGAAACCGCCAATGCCGCGCTCGACTGGGAAGACGCGCCGGACAGCGGCCCGATGATCGCCTCCTCGCTCGACGCCACGCTGGCCGAGGTGCTGCGTATGGAAACCCGCGCGACCCTGATCCTGCTGGCGCTGGTAGCAATGTTCAGCGCCGGCGCCTGGGTGTCGTGAACCGGATGCGCGCGGGCGCGCTGCTGATCGCGACAACGCTGCTGGCCACCGGGGCGGCGCACGGCGAGGCACGCCGCGTGGTGACGCTGGCGCCGCATCTGGCCGAACTGGTCTGCGCCGCCGGCGGCTGCGAGCGGCTGGTGGCGGTTTCCGCGCACAGCGATTTCCCGCCGCAGCTGGCGAAACGGCCAGTGATCGGCGACGGCTGGCAAGTGAACCTCGAAGCGGTGCTGGCCCAGCGGCCGGACCTGATCATTGCCTGGGATGGCGGCACGCCGGTCGCCAACATCACGCGGCTGCGCCAGCTCGGGCTCAGGGTCGAGGCGCTGCCGATCAGCTCGCTCGACGGCGTGGCCGATGCGCTGGAAACCGTCGGCGGCTGGCTCGGCACCGGCCCGGCGGCAGCCACCGCCGCCAGCGCCTACCGGCAGCGGCTGGCCGCGCTGCGGGCCGCGCACCGGAATGACCGACCGGTCCGCGTCGTCTACCAGATCGAGACCGCGCCGGCCTACACGGTCAACGCGAAAAGCCCGATCTCCGAAGCGATGGCGGTCTGCGGCGGCGTCAATGTGTTCGCGGCGCTGCCGACGCTGGCGGCCGCTGTCGGGGCCGAAGCGATGCTGGCCGCCGCGCCGGAGGTGGTGCTGTACGGCGGCGAGGAAAACGCCGCCGACATCCGCGCCTATTGGTCGCGGCTCGGCTCGACGCCGGCGGCCCGGCACGGCGCGCTGTACCCGATCGACGCCGACCGGCTGGCGCGCGCCGGCCCGCGCCTGCTCGACGGCATTGAGCAGGTCTGCAGCCTGCTCGACCGGGCGCGCCGCTAGAGCTGCAACTCGGCCACCGCGCCGCCTTCGGGACGATTGCCGAGTTTCAGCTCCCAGCCGTGCCGGCGCGCCAGTGTGCGGGCCACGTACAGGCCGATGCCGGTGCCGCCGTCGCGACCCCGGAAATGCGGCTCGAACACCAGCGGCAGTTCGTGGTCCGGCACGCCGGGCCCGTTGTCGATCACCCGTAGCCGCTGATGCTCCAGCTCGATCGTCACCTCACCGTCTGGGCCAGCAGCCCGGGCGGCATTGCGCAGCAGGTTGGAGAAGATCACGTGCACGCTGCCCGGCGAGGCGATCAGCCGGGTCGGCGACAGCCGCCAGACCAGCCGCGTGGTGGTGGTGTCGTCCAGCTCGGCCCATTCCGGCAGCAGCGTGTCGAGATCGAGCACCCGGCTGGTCGGCGGCTCGCGCAGCCGCGACAGCGCCAGCAGCGCATCGAGATCGGCCTGCGCCTGCGCCACCGCGCGGCTGATCCGGGCCAGCGGCCGGCTGGGATCGGGCACGCCAGCCACCAGCAGTTCGACGGCACCGCGGATCACCGTCAGCGGCGTGCGCAGCTCGTGGCTGGCCGCCGACGAAAACACCCGCTCGCGCTCCACCACGGCATCGAAGCGGGCCATGTAGGTGTTCAGCGCCTCGGTGATCACGGCGAGATCGGGGTCGTCGGCGGCGACCAGCCGGGGGGCGCGCTGTTCAGGGTCCAGCACGCGGATCTGGCCGACCAGCCCGGCCAGCGGCTGCAGCGCCTGCTGCGCCAGCCGCCGGGCCCCCCACAGCGCGATCACCAGCACCACCGCCAGGCCGAACAGGAACGACACGATCTGCCGCTTGCCGCGCACCTGCAGCCGGCGGCTGTCGTAGGCCAGATAGGCACGGCCGCTCTGGCCTTCAAGCTCCCGGACCAGCACCAGATGGTGCAGGCCGGCGATCATCACGTCGCCGTGCCAGCCGGGCTCCAGCGCAGCGATCGCCGGGCTCAGCGGCGTCGGCTGATCGGTACGGTAGTAGCGCTGACGCAAGCTTCCGACACCCGGTGGTTCGGCGCTCGGCGCGGCGTTGGTCTCGATCATGTAGTCGAGTTCGCGGCTCAGCAGCGTGATCAGGCTGTCGCGCTCGATCCAGTACTCCAGCGCCCAGAAGCACAGGCCCTGGATGGTCGCCGCGACGATGGTCAGGCCGAGCAGCGCCAGCGCCAGCCGGTTGCGCAGGCCGGCGATCCGCACCGCCTGCAGCAGCGGCCGGCGTCGGCCGCCATCGCCACCGGCCAGCCCGGAGTCGCTAGCCGTCGCCAAGATCGGCGAGCCGGTAGCCGCTGCCGTGGATGGTGTGCAGCAGCTTGCGCGGCCACGGCTTGTCGATGGCTACACGCAGCGCGTACATGTGGGCGCGCAGCACATCGCCTTCCGGCGCCGTGTCGCCCCACAGCCGGCGCTCCAGTTCCTCGCGGGCCACCACGCGGTGGGTCTCGCGCATCAGCAGCTCCAGCAGCTTGCGCAACGCCGGCGTCAGGCTGATCGCTTCGCCGCCGCGCCGCGCCATCAGCGTGTCGAGATCGAACTCGAGGTCGGCAACGGCCAGCAGGCGATCGCCGGAAACGGTCGTCGCGCGGCGGTGCAGCGCCTCCAGCCGCGCCAGCAGCTCGACCATCGCGAACGGCTTGACCAGGTAGTCGTCGGCGCCGGCGCGCAGGCCTTCGACCCGGTCGTTGACGGTATCGAGCGCGGTCAGCATCAGCAGCGGGATCTGCTGGCCACCGGCGGAACGCAGGCGGCGGCAGACGCTGGCGCCGTCGAGACCCGGCAGCAGGCGATCAAGGACGATGGCGTCGAAGCGCTGCGACTGCGCCAGCCGCAGGCCGCTCGGGCCGTCGGCGGCGAAGTCGACGCTGTGGCCGTGACTGCCGAGGAAATCGCCAAGGTTGGCGGCGAGATCGGGGTGATCTTCAACAAGCAGGACGTGCATGGTTGCGGCTCTCCGGCAGGTGCGATCCGGGCAATCTAGCAATCCCGGCCCGCTCGCGCACAAGGCCGCTGCGCCGCCGTGGGAATTTCCCGGTTGCGCGGCTGCGTAAACAGGTTGTCAGCAGATGCAATCCGATCGGCGCCAGATACGCGCCGAAGCCGCTCGTCAGGAGGTCTCGTCGCCGGTTTCGGCAGCTGGCTGATCGCGAACCACCCAGCGCGAGGCGAGGATGCCGACCTCGTACAGCAGATAGGCCGGGACGGCGAGCATCAGCTGCGACAGCACGTCCGGCGGCGTCAGGACCGCAGCGGCGACGAACACGCCGACCAGCACGTAGTCGCGCCGAGCCGCCAGCTGCGCCGGCGTGACGAAGCCGGTCAGCACCATCAGCACGATCGCCACCGGCATCTCGAACGCGAAACCGAAAGCCATGAACAGCTTCAGCACGAAGTCGAGGTACTTGGAGACGTCGGTCATCACCGCGACGCCGGCCGGCGTCGACCCGATGAAGAAGCGGAACACCGTCGGCAGCACCAGGTAGTAGGCGAAGGCGATGCCGGCGTAGAACAGCGTGGTGCCGCTGGCGAGGATCGGCAGCACCAGCCGCCGTTCGTTGCGATACAGGCCGGGCGCGACGAACGCCCAGATCTGGTACAGCACCCAGGGCAGCGCGACCGCGAAGGCGACGATCGCGGCAAGCTTGAACGGCGTCAGGAACGGCGCGGCCACTTCGGTGGCGATCATGTTGCTGCCGGCCGGCAGCAGCTTGATCAGCGGGGTGGCGAGGAAGGTGTAGAGATCGCCGGCGAAGAACAGCAGCGGGATCAACACCACCATCATGCCGACCAGTGCCCGCACGACCCGCGTGCGCAGCTCGATCAGGTGGTCGAGCAGCGGCTGCTCGCTGCCCTGCAGTTCGGGCTGGTCAGCCATTCGGGTCGGACTTGGCGGCAGGCTTCCACGACGGGGCGTCGATCGACGGCGCGGCGTGCGGCGTGTGGTCGATTGTCGGCGGCGATGCCGGAGCGGGGGCGATGTCGGCAGCCGGCGGCGCCGGGGTGCCGGCGGCGGGCGGAGACTCGTTCAGCATCGCGCGGCCGTAGTCGGCGGTGCCGTCGAACTCGCGCTTCAGCGAGCTCGATTCCTCGTGAAAGATGCGCCGCGCATCCTGCATCTGCTTGCGCAGGTCGGAGGCATGCGATTCGCGATCGAGTTCGGCGCTGAGGTTGCGCATGTAAGCCTTGGCCTGGCCGGTCCAGCGGCCGATGCCACGGGCGACGCGCGGCAGCTTTTCAGGCCCGAGTACCACCAGGGCCACGAGAAAGCACACCAGCAACTCGGAAAAGCTGATGTCGAGCATGGGTTGGCCGCGCCTGGCGCGTCAGTGCAGGGTCGGGCGTCAGGCCTTTTCGTTCTGCTTGTCGCCGGCCGACGCCTTGTCCGGGTCGACGATCTCGGCGCGCAGCGCCTCGGTGTTCTTGTTGGCCTCGGCCTCGCCGTCCTTCATCGCCGACTTGAAATTCTTGACCGCCGCGCCGAGATCGCCGCCGGCGCCGCGCAGCTTCTTGGTACCGAACACGAGTACGACGATGCCCAGCACCACCAGCCAATGCCAAATGCTGAAACTGCCCATGAAAATCTCCTCAAGTCGATCGCGATACCGCTTAGTTGGCGCTGCGAGATGCCTTTTCAACCAGGCCGGAACGCCCGGTGCGCCGCGCGAGTTCTTCGCTCAACGACGACAGCGGAACATCATACGCGGCCATCAAGACCATGACGTGAAAGCACAGGTCCGCAACTTCACTGACCAGTCTTACGTGCTCGGGTACCCCGCCGGACGCACAATCTTTTCCGGCAATGATGGTTTCGGCCGCTTCCTCGCCGATCTTCTTGAGGATGGTGTCGGCGCCCTTCGCGTACAGGCTGGCGACGTAGCTGGTCGACGGATCGGCGCCGCGCCGGGCGATCAGCGTCGCGTACAGCGCGTCGAGCACCTCGCCAAGGTCGGTGGCCATGTCAGACCGTGAACGCCAGCGGCGCCGGCATCCGCACCGGCACGCCGTGCCGTGACAGGTACTGCTTGGCCTCGCCGACGCTGTGCTGGCCGCTGTGGAAGATGCTGGCGGCGAGCACGGCATCGGCGCCGCCCTGGCTCAGGCCCTGCTCCAGATGTTCGAGCGTGCCGACGCCGCCGCTGGCGATCACCGGCACGCTGACTGCGTTGCTGATCTCGCGCAGCAGTTCGTTGTCGTAGCCGGCCTTGGTGCCGTCGCGGTCCATGCTGGTGACCAGCAGTTCGCCAGCCCCTTTCTGGACCATCAGCGCCGCCCATTCGATGGCGTCCAAACCGGTGGCCTTGCGGCCGCCGTGAGTGAAGATCTCCCAGCGCGGCGGCTGGTTCTTCTTCGACACCCGCTTGGCGTCGATGGCGACGACGATGCATTGCACGCCGTAGCGGTCGCTGGCTTCGGTGACGAAATCCGGCCGCTGCACGGCCGAGGTGTTGATCGACACCTTGTCGGCACCCGCCGACAGCAGCGCGCGGACATCGGCGCAGGTGCGCACGCCGCCGCCGACCGTCAACGGAATGAAGATCGCCGAGGCCACCGCCTCGACCGTCTTGAACAGGGTCGGCCGGTCATCGCTGGACGCGGTGATGTCGAGAAACACCAGCTCGTCGGCGCCCTGGGCGTCGTAGCGGCGGGCGACTTCGACCGGATCACCGGCGTCGCGCAGATCCTCGAATTTCACGCCCTTGACCACGCGGCCGGCGTTGATGTCGAGACAGGGGATGACGCGCTTGGCAAGCATGGGAGACCGCCGGGGGCGAAAGACTTACTGGACGGCCTTGAGGCAATCCTTGAACTGCAGGCCGCCCTCGTACAGCGCACGGCCGATGACGGCACCGATGACGCCGTCTTCCTCGATCGACTTCAGCAGATGCAGATCCTCGATCGTCGACACGCCGCCGGAAGCGATGATGTCGGTCTTGACCGAGCGGGCGAGGTTGCGGGTGGCCTCGACGTTGAAGCCGTTCATCAAGCCGTCGCGGCCGTTGTCGGTGTAGACGATCGCTTCGACGCCGTCGTGCTCGCACTGCTTGGCCATCTCGACCACGCCGTGCGCCGACAGCTTCGACCAGCCGTCGACGGCGACGCGGCCGTCCTTGGCGTCGATGCCGACGATGATGTGGCGCGGATACTCAAGACAGAGATCGCGCAGGAAATGTGGTGCGTTGACCGCCTTGGTGCCGATGATGATGTAGCTGACGCCGGCGTTCAGATAGGCCTGCACGGTGTCCTCGTCGCGGACGCCGCCACCGGCCTGCACCGGCACCGATCCGCAGACCTTGGCGATCCGTTCGATCACCTTGAGGTTGACCGGCGAGCCTTTCAGCGCGCCGTCGAGGTCGACGACGTGGATGCGGCTGGCACCTTCGTCGACCCAGCGCTGGGCGACTTCCGCCGGATCGTTGGAAAACACCGTGACGTCGTCCATCCGGCCCTGGCGCAGGCGGACGCACTGGCCATTCTTCAGGTCAATCGCGGGGATCAGCAGCATGGGAGCGGTCGTGCGGGCGCGGGAACGCGCAGTTTCAATGAATGACGAGGGACGACGACGACCGAGCGACGCCGGGCTTCACAAGGGGACCAAAACTGTGCCGCAAAGGCGCAGGCGAGGCAAGAACGCCCGACGCAAGACGTTTATTTGCCATCACCATCCCAGGCCGCGAAGTTCGCCAGCAGGCGCAGGCCGACGGCCTGGCTTTTCTCCGGGTGAAACTGGAAGCCGACGATGTTGTCGCGTGCAACCGCTGCGGCAAACCGGTGCGTGTAGTCGGACTCGCCCAGCACATGCTCCGGATTCACCGGCGCGGCATGGTAGCTGTGCACGAAATAGAACCAGCTGTCGTCCGGTACACCGGCCCAGACCGCATGCGGGCGGCTCTGGTGCACGCGGTTCCAGCCCATGTGCGGCACTTTCAGACGTTCCACCGCATCCAGCGGCGGATCGACGAAGCGGATCACCTCACCCGGGATCAGGCCGAGCGCGGCAATGCCGCCGTTCTCCTCGCTGCGCTCCAGCAGCACCTGCATGCCCAGGCAGATGCCGAGCAGCGGCCGCTTGCGCGCCGCCTCGATGACCATCTCGTTCAGTTCCAGCCGGCGCAGTTCGTTCATCGCCGCCTTGACGCCGCCGACACCCGGCAGCACCAGGCGATCGCAGGCGATCAGTTCCTCGGGGTCGTAGCTGATGACGATGCGCTGGTTGCCGGCCACCCGCTCCAGCGCCTTGCCGAGCGAGTGCAGGTTGCCCATGCCGTAGTCGATGACGCCGATCTTTTCCATCTCTGCGCGAATCGAGCCGTAACCGGGAATATCAAAGGGGAGGGAGAAACGGGTCGACGGTGGCGGCTTACAGCACGCCCTTGGTCGACGGCATCGCGCCGTTGGCACGCGGATCGAATTCCACCGCCATCCGCAGCGCCCGGCCGAAAGCCTTGAACACCGTTTCGGCCACGTGGTGGGCGTTGCGCGCGCGCAGGCAATCGACGTGCAAGGTCACCTTGGCGTGATTGACGAAGCCCTGGAAGAACTCGCGGAACAGGTCGACATCGAACTCGCCGATCCGCGCACGTGGGAACTCCACGAACCATTCGAGGCCGGGACGGCCGGAGCAGTCGAGCACCACCCGCGACAGCGCTTCGTCGAGCGGCACGTAGGAATGGCCGTAGCGAACGATGCCGCGCTTGTCGCCGATCGCCTTGTCGAAAGCCTGGCCGAGGCAGATGCCGATGTCTTCGACGGTGTGGTGATGGTCGATGTGGACATCGCCCTTGGCTTCCACCGTCAGGTCGATGAGACCGTGACGCGCCACCTGCTCCAGCATGTGCTCGAGAAAGTGGATGCCGGTATCGAACTTGATCTGGCCGGTGCCGTCGAGATTGATCTCGACGCCGATCTGGGTTTCGCGGGTATCGCGGCGAACGCTGGCAACGCGGGCAGACATCTGAAAACCGTCGGGGACTAAGGCGCGAAAGGATACACCCCGACGGCAAATGCGTGCCATGGCTCACAAAACGAACGCCCTGCCGGGCAGCACCTCAGCCGGCCAGTCGCGCCCGCACTGCCTCCGCCGACAGGCCGGCGATCTCGACCCGCTTGCGCGTTGCGCCGTGTCCGGCGACGACCGTGACCGCCGATGCCGGCACGCCCAGCGTCTCGGCTAGCAGCGCTGCCACGGCCGCGTTGGCCTTGCCGCGTTCCGGCGCCGCCGTCACCGACAGCTTCAAGGCGTCGCCCAGCCAGCCGTGGATGGCATTGCGCGACGCGCCGGGGCTGACTTTGACTTCGAGGCGTGTTGTCATCGCCCGCCGCATCCGCGCCTGCGCATCCTGTCCTGCCACTGTCGGAGCCGCTCCATGATGATCCCGAAACCCTGCCGCATCGGCGCCGCGCTGCTGCTCGCACTGGCCGGCTGCACCCAGGAAACCCAGAACCAGATCAGCCGCAGCCTGCAGAACTGGACCGGCACCAACGGCGTGCTGGAAATCTACGCCGGCGACAAGCTGGTGCGCCGCTTCATCGGCATCGACAAGCTGACCACCGCCAGCGGCACCGAAGACGGCGGCGCGCGCGCCTATCGCTACGGCTACGGCGTGCTCGACGAAAACCTCAACCTGGTCCGCGACGCCGACGAGAAGAAGGTCTACTTCGAGATCAGCGACTACGCAACCAACTACGTGTTCTTCGAGAACCCGCGCTGAGCCGCCACCGACCATGAACCGGAACGCGCTGATCATCGGCGGCACGCGCGGCATCGGCCTGGCGCTGGTCGAGGCGCTGCTGGCCGACCCGGCTTACCGGCATGTGGTCACCGCTGGCCGCTCGGTCGACGGCCATCCCGAGCTCGACCGGCTGGCGGCCCGCCACGGCGATCGCTGCGAACGGCTGCCGCTCGATCTTGCCGACGAGGCCAGCATCGCCGCTGCCGCCGCCACGCTGCAGGCGCGCCGCCCGGCTCTGCACCTGCTGATCACCACCGCCGGACTGCTGCATGGCGACGGCCTGAACCCCGAACGACGGCTGGCCGAGATCCGGCCGGACCACCTGCTGGCCAGCTACGCGGTCAACGCGGTCGGACCGATCCTGATCGCCAAGCATTTCCACGGCCTGCTCGCGCACGGCGAGCGTGCGGTGCTGGCAACGCTGTCGGCGCGGGTCGGCTCGATCGGCGACAACCGCCTCGGCGGCTGGTACGCCTACCGCGCCGCCAAGGCCGCCCAGAACCAGCTGATGCACACCGCCGCCATCGAACTGGCGCGCCGGGCGCGCGAGCTGATCGTGGTGTCGCTGCATCCGGGCACCGTCGAAACCGGCCTGTCGGCGCCGTTCCGCGGCAACGTCGCCGCCGAAAAGCTGTTCACGCCGGCGTACGCGGCCGAGCGCCTGCTGTCGGTCATCGCCGGCCTGGGCCGGGAATCAAGCGGCCGCTTCTACGCCTGGGACGGCAGCGAGATTCCCTGGTAGGCCCGGAACACCGACCGGCTCAGGCCAGCACGCCGCCGATGATCGCGCCGAGCAGCCGCGCGCCGGCGTCGATGAAGGCGATCAGCAGGCCGCCGAGACCGGCGATGAAGCCGACCACGATCATGCCGGTCAGCATCGTGCCGAATACCGCGAACACCACGCCGAACAGGATCGACGACACCAGCCACGCCGCGAGCGCCGGACCGACGCCACCGGCGATCTTGCCGCCAACCACGCCGCTGATGAAGCCGCCGACACCCGGCAGCCAGAACAGCAGCACCGAGATCACGATCATCCAGATGCTGCCGGACAGCACGCTGCCGCCCTGGCGTCCGCTCGTATTGACGTTGCTCATGCCTGTCACCGTCCCTGCCATGCGTCGCCATGCGCGACCACGGAAGAGCATGCCGCCGATTGCCGTGAATTCAAGCGCGCCGGCCTACCACGACCCGCCAGCACGATTCCGATACCATTCGCGCTCATTTTTCTCCCACCGGTACTCGTCATGCAGATCGCCGACCGCTGTGTCGCCTACTTCCACTACACGCTGACCAATGATGCCGGCGAAGTCCTCGACAGCTCCGAGGGTCGCGATGCGCTGCCGTACCTGCATGGCAAGGGCAACATCGTGCCGGGCCTCGAAAAGGCGCTGGCCGGCAAGTCGGTCGGCGACAAGCTGAACGTCACCGTGAGCCCGGAAGAAGGCTACGGCGCCCACAACCCGCAGCTGGTGCAGAAGGTGCCGAAGGCGGCGTTCCAGGGCGTCGACAAGCTGGAACCGGGCATGCAGTTCCAGGCCGAAAGCAACATGGGCCCGGTCAGCGTCGTGGTCACCGCCGTCGAAGGCGACACCGTGACCGTTGACGGCAACCATCCGCTGGCTGGCGAAACCCTGCACTTCGCGGTCGAGATCACCCAGGTGCGCGAAGCGTCGGTCGAGGAAGTGCTGCACGGCCACGTGCACGGCGCCGGCGGTCATCACCACTAAGCGCTGAACGGCTGCAGCCCGCCCGCGTCACCGGCCCGGTGACGTGGGCTTTTTCATGCCCCGTCGAGAGCCACCGAGGTCTTAGCGGGCCGCCGTCGTTTCCGCCGCCGTTTCCGCTGCTGTAGCGGTCGGCGCCAGATACCGGTCGAGGAAGGCCAGCAGGGTGTCGAAGTAGCGCTGCACGTTGGCTTCCTTGCGGAAGCCGTGGCCTTCCTGGTCGATGATCAGCACCTCGTGCGGGTGCTGCTTCTTTTCCAGCGCCGCGCGCAGCAGCCGGGCCTGACCCACCGTCACCCGGCGATCCTCGCCGCCGTGGATGATCAGCACCGGCGCCTTCAGCGCCGACAGCCGTTCGATCGGCGACGCCGCGCGGCGCGATTCGGCATCCGGCGCCACCGCATCGGCCAGATATCGGCGCCCCTGCCAGGAATCGCCGGTGTCGCTGTCCTTCAGATGCTTGTTGAGGTCGTAGATGCCGGCCGCGCCGATGACGCAGCGATACAGGTCCGGCTCGCGCACCGCGCTCATCAGCGCCGCGTAGCCGCCATAGCTCCAGCCGCCGATACAGATGCGGCTGCCATCGACGACGCCGGATGCGATCGTCGCCCGTACCGCGTCGGTCAGGTCATCGATCATCGTCGTGCCCCAGGCTCGCTTTCCTGCATTGACGAATCCTGGCCCATGTCCATCGGAACCACGGAAGTTGACCTGCAGCACCGCGTAGCCGTGGGTGGCCAGCAGCTGGGGCTCGCGATCGAAGGTCCAGCCGTCACGCACCCAGAACGGGCCGCCGTGCGGCCAGACCACCAGCGGCAGCGACTTGGCCTCGCGGCCCGGTGGCAGGGTCAGATAGGCCTGCAGGGGCGTGCCATCGCGCGCCTTCAGCGCCAGCGGCCGCCGCTCGCCCATCCATTCCGGGTCCAGCCATTCCTGGCGACCCAGCAGGTAATCGATTTTCTTGTCGACGGTATTGAACAGGTACCAGTCGCCCGGGCTGCGGTCGTCGCTGACCAGCAACAGCACGAGGCGCCCGTTTTGCGCCGTCGACTCAACCAGGACCTGCTTGCCTGGAAAGGCATCGGTCGCCAGCTTCAGCAGCTCGCGATGCGGATGTCCGGTCGGAAAGATGCGCGTTTCGGAGCGTCCGGGTTCCAGCACCGCCGCGATCGGCTCAAGGCTGCCGTCGAATGACCAGATGGGTCCGAGCACGGCAGCGCGCGCATCACAGGCCAGCACTTCGACCGCATCGGTCGCGAGTTCGACACGATCCATGCACCAGGGTCCCTGATCTCGGCTGGTGATTCGGTAAAGCGCCTTGCCGTCGACGCTCAGCGCGATCGGCTTGGCATCGACGCCAGCCACGTTCTTCAGTGCTGTCCATTGTCCATCTGACTCGCGCTTCCACGTCTGCTGAGTGAACGTTGCCCCATCGGGAACCACGTGGACGTAACGCACCTGGCGCTGCGCATCGAGCACGAAGGTGGTGTCGCCGTATATCGGTGCCATCGCCAGTTCATACAACTGCGACGTATGGATGTTGAGCCTCTGCAGGCTGAGCTCGGCGCGGGCCTTGTCGTAGCGCCCAGTCACCACGAGGACGTGATTGGGATCGTCCCGCAGCGGATCGACCAGCGTCGCCCATACCGCCCGGTAATTGCTGGCGCCAGTACGTTCGTGCCCGATGATGTACTTGCGGTCTCGTCCGTCGTAGCGAAACGACACCAGTTCGCCGGTTGCCGCCGCCGACTCGATCGGGCCGACCTCGGTTGCAAGCTCGGCCACCAGATACTCATCGCTGCTCCAGATGAAGTCAGCGAGGCCCTTGCCAGGCTCCAGCCTCAGCCCACCGACTGGCTTGAGCCCGGGAAGCGACAGCACGACCACGCCCGCACCGTCGACATCATGGATGCGAGCCGCGAGATGCTTGCCGTCCGGCGACAGTTTCAGTTCGCGGAAACCGGGATCGCGAGCCCAGTTCGCTGTCGACGAAGACAGCGACTTGCTGGCAGGTGCTCCGGCGTCGGCCGCCGCGCCGCGTGTCGGATGCAGGAAGGCCGCAAGCAGCACGGTCGCGGCAAGGGATGGCAGCCAGTGGAAAGCCAATTTCCGCATGGAAAGCGCTCGGGCAGTTCGGGTACAGCGGCCACTGTGCCGGAATTGCGGCGAAGAAAGCGGGTGCAGCGCGACAAACAAGGAGAGAGCCATCACACTCGATCGCCCCTCCAACTCCCGTTCCAGAGCCATGTTCCTGAAACCCCTGCGGACAGCGTTTGCCGTGATCGCCATGACAGCGCCCGTCGCCACGATGGCTGCGGCCGCCAGCCCCACGCTCGAAGCCGTGATCGCCGCGCCGCATCGCACGCCGGAGTTCGTGGCCCGCGATATCTGGCGGCATCCGCTGGAGACGCTGCGCTTCTTCGGCGTGAAGCCGACCGATACGGTGGTCGAGATCTGGCCCGGCGGTGGCGGCTGGTACACCGAGATTCTGGCGCCGTACCTGCGCGAGCGCGGCCGCTATGTCGCGGCGATCCAGCCGGTGAGCCTGCCGCAGACCGACGACTACGCCCGCCGCGGTGCCGAGCGCTTCCGCGCCAAGCTGGCATCGAACCCGGCGGTCTACGAGCGCACCGAGATCAGCGAATTCCGGCCGCCGGAACGGGCCGAAGCCGTGCCGCCCGGCACGGCCGACGTGGTGCTGACCTTCCGCAATGTCCACAACTGGATGGAGGGCGGCTACGAGGCCGCCGCCTTCGAGGCCTTCTTCGCGATGCTCAAGCCCGGCGGTACGCTGGGCCTGGTTGAACATCGCGCCGCACCCGGCACCAGCCGCGAGCAGTCGATCGTCAGCGGCTATGTCACCGAGGCCTACATCCGCGCACTGGCCTACGCCGCCGGCTTCGTGCTGGCCGGCAGCTCGCCGGTCAACAACAACCCGAAGGACAGCAAGAATTATCCGGAAGGCGTCTGGACGCTGCCGCCGGTGTTGCGGCTGAAGGACCAGGATCGCGACAAGTACCTGGCCATCGGCGAATCGGACCGCATGACCTTCAAGTTCGTGAAGCCGACACGCTGAAGCCGCGATCGCCCGGGACCTTGCCCGGGCGATCGACGCCGGCGGGCAGTCCTCAGTCCTCCGGCTCGTAGGCCAGGTTCGGCGCCAGCCACTTCTCGGCTTCGGCCAGGGTCCAGCCCTTGCGGCGTGCGTAGTCGGCAACCTGATCCTTCTGGATGCGGCCGACGATGAAGTACTGCGCCTCCGGATGGGCGAAGTACCAGCCGGATACCGCCGCCGCCGGCCACATCGCGTAGCTCTCGGTCAGGCGGATGCCGGTGTTGGCTTCGGCATCGAGCAGCTGCCACAGGGTGCCCTTCTCGCTGTGCTCCGGGCAGGCCGGATAGCCGGGCGCCGGGCGGATGCCCTGGTACTTCTCGTCGATCAGCGCCTCGTTGGCCAGGTGCTCGTCCGGCACATAGCCCCAGAACTCCTTGCGGACTCTCTGGTGCAGGCGTTCGGCGAAGGCTTCGGCCAGACGATCGGCGAGCGACTCCAGCAGGATCGCGTTGTAGTCGTCGTTGTCCTTCTTGAACTGCGCGACGCGCTCGTGGCAGCCAAGCCCGGTGGTCACCGCGAAGCCGCCGATCCAGTCGTGCAGGCCGGAAGCCTTCGGCGCGATGTAGTCGCCGAGGCAGCGGTTCGGCACGCCGGCGCGGTGCTCGCTCTGCTGGCGCAGGTTGCGCAGCGTGTGCAGCACCGTGGTGCGCGATTCATCGGCGTAGACCTCGATGTCGTCGCCGATGCTCGCGGCCGGGAACAGGCCGATCACGCCGTTGGCGGTCAGCCACTTGTCGGCAATGATCCGGTCGAGCATCGCGTTGGCGTCGGCGAACAGCTTGCGCGCGGTTTCGCCCGAGGCCGGGTTGTTGAGGATGTCCGGGAAGCGGCCCTTGAGTTCCCAGGCGATGAAGAACGGCTGCCAGTCGATGAACTCGCGCAGTTCGGCGATCGGATAGTCGCGCAGCAGCTTCACGTGCTGCGCCGTCGGCGCACGGCCGGCTTCGGCTGCGCTGATGTGCTGTTCCTGCTGGGCCAACAGATGCGGCTTGATCGGCCGGAAACTCGCCCAGTCCAGCGGACTGGCATTGGCACGCGCCTGATCGAGCTTCAGGTACTTTTGGTCGCGATCCTTGTTGGCGTGGCGCTCGCGGATCGCCGCGTATTCGGCATTGGTTTCCAGCATCAGCGCGGCGCGCTGGTTGTCATCGAGCAGGGCCGAGGCGACCGGCACCGAGCGCGACGCATCCTTGACCCAGACGATCGGCCCCGCATACGCCGGCTGGATCTTCACCGCCGTGTGGGCGCGCGAGGTCGTCGCTCCGCCGATCAAGAGCGGCTGCGTGTAGCCCTGGCGCTGCATTTCCTTGGCCAGATGCACCATCTCGTCGAGGCTCGGCGTGATCAGGCCGCTGAGTCCGATGATGTCGACGTTGTGCTCGCGGGCAGCGTCGAGAATCTTCTGCGCCGGCACCATCACGCCGAGGTCGATGACCTCGTAGTTGTTGCACTGGAGCACGACGCCGACGATGTTCTTGCCGATGTCGTGGACATCGCCCTTGACCGTCGCCATCAGGATCTTGCCCTTGGCCTGCGCGGCATCGCCGGGCTTTTTCTCCGCTTCGATGAACGGAATCAGCCAGGCCACCGCCTTCTTCATCACCCGGGCCGATTTCACCACCTGCGGCAGGAACATCTTGCCGGCGCCGAACAGGTCGCCGACCACGTTCATGCCGCTCATCAGCGGGCCTTCGATGACTTCGATCGGCCGGCCGCCGCGTGCCGAAATCTCCTTGCGCAGCGCTTCGGTATCGGCTTCGACGAACGCGTCGATACCCTTGACCAGCGCGTGGGTGATGCGCTCGCCGACCGGCAGCGCGCGCCAGGCTTCATCGGCCACTTCGGGCTTGCTGCCGTCGCCCTTGAAGCGCGGCGCGATCTCGACCAGCGCTTCGGTGGCCTCGGTGCCCGGACGGCGGTTGAGGATCACGTCCTCGATGCGCTCGCGCAGTTCCGGATCGATCTCCGAATAGATCACCAGCGAGCCGGCATTGACGATGCCCATGTCCATGCCGGCCTTGATCGCGTGGTACAGGAACACCGCGTGGATCGCTTCGCGCACCGGGTTGTTGCCGCGGAAGCTGAAGCTGACATTCGACACACCGCCGGAGATATGGGCGCCCGGCAGGTTCTGGCGGATCCAGCGCGCGGCCTCGATGAAATCCACACCGTAGTTGTTGTGCGCCTCGATGCCGGTGGCGACCGCGAAGACATTGGGGTCGAAGATGATGTCTTCCGGCGGGAAGCCGACTTCGTCGACCAGGATGCGGTACGCCTTTTCGCAGATCGTCTTGCGCCGTTCCAGCGTGTCGGCCTGGCCCTGTTCATCGAAGGCCATCACCACCACCGCCGCGCCGTAGCGCCGGCACAGCTTCGCCTGCTCGATGAACTTCTCGGTGCCTTCCTTCATCGAGATCGAATTGACGATCGGCTTGCCCTGCACGCACTGCAGGCCGGCCTCGATCACTTCCCACTTCGAGGAGTCGATCATCACCGGCACGCGGGAGATGTCCGGCTCCGAGGCGATCAGGTTCAGGTAACGAACCATCGCTGCCTTGCCGTCGAGCATGCCCTCGTCCATGTTGACGTCGATCACCTGCGCGCCGGCCTCGACCTGCTGGCGGGCGACGGCGACAGCCGCCGTGTAGTCACCGGCCTTGATCAGGTCGCGGAACTTGGCCGAGCCGGTCACGTTGGTGCGCTCGCCGACGTTCACGAAACCCAGGCTTTCGTCGATGGTCAGCGGTTCGAGACCCGCGAGCCGGCAGGCCATCGGCAGCTTGCCCGGCACACGCGGCTTCTTGCCGGCGACGAACTTCGCGATGCTGGCGATATGCGGCGGGCTGGTGCCGCAGCAGCCGCCGACGATGTTGACCAGCCCGCTGTCGGCGAACTCGGCGACGATCGCTGCCGTTTCATCGGGCATCTCGTCGTACTCGCCGAACGCATTCGGCAGGCCGGCGTTCGGGTAGGCGCTGACGTAGCAGTCGGCGATCCGGGCCAGATCGGCGATGTACGGCCGCATGTCCTTGCCGCCGAGCGCGCAGTTCAGGCCGATCGCGAACGGCCGCGCGTGGCTCAAGGAATTCCAGAACGCTTCGGTGACCTGGCCGGAAAGCGTGCGGCCGGAGGCATCGGTGATCGTGCCGCTGATGATCACCGGCAGCTTGTAGCCGCGCTCCTCGAAGACCTGCTCGACCGCGAACACCGCCGCCTTGGCGTTCAGGGTGTCGAAGATCGTCTCGATCATGATGATGTGGGCACCGCCGTCGATCAGGCCGCGCGTGCACTCGGCGTAGGCGGCGACCAGCTGCGCGTAGCTGACATTGCGGGCGCCGGGATCGTTGACATCCGGGCTGATGCTGGCGGTGCGGTTGGTCGGCCCGAGCGTGCCGGCGACGAAGCGCGGCTTGTCCGGGGTCGAGATCGAATCGGTCTCGATGCGGGCGATGCGCGCCGCCTCGACATTCAGCTCGTAGGCCAGCGACTCCATCTTGTAGTCGGCCAGCGAAATGGTCTGCGAGTTGAAGGTGTTGGTCTCGATGATGTCGGCACCGGCTTCCAGATACTGCCGGTGGATCTCGCGAACGATGTGCGGCTGGGTCAGCACCAGCAGATCGTTGTTGCCCTTCAGGTCGTGCGGCCAGGCTTTGAAGCGCTCGCCCCGGTAATCCGACTCGGACAGCTTGTAGCGCTGGATCATCGTGCCCATCGCGCCATCGATGATCAGGATGCGCTCCCGCGTGATCGCCTCGAGGCGGGCAGCGAGGGCTTGCGGGTCGAAGGACAGCGGGGCATCGAGCATGGCGGGCATCCGGTTGAGCGGCGCGATTGTATCCCCCCATGCGGATAGGCGGATGGCGACACGATGGGGCGGCGGCCGCGCCGCATGTCGGATCGCCATCGCCCCGCGTCCGCTGCCGCCGGCATCGACGTCCGGCGCGTCCAGGATCAAGGTCGAGCCCGTCTTTCCGCTGCGTTGCCGATGGCCGCCACGGTCCACCCCCTGTTCGTTCCGGCTGCGCCGGACACTGCCGCCGCATCTGCCGGCGCTGCCGACCTGTGCCGGGCGCTGTCCAGCGGCTGCGTGGCGGTGCTCGACGATCTGGCCCGGCAGATGCTCGACAGCGCCGACGACGCACTGTTCCGGATGAGCGAGACCGCCACCAGCGATGTCGAGCGGCGGCAGTTCATCGACACCATGCGGGTGCTGCGCCTGGACCGCGCCGGCTTCAGCAGCGCGTTCTCGCAGGCCGTCGCCGCCGGCTTCTTCACGGCGACCACCGGCGCGGCGACCGGTGATGAACCGGACGAACTGCGCCTCCAGCCGACCGAGGAGCTGGAGGAACGCATCGCCGTCGGCAACCTCGCAGCTCGCCTCGAAGGTCAGTTCGGCCCGGCGCTGCAGGCGCTGCGCAGCCGCCTCGACGCGGCGCGCGCCGATGGCATCCGCATCCCGGACACGGCGCTGACGCCAGCCGGCATTGGCGCAGCGTTCGCCACCGCGATGGCGGCACTGCGCGCCGGCTTCGAGATCAGGCTGATCGTCTGCAAGCTGTTTGAGCGCGTCCTCTGCCGCGATTTCCAGCAGCTGATCGCCCAGGCAATGGACACCCTCGACCGGCATGGCTACCGCGCCGGCATCGTCGCCACGCCACCGGGCCGCGGCGGCGCACTGCCGGTCATGCCCGGAGTACCCGGAGTGCCCGCCGCAGCCACGTGGCCAGCCATGCCGGTGCTGCCCGTCAGCAGCCAGACGCGGATCAACGCACTGCTGGCGCAGCTGGCCGCCGGCGTGCTGCCGCCGGCCGGGGACGCCGCGCTGCCGGCGGCTCAGGCGCCGCTGCCGGCGCTGCTGGCGGAGCTGCTCGCCAGCACCGAGGCCGCCCGTTTCGACCCGCAGCGCGCGAACCATCTGGACGGGCTGCTGGAAGCGGCGCTGGCCGGCCGCTCCGCCGATGCCGGCACGGCCGCCCTGCAGCAGGTGATCGCGGCGCTGCGCAGCGAATTGCGCGAACAGCGCCGCCTGCTGCTGCGCCAGGTTCGCAACGAAGTGGCACGCGAGCTGGAGCAGCGCATCGCCGGCCGCGCGCTGCCGGCGCCGTTGCTGGTGCTGCTGCGCTCCGGCATCGGCCCGCTGCTGGCGCTGCGCCTGCTGCACGACGGCCGCGACAGCGACCGCTTCCGCGCAGCCGATGGCCTGCTCGACCGGGTGTTCGACAGCCTGTCGGCACCGCATCCGCCCGGCGAGCAGGACCAGCAGCGGCGGCGCGCGCTGCTGGCCGAACTGCGCGAGGCCCTGCTCGGCACCGGCATGAGCGCGGCCCGCGCCGGCCAGCTGATCGACGGCCTGCCGGCCAGCTGGGCGCAATGCGATGCGCCGCCGGCCGCTGCCGCGAGGTCTGCGTCTGCGCCGACGACGGCTCCGGATTCGCCGCCCAACCTGCCGGCCCCGGCGCCGGCGCTGCTGGTCCGGGTGCTGATCCCCGACACCTGGTTCCGGGTATTCGATGGCGATCGCCAGCAGACCCGCTGGCTGAAGCTGGCCAGCCATTACCCGGCGGAGGATCTGGTGCGCTTCATCGGCATCGACGACCACACGCAGCTGTCGCTGCGCGCCAGCAGGCTGGCGGCCGATCTGCTCGACGGCCGCTCCGAGCCGGTCAATCCATCGCCCGACAGCCTCGCCGCGCTCGAAGCGCTGCGCAGCGCGGCAGCTGCTGCGAGCCGCCCGGACGCGGGCTGAAGCCGGAGGCCGCTTCCCGCCTGTTGTCTGCGTGTTGGCCGCGTGTTGGCAGAAGTTCGCGACGCCACCGCATAATGTGAGTACGCGCAAGCCGCTTGCGCGGCGGTCATGAGCGGTGCGACGGCCGGCCGATGCGATCGGCACGCCGGGCACCGCTTTCATTTATCCAATCGACGGGGTTTGCAATGAAGAAGTGGCGTTGTCTGGTCTGTGATTTCGTCTACGACGAGGCCAAGGGCGTTCCCGAGGAAGGGATCAAGCCGGGCACCCGCTGGGAGGACGTGCCGGAAGACTGGACCTGCCCGGACTGCGGCGCCGGCAAGGCGGACTTCCAGATGGTCGAAGTCGACTGATTGCCTGCGACGGCGACGGCCTGCCGGCCGTCGCCGTCGCGAACTTCCGGCTGTGGCGGACGCCCACCGGAACGCCCCTGCAGCCATTCCGGATTGCCGATGACTCTTATGTCGCGCGCCGTGACCGTTGTGCTGGCAGGGCTGTTGCTGCTCGCCGGCAGCGGCTGCAGCACCGGGCTGAAACTCGGTTACAACCAGCTCGAACGCCTTGCGCGCTGGGAAATCGATCGCGAGATCGACCTCGACGCCGCCCAGAAAGCGGCCTTCACGGCGGAATTCCAGGCGCTGCAGCGCTGGCACCGCCAGACCCAGCTGCCGCGCTACGCCGCCGATCTCCGAATCCTTGCTGCCGCGATCGAACGTGGACAGCCGCTGGGCTCGGCCATAGACGCCACGCTCGCCGCTGCCGAGATCCACGGCGAGGCGCTGTGGCAGCAAGCCCAGCCCGGCTCCGAGCGGCTGCTGGCGACGCTGGCCGATGCGCAGATCGCCGAGTACGACCGCCGCCGGCGCAAGGCGCTCGACAAGCAGGCGCGCCGCCACGCCGACGACAGCCCGGACGATCGCCGCAAGCACTGGCGCCGCGAATGGCGTGACAGCCTGGACCGCTGGATCGGCGCGCTGAATGCGCAGCAGCTGGCCTTGCTCGATGCTGCCTGGCCGCACGAACAGGCGCTGGAACGATCGCCGGCCGAACAGGCGGCGGCGCGGCTGGCCCGTCACCAGCGGCTGGTGGCCGGCCTCGCCAGCCGGCGCGAACCCGGGCTGCTGGCCCGGCTGACGGCAGCGGCCGATCCGCAGGAACGGGTGCGCAGCGAGGCCGACCGGGCCCGCGCGCGGGCGCTGCTGATCACCCTGCTGGACGCCGCCGATCAACGCCAGCGCAAGCGGCTGCAGGCCACCGTGCAGGAACTGGCCGACGACCTCGAGCAGCTGTCGCGCCACGTCTCCGTCACAGCGACTGCAGGCTAGCGACGCCCGAAGACCTGCTTCATCAGCGCCGTGGTGCGGGCGGCCGGGTTGTCGCGGATCGCCTTTTCTTCCTCGGCTACCCGCAGGAACAGGCCGTCGAGCGCCTTCTGGGCGACATAGCTGTCGAGATCGGGCGCACCGAGCGTCGCCGCCAGCGGACCGGCGCTGGCCAGCACCGCCTTGTACTGCTGGGCGAGTCCGGCCTGGGCGGTGATGCCGGCGACGATCGGCCGGAAGCGCGCCAGCAGGGCGTCGCTGCTGCTGCGCCGGAAATACTGGGTGGCGGCATCCGGCGCGCCGTCGAGGATGGCGCGCGCGTCGGTCAGCGTCATCTGCCGGATCGCGCCCGAAAACACTTCGGCCGCCGCCGGCACTGCCGATTCCGCAGCCCGGTTCATCGACAGGTGCAGCTCGTCCAGCCGGGGGCCGGCGCCGAAGCCGCGCAGCAGCGCGTCGGCCTTGAGCAGCTTCTTCGGCAGCGGAATCCGGAACTGCGGGTTCTGCCAGTAGCCGTCGGTCTGGCCCAGCTGCCGCACCGCGTTGCCGGCCCCCTGGGCCAGCGCTTCGCGCAGGGCTGCGCCGATGTCGGCCTCGCCGGGCAGGCCGTTGCCGTTGGCGCGGCGGGTCGCCTCGTAGGCTTTCTCGGCGAAATCGCCCAGCGGGCCCGCCAGCGCTGGCGCTGCCGCCATCACCACGGTCGCGGCGAGGGCCGCAGGCATCCTGAATCGCATCCTCACGCTCCTTCAAAGTGTAGACAGCGTACGGCGTCGGCAGGCCGAGGCCGGTGATCGCCGGTCCGAAGCTGCCGTCCGTCGAGAACCCGGCACGATTTTCGCGAACGGCGCATGCCTTTTCACGCCGAGATGCGTACAATCTGCGATCTTTTTCTTGCTGCGCCGCAGCAAGCAGCCGCAACAGCCCCTCACTGGGCGCAAACCGGAAGCAAGATCGTGAGCCTCGAGAATCTCCGCAACATCGCCATCATCGCGCACGTCGATCATGGCAAGACCACCCTCGTCGACAAGCTGCTGCGCCAGTCGCAGACGCTCGATGCCCGTGAAAACCTCGGCGAGCGGGTCATGGACTCGAACGACCTCGAGCGCGAACGCGGCATCACGATCCTGTCGAAGAACACCGCGATCCGCTGGCTCGACAAGCGCAGCGGCATCGAATACCGCATCAACATCGTCGACACGCCGGGACACGCCGACTTCGGCGGCGAAGTCGAGCGCGTGCTGTCGATGGTCGACTGCGTCTGCCTGCTGGTCGACGCCGCCGACGGCCCGATGCCGCAGACCCGCTTCGTGACCCAGAAGGCCTTCGGCATGGGCCTGAACCCGATCGTCGTGGTCAACAAGATCGACCGTCCGGGCGCCCGCGCCCACTGGGTGATCGACCAGGTGTTCGACCTGTTCGATCGCCTTGGCGCCACCGACAAGCAGCTCGACTTCCCGATCGTCTACGCCTCGGCGCTGAACGGCTACGCCGGCGACAACCCGGACATCCGCGAAGGCAACATGGACCCGCTGTTCCAGGCCATCGTCGACAACGTCGCGCCGCCGAAGGTCAACACCGACGGCCCGTTCCAGATGCAGGTCACCTCGCTGGCCTACTCCTCGTACGTCGGCGTCATCGGCACCGGCCGCATCACCCGCGGCAAGGTCAAGCCGAACCAGCAGGTGTCGGTGGTCGGCCGTGACGGCGAAGTGCGCACCGGCAAGGTGCTGCAGGTGCTCGGCTTCATGGGCCTCGACAAGATCGAGGTTCAGGAAGCGGAAGCCGGCGACATCGTCGCCATCACCGGCATCGCCGACCTCGGTATTTCCGAGACCATCTGCGACCTGAAGAACCCGGAACAGATGGCCACGCTGCAGGTCGACGAACCGACCATGAGCATGATGTTCGAGGTCAACAAGTCGCCGTTCGCGGGCAAGGAAGGCAAGTTCGTCACCTCACGGCAGATCGGCGACCGCCTGCAGCGCGAGCTGAAGACCAACGTCGCGCTGAGAGTCGAACAGGGCGCCGCCGGCGACCAGTTCAAGGTTTCGGGCCGCGGCCTGCTGCACCTCGGCATCCTGCTCGAGAACATGCGCCGCGAAGGCTACGAGATCGCCGTCGCCCGTCCGGAAGTGATCCAGAAGGAAATCGACGGCGTGCTGCACGAGCCGTACGAATCGCTGGTCGCCGACGTCGAGGAAGCCAACCAGGGCGGCGTCATCCAGGGCCTCGCCGAGCGCGGCGGCAAGATGACCAACATGGTCCCGGACGGCAAGGGTCGCGTCCGTCTCGAATACACCATTCCGTCGCGCGGCCTGATCGGCTTCCAGACCGAATTCATGTCGATGACTTCGGGCACCGGCCTGCTGTTCCACAACTTCGATCACTTCGGGCCGAAGTCGGACAACGCCGGCATCGGCGCCCGCCGCAACGGCGTGCTGATCTCCAACGAAATGGGCAAGACCGCCCCGTACGCGCTGTTCAACCTGCAGGAGCGCGGCCGCATGATGGTCGACCCGGCGGTGGACGTGTACGAAGGCCAGATCGTCGGCATCCATTCGCGCGACAACGACCTCGTGGTCAACGTGCTGAAGGGCAAGAAGCTCACCAACATGCGCGCCTCCGGCTCGGATGAAAACGTGCTGCTGACGCCGCCGGTCAAGCATTCGCTGGAACAGGCACTGGAGTTCATCAACGAGGACGAACTCGTCGAACTGACGCCGACCTCGATCCGCATCCGCAAGAAGTTCCTCAAGGAACACGAGCGCAAGCGCGGCCGCAGCGAATCGGCTGCCGCCTGAGGCTGATTGACGAAGCTGTTTCCCGAACGCCGACGAAAGTCGGCGTTCTGGTTTTCCGGCCCTGCCGCACCTCATCCGTCACATCGCCATGCTTCGACGTCTCCCGCTGATCCTGCTGCCGGCTGCCCTGGCAACGCTGGCCGCCTGCAGCACGCCGGCCCGGCAGGCCACCGCACCTTCTTCGCTGTCGACCACGCCGGCGGTCGAGGCGCGTGCGGCGCTGCCGGCCATCGAGGACGCCAGCCTGTCGACGCTGCAGGGCTGGCTGGCCGAGGGGCGGCTCAGCTCGCGCGATCTGGTCAGCTTCCATCTGGCGCGCATCGCCGCCCTCGATCGCGGCGAGGCCGGCCTGCACGCGGTGATCGAGATCAATCCGGGCGCGATGGCGATCGCCGAGCTGCGCGATGCCGAGCGCAAGGCCGGCCAGCTGCGTGGGCCGCTGCACGGCATTCCGGTGCTGGTGAAGGACAACATCGCGACTCTCGGCCAGGGCCGCGAAGCGATGGAAACCACGGCCGGCTCGCTGGCGCTCATCGGCCACCGGCCGACTGCCGACGCCTTCGTCGTCGAACGGCTGCGGGCCGCCGGCGCGATCATCCTCGGCAAGACCAACCTCAGCGAATGGGGCAACTGGCGCTCGACCCACGCGGTCAGCGGTTGGAGCGCCCGGGGCGGCCAGACCCGCAATCCGTACGCGCTGGACCGCAACCCCTGCGGCTCCAGTGCCGGCTCCGCCGTCGCCGTGGCCGCCAATCTGTCGCCGGTGGCGATCGGCACCGAGACCGATGGCTCGATCGTCTGCCCGAGCGCGGTCAACGGCATCGTCGGCCTGAAACCGACCCGCGGCCGGGTATCGCGCAGCGGCATCATTCCGGTCGCCGACAGCCAGGACACCGCCGGGCCGATGGCGCGCAGCGTCGCCGACGCCGCGCTGCTGCTGGACCTGATCGCCGGCCGCGATCCGGCCGACGCCGCCACCGCCGGACTGAGCGGCAAACGCGCCGCCGAATGCTTCCACTGCGGGCTCGACACCGCCACGCTCGAAGGCGTGCGGATCGGCGTGCTGCGCCCGCTGTCGGCGCAACCGACCCGGGTCGCGCAACGCTTCGGCGAGGCGATCGCCGCACTGCGGGCCGCCGGCGCAGTGATCGTCGATGACGTCGCCCTGCCGCATGCCGGCGAGTACCAGCAGGACGAGATCGCGGTGCTGGCGGCCGAATTCCGGGACGGCGTCGAGCGCTACCTGGCCGGCCTTGATGCGGCCGCACCAAAGCGGCTGGGCGATCTGATCACCGACAACGAACGCCATGCCGAGCGCACGCTGCCCGGCTACAACCAGGATCTGCTGCGGCTGTCGGCCGCCAGCCCACCGGCCAGCGATGCCCGCATCCGCAAGGCGCGCGCCCGGGCGCTGAAGCTGGCTGGCATCGACGGCATCGACGCGGCGATGAAGAAGGACCGCCTCGATGTGCTGATCGCCCCGACCGCCAGCCCGGCCTGGCTGACTGACCACACGCTCGGCGATCGCGATGCCGGCGCCGCCGTGTCCACGGCACCCGCGGTGGCCGGCTATCCGCACCTGACGGTGCCGATGGGCGCGGTCGACGGCCTGCCGATCGGCCTGTCGTTCATCGGCCCGGCCTGGAGCGAGGCGCGCCTGCTGCGCTACGGCCAGGCGTTCGAGCGCCTGACCCGCCACCGCCAGCCGCCGCGCCTGCTGCCGACAGCCGTCGCCGACCGCCCGCCGACGCTTGATCCCGACACGCCGGCGATCAGCGACCGCGAACGATAAACTCCCGGCACGCTCGAAGAAGCGCCCTGAACAAAGAACCGGAGGAGTTGCCGTGCTGAAGCTGACATCACTCGTTGCCGCTGTCGCGCTTGCCGTGCTGCCATCGCTGGCGCTGGGCCACGGCCCGTCGCGGCTGAAGGTCACCGAATCGATCGAGATCGCCGCCCCCGCCGACAAGGTCTGGGCGCGGCTCGCGAAGTTCGACGATGCCTCGTGGATTCCAGCGGTCGCCAAGACCGTCGGCACCGGCGGCAATGCCGTCGGCGCCACCCGCGTGCTGACCCTGAAGGGCGACGGCGCGCCGACCGTCGAGGAAGAACTGACCCGCTTCGACGCCGACGGCAAGACGCTGGGCTACAAGATCACCAAGGTCGACCCCAAGGTGCTGCCGGTCAGCAACTACGCGTCGACCATCAAGGTCACCGGCGATGGCAGCAAGAGCACGGTCGAATGGAAGGCCGGCTTCTATCGCGGCTATCCGAACAACGACCCGCCGCCGGAGCTGAACGACGACGCCTCGGAAGCCGCCGTCAAGGGCCTGTACACCACGACCCTCGCCGAACTGAAGAAGTCGCTCGAAGCAAAGTGAGCGATCGGCTGCACCACGCGCCGCGACTGGCTCTGCCGGTCGCGGCGCTGCTGTTTTCGGCACCCGCCGCAGTTGCCGGCGATCTCGCCTTCGTGCCGGCCCAGGTCGCCAACCGGGTGACGGTGATCGACCTCGGGACGATGCAGCGGCTGGCCGACATCCCGGTCGCCGGCAAGCCGGCCGGAGTCGCGGTGGCGCAACAGGCCGGCCGCGCCTATGTGACGAGCCCGGAAGGCCGGTTCGTGACGGTGATCGACACGGCGGCACGTGCGGTCGTCAGCCGCATCGAGGTCGGCGGCGGGCCACTCGGCATCGCCGTGCATCCTTCCGGCGCGCCGGTCTATGTCGCTGACTGGTACCAGCACCGCGTCTACGCGGTCGATCCGCTCAAGCGCGCGGTCATCGGCTTCGTTGCGGTCGGCGAATCACCGTCCGGGCTGGCGATCAGCGGCGACGGCCGCACCCTGGTCAGCGCCGATCGCGACGCCAACCAGGTGTCGATCATCGACACCGCCCGCTTCACGGTGCGCGCGACGGTGAAGGTCGGCACCCGGCCGTTCGGCGTCACGCTGTCCGCCGATGGCGCACGCGCCTATACGGCCAATGTCGGCAGCAACGACGTCACCGTGATCGACGTGGCGCGGGCCGCAGTGATCGGCACCGTTGCGGTCGGCGAGCGGCCGTATGCAGTGGCGCTGACGCCGAACGGCCGCGCCTTTGTCAGCAACCAGTACGCAGCCACGGTCAGCGTGTTCGACACCGCCCGCTTCGCGCCGCTGGCGACGATTGCCGTCGGCGACTACCCGGAAGGCATCGAAGCCAGCCCGGACGGCCGCTCGGTGCTGGTGGTGAACTGGGAAAGCAACACGGTGCAACGGATCGACGCCGACACGCTAGCGATCACCGGCAGCGCCGAAACCGCCGACGGGCCGCGCGGCTTCGGGCGCTTTGTCTGGCGGCAGCCGTGAGCTGCTGCGTCCCTTGTGCTGCACTAGACTGCGCGCAGCACCGAGGAACCACTCATGCTCAACCCTTCGCTCAGATCCGCCATCGAAGCGCTGTCCGTGCAGGACAAGCTCGCGGTGTTCGAAACCATTCGCGACGCCGTGATGCCGGTCTCCGAAAGCGGCTTCGGTGAACTGACCGAGCGGCAACGCGCCGAACTGCTGCGCCGCGCGGCCGATGCGGCCGACCATCCGGAGCGCGGCAGCAGCTGGTCCGAGGTCAAGGCGCGGCTGGCACCCTGATTCGCCGTGCACTTCCAGCTCGTCATCACCGGCGAGGCGGAAGCGGACATCGAAGATGCCATCCGCTGGTACGACGAGCAGGCCGGGATCGGCGCGGATTTCATCGCAGCACTCGAACGGCGACTGACGTTCATCGAACGGCAGCCACTGGCGGTTGCAGTAGTCGATCACGGCATCCGGCGCACGGTGATCGACCGCTTTCCCTACAACCTCTACTTCATCGTCAAGGGTCGCTTCGTGACCGTGCTCGCCGTCTGGCACGGCAGCCGCGACGCCACCGGGCTGATCGCAGGCGGATAGCTTCAGCGCACCGATTTCGCATCGAAATGCGGGTTCTCGATGATCGAGAAGCGGTTGCCGAACGGATCGAGCACATCGGCCACGCGGATGCCGCCGCCGACATCCTTGACCGGCACCAGCGGCTTCGCACCCAGCGCCAGCAGCTGGGCGTAGGCGGCGTCGGCATCGGCCACACCCCATAGCGCTTCGCAGCCATCGGCATGCGGGGTTTCGTCCGGCAGCAGGCCGAGTTCGAAGCCGCCGACCTGGTAGCCGACGTAATAGGGCTCGTCGAAGTAAGGCGCGACGCCGAGGACTGCGCTGTAGAACGCCTTGCCGGCGGCGAGATCGGGTACCGGGTAGATGGCGGTTCTGAGGCCGAGAATCATCTGGAGACGCTCCTTGCGGGGTGATCGGGGCCTGCATCTTCGGGCTGCGCGCGGCTGGCGCGCTACTGCACGCGCTGAACCGATGGCGCGCGGGTCGCGTGCTAGCATTTTCGCCGCGCGGCACTGCTGCCCGCTCCCGTACTCCGCCCGGATCCGCATGCCCGACCCGCAAACCGCCGTCGCCACTGGCGACAGCCCCGACGATCCTCCGCAAGCCCGCCTTTTCCGGAGCCGCCGCCCGTGAGCGGGCTGGTGGTGGTCGATCAGCTGGCCGACTGGCCGGTGGAGATTCCCGGCGTCGAGGTGGTGACGGCCTGGAAATACCTGACCCACGACGAGTTCACGCGCATTCGCGGCGCGCGCGTCTACAACCTGTGCCGCACCTTCAGCTACCAGACCACCGGCTACTACGTGTCGCTGCTGGCCGGCGCGCGCGGTCACCGCATCCTGCCGGACATCACCACGGTGCAGGATCTGAAGCTCGCCGAAAGTCCGAGCGTGCTGAACGACGAGATCGAGGAGCTGATGCAGAAGAGCCTGGCCCGGCTCGGCTCCAGCGAATACGTGCTGAACGTCTATTTCGGCGACAGCCCGTTCGTACGCCACGAAAAGCTGGCGCGGGCGCTGTTCAACCTGTTTCCGGCGCCGCTGCTGCAGGCCAAGTTCGTCTGGCGCGGCGACGAATGGCGGGTCGACACCCTGGGCCCGATTGCACTCGGCGAAGTGCCGGCCAGCCATCACGAGTTCCTGTACCAGACCGCGCGCGACTACTTCACGCGCCGGCGCGCGCCGCCGAAGCGCCGCGATTCGACCCGCTACGACCTGGCGATCCTGGTCAACGAGGACGAAAAGGAACCGCCGTCGAATGCCCGGGCGCTGAAGGCCTTCGAGAAGGCGGCCGAGGACCTCGGCTTCTCGGTCGATTTCCTCGACAAGGGCGACTACGGCCACGTCGCGGAGTACGACGCGCTGTTCATCCGCGAAACCACGGCGGTCAACCACCACACCTATCGCTTTGCCCGCCGGGCCGCACGCGAAGGCCTGGTGGTGGTCGACCATCCGGAATCGATCCTGCGCGCCGCCAACAAGGTGTTCCTCGCCCAGCTGATGGAACGCCACCGCATTCCGCAGCCGAAGACCCTGCTGGTCCATCGCGCCAACCTGGATGAAGTGGTACGCCAGCTCGGCTTCCCGATGGTGCTGAAGCAGCCGGATTCGCAGTTTTCAAAGGGCGTGATCAAGGTCGACAACGCGGCGGCGTTCAAGCGCGAGACCCGCGAGTTTCTGGAGCGCTCGGATCTGATCGTCGCCCAGGCCTTCGAGCCGACCGAGTACGACTGGCGGGTCGGCGTGCTCGACGGCCAGCCGCTGTACGCCTGCCGCTACTTCATGGCCAAGGCGCACTGGCAGGTGGTGAAGCGCGACGCCAAGGGTGCGAAGTCCGAGGGCGACCACGAAACCCTGGCCGTCGAGCATGTCCCGAAGGCGGTGCTGAACGTGGCCGTGCAGGCGGCGCGGGCGGTCGGCGACGGGCTCTACGGCGTCGACCTGAAGCAGTTCGGCAACGTCGTCAAGGTGATCGAGGTCAACGACAACCCGAACATCGACTGGGGCGTGGAAGACCTGGTGCTGAAGGAGGCGATCTACCGCCGGATCATGGCCTACTTCGTCAAGAAGCTGGATGCCCAGACCCGGATGCGCGAGCCGGGCTGATGGCTGCCGCGCCTGAGCTTGTGGCCGGCGCGGTCATCCGTCGCGGCCGGACCGGCGATGTCGACGCGATGCAGGCGCTGGAAGCGCTGTTCCCGTCCGATCGCATGTCCCGGCGCAGCCTGCGCCACCTGCTGCAGGCGCCGACGGCGCGGGTACTGGTGGCCGAAAGCGGCACCGGCGCGATGCTCGGCAACCTGATCGGCCTGCGCCGGGCCGGCAGCCGGGCGATCCGCATCTACTCGGTGGTGGTGGCGCCGGATGCGCGCGGCTCGGGTCTCGGCCGGCGGCTGGTCGAAGCGCTGCAGGCACTCGCTGCTTCCGAAGGCTGTCAGCGCGTGAGCCTGGAAGTGCGCGCCGACAATGCCGCCGCCCGGGCGCTGTACGACCGGCTCGGCTACCGCACGGTCGCCGCCTTGCCCGGCTATTACGAAGACGGCTCGGACGGCCTGCGGCTGGCGCGCTCCATCCCCTGAGCCTTGCCGGGCAGCACCGGCGCCGTGGCCGGGGCGTCGAGCGACGCCGGCCAGCGACGCCGCCGCAGCCAGCGCAGCCGGAAGGCGACGCGCGCGGCGTGGGCCACTTCGTTCAGGTACCAGGCGTTGACCGCAGCGCCGACGAACGCGCCCATCAGCGGCAGCGAGCCGCCGGCCTTGGCCAGCCCAAGCCGACGGGCGATCGCCGACGACAGGTTGCTGATGCTGAACACCGTCGCTTCCTTGGCCAGCTCGCGTTCGGCGGCGCGTTCCAGACCATCGCGGATCGCCGCATTGCTGGCAGCGGCGTCGTGCTCGATCGCCTCCAGCGCCGCCTGCTTCTCTTCCAGCGTGTTGGCCGAGGCCAGCGCGAAGATCGCCACCGGCAAGCGCTTCAGCGCCTCGTCCGCGCAATCCTCGCCGTAACACAGGCCGGTGCGATGAATCACCCGGAACGCCTGCACCAGCAGGGTCGGCACATCCGCCACCAGCCCGGCCGCACCGACCACGCCGAACAGCGCACCACTGCCGCCGGCCAACGCCGCGCCGCGCCGGCCGATCCTGGCCGCCACCCGATCGCAGGTTTCCAGCGACCCGGCCGCCAGCGCCGCCAGATCATCGACGCCGGCCGCCCGCAGCACCGAGCGGCGATCGGCCATCCGCGCCGAAGTGCGCTGCACGCCGTCGAGCGCCGCGCGCAGCCAGTCGACCGGGATGGTCCGCTGCACCGCCTTGGCCGCCGGCGACAGCGCGCGGCCGAACGCCTGGCTGAAGAAATCCGGCGCGTCGTTGCGCCATTCGGTGATCCGCGCCAGCTGCTCGTGTTCGTACGGCGTCGGCGCTTCGGCACTGCGCTTGCGTGAGGCCATGGCGTAGGGGGAGTCAGGAAAGGGATGCCGGAGTGTGCCTCGCGCCGCCGTTCGCTGCGCGGGCCAGCGGCAATCGGGCATCATTTCCGGCATGTGCCTGATCGCCTTCGCTTACCACGTTCATCCCGCCTGCCCGCTGGTGCTGATCGCCAATCGCGACGAGTTCCACGGCCGGCCCACTGCCCCGCTCGGCCCCTGGCAGGACCACCCGGACATTCTCGGCGGCCGCGACCTGCAAGCCGGTGGCGGCTGGCTGGCGATCGACCGCCGCCGGCCGCGTCTGGCCGCCGTCACCAATTTTCGCGAAGCCACGCCGCCGCAGCCCGCGCAGTCGCGTGGCGAGCTGGTGCGCGGCTTCCTCGCTGGTGATGACCTGGCGGTGGCGTTCGCCGAACTGCGCCGCGTCGACGGCAACGACTACGGCCCGTTCAACCTGCTGCTGTGGGACGGCGACGACCTGATCGTCGCCACCAATCGCCCGAAGCCGCATTGGGAAGCCGTGCAGCCCGGCATCTACGGCCTGTCCAACGGCCGCTTCGAATCACCGTGGCCGAAGACCCGTCAACTGGTCGCCGCGCTGCGCCAGTGGCTCGACAGCCCCGCCGGCCGCAGCTCGCTGCCGGACGAAGCCGCCGACCTCGAACCGCTGTACACCGCGCTGGCCGACGAGCATCGGCCGGCCGACCGCGAGCTACCGGACACCGGCATCGGCCTGGAACGCGAACGGATGCTGGCCTCCGCGTTCATCAAGCTGCCCGGCTACGGCACCCGCGCCAGCCAGATCGTCATGCTCGGCCGCGACGGCCGTGCGTTGTTCGCCGAGCGGCGATTTGGTGCCGATGGTGAGTTGGTGGGTGAGGCGCGGGTGGTGGTGGGGCGCGGCTGAAATCGGAAGCCATCTGACCAACATCCGAAGCGGTCTTAAATCGACCCTGGCCCCTTTAAATGCTGCAGCGCTCCGCTGAGGAGTGCGGCGCACAGCGGCCGGCTCGGGTAGCACTGTACGTGTGGCCTGTTGCGGCGGAGAGCGACACGATACACACAAAAGGATCTCCATAAGAGCAGTACCTTGGCTCCCCGCAGCTGCCAAATGTGCCGAACTCCAGGGTGACGTTCGCACCGAGGAGGGACAGCCCGCCAAGGTGAGAGGCTAGGTAAGCAGAGTAGTAGGAAGAGACTGCCCGAGAGACCGGACCATCAGGCTGGGGCCGACACTCAATGAGGTCGAAGTTCATGGTTGAGATCGAGTATCCAAGCGCCTCCCGGTAAAACATGCCGATGCCCCAATAGCCGGCCACGTCATTATTGCGGCTAATGAAGGTCTCGACGATGCCACAGGCAATTCCTTTCAGATCACGAGTGCGTGCCATGCGGGCTCTAACGCCTGCGTTCAGCTGCGGCAACGCCGGAGCGAAGCGTAGGCGACGCCGGGGAGTTCCTTCGAAAAAGTAGACACCCGTTGGTTAGGCGCATTGGCGCTCGAAGTCGACGGGCGACTGGTAGTTGAGAGCCGAGTGTAGTCGGCGATGGTTGTAGAAATCGACGTAGTCACGCACGGCGCTGCGTAGATCGTGATCGCTATCGAATCGTCGGCGGTGATACAGGTCTGATTTCATCGACTTGTTCCAGGCCTCGATATGCGCGTTGTCCGTCATGCGTCGGGGGCGGTTGACCGATTGCTTGATGCCAGCGCTCAGCAGTCTGTCCTTGAAGCGATCACCCAGAAACTCGACGCCCCGATCGCTGTGAAACATCGCGCCGACTGGCTTGCGAATCCGCAGCGCGTTGCTCAGCGCGCGGGCGGTGACGGCACAGGATTTCTCGGTG
>JAPLSA010000022.1 GCA_026398815.1 Gammaproteobacteria bacterium
TCGATGAAGGCAAAGACGTCCCCTTTCGAGCGGAAGTGAACGCGATGGCTTTTTTTAGGATGTCGTGCTCGACCTTGAGTTGCTCGAACTGCTTCTTCACTCGCCGCAGTTCCTTCAACTCCGCGACGATATCCTTCTCTATCTCTACACCCTTGGTCACGATCAGTCCCTCTCTCGCTCGCTTGCGCCACAGCGTGAGCATATTGGGATGAATGGCAAGAGAGATGGCGACATCGTTGACAAGCACGCCCGGCAGTTGGCTCAGCTTGACTGCTGTCGCTTTGAATTCATCACTGTATCGATACGTGCTTCTGGGACCTGGCTTGGGCATTCGGAACACTCCTGATCGGTTGGATCAGGGTGTCTACTAAACCGGAGGAACCGCCACGTCCGATTGAATGAATAGTTAGGGAATGTACTCAGCATCCTCTTTCCATTTCTTTTTGACGAGATAGGAATACAAATACCCTTCGCACATGGCAAACAGCAGCAGAACAATGCCCGCTCCCTCGTGCTCTGTACCTCTCGATGCGCCATTGAAAGCTCCGCTAACAAGCGCTTGAAGGACCAGAACAACGGTGTTCCCGTATCCACTTCCCAAGCTGTAGGCGAAGTTGTTTCTGACGCGGAGATAGAACCAGCGGAAGCTAGTCAACGCGATGAACAACCCCGCGCAGGCCCACATTGCTTTGTTCATGTCATTCCCTAACGCCGTGCTTAAGCCGCGGACCCGCCGGAGGCGGGGCCGTCGGCTTGAAGCACTTGTTGGGCCTGCGCCCAGATGGTTTCCGCAGCGTCGAGAACCACCGCGTAATCAAAGAACACCTGCTCGTAGTGCCCTCCATCTCCGTCTCGGCCGTATGCCACTGACGCTCCAGATTTATTCTTCTTCAAACGAGCTATAAACGCCTGAGCATCTGCTGGAAGCGGCTCAAGCTGGTGCTTGATCCGGCCGAATCGCATCTCTGCGTCTGCAGAGAAAGCTTCAACGATTTGTGCTGTTTCCATTAGGCCCAACGCCTAGGTTAAGCGGCGCGGCGAAGCCGCGTCTGCTTGAATGCTTTGTTGGGCTCGCACGGCCCGATTGATTTGATAACGCCAAGCTTCGTCACCATTCACAAGCCGTTCGTAAAACGACGCATCGTTCGCCCATTCCGGGAATGTTGTAAGCGAAAAATCTGATGTCTTCGCTGTGACCCAATTGGTCGCCACTGTGTAGTCGACTATCTCGAAAAGCGTCGCTGGCCAGGGCGTTGGATAGCTGTCGTCGGATTGAAGCTCGATGTAGAAAAGACACATTGGGCCTGTGTTCTGAATCGCCTGAACTACGTAAAGCGCGCCAATATGCAAACATTCAATGGGGCCACTTATGCGCACTCTCTCCGCGACTTGCTCGCGGACCGCAGTGTCCGTAATTGACTCAATCTCGTTGGCTACGCATCGAAGAAGCACGACGTCCTTCCTTTTGCCCAACTACAATTAGGCTGCAAGAATGCACGATAACCTGCCGCGTTATCGTGACGAAACGCACGATAATCTGGCGAAAGCTGCTGGATAATCTGGCGTCGCAGAATCAACGGACTGATTCTCATGAGAAATTTTCTCCCTCGTCCGCTGCAGGATAATCTGGCGAATGCGGCCGAGACAATTGACGTATCCGGCTCGACGCCAGAGGCTCCGTCGCCCCTTGCAATCGTGCCTTCCGGCGCGGCGGGCACGCCCGCTGATATGGCATCCGCTAGTCCTTCGCCGGGCGCACCGCCGAAGAAGCTGCTCGATCAGGTGCGCGACGCGATTCGTCTGCGCCACTACAGCTACAAGACGGAGGAATCGTACCTGGGGTGGATTCGCCGCTACATCCTGTTCCACGGTAAACGCCATCCACGCGAGCTGGGCGCTGCAGAAGTGACGGTGTTCCTGTCGGATCTTGCGACGCGCGGGCAGGTTGCGGCATCAACACAGAATCAGGCCTTGGCTGCAATTCTGTTCCTCTACCGGCACGTGCTCGAACTGGATTTGCCGTGGCTCAACGACGTGGTACGCGCCAAGCGGCCGCAACGGCTGCCGACGGTGCTGACGCAGGAGGAAGTGCGGCGTGTGCTGGCACTCGTCGATGGCGTTCCGGGGCTGATGCTGAAACTCCAGTACGGCACGGGCATGCGCCTGATGGAATGTCTGCGGCTGCGAATCAAAGACCTCACGTTCGCACGCCGTGAAATCGTGATTCGCGATGGCAAGGGTGGCAAGGACCGCGTCACGATGCTGCCCCAATCGCTGGAAGCGGCGCTGCAGCAGCAACTGGTTCGCGTTCAGGCCCTGCATGCGCAAGATCGCGCGGCCGGTGTCGCGGGCGTTTGGCTACCGGACGCGCTGGCGCGCAAGTATCCCAATGCGGGCACGCAGTTGGCCTGGTTCTGGCTGTTCCCGTCAGGGCGTCTGGCCTTGGACCCGCGCTCCGGCGTGGTGCGCCGCCACCACGTGTTCGAGCAGGTTCCGCAGCGTGCGCTGAAGCAGGCCGCCGTCACTGCCGGTGTGCTGCGGCCGGTATCTAGCCATTGCCTGCGTCACTCGTTCGCGACGCATCTGCTGGAGAACGGCTACGACATCCGCACGGTTCAGGAACTGCTGGGCCACTCCGACGTCAGCACAACGATGATCTATACGCATGTGCTGAACCGCGGTGGCCGTGGCGTGCGCAGCCCGATGGATCACTGAGGCACTTCTTGCCGCAGGTTTCGTTTCTACGTGTTGGGTTGGGCAACCGTGCATCGCGTCGTATCTGGCAACGCGATCGCGATCCGCGCCAATGAAAAACCCCTGCATCGGCCGGTGGCCGGTGCAGGGGTTCGAACCATCGTGCTCCGCGTGCCTTACAGCGACAGCAGCAGCCGCGCCGGATCTTCCAGGCATTCCTTGATGTGCTTCAGGAACAGCACGGCTTCGCGGCCGTCGATCAGGCGGTGGTCGTAGGTCAGCGCCAGATACATCATCGGGCGGATGACCACCTGGCCGTTGACGGCGATCGGGCGGTCGAAGATGCCATGCATGCCGAGGATGGCGGCCTGCGGCGGGTTGAGGATCGGCGTCGACATCATCGAGCCGAACACGCCGCCGTTGGTGATGCTGAAGGTGCCGCCGGTGAGCTCTTCCATCGTCAGCTTGTTGGCGCGCGCCTTGGTGCCCAGCGCGCCGATGGCCTTTTCGATGTCGCCAAGGCCCAGCGCGTCGGCATCGCGCAGCACCGGCACGACGAGGCCGCGATCGGTGGAGACGGCCACGCCGATGTCGTAGTAGCCGTGGTAGACCACGTCGCTGCCGTCGATCGAGGCGTTGACGGCCGGATACTTCTTCAGCGCTTCGACGGCGGCGCGGACGAAGAAGCTCATGAAGCCGAGCTTGACGCCGTGGGCCTTCTCGAACGGTTCCTTGTACTTGGCGCGGATGTCGCCGACCGCCTTCAGGTCCACTTCGTTGAAGGTGGTCAGCATCGCGGCGGTGGCCTGGGCTTCGACCAGGCGCTCGGCGATGCGGGCACGGATGCGGGTCATCGGCACGCGCTGTTCGGTGCGGGCACCGAGCACGGCCTTCGGCGCGGCGGCAGCGGCCACCGGGGCAGCGGCCTTCGGCGCAGCAGCGGCAGCCGGCGCGGCCTTCTGGCGCGCTGCGTAGGCCTTGACGTCGTCGGTGGTCAGGCGGCCGCCCTTGCCGGTGCCGGTGATGGCCGAAGCCGACAGGCCCAGTTCGGCCAGCAGCTTGCGCACAGCCGGACCCTGGCCATCGTCATCGGCGCCGGCAGCAGCAGCCGGGGCGGTGGCCACGGCAGCTGCCGGCGCAACCGGTGCGACAGCAGCGGCGGCGGCCCCTTCGGCAACCACGCCGATGACATCACCGGCCTTGACCGTCTGGCCAGCCTGCACGCGGATTTCCACCAGCACGCCATCGGCCGTCGACGGCACTTCGAGCATCACCTTGTCGGTTTCCAGATCGACGAGGTTCTGCTCGCGGCTCACCCGGTCACCGGCCTTCAGGTGCCAGGTGGCGACGGTGGCCTCGGAAACCGATTCCGGCAGGTTGGGGACTTTGATCTCGATACTCATGCTCGCTCCGCTGTTCGTTCTTTTCTGGTGTAGGGGTCGCGGGCCCGCAGGCCCGCCGTGATTCGGTTCAGGCGCCGCCCTGCAGCGGCAGGCCGCCGCTCAGCGCGGCCTCGACCAGCTCTTCCTGTTCCTTGTTGTGCACCTTCAGGTAGCCGACGGCGGTCGTCGCGCTGCCCTTGCGGGTGACGTAGAACAGCTGGTGGTCGGCGGCCAGATAGGCGCGCAGGCGGTGCTTGATCTGGTACCAGGCACCCTGGTTTTCCGGCTCTTCCTGCGCCCAGACGACATCCTTGGCGTTCGGATACGCGGCGATGATCGCTTCGTAGTCGATGCGCGGGAACGGATACAGCTGCTCCAGGCGCACCAGCGCCACGTCGTCGCGGCCCGATTTCTGCCGTGCCTCGTAGATGTCGTAATAGACCTTGCCGGAGCAGAACACGATCCGCTTGACCTTGTTCTTGTCGACTGCGGCGTCGTCGATCACGTACTGGAAGCTGCCGCTGGTCAGGTCGTCGAGCGTCGACACCGACAGCTTGTGGCGCAGCAGCGACTTCGGCGTCATCACGATCAGCGGCAGGCGAAGCGAGCGCTTCATCTGCCGGCGGATCATGTGGAAGAACTGCGCCGGGGTCGACGGCACGCAAACCTGGATGTTGTTCGCCGCGCACAGCTGCAGGTAACGCTCCAGACGCGCGGAGGAATGCTCCGGGCCCTGCCCTTCGTAGCCGTGCGGCAGGAACATCGTCAGGCCGCTGAGACGGCCCCACTTGACGTAGCCGGAGGAGATGAACTGGTCCACCACCACCTGGGCGCCATTGGCGAAGTCGCCGAACTGCGCTTCCCAGATGACCATGCAGTCCGGATCGGTGGTCGAGTAGCCGTACTCGAAGCCGAGCACGCCTTCTTCGGACAACAGTGTGTCGCTGACGATGAACTTGTCCTTGTCCGCTTCCAGGTGCCGCAGCGGCGTGTAGCTGTAGCCGGTCTTGGCGTCGTGCAGCGTGGCGTGGCGGTGGAAGAAGGTGCCACGGCGCACGTCCTGGCCGGACAGGCGCACGTTGAAGCCTTCGGTGACCAGGCCGGCGTAGGCGGTGATCTCGGCGAAGCCCCAGTCCATCGGCAGTTCGCCGGCGGCCATCTTGGCGCGGTCCTCGAGGATCTTGGCGACGCGGGCATGCGGCGTGAAGCCTTCCGGAAGCGTCAGCAGGCGCTGGTTCAGCGACTGGATCATCTCGCGGCTCATCGCGGTGTCGGCCGGCGTGGCCCAGTCACCCTTCGAGTAGTTCGCCCAGTTGACGGTGTGCTTGTTGCCGACCAGCCCCAGGGTGCTGCGGGCGATGTTCTCGCCACGGTCCAGCGCATCGCGGTAGGCGCGCACCAGCTTTTCCGGTTCGTCCTTCGGCACCACGCCTTCCGCCACCAGTCGCTGGCCGTACAGCGTCAGCGTGGTCGGCAGCTTGCGGATGGTGTCGTACATCACCGGGCTGGTGACGCTCGGCTCGTCGGCCTCGTTGTGGCCGAGGCGGCGGTAGCAGCAGATATCGACGATGACGTCCTTGTGGAAGGCGTTGCGGAAGTCCATCGCCAGACGGGTGACGAACACCACGGCATCGGGATCGTCGCCATTGACGTGGAACACCGGCGCTTCCGACATCTTGGCGAGGTCGGTGCAGTAGCGGCTGGTGCGGCTCTCGTGGCCTTCGCGGGCTTCGATCGGGTTCGGCGTGGTGAAGCCGATCTGGTTGTTGACGATGAAGTGCATCGTGCCGCCGGTCGCGTAGCCCTTCGACTGCGACAGCTGCAGCGTTTCCATGACCACGCCCTGGCCGGCGAACGCGGCATCGCCGTGGATCAGCACAGGGATTACCTGATCGCCGCGCTCGTCCTTGCGGCGCGTCTGGCGCGCCTTGACCGAGCCTTCGACGACCGGGTTGACGATTTCCAGATGCGAGGGGTTGAAGGCCAGCACCAGATGCAGGCGCTTGCCGGCCACCTCGACATCGGTGGAGAAGCCCATGTGGTACTTCACGTCACCGGCGCGCGACAGCGATTCCGCCGAATACTTGCCTTCGAACTCGGCGAACAGGTCCTTCGGCGACTTGCCGAGGACATTGATCAGCACGTTCAGGCGGCCACGGTGGGCCATGCCGATCATCACTTCCTCGGCGTTGGCGTAGGCGGCGGTGCGCATCACCTCATCCAGCGCCGGGATCAGCGACTCGCCGCCTTCCAGCGAGAAGCGCTTCTGGCCGACGTACTTGTTGTGCAGGTAGCGCTCGATGCCTTCGGCGGCGACCAGCTGGGTCAGCACTTCGCGGCGGCGATCCGGCGCCAGACGCGGCAGGAAGGCGCGGGTTTCGAGACGGGCCTGGATCCAGCGCTTCTGCGCCGTCTCGGTCACGTACATGTACTCGGCACCGATGGTGTCGGTGTACACGGCCTTGCAGATGCGGATGATCTCGCGCAGCGGCAGGCGATCGGCAGCGGCCAGGGTGCCGGTGTTGTAGACGCTGTCCATGTCCTCGGGCATCAGCCCGTGGAACACCGGATCAAGGTCGGCGATCGCCGGGACCGGCGTCAGGCCCAGCGGATCGAGCTTGGCGGCCTGATGGCCGCGGACGCGGTAGTAGTTGATCAGCCGGAGCACGGCCGCCTGCTTTTCGGCGGCGACCAGATCTTCCGGGCTGGCCCGGCCGGCCACGGCCACCTTCGGCTCGCGCGCCAGTTTTTCGAACTGGGCGCGGATCGGGCCGTGGGCGGTGTCGTTGCCGCCGTCGGCGCCCTGCACGCTGCGGAAATAGGCCCGCCACTCGGGATCGACCTGATTCGGGTCGTCCAGATACTGCTCGTAGAGGTCCTCGACGTAGACGGCGTTGGAGCCCTGGATGGAGGACGACTCGATCAGGCTGTGATACTTGCTTCCGCTCATTGCTTTCCTCGCGCCCCCTGGCGCTTGCACTTACTTCCGGGCTGTCGCGGCAGCCGCTTCGAGATTGCCGGCCGTATGCCAGTCGGCGGTGTATTGGGTCAGGTACTCGCGGAACTCGCCCGCCAGTTCCGGGTGCTTCAGCGCGTACTCGACATTGGCCTTCAGATAGCCGAGCTTGGAGCCGCAGTCATAGCGCGTGCCCTCGAACTCGTAGGCGAGCACGGTCTGCTCCTGGATCATCATGCTGATCGCGTCGGTCAGCTGGATCTCGCCGCCGGCGCCGCGTGGCGTGCGCTCCAGCAGCTTGAAGATGCGCGGCGTCAGGATGTAGCGGCCGACCACCGCAAGGTTCGACGGCGCATCGGCCGGCTTTGGCTTCTCGACGATGCGGCGGATTTCGCCGAGCCCCGGCCCGACCGGCTGGGTGTCGACCACGCCGTAGCTGGAGATTTCCTCCATCGGCACCCGCTGGGTGGCGATCACGCTGGTGCCGTACTCCTGGTAGACGCGCTGCATCTGCGCCAGGCACGGCCGCAGGCGGCCGTCGATCAGGTCGTCGGCGAGGATCACCGAGAAGTCCTCGTCGCCCACCGCCGGCCAGGCGCACAGTACGGCGTGGCCCAGGCCCAGCGCTTCGGCCTGGCGGATGAAGATGCAGGTGATGCCCGGCGGCAGGATTTCCTGCACCGTTTCCAGCAGCTTGCCCTTGCCGCGCGAGGCCAGTTCGGCCTCCAGTTCATAGGCCTTGTCGAAGTGATCCATGATCGAATTCTTCGAACGGCCGGTGATGAAGATCAGCTCTTCGGCACCTGCGGAAATCGCTTCCTGCACGGCGTACTGGATCAGCGGCTTGTCGACCACCGGCAGCATTTCCTTGGCACTGGCCTTGGTGGCCGGCAGGAAGCGGGTACCAAGTCCGGCGACCGGGAACACTGCTTTTCTGATCCGCATGTGGAGACAGCCTCGGCTATGAGCGTTTGATGGGGAGAGGCGATCGACCGGGGTCGACGCGCAAGAGAAAAATCATCGTCAAAAAGTCTATCGCAGGGTCCCGGACAGATGGACCTTGCCGCCCTGGGCTTCGACCAAAGAACAGTCGATGCCGTCGGCGCCCTGGACATGGCGCAGGGTCGCGCGGCCCGGCAGCAGCAGCGGCTGGCGGAACTGGATGTCGAAACGGCGGGGCGCCTCGGGCAGCCTCGGCGACAGTTCGGCCAGCACCCGCGCCTTGGTCCACAGGCCATGGGCGATGGCCCGCTTGAAGCCGAACAGCCTGGCGGACGTGGCGTACAGGTGGATCGGGTTGAAGTCCTGCGAGATCCGCGCATAGCGGCGGCCGATGTCTTCCGGCGCGCGGATCGTCAGGTACTGGGCGATGCCCGGTTCCTGCGCCGCGCTGGCCACTGCGGCCGGCGTCCGTATGGCGGCTTCGCCGTCGCGCTTCACGCCCCGGCGCAGCAGCGTCATCGTGGCCTGCCAGATCACGTCGCCATCGAGATCGCTGAAGCTGATGATCAGGTCCAGTTCCAGGCCGGCTCGCACTTCACGGCTGTCGCCGAGCCGGACCGATGCATCGAAGTTCTCGTCGATCGCCAGTTCGCGGCGCGACTCGATGGTGTTGCGGACGTGCACCAGCCCCATCAGCGGCAGCGGAAAGCCGGGCCGGGTCATCAGGTTCAGGTACAGCGGCGTCGCCAGCACCTGCGGGTAGGTCATGGCGATCTGGTCAGCCCGGGGGAAGCCGCACAGCGCGTTGTAGGCGGCGACGTGCTGGCGATCGAAGCCGAGGCTGGCGACGCGGACGGTCCACTGCGGGATCTCGACCGGCGATTTCACCTTCCGGGATGCTGACAGCGCGGCGCGTGCGAAGGCGGGCAACACCGGCGGCAAGGCCGGGAGATCGAAAACGCGGGCAGTCGTGGTGCTCATCGGGGTCCGGGAGTCGGCGAATCACTTCGCCGCGCGCGAATGTTACGCGCCTTGCTCGGGAAATTGGATATTTTCAGCCGCTTATCAGCGGAATTCAGGGCACGACCGTGTCGATGATCACGCTCACCGGGGCCTCGGAAGCCGTCGCCCGGCGCGCTTCGGCGCGACCCTCCAGATCGCCCGCCTGCGCCTGCACGCTGCCACCGGCACTGAGCCGCGCGGTGATCACGTACTGCTCGAAAGCCGACAGCTTCAGCCCCGGCGCCATCGCCATGCTGTCGTCGAGCGTGACGGTCAGCGGCAGGCGGGCATCGGCCAGCCGCTGCACGGCCAGCGGCATCGGCGGCCCGGACGCCGCCTTGGCGAACACGAACAGGATCGCGCCGGCGGGCACCTTGCCGGCCAAGGCCGGCGCCAGCGCCACCTGCACCCGCAGGCTGACCGCTGCGGCAGGCGCGGCAGCCGCTGGCCCGGCGGCCGGCGCTTCAGCGGCACTCAGGCCCCGTTCGGCCAGCGCCTTGTCGAGCGCGGCCACCCGTTCGCGCAGCACGGTGCGCATGTTCTCGTCGAGATCCGGCTGGTCGATCAGCTGCTGCCAGCGGGCGCGCCCGGTCGCATAGTCACCGGCCCCGACCGCGCCGAGACCGCCGTACCAGAGCGCCTTCGGATAGGCCGGGTCGAGCTTCAGCGCTTCCTCGAAGCGTTCGGCCGCCGGGCCGCTGACATCCTCGCCACCGGCGAACGCCAGCGCCTCGCCCTCATCGGCCAGCCAGTCGGCGCGCGGTGCGGCGGCGCGCTTGTTGGCCTCCGCCATCGCGGCGGCGGCTTCGGCGAAGCGCTGGGTGACCATGTACGAGCGGCCGAGCATCGACCAGCCCTCGGCGTCGTCGGGATTGGCCTTCAGTCGGGTCGCCAGCTTGTCGACCATCGCAGCGATCGCCGGGTCGATCGCCGGTGCCGGCGGCGGCCCGGCGGCGATCTGCTGCTGCGTCTCCCAGCCACCGCGCCACAGGTACCAGCCGCTGGCGAACATCGTCAGCAGCAGCGCCACCAGAACGATCGCGCCCGGACGGCGCTCGACCTTCTGGGCCAGTTCCGGCTCGGTGCCGTCGGCGTCGGTCAGCACCCGGGCATCGAGTTCGGCGCGCAGCGCGGCAGCTTCATCGGCCGGGATCAGGCCAGCGGCCGTCTCGTTGTCGATCTCGGCGACCCGCAGCCGGTAGGCCGCGACATTGGCGGCGCGGCGGTTCTGGCGGCTGCCGCCCCGGCTGCGCCACCACGGATGGGTGGCCAGCAGCACGGCCAGCAGCAGCAGGCCGGCCATCGCCAGGCCGGTCAGAAGTGTCGCGTTCATTCGTCGAGCAGTTTCTTCAGCGCCGCGTCATCGACCGGCGGGAGCGGAGCAGCGGCAGCCGCGCGGCGGCTGCCCCGGATCTGGCGCAGCAGCACCCACAGCGCCAGCAGCACCAGCCCGATCGGCCCGAGCCAGAGCAACCAGGTGCGGGGATCGAACGGCGGCCGGAACAGCACGAAATCACCGTAGCGGTCGACCAGGTACTGCTTGATTTCCGGGGCCGACTTGCCGGACGCCACCAGCCCGCGCACTTCGTACTTGAGGTCCAGCGCCAGCGGCGCCCGCGATTCGGCCAGCGATTCGTTCTGGCAGACCAGGCAGCGCAGGTCCGGCAGCAGTTCGGCCAGCCGCGCTTCCTGCTCGCTGCTGAGCGGAATCTCCGGCTTTTCGACGGTCACCTGCGCCTCGCTGACGGCGGTCAGCGCCAGTCCGAGCGCAAGCAGCGCCGCCGCCCACGACCTCACGAGCCGGCTCCGAGCAGCGGCTTGAAATCGTGCTCGAAGGCTTCCGGCGTCAATGGTCCGACGTGCTTGTGCAGCACCCGGCCATCGGCGCCGACCAGGAAGGTTTCCGGCACGCCGTAGACGCCGAAGTCGATGCCGGCCCGGCCGTCGAGGTCGACGAGGATCGGCGCATACGGATTGCCCCGGGCCGCCAGCCACTGGCTGACATCAGCCTGGGCGTCCTTGTAGTCGACGCCGACCAGGGTCACCACGCCCTGGCGGGCCAGCGTCATCAGGTAGGGGTGTTCGACCTGGCAGCCGGCGCACCAGCTGGCGAAGAAATTGACCAGATACGGCTTGCCGGCGAAGGCGGCATTGCCGAGCCGTTGCGGCGCGGCAACTGCCGTATCGGCCGCCGCTGGCGCGGCCAGCACCGGCAGATCGAAGGCCGGCGCGGCCTTGCCGATCAGCGGGCTCGGCAGCAGCCGGGGATCGCGGTTCAGGCCAACCGCGAAGAAGCCGATCAGCACCGCCAGCACCACCAGGGGAATCGCGTAGCGCATCGGGACTCCGTCAGGCTGCCTGGGTGCCGCCGTCGACCGCGAGCCGGCGGTCCGCCGCCTTCGCAAGGCGATAGCGCCGATCGCTGGCGGCCAGACAGCCACCGAGGAACATCAGCACGCCGCCGAGCCAGATCAGCCGGATCATCGGCTTGACATAGATGCGCAGGCTCCACGAGCCGTCCTCGAAGCCTTCGCCGAGCGAAACATAGAGATCGCGCAGCAAGGTGGCGTCGACCGCCGACTCGGTCATGACATTGCGCTGCGACGGGTAGAAGCGCTTCTGCGGGTACAGCGTGGTCACCGAGTGGTCGCCGCGCTCGATCGTCACCTCGCCCTGCTGGGCGATGAAGTTCGGTCCCTTGGCCTCGGTGGCGCCGACGAAGCCGAAGCTGAAATCGCCGATCTCGGTGCGAGCGTTCGGCGCCAGCCGCACGTCCTTCTCGTAGCCGTAGCTGATCACGAAGGCAACGCCGAGCGCCCAGACGCCAAGGCCGGCGTGGGCCAAGGTCATGCCCCAGCTGGCGCGCGGCACCGAAGCCAGACCGGCAGCGAACGAGGGCTTGGCGCGAATCCGCCGCGAGACATCCTGCGCCGCCGCGACGATGGTCCAGGCGCCGAGCAGGCCGCCGGTCACCGCCAGCAGCGCGGCCCGACCGTGCAGCGCCAGCGGCACGACGATCGCGAAGGCCACCGCGAACAGCGCCGGCATCTTCAGGCGCTGCCAGGTTTCGCCGGCCCGGCCCTTCTTCCACGGCACCACGGCGCCGAAGCCGACCAGCACGAACAGCGGCACCATCAGCGGCAGGAACACGGCATTGAAGTACGGCGGGCCGACCGAAATCTTGCCAAGCTTCAGCGCATCGATGACCAGCGGGTACAGCGTGCCGACCAGGATCGCCGCGCAGGCCACGACCAGGAACACGTTGTTCAGCAGCAGCAGGCCTTCACGCGAGAACAGGTGCAGCTCGCCGACCGTCGCCAGCTTCGGCGCCCGCCATGCGTACAGAGTCAGCGCGCTGCCGGTGACCAGCGCCATGAAGATCAGGATGAACAGGCCGCGCGCCGGATCGCTGGCGAAGGCATGCACTGACACCAGCACGCCGGAACGAACCAGGAAGGTGCCGAGCAGCGACAGCGAGAAGGTCAGGATTGCCAGCAGCACGGTCCAGCTTTTCAGCAGGCCGCGCTTTTCGGTGACCGCCAGCGAATGGATCAGCGCGGTGCCGGCCAGCCACGGCATGAACGAGGCGTTTTCGACCGGATCCCAGAACCACCAGCCGCCCCAACCCAGCTCGTTGTAGGCCCACCAGGACCCGAGCGTGATGCCCAAGGTCAGGAACATCCAGGCAGTGGTCGTCCACGGCCGAGTCCAGCGCGCCCAGGCGGCGTCGAGCTTGCCGGTGATCAGTGCCGCGACCGCGAACGCGAACGCCACGCTGAAGCCGACATAGCCCATGTAGAGCGTCGGCGGATGGATCGCCAGGCCAAAGTCCTGCAGCAGCGGATTGAGATCGCGGCCCTGCAGCGGCACCGGGAACAGGCGCTCGAAGGGGTTGGAGGTCAAGAGCATGAACAGCAGCAGGCCGGTGCTGATGACGCCGAGGACGGCGATCACCAGCGCGCTGAGTTCGGCCGGAATCCGCCGGTTGAACACCGACACCGCGAAGGTCCAGCCGGACAGCATCAGCATCCACAGCAGCAGCGAGCCCTCGTGCGCCCCCCAGACCGCTGACACCCGGTAGATCATCGGCAGGTCGGTATGGGCGTTCTGCGCGACGTAGGCGACCGAGAAATCGGTGTTGATGAAGGCGATCGTCAGGCAGGCGTAGGCGAACGCGATGCAGAAGAACTGCGCCTGCGCGGCCGAGCCGGCGAAGGCCAGCAGCTTGGCATCGCGACGCTGGTAGCCGAGCAGCGGCGCGACGGTCTGCAGAAAGGCGATGCCGAGCGCCAGAATCAGCGCGAAATGGCCGAGTTCCGGAATCACGACGCGGCCACCGTCTTGTCGACCGCCTTGAAGGGCATGCAGGAATGCTTGCCAGTGTCCGGGTTGCCCTTCAGTGCGTCGGCCACCTGCGGCGGCATGTAGTTCTCGTCGTGCTTGGCGAGGATGCGGGTGGCGATAAACACGTGCTCGGCATTCATGTAGCCGTCGGCGACCACGCCCTGCCCTTCGCGGAACAGGTCCGGCAGCACGCCTTCGTAGCGGACCGGGATGTTCTTCGCGCAGTCGGCGACCCGGAACTCCACCTTCAGGCCTTCGCCTCGGGTCAGGCTGCCGGTCTCGACCAGACCACCCAGCTGGGCCGCCGCGCCGACCGGCACGGTGCCGGCCACGAGGTCGCTCGGCGTGTAGAAATACATCATGTTCTTGCGGAAGGCGGTGAAGCCGAGCGTGGCGGCCACACCGACCCCGATCAGCAAGGCAGCCACACCGAGCAGCCGCTGGTTACGCTTGGTCATTCCTGGAAATCCTCGTCGGGCGCGTCCTCAGACAAACGCCGCTGCAAATCGTTGCGCGTCAGCCACGGGCTGAGCCAGTTCCAGAGCAGCAGCGCGGCGGTCAGGCCGTAGCTGGTCCAGATGAAGATGGCGTGCTTCTCGTTCATGTCCGATCCCCGCGCTTGGCCGTGCCCGGCCCTCCCGCCAGCGGTCGGGCGTTCGGCAGATCAGCCGGCAACGCGATCTCCCTCACCCACTTCGCCCGGCGCTCGCGCAGCAGCACACCGTTCTGCATCCGGCGCAGCCAGACGGCGCCGAAGAAAAGGTAGTTGCCGGCCATCGACAGCAGCAGCGGCTTGAGCATGCTGGGCGCCATCTTGGGATTGGCGATCGCTTCGGCGCTGAGCAGGGTCGAGCCCTGGTGTAGCGAGTTCCACCACTGCACCGAGTAGTGAACGATCGGCACGTTGACGACGCCGACCAGCGCCAGCCAGGCACAGGCCCGGGCCGCCATTCGGGCGTCGGAATAGGCCTGCTGCAGGCCGATCACGCCGAGGTAGAGGAACAGCAGCACCAGTTCGGAGGTCAGCCGCGCGTCCCAGACCCAGTAGGCGCCCCAGGTCGGCTTGCCCCAGAGCATGCCGGTGACCAGCGCCAGTGCCGTGAAGCTGGCGCCGATCGGCGCTGCCGACACCACCGCCACCTCGGCCAGCTTCATGCGCCAGATCAGCGCGATCGCGCCGGCCACCGACATAGCCGTGTAGATCGACAGGCTCAGCGCCGCCGCCGGCACGTGCACGTAGATGATCCGGAACGCATCGCCCTGCTGGTAATCGGCGGGCGCGACGAACAGGCCCAGCCAGACAGCCCAGCCGATCAGCAGCAGCCCGGACACCAGCAGCCACGGCGCAAGCCGGTCGGCGAAACGGTAGAAGCTGGGCGGCGAGGCCAGTCGGTGAAACCAGGTCCACATGGTCCGGGCGCGGTCCTGCAGGGTTCGGATGGGAGACGGATGACGCGAGGCGGGCATTTCGCGCCGGCGCATTATGCCCGTTCCCCCCGCCGGCCCGAATGAACATCGGGTGAGGTTCTCAGACCCGCCGATCCCGTCCGCCGGGCCCGGCCGAAGTCAGCCGAGCGCGTTGCGCAGCGCGCCGGCGGCGGCCATCGGCAGCAGGGTCAGGCTCAGGGCCAGCAGCGCGCCGAGGAAATACAGCGGCGCATCCGGCGGCAGGCCGGCGGCCGCCGCCCGCACTGCGCCGCCGCCGAAGATCACCGCCGGCGTCATCAGCGGCAGCACCAGGATCGGCAGCATCAGCCCGGCGCGCGGCGCGCCGACGGTCAGCGCTGCCGCGAAGCCGCCGGTGAAGATCAAGGTCGGCGTGCCGAGCAGCAGGCTCCAGAACAGGATCGCCACCGGGCCGGGCTCAAGCCCCAGCCCGAGCCCGAGCAGTGGCGAGGCCAGCACCAGCGGCGCGGCGGTCAGCAGCCACTGGGCAGCCAGCTTGGCGGCGATCAGCAGCGCCAGCGGCGCGTCGGCGATCAGCATCTGCTCCAGGCTGCCATCGTCGAGATCGGCCCGGAACAGCCGCTCCACGCCGAGCAGCGCGGCCAGCAGCGCGCCGACCCAGATGATGGCCGGCGCGAACACCTTCAGCGCCGGCGATTCCGGGGCGATGCCGAGCGGAAACAGCAGCGCGACGATGCCGTAGAAGACCAGCGGCTGGACCCATTCGGCGCGCCGGCGCAGGGCGATGCGCAGTTCGCGGCGGAACACGGCGACGGCGGCGCTCATGCGGCGGCGCTCAGGTCCAGATGGCGCAGGCTCGGCAGCTCGCCGGGCAGCGGCTGGTGGCTGGTCACCAGCACCGCACCGCCGCCGGCCAGGTGCCGGCCGAGCAGTTCGGCGAACAGCGCCAGCCCCTGCACGTCGAGCCCGGCCAGAGGCTCGTCGAGAAACCACCAGCGGCGCGGCACGGCGACCAAGCGGGCCAGCGCGGCACGCCGCTTCTGGCCGGTCGACAGCTGACCGGAGGGCCGGTTCTGCTGCGGCTTCAGCAGGCCGACCGCCGCCAGCGCGGCGCGCGGATCATCGAGCCGCTCGCCGTTCAGCGCCGCCCAGAACTGCAGGTTCTCGAGCGCCGACAGACTGGGGTTCAGCGCGTTCTTGTGACCCACCCAGTGCCGCTCGCGCGTTTCCGGCTGTGGCGCGATGCGGCCGCTGTCGGCCCGACGCAGGCCGCACAGCACTTCCAGCAGCGAGGTCTTGCCGGCGCCATTGCGGCCGAGGATGTGCAGCACCTCGCCGGCGGCGACCGAAAAGCTGAGGCCATCGAGCACGACCCGATCGCCACGGCTGACGACGAGCTGGTGGACTTCGAGGCGGGACATGGACGGCGCGGATCAGCGTTCTGGCACGGGCGGCGCAGTGTACGTGAAGGCCTCCGGGCACAAGGGCCAGCCCCCGTCATGCGAGAATCCGCGCCCACCCAGCAGCGGAGCGAACAGGCGTGACGGCACAACTCATCGACGGCAAAGCGGTGGCAGCGCAGGTCCATGAGCGGGTCCGCCAGGCGGTCGCCGCGCGGGTCGCGGCCGGCCATCGCGCGCCGGCGCTGGCCACGGTGCTGGTCGGTGCCGATCCGGCCTCGGAAATCTACGTCCGCAACAAGCGCCTGACCTGCGAAAAGATCGGCATCCGCTCGGTGCCGAACCATCTCGACGCCACGGTCAGCGAGGCGGAGCTGCTGGCCGTGGTCGACCGGCTCAATGCCGACGACGGCATCGACGGCATCCTCGTGCAGCTGCCGCTGCCGAAGCACATCGACGCCGACAAGGTCATCGAGCGCATCCGGCCGGACAAGGACGTCGACGGCTTCCATCCGTACAACTTCGGCCGTCTGGCCCAGAAGACGCCGACCTTGCGGCCGTGCACGCCCTGGGGCTGTGTCGAACTGCTGAAATCGACCGGCGTGCCGCTGGCCGGCAAGCGGGCGCTGGTGGTCGGCCAGTCGAACATCGTCGGCCGGCCGATGGCGCTCGAACTGCTGCTGCTCGGCTGCACGGTGACCGTCGCCCACAGCCGCACCCGCGATCTGGCCGAGGAAGTCGGCCGCGCCGAGATCCTGGTGGTCGGCACCGGCATTCCGGAGATGATCAAGGGCGCGTGGCTGCGCGACGGCGCGATCGTCATCGACGTCGGCATCAACCGTCTGCCGACCGGCAAGCTGTGCGGCGATGTCGAGTTCGCGGCGGCCGCCGAACGCGCCGCGTTCATCACGCCGGTGCCGGGTGGCGTCGGACCGATGACCGTGGCGATGCTGATGGACAACACGCTGACCGCCGCGCGGCTGCGCGCCGGCGGCTGATTCAGCCTGCCCGTACCCGCGCCGCGCTGCGGCCTTTCGACATCCGCCCGAACTCCGGGAAGGCTTCGTCGATCGCCAGCACGGCGCCGCAGTGGGCGGCGTCATAGCCCGGCAGGGCATTGACCAGATTGCGGAAGTCCGGATTGCACAGGGTGTCGATGACGCTTTGCAGCGCCGGGGTCTTGAGCGCCGACTTCGAGCACAGGAAGAAGTAGCGCTCGCCGGCCAGCGGCACGAAGCCGAGATCGAAGCGCTTGGCGGCGGCTTCCACGCCGACGCCGGCGTCGGCCATGCCGCTGGCGACATAGGCAGCCACGGCCGCGTGGGTGAATTCGCCGCTGTCGAAGCCGCGGATCTGGCTGCCGTCGAGATGGGCGCGCTCCAGCATCAGGTCGAGCAGCATCCGGGTGCCGGAGCCCGGCTGGCGGTTGACGAAGCGGACGTCCTCGCGGGTCAGGTCCGCCAGCGATGCGATCCGCTTCGGATTGCCGGGCGCGACGATCAGGCCCTGGCGGCGCGTGGCCAGCATGATCAGCCGCTGGGTCTGCGGCTTCAGCCAGGCGGCGTACTGGCTCAGCGCCTGCGCTTCGAAATCGCCGACCGGCACGTGGAAGCCGGCCAGATCGCAGGCCGCGCCCTTCAGCGAGCTGAGCGCCTCGAAGCTCGACCGGTACTTGAGGTCGATCGGAATCCGGCTGCGTACGAACCAGTCGCGCAGGGTTTCCACCGCGAAACCGTGGCTGGCCTGCACGCGCAGGATGGCGCCGGTGTCGCTGAGCGCCCGCTCCAGCTCCACTTCCAGTTCCGAGGCCAGGCTGTCGAGCAGCGGCGCCAGCCGGGCATTGATGCGCTTGTCGGCCCAGACCAGTTTTTCGGCCAGCGGCGTCAGCACCGCGCCCCGGCCGCGCTGCATGGTCACCAGCGGGGCGCCAAAGGTGCGCGTGCCGTCCTGCAGCAGACCCCAGGCGTAGCGGTATGACAGCCCGGCCTGCACGCAGGCCTCGGCCAGCGTGCCGGTCTCGCGGACGCGGGCCAGCAGCTCCACCAGCCTCGGCAACGACTGCTTGCCATCCGGCTGTTCAAGCTGCCACTGCGGCTGGATCGAAACCTTGAACATCGTGTTGTCCGCCGTGGCAGGAATGGAAGTGGCAAAGCCGGAATCGCAACGGCTTTACGATACATATTTTCATCGTCGGGAGTGAAGACTACCGTTACGTCCTGGCTGGTGAACGGCCGCGTTTCCATATGTCTTTCAGCACATAAAAACGACGGCTTACCGTCCAGCCCCGGAGGAGGAATGAGCAGCATCGCGCAGGACCGCGCCACCGGTTCGGCAGTGGATTTTCTGTCCAAGGAACGGACCATCGCCGGCCCCGGCTTCAACCGCTGGCTGGTGCCGCCGGCTGCGCTGGCGATCCATCTGTGCATCGGCATGGCCTACGGCTTCAGCGTGTTCTGGCTACCACTGTCGAAGGCGGTGGGGATCAGCGCGCCGCAGGCCTGCCCCGACGGCACCGGCTTCCTCGGCGAACTGTTCGCCACCGGCTGCGACTGGCGGGTGTCGACGCTGGGCTGGATGTACACCCTGTTCTTCGTCTTCCTCGGCTCGTCGGCAGCCGTGTTCGGCGGCTGGCTGGAACGCGCCGGCCCGCGCAAGGCCGGACTGGTGTCGATGCTCTGCTGGTGCGGCGGCATGCTGGTGTCGGCGCTGGGCATCCACCTGCACCAGTTCTGGCTGATGCTGCTCGGCTCCGGCGTGATCGGCGGCATCGGCCTGGGCCTCGGCTACATCTCGCCGGTATCGACCCTGATCAAGTGGTTCCCGGATCGCCGCGGCATGGCCACCGGCATGGCGATCATGGGTTTCGGCGGCGGCGCGATGATCGGCTCGCCGCTGGCGCAGCTGCTGATGACCCGCTTCGCAACGCCGACTTCGGTCGGCGTTGCCGAAACCTTCGTCGCGATGGCGCTGCTCTACGCGCTGTTCATGACCGCCGGCGCGCTGGCCTATCGGGTGCCTGCCGCCGGCTGGAAGCCGGCTGGATGGACACCGCCGGCCGCTGCGGCCAACGCCATGATCGCCAGCCGCCACGTCCACCTCGGCAACGCCCACCGGACGCCGCAGTTCTGGCTGGTGTGGGCGGTGCTGTGCCTGAACGTCACCGCCGGCATCGGCGTGATCGGCATGGCCTCGCCGATGCTGCAGGAAGTGTTCGGCGGAAAACTCATTGGCGTCGATGCCGCGATCGGCGCGCTTGATGCGACGCAAGCCGCGCAGATTGCCGCGATCGCCGCCGGCTTCACCGGCCTGCTGAGCCTGTTCAACATCGGCGGCCGCTTCTTCTGGGCGTCGATGTCGGATCGTCTGGGCCGCAAGGCCACCTACGCGATCTTCTTCGTGCTCGGCACCGCGCTGTACGCCTCGGCCCCGAGCGCCGGCCACGCCGGCTCGATCGCGCTGTTCACCGGCGCCTTCTGCCTGATCCTGTCGATGTACGGCGGCGGCTTCGCCACGGTGCCGGCCTATCTCGCCGATCTGTTCGGCACCCAGTTCGTCGGCGCGATCCACGGCCGCCTGCTCACCGCCTGGTCGGTGGCCGGCATCTTCGGCCCGGTGATCGTCAACTACCTGCGCGAGTTCCAGATCGGGCACGGGGTCGAGAAGGCACAGGCCTACGACACCACGATGCTGATCCTGGCCGCGCTGCTGGTCGCCGGCTTCGTCTGCAACCTGCTGATCCGGCCAGTGGCACCGAAATGGCAGATGAGCGACGAGGAACTCGGCAGCGCCAGGAAACTGGCGCGTGAAACTGTCGCCGCCGGCACCGCATCGGCAGCCGTTCCCGCAGCCGCCAGCCCTGTCGCGCTGGTCCTGATCGCCTGGCTGGCGGTCGGCATTCCGCTGGCCTGGGGCGTGGCGCAGACCGTCGCCAAGGCCGCGATCCTGTTCAAGTAATCACCGAATCAAGACAAATCCCATGTCGACCTCCACCTTCGAGCGCAAGCCGCCGATCAAGCTCGCCGAGCTGTCGAACCTGAGCGCCGCGCAACGCGCCGCCATCGACGACGTGCTGGCCCGCCTCGGCCAACTGCCCGGCGCGCTGCTGCCGGTGCTGCACGGCATCCAGCGCGCGCTCGGCCATGTGCCGAAAGACGCCGTGCCGATCGTCGCCAAGGCGCTCAACCTGTCGCGCGCCGAAGTGCACGGCGTGGTCTCGTTCTATCACTGGTACCGCAGCGAACAGCCCGGCGAGCACGTCATCCACCTATGCCGCGCCGAGGCCTGCCAGGCGGTCGGCGGCCGGGCACTGGAAGCGCACGTCAAGGCAACACTCGGGATCGACTTCCACGAAACCACGGCCGACGGCCGCTACACGCTGGAGCCGGCCTACTGCCTCGGCAACTGCGCCACTGGCCCGAGCCTGCTGATCGACATGCAGCTGAAGGGCCGGGTGACGCCGGAGCGCTTCGATCGCCTGACCGGAGTCGTCGCATGAAGTCGATCACGGTCTATGTCCCGCGTGATTCGACGGCGGTCTCGCTGGGTGCCGACGAAGTGGCAGCGGCAATCACCACCGAAGCGGCGAAGCGCGGCATCGCCATCGAACTGATCCGCAACAGCTCGCGCGGGCTGTTCTGGCTCGAACCGCTGGTTGAAGTCGCAACTACAGCCGGCCGGATCGGCTACGGACCGGTGGATGCCACCGATGTCGCCAGCCTGTTCGCGGCCGGTCTGGGCGCGGCGCATCCGCTGTCGATCGGCGTGGTCGACGAACATCCCTACCTGAAGACGCAGGAGCGCCTGACCTTCGCCCGCGCCGGCATCACCGATCCGGTCAGCCTCACCGACTATCGGGCGCACGGCGGCTATCGCGGCCTGAGCAATGCGCTGGCGATGGCGCCGGCCGACATCGTCGCCGCCGTCACCGATTCCGGCCTGCGCGGCCGTGGCGGCGCGGCGTTTCCGGCCGGCATCAAGTGGAAGACGGTGCTCGGCACGCCGGGCGCCGCCCCCGGCGTCGCGGGTGCCGATGCCGCGCAGAAGTACATCGTCTGCAACGCCGACGAAGGCGATTCCGGCACCTTCGCCGATCGCATGGTCTGCGAAGGCGACCCCTTCCTGTTGATCGAAGGCATGACCATCGCCGGCCTCGCGGTGGGTGCCACGCGCGGCTACATCTACCTGCGCTGCGAATACCCGTACGCGGAAGTCGCGCTGAACGAAGCGATTGCCGCCGCGATGCGCGAGGGCTGGCTCGGCGACGACATCTGCGGCAGCGGCAAGCGCTTCCATCTTGAAGTGCGGATGGGCGCCGGCGCCTACATCTGCGGCGAGGAAACCGCGCTGCTGGAATCGCTGGAAGGCAAGCGCGGCATGGTCCGCTTCAAGCCACCGCTGCCGGCGATAAAAGGTTTGTTCGGCTGCCCGACGGTGATCAACAACGTCATCACCCTGGCCTCGGTGCCGGTGATCCTCGACAAGGGTGCGGAGCACTACAAGAACTTCGGCGTCGGCCGCTCGCGCGGCACGCTGCCGGTGCAGCTGGCCGGCAACGTGAAGTTCGGCGGGCTGGTCGAAAAGGCCTTCGGCGTCACGCTGCGCAACCTGCTCTACACCTACGGCGGCGGCACGCTATCGGGACGGCCGATCCGCGCCGTGCAGGTCGGCGGCCCGCTGGGCTCGTACATCCCGGAATCGCAGTTCGACCTGCCGCTCGATTACGAGGCCTACGCCAAGCTCAACAACATGGTCGGCCACGGCGGCATCACCGTGTTCGACGACACCGTCGATATGGCCGAACAGGCGCGCTTCTCGATGGAATTCTGCGCCGCCGAGTCCTGCGGCAAATGCACGCCCTGCCGCATCGGCTCGACCCGCGGCATGGAAGTAATCGACCGCTTGGTCGCCGGCGACGAAGCCGTGAAGCAGGAAGCGCTGCTGCGCGACCTCTGCGACACGATGCTGGCCGGCTCGCTGTGCGCACTCGGCGGCATGGCGCCGTTCCCGGTGCTGTCGGCGCTGAATCATTTTCCCGACGACTTCCGGCCGCAGTCCCGCTCGGCTGGACTGGCGAACATCAACCGTTAAACGCAAAGGCGCAAAGGGAAAAGAAAGGACGCAAAGGTGGATGAGAATGAATGCTCGAAAATCGTCATTGGTGCCGCCATCGAGGTTCACACCGAACTTGGCATCGGACTCCTTGAGTCAGCCTATGAGGCAGCCCTCGCGATTGAGCTCGCTGCGCGCGGGCTTCACTTCCATCGCCAACTCGCATTGCCTGCGCGCTACAAAGGCAACGATCTTGGCGATTCGTATCGCGTTGATTTCCTTATTGAAGATGCGGTTATTGTCGAACTCAAAGCGGTCATTGCACTTGCACCCGTTCATTCCGCCCAAGTGCTCACCTATCTACGCTTGTCAGGAAAGCGTCTCGGCTTGCTGTTCAATTTTCACGCCGATTCCCTTCGAGACGGGACCCGCCGAATCGTCAATCAACTCTGACGTTCACAAGACTTTTCTTTGCGTCCTTTCTTTTCCCTTTGCGCCTTTGCGTTTAACCGTTGACGTTGATTTTCAAGACGTCGCAATGCGTACCTCGAGGTAAGCACCATGTTCTCGATCATCGACAAGGATCTCGGCACCCCCGCCCCGCGCCCGCCGCGCAATGTCGGCCAGAAGACCACCATCGCCGAGGCCCCGGCGAAGCAGGTCACGCTATCCATCGACGGCCGCGAGGTCACGGTGCCGGAAGGCACCTCGGTGATGCGCGCGGCGGCACTCGCCGACATCAACATCCCCAAGCTGTGCGCGACCGACACGCTGGAGGCGTTCGGCTCCTGCCGGCTGTGTCTGGTGCAGATCGAGGGCATGCGCGGCTATCCGGCCTCGTGCACGACCCTGGTCGCCGACGGCATGAAGGTGACCACACAGAACGACAAGCTGGCCGACCTGCGCCGCGGCGTGATGGAGCTGTACATCTCCGATCACCCGCTGGACTGCCTGACCTGCCCCGCCAACGGCCATTGCGAGCTGCAGGACATGGCCGGTGCCGTGGGCTTGCGCGAGGTGCGCTATGGCTATGACGGCGACAACCATGTCCACGCCAAGATCAATGGCAAGGCCAACGAGCGCTTCGTGGCCAAGGACGAGTCGAATCCTTATTTCACGTTCGATCCGAGCAAGTGCATCGTCTGCTCGCGCTGCGTCCGCGCCTGCGACGAGCAGCAGGGCACCTTGGCGCTGACCATCCAGGGGCGCGGCTTCGACTCCAAGGTCAGCCCGAGCCAGAACGATGACTTCATGGCTTCCGAGTGCGTGTCCTGCGGCGCCTGCGTCGCCGCCTGCCCGACCGCCACGCTCAGCGAAAAGACGCTGATCGCCAAGGGCCAGGCCGAGCACAGCATCACCACCACCTGCGCCTACTGCGGCGTCGGCTGTTCTTTCCGCGCCGAGATGAAGGGCGAGGAAATCGTCCGCATGGTGCCGAACAAGGACGGCCATGCGAACCACGGCCATTCCTGCGTCAAGGGCCGCTTCGCGATCGGCTATGCAACGCACAAGGACCGGATCACCCAGCCGATGGTCCGCGCGAAGATTTCCGATCCGTGGCGCGAAGTGAGCTGGCAGGAAGCCATCGACCACGCGGCTGCCGAGTTCAAGCGCATCCAGGCCAAGGCGGGCCGTGGCTCGGTCGGCGCGATCACGTCGAGCCGTTGCACCAACGAAGAGGTGTACGTGGTCCAGAAGATGGTCCGCGCCGCCTTCGGCAACAACAACGTCGATACCTGCGCCCGCGTCTGCCACTCGCCGACCGGTTATGGCCTGAAGCAGACCATCGGCGAGTCGGCCGGCACCCAGACCTTCGACTCGGTGATGCAGAGCGATGTCATCGTGGTCATCGGCGCCAATCCGACCGACGGCCATCCGGTATTCGCCAGCGCGATGAAGCGCCGGCTGCGCCAGGGCGCCAGGCTGATCGTCGCCGACCCGCGCGGCATCGACCTGGTGCGCACGCCGCACATCGAGGCCGACTACCACCTGAAGCTCAAGCCCGGCACCAATGTCGCGCTGATCAACAGCCTCGCCCACGTGATCGTGGCCGAAGGGCTGGTGAAGGAGGACTTTGTTGCCGAGCGCTGCGATGTCGCCTCGTTCAACAAATGGCGCGATTTCGTCGCCCAGGCCCGCAACTCGCCGGAAGCGATGGAAGCAGTCACCGGCGTGCCGGCGGCGATGGTGCGCGGCGCTGCACGGCTCTATGCGACTGGCGGAAACGGCGCGATCTACTACGGCCTCGGCGTCACCGAGCACAGTCAGGGTTCGACGATGGTGATCGGCATCGCCAATCTGGCGATGGCCACCGGCAATGTCGGCCGCGAAGGTGTCGGCATCAACCCGCTCAGAGGCCAGAACAATGTGCAGGGCTCCTGCGACATGGGCAGCTTCCCGCACGAGCTGCCCGGCTACCGGCATGTGTCGGATGCCACGGCGCGCAGCGAGTTCGAGGGCGAGTGGAAGGTGCCGCTGTCGCACGAGCCGGGCCTGCGGATTCCGAACATGTTCGAGGCCGCACTCGATGGCGAATTCCTGGGTCTCTACGTGCATGGCGAGGACATCGCCCAGAGCGATCCCAATACCCAGCACGTCACCGCAGCACTCAGCGCGATGGAATGCGTAGTCGTCCAGGACCTGTTCCTGAACGAAACCGCGAAGTTCGCCCACGTGTTCCTGCCCGGCTCCTCGTTCCTCGAAAAGGACGGAACCTTCACCAATGCCGAGCGGCGCATCTCGCCGGTGCGGCAGGTGATGCGGCCGAAGAGCGGCGTCGGCGAATGGGAAGCCACGCAGATGCTGTCGAACGCGCTCGGCTACCCGATGCACTACACGTCCTCGGCCGAGATCATGGACGAGATCGCGCGGCTGACGCCGACCTTCAAGGGCGTGTCGTTCGCCAAGCTCGATGCGCTGGGTTCGGTGCAGTGGCCCTGCAATGACGAAGCGCCACTCGGCACGCCGACCATGCACATCGACGAGTTCGTACGCGGCAAGGGCCGCTTCCTGCTGACCGAATACGTGCCGACCCACGAGAAGGTCAACGCCCAGTACCCGCTGATCCTGACCACTGGCCGCATCCTGTCGCAGTACAACGTCGGCGCGCAGACCCGGCGCACCGCCAACAGCCAGTGGCACAGCGAGGACGTGTTCGAGATCCATCCGCACGATGCCGAAACGCGCGGGGTTGCCGACGGCGACTGGGTCGGCATCGAAAGCCGCTCCGGCAACACCGTGCTGCGCGCCCGGGTCACCGAGCGCGTGCAGCCCGGTGTCGTCTACACCACCTTCCACCACCCGTTCTCGGGCGCCAACGTGATCACCACCGACAACTCCGACTGGGCAACCAACTGCCCGGAGTTCAAGGTCACCGCCGTGCAGGTGACGCGGGTCAGCCAGCCCAGCGAATGGCAGCGCCGCTACCGCGCATTCAGCGATGAACAGCAGCAGCTGCTGCGCAAGGCCAGCGATGCCGACGCCGCGATTGCCAAGTAGGCCGACGCTCGACGTCGACTCGGCAGCCGGCTACGCGCTGCTGCCGGTCACCAGCGTGCGCGACGGCCTGCGCCAGGCGACGCAGGACTGCGTGGCCGAGGAAGTGCCGGTGGCGCTGCAGCTCAACGGCCAGCCGCATGTGGTGATGATGGCCACGCCGGGCGACCTCGCCGACTTCGCGCTCGGCTTCTGCCTCAGCGAAGCGATCGTCGGGCAAGCGCAGGACATCGAGGACCTGCGGATCACCGCGCTCGACAACGGCTACGAGGTATCGCTGCGGATTCCCGAAGACCGCCATGCGCGGCTGGCCGACCGCCGGCGCAACCTGCCCGGCCGCAGCGGCTGCGGCCTGTGTGGCTCGGAGTCGATCGCCGAGGCGATGCGTCCGGCTCCGCGGGTGCCGGCCGGTGTGCCGATCGATGAGGCGGCGGTGCACCGGGCGTTGCAGGCGTTGCGCCAGCGGCAGCCGATCAACGCGGTCACCGGCGCCACCCACGCGGCCGGCTGGGCCGATCCTTCCGGCCGGCTGCTGCTGGTGCGCGAGGACGTCGGCCGCCACAACGCGCTCGACAAGCTGATCGGCGCGATGAGCCAGGCACAGCTCGACGCAGCGCGCGGCTTCGCGGTGATCACCTCGCGCGCCAGCTACGAGATGGTGCTGAAGGCAGCGACCGTCGGCATGCCGCTGCTGGCGGCGATCTCGGCACCGACGGCGCTGGCGGTGCGGATCGCCGAGGACGCCGGGCTGACCCTGGTCGGCTTCGCGCGCAACCATCAGCACGTCGTCTACGCCTGCGCGGCCAGGCTGACCGCCACTGCCGGCCAGCCGGCTGCTCCCCATTCCGAGAAGATCCCCGCATGAACCCGCAGAACCTCAGCGAGATGGCCAACAACATCGCCGACTTCTTTGCCGCCGAGCCGGATCACGCCGAAGCGGTGGCGGGCGTGGCCAACCACATCGACAAGTTCTGGGAGCCGCGGATGCAGAAGCAGCTGCGGGCCAGCATGGCGCGCGGCGAGGCCACGCTGAATCCGCTGGTCATCGAAGCGCTGGCCAAGCTCGCGCCCGCCTGAACCGCGCCGCTCGCTTCAGCTGCCGTCCTGGTTGCGCAGCTGGGCCTTGAGCAGGCGCAACTGCTTGTAGTTCGCCCAGTCGAAGCCATCGAGAAACGCTGCCGCCGCTTTGGCGCCTTCGCGGAACAGGTCGATCTTGGCGGCGTTCGACAGGTTGAAGTTCAGCCAGTTGTGCTTGCCGGTGTCGATGTAGGTGATCAGGTGGCGGTAGTCGGGATTGCCGACCAGGAAATCCTGGTCGAGCGCGCCGCGGGCCGCGTTGAAGACGCCCGCCAACAGCTCGGTCGGCGAATCGATCACGGACGGCTCGGCGGCCGGTATCCCCAGCTTGACGCCGAACGTCGGACTGCGCGGCACCTTGGCGTGGTTGTGGAACACCGCGATCGGGAAGTTGGAAATGATCCCGCCGTCGACGAACACGCACTCCTTCGGCAGGCGCTGGCCCTTGTAGCTGGTCATCTCGGTCCAGCGCTGCTGCGCCGCCGGCCCCTGCGGAATGCCCTTCACGCGGACCGGATGGAAGAATCCCGGCACCGACATCGAGCTGCGGACGAAATCGGCAGGATTCAATGCGGCCGGATCGGCCCAGTACAGCGGGGCCATCTTCGGGAATTCGACCTTGGTGCCGGTGGTGACATCGGCGGCGATCACCGCCAGCCGGCCCCGCACATTGCCGGTGTCGGCGTCCTGCGCGGGGCTGCGCTGCTGCGAGGGATGCAGACGCTCCGGCGCCGGCCGGACACGATAGCCGCCGGGCGGCTGCACCGACTGCATGGCGTCGAGATCGGCCAGCGTGGCGATGCCGTTGGCGGCCAGCTGATCGCTGAGCCAGGCGCGGAACTTCCGTCCCGGATGCAGCCCGAGGTCGTCGGAGAAATTGTCGATCACCTGGGCGCCCTTCATCGCCAGCTTGAACTTGCCGGCGCCGTTGACGATCGCGTCGGTGAAGTCGCGGGCATCGCCATCGCCATCGATGAAGCTGGCCATCGGCACGTTGGCCACCACCTCCGCCACCCGCTGGCTCTTGGCGGCATGCGGCGGGCCGAGCGCGGCGATCACCAGCGCATTGATCGAGCCGGCCGAAGTGCCGCCGAGCCCCAGGAAGCGGATGCCGGCCGATTCGAGCACATAGGAATAGCCGGCCAGCGCGACACCGAGCACGCCGCCGCCTTCCATGACCAGATCGACGTACTGATGGCCGTCGGCATCCAGCAGGTCGGAAATCGGGTCGGCGGCGACGCGCGCCTTGGCGCGGGCTACCGCCGCGACCACGTCCGGATCAAGGATCAGTGCTTCTACAGCCAGTGGTCTCGCCATCGTCGTCTCCCAGGGTCAGCGCAGGTGCGGGAACAGCCTTCGGTGCGGTAGCCGACTCTAGTCCCGGCGCCATCGGCGCCGACAGGACGGCGATCACACTGGCGCACACCGAATCAGGCGGATCACACGGGGCGCAGCAGCGCGGCGCTGGAAATGACTCAGCGCCGGCGGGTCAGCCACCAGGCGAATGCGCCGGCGGTCAGCATCATGATCGGGCTGTACAGCGTCGGCGGGATCGCCATCAGCGGCGAGTTCAGCAGCAGCGGCGACAGCGCCAGCGAGATCGCCAGCGCCGAGTTGTGGACGCCGATCTCCATGCCGATCGCGGTCGCCTGCGGGCGGCCCAGTCCGGCCAGCTTCGCCAGCTGGTAGCCGATCGCGAGGCTCAGCAGGTTGAAGCAGAGCATCGCGCCGCCGACGCTCGGCAGATGGGCGACGATGGCCTTCCAGCCGGTCACCATCACCATCGCCACGATCGCCAGCAGGAACAGCAGCGAGAACAGCTTGACCGGCTTCTCGAAGCGGATCGCCAGCACCGGCCGGCGATGGCGCAGCAGCATGCCGATCAGCACCGGCACGATGACGATCGCCACCACCTGCGCCACCTTGCCGAACTGCAGCGGCACGCTCTTGTCTTCGCCGATGAAGTGCAGCAGCGCCAGGTTGATCATCAGCGGCAGCGTGATGATCGCCAGCAGCGAATTGACGGCGGTCAGCGTGATGTTCAGCGCCACGTCGCCCCGCGCCAGGTGGCTGAACAGGTTGGCGCTGGTGCCGCCCGGCGAGGCCGCCAGCAGCATCAGGCCAACGGCGAACTCCGGCGTCAGCGCGAACAGATAGCAGAGACCGAAAGCCACCGACGGCAGCAGGATCACCTGCACCAGCAGCGCCACCGCCACCGCTTTCGGCTGGGTCAGCACGCGGCGGAAATCATCGACGGTCAGCGACAGGCCGAGGCCCAGCATGATGATCGCCAGCGCCATCGGCAGGTAGATCGTCGAGATCGTGCTCATCATTGCGGCGGGACTTTTCGTGGACGGGACAGGGCGCGACTGTCCGCGTTGCTGCACTGCGCTGGCAAGGGCATTTCGGAATACGGTTCCGATCGTCGACGGAATATCCGATGCTCCGTCCGGGCACCCCAACGGCCGCGATCCATGCGCCTGATCCTGATCCTGCTGCTCGGCCTTGCGGCGCTGTCAGCCGTGCTGGCCGCCAACACGCTGCGACTGCCGGCGCTGCCGCCGCAACCACCCGCCAGCGACACCGCCGCGATCGACGAGCAGGCCGCTGCCGGGCGCCTTGCCGAGGCGCTGCGCATCGCCACCGTGTCGGCCGCCGGCGGCCAGCCGGCCGATCCCGCCACCTTCGCTGCGTTCGCCGAACTGCTGCAGCGGCAGTTCCCCAATGCGCACCGGGTGATGCGCCGCGAACGGATTGCCGACGGCAGCCTGCTCTACACCTGGGCCGGCCAGGACAGCACGCGCAAGCCGGTGCTGCTGCTGGCGCACATGGATGTGGTGCCGGTCGAGCCGGGCACCGAGTCGCGCTGGCAACAGCCGCCGTTCGGAGGCGTGATCGCCGACGGCTACGTCTGGGGCCGTGGCGCGCTGGACGACAAGCTCAACGTCACCGGCCTGCTGGAAGCGGCCGACGCGCTGGCGGCCCAGGGCTGGCAGCCGCCGCGCACCTTGCTGTTCGCGTTCGGCCACGACGAGGAGATCGGCGGCAGCGGCGCACAGGCCATCGCCGCCGCACTGAAGGCGCGCGGCGTGCACGCCGAATTCCTGCTCGACGAAGGCGGCGCGCTGACCGTCGGCATCATGCCCGGCGTCACCCGCCCGGTGGCCACGATCATGGCGGCGGAGAAGGGTTATGCCTCGTTCCGGCTGACCGCGACGGCCGTCGGCGGCCATTCCTCGCAGCCGCCGCCGGACACGGCGATCAGCCGCCTGGCCCGGGCCCTGGTACGCGTGCAGGAGCATCCGATGCCGCCCCGCATCGCGCCGCCCGTCGACGAGATGCTGGCGCGGGCGGCACCTGCGATGGGCCTGCTGAACCGCGTGGCGATCACCAACCGCTGGCTGTTCGAGCCGCTGCTGATCCGGCAGCTGGCGGCCGGGCCGGTGTCGAACGCGCTGATCCGCAGCACCATCGCGCCGACGCTGCTGCGCGCCGGCATCAAGGACAACGTGCTGCCGTCGGAAGCCAGCGCGGTGATCAACGTCCGCCTGCTGCCCGGCGACAGCACCGCTGCCGTCGCCACGCATCTGCACCAGGTGATCGGCGATGACGGCATCAAGATCAGCACCGACGGGCCGTTCGCCAGCGAAGCCTCAGCGGTCTCCGATCCGGATTCCGCCGCGTTTCGGCACCTCGCCGACGTGACCCGCGCGCTGTTCCCGGACGCCGTGGTGACCACCGGGCTGATGCTCGGCGCCACCGATGCCCGCCACTACCAAGGGCTGTACGACAACCGCTACAACTTCATGCCGGTGACCTTGGACGCCGAAGACCTGCAGCGAGTCCACGGCAGCAACGAGCGGATCGCGGTGGCCGACTACGCCCGGCTGGTGCGCTGGTACCGGCGGATGCTGGAAACGCTGCCCTGAGCGACTTGCCTTACTGGGCGGTATAGCCGCCGTCGATGACCAGTTCGGCGCCGGTGACGAACTTCGATTCCTCGCTGGCCAGGTACAGCACGCCGTAGGCGATATCCATCACCTCGCCGATGTGGCCGATCGGGTGCAGCGCATCGAGCGCGGCGCGCCCTTCGGCGGGATCGCCGATCGACTTCACGTAGTCATCGACCATCGGCGTCCAGATGTAGCCGGGGTGCACCGAATTGACGCGTACCTTGAGCCCGCTCTTGCCGCAATGCAGCGCCGCCGACTTGGTGAACAGCCGCACGCCGCCCTTGCTGGCGTTGTACGAAGCCAGGTTGGGGTCGGCGACGATGCCTTCGATCGACGAGATGTTGATGATCGAACCGTACTTGCCGGTCATCGCCGGGATCGCGTACTTGGTGCCGAGGAACACGGCATCGAGATTCACCGCCAGCGTCTTGCGCCAGTCGGCCAGCGTGCAGTCGGCGGCATTGCCCGGAATGGCGATGCCGGCGTTGTTGACCAGCACGTGCAGCGCGCCATAACGCTGCTCGGCTGCCGCGATCACCACCGGCCAGCGGGCTTCGTCGGTGACGTCCTGCTCGATGAACATCGCCTCGCCGCCAGCGGCGACGATCTTCGCCACCACCGCCTCGCCGGCGGCGCGTTCGAGGTCGCTGACCACCACCTTCGCGCCCTCCTTCGCCAGCAGCAGCGCGCAGGCTTCGCCGATGCCCTTCGCCGCACCGGTGACCAGCGCGACCTTGCCTTGTACTCGACCCATGGAAATCTCCTCGACGCGATGCCCGTCATGCGGGCGGATGGCGAGGTCGGCCACCGTGGCGACGCCTCGCTCGTGCGGCCAAGGCTAGCAGCGCCCGGCGGCTCGACGGGCTACCCATCCGGATAGCGTGCATGGCGGGTCTGCCCTCGTCGGCAACGGCCGGAAAGTCAGCGGCATCTGCGCCGCCGTTGGGCAGCGGCAGCGCCGATCTCGCGGTGCCCGGTTCGTGGCGCGATGCCTCGATCGAAACGACGGTCACCGCCGCACAGCGCACTGCTGATGGCTGCGAGGAGATCGCCTGGGTGTCGGGTTCAGCCGCCGCTGGCAGTGCCGCCACGCGGCCGGTGGGCGACGATGGCCGCGATCCGCGCCGCCACGCGCGGCGTGTCGAGCCCGTCATCGAGCCGCCGCCGCCAGTTCGGGTGCTCGTCGATGGTGCCGGGCACGTTCGGCTGCTCGATCACGCCCAGCAGGTCTTCGAGTGGAACCAGCGCCAGCGGTGACGGCGTGGCCGCGACGAACGCGCAGGCGGCATCGACCACCGCCTGCGGCTGCTCCGGCGGCGGCATCGGGCCAGTCGCCAGGCCGGCGTGGACGAACGCGCCCCAGAGCTTGTCGCGGTCCTCGGCGCGGCTGCGCCGATCCCAGGCTTCATCCTGGCCTTCGCCGTACAGCGCCAGCTGCGCGCGCCAGTCGATGTCGCGGCCGGTCCACCAGCCGGCGACGGTCGGCAGATCGTGGGTGGTGGTCATCGCCACCACATCGGCCGGCCAGCGCGCCGGCTCGACGAAGTAACCCCAGTCGCGCTCGAACCACAGCACCCGCATGCCGAGCACGCCGGCCGGGCTCATCCTCTGGCGGAAGCCATCCGGCACCGTGCCCATGTCCTCGCCGATGATCACCGCCCGGTGCCGCCAGGATTCCAGCGCGATCAGGCCGAACAGCGCGTCGATCGGGTACTGCAGGTAGGCGCCTTCGCGCGGGCCGGCACCATCCGGGATCAGCCACAGCCGGCCGAGGCCGATGACGTGGTCGATGCGCAGGCCGCCGGCATGGCGCAGCTGGGCGCGCAGCAGTTCCAGGAACGGCGCGTAGGCGGATTCGAGCAGCGCGCGCGGCGAGTACGCCGTCAGCCCCCAGCCCTGGCCAAGCGCGTTCAGCGCATCGGGCGGCGCACCGACCGACAGCCCCTGCAGGAAATCCTGCGGCCGGCTCCAGCCGTGGCTGCCGCCGCCATCGGCACCGACCGCCAGATCGCTGATCAGCCCGATCGCCATGCCGCCGGCCTTGGCTAGCACCTGCGCTGCCGCCAGGCCGCGATCGGCCAGCCATTGCAGGCGCAGATGGAAGGCCACCTCGTCGGCCTGCTCGGCGGCGAATGCCTCGACCTCGGCGCTGCGCGGATCGCGGTATTCGGCCGGCCAGTCGGTCCAGCGCCACAGCGGCGGCGACTGCCGCAGGAAATGCCGGTGCAGCGCTTCGAAGCGGGCGTGATCGCGCAGTGCGCTGCCGCCGGCCTCGACAAACGCGGCGCAGTCGGCACGCAGTGGGTCCGACAGCTGATCGAAGCCGGCCAGCAGCCGGCGCGCCAGCGTCAGGCGCAGCTTCGCGGCGCGCGGCCAGTCGACCAGTTCCAGCGCTTCCAGCTCGGCGGCCAGTGCCGCAGCCCCTTCGTCGCTCAGCGCCTGCGCCACGGCATCGGCGCCGAAGGTGGCGGCCAGATCGACATGCAGCGCGTTGACGAACAGCCGGCTCGACGGCGAGTACGGGCTGAAGCGCTCGACATCGGCGGCGAACAGCGCATGGACCGGGCTGACCGCCAGCGCATCCGCGCCCAGTTCGCCCAGCGCCTTCGCCTGCGCGCCCAGCCCGGCGAACGTGCCGATGCCACCATCGCCGGCCGAGCGCAAGGCATACAACTGCGCGGTGCAGCCCCAGAGCCGGCGCTCGCCGGCCAGATCCTGCACCGTGAACGCGCGCGGCGGCACCACGGCCAGCTGGACGTGCTGACGGTTGATCGCCAGCCGGTGGTAGCCGATCGGCGCAAACAGCGCGATCCGGCACAGGCCGTCGTCGCCGAGTTCCGCCACACCTTCGTGCGTCGTGCCGTCCTCCAGGCTCAGCAGATAGGCGCGCTGCGCCGGATCGGCGATCGGCCCGACCACCGCTGGCGCCCCGGCGCGCACCACCAGCATCGGCGGCAGCACGGCGGCGGCACGCTCGGCGGCCAGCCGCGCCAGCTCGCGCTCGCAGGCGGCCGGATCGTCGGCGCGATAGCCGAGGGCGGCGAGTACCGCCTGCAGGGTGTCGTCGCGGACCTCGCGATGCACGCCCTGCCAGTCGATCCAGCGGGTCGACAGGCCCGCCGCAGCGGCCAGTTCCTGCAGCGCAGACATCAGGCTTCGGCTCCTCGGGACGGATGCACGCGGGCGGCGATCAGCACCGCGCTGTGGGCGCTGACCATCACCTGGTCGGCGTCGATCGGGTCTTCCTCCGCAGCGGGTGCAGCGCTGTCGATCAGCCGTCGCCAGGCGAAGCGCGGCGCCGGCAGCCGGAACGGCGCGTCATCAAACGAGCCGTTGATCAGCAGCAGGGTCACGTCGACGGCCGTCGGATCGATCGCCACCGCGCGGCGCAGGATCATCCGGCGGCCGTGGACGTCCTGCCAGGCCTCCGGCGACAGGCTGTCGGCGCGCTCGTCGAACCAGGCGATGTCGGCGACGCCGGGCAGCGGCTCGGACCGGCCGTGCAGGTAGTGCGCCGCGCTCAGCGACGGATGCGCCTTGCGCGCCGCGATCAGCCGCGCGGTGTAGTCGATCTGGAGCCGGCCTTCGTCGGTCTCCGCCAGCGACCAGTCCAGCCAGGCCGTGCGGTTGTCCTGGCAGTAGGCGTTGTTGTTGCCGCCCTGGGTGTGGCCGAACTCGTCGCCGGCCAGCAGCATCGGCGTGCCGTTGGCGGTCAGCAGCGTCGCCAGCAACGCCCGGCGGATGCGCGCCCGTTGCCCGTTGATCGCCGCGTCGTCGGTCGGGCCTTCGGCGCCCCCGTTGCTGCTGTGGTTGTCGGAATGGCCGTCGCGGTTGTCCTCGCCGTTGGCGAGGTTGTGCTTGGTCGAATAGGCGACCAGATCGGCCAGGGTGAAACCGTCGTGGGCGGTGACGAAGTTCAGCGATGCCGACGGCCGCCGGGTGCTGTGGTCGAACAGGTCGGCCGAGCCGCTGAGCCGCGCCGCCAGCGCTGGCCGCTGGGCGGCATCGCCGCGCCAGAAGCGGCGCACGTCGTCGCGGAAGCGGTCGTTCCACTCGCTGAAGCCGGGCGGATGGCGGCCCAGCTGGTAGCCGCCGGGGCCAATGTCCCAGGGCTCGGCGATCAGCTTGACGCGCGACAGCACCGGGTCCTGGCGCAGCGCGTCGAAGAAGCCGGCGCCGGAATCGAAGCCGCCGGCCTCGCGGCCGAGGGTGCTGGCGAGATCGAAGCGGAAGCCATCGACATGAAACATCTGCACCCAGTAGCGCAGGCTGTCCATGACCAGCTGCAGCACCCGCGGATGGCTCAGGTTCACGGTGTTGCCGCAGCCGGTGTCGTTGATGCAGTGGCGCTCGGCACCCGGCACCAGCCGGTAGTAGCTGGCGTTGTCGAGGCCGCGGAAGCTCAAGGTCGGCCCCAGTTCGCTGCCTTCGCCGGTGTGGTTGTAGACGACATCGAGGATCAGCTCGATGCCGGCTTCATGCAGCCGGCGCACGGCGGTGCGAATCTCGCGGAAGCCGCCTTCGGTGATGTAGCGCGGCTCCGGCGCGAAGAAGCCTAGCGTGTTGTAGCCCCAGTAGTTGCGCAGCCGCCGGGCCAGCAGTTCGCGGTCCTGGACGATCGCGTGGATCGGCAGCAGCTCCACCGCCGTGATGCCCAGCTTGACCAGGTGCTCGATCATCCGCGGATGGCCGAGCGCGGCGAAGGTGCCGCGCTCCGGCGTGCGCAGGTCGCCGCGCAGCATGCTCAGGCCGCGCACATGCGCTTCGTAGATCACGGTCTGCGACCACGGCCGGTTCGGCGGCCGGTCATCGCCCCACTCCATCACCGTTTCGCTGACCACCGCCTTCGGCATCGCGCTGGCGCTGTCGCGGCGGTCGTAGGACAGATCGTGCTTGGCCGAGCCGAGCCGGTAGCCGTACAGCGCATCGGACCAGGCCAGCGCGCCGGCCAGCCGCCGCGCGTAGGGATCGAGCAGCAGCTTGTGCGGATTGAAGCGGTGGCCGCGATGGGGATCGTAGGGCCCGTACGCGCGGAAGCCGTACTGCTGGCCGAGCCGGGCGTTCGGCAGGTAGCCGTGCCAGACCTGATCGGTGCATTCCGGCAGCGCCAGCCGTTCCAGCTCGCGCCGGCCGCTGCTGTCGAACAGGCACAGCTCGATCTTCTCGGCATGGGCCGAGAACACCGCGAAGTTGACGCCGCTGCCGTCCCAGGTGGCTCCGAGCGGATACGGGCTGCCCGCGTCCAAGCGCCGGCTCATGTCACCCGTTCCAGCCACAGGCTGGCCAGCGGCGGCACGGTCAGGCACAGACAGGCCGGCTGGCCGTGGCTCGGCTGCGGCTCGGCGTGCAGCTCGTCGGCGCTGCCGACGCCGCTGCCGCCGTAGATCGCGGCATCGCTGTTCAGCACCTGCCGCCAGCGGCCGGCAGCCGGCACGCCGACCCGGTAGCCGGGCAGCACGGCGGGCGTGAAGTTGCAGATCACCAGCAGCGGCGGGTGCTCACCGTGCGGGTCCAGCCGCAGCCAGGCGAACACGCTGTTGGCGTGGTCGTCGACCACCACCCAGTGGAAGCCGCGCGGGTCGCAGTCGCCAAGGTGCAACGCCGGATGCGCGCGGTAGTGCCGGTTCAGGTCGGCGACGTAGCGCTGCAGTCCGGACTTCAGCGGATCGCCGAGGCCGAACCAGTCCAGCTCGCGGTCGTGGTTCCACTCGCGTTCCTGGGCGATCTCGCCGCCCATGAACAGCAGCTTCTTGCCGGGATAGGCCCACATCAGCCCGTAGTAGGCGCGCAGCCCGGCGTGGCGCTGCCAGGCATCGCCCGGCAGCTTGGCGACCAGCGCCCGCTTCAGGTGCACGACCTCGTCATGCGACAGCGGCAGCACGAAGGCTTCGGCATGGGCGTACATCAGCCCGAAGGTGATGTCGGCGTGGTGGAAACGGCGGTGCACCGGCTCCCGCGCCATGTACTGCAAGGTGTCGTGCATCCAGCCCATGTTCCACTTGTAGGCAAAGCCCAGGCCACCGTGGGCGACCTCGGCAGTGACGCCGGGCCAGGACGTCGATTCCTCGGCGATCACGATGGCACCCGGGCAGCGCTCGGCGATCACCGTGTTCAGCTCGCGGACGAAGGCCACCGCTTCCAGGTTCTCGCGGCCGCCGTAGCGGTTGGGAATCCACTCGCCGGGCTTGCGCGAGTAGTCCCGGTGCAGCATCGAGGCAACCGCGTCGACCCGCAGGCCGTCGACGCCGTACTGCTCGATCAGCTGCAGCGCGGCGCCGATCAGGAAGCCGCGGACCTCGGGCCGGCCGTGGTTGTAGATCAGCGTGTTCCAGTCCGGGTGATAGCCCTCGCGCGGGTCCTCGTGCTCGTAGAGCGCGGTGCCGTCGAAGCGGCGCAGGCCGTGGGCATCGGCCGGGAAATGCGCCGGCACCCAGTCGACGATCACGCCCAGCCCGGCGGCATGCGCGGCGGCGACGAAGCGGGCGAAGCCGGCCGGTTCGCCGTGGCGCGCCGTTGGCGCATACAGGCCCAGCGGCTGGTAGCCCCAGCTGCCGCCGAACGGATGCTCGGCGATCGGCAGCAGTTCGACATGGGTGAAGTGCAGGCCGGCCACGTACGGGACCAGCCGCGCGGCCAGCGCGTCCCAATCGGGCACCGGCCCGTGGCCGTAGTCGTCGCGTTGCCAGGACCCGGCATGCACTTCGTAGATCGCGATCGGCGCATCGCGCCGCTGGCGGCGGGCGCGCTCGGCCAGCGCGGCCACCGGCGCGACCGGCGCCGCGACCACCGACGCGGTACCCGGCGGCGCTTCGGTCTGCCGGGCGAACGGATCGGCCTTCAGCCAGCGGTCGCCATCGGCGCCGAGCAGTTCGAACTGGTAGCGCGCGCCGGCCGCCAGCCTCGGCACGAACAGCTCCCAGATGCCGGCCTCGACGCGCCGTCGCATCACGTGGCGGCGGCCGTCCCAGAGATTGAAGTCGCCGACCACCGACACCCGCCGTGCATTCGGCGCCCAGACCGCGAAGCGGACGCCGGGCACGCCGTCCAGACACAGCGGCTGTGCGCCCATCACCCGGCCCAGTTCGCGGTGGCGGCCTTCGCCGAACAGGTGCAGGTCCAGGTCACCGAGCAGCAGGCCGTAGCTGTACGGGTCCTCGGTGTCCTGCACGGTGTCCGGCCAGTGGATGCGCAGCCGGTAGCCATCCGGCACTGCCAGGGTCGCCTCGAACAGGCCGTCGCCGCGCGGGCCGTGCAGCGCGCCGAGCAGCCGGCCGTCGGCGTCGAGCACCTCGACCTGCCGGGCGCCGGGCTGGAAGCTGCGCAGCCGGCCGTCGTGGCGGCCGAGCACGGCAAAGGCATCGACCGGCTCGCCACGCACCAGCGCATCGAGCCGGCTGTCGCGCGGCAGTTCCTGGGGCATCGGTACGGCCGGGGAATCGAAGGGGCGACTCATGGAAGGGCGCAGTCGCGGGCGGTGAACGATGATGGGGCGCGAACGCCGCCGATCGGCGTCCGCTGGCATCGAATTCGCATGCTTCGTGCCTGCCATCGCACCGGACAGGTGCACGGCAGCGGCCACCGGGCCCGCCGACGCCATCGGCGTACGCGGACCGGGCGATCATAGTTCAAGCCACAGGGGCTAAAGCCCCGGAGACCTGCAGCAGTGTCGACACCACCGGAAGGACGTTTTGTCAGCCGCGCCACGCGCGAAACCCTGGCGCTGGTGATGGCCGGCGGTCGCGGTTCGCGGCTCAAGCAGCTGACCGCCAACACCGCCAAGCCGGCGGTGCCGTTCGGCGGCAAGTTCCGGATCATCGATTTCACGCTTTCCAACTGCATCAACAGCGGCGTGCGCCGAGTCGGCGTGCTGACCCAGTACAAGAGCCATGCGCTGATCCGCCATCTGCAGATGGGCTGGGGCTTCATGCGCGGCCAGTTCGGCGAGTTCGTCGAACTGCTGCCGGCCGAGCAGCGCAGCGAAGGCACCAGCTGGTACATCGGCACCGCCGACGCGGTCTACCAGAACATTCCGTTCATCCGGCAGCACCAGCCGGCGCACGTGCTGATCCTGGCCGGCGACCACATCTACAAGATGGATTACGGGCCGATGATCGCCCAGCACGTCGCCAACAACGCCAAGGTGACGGTCGGCTGCCTCGAGGTGCCGCTGGGCGATGCCACCGAATTCGGCGTGATGACGGTGGACGCCGGCAACCGCGTGGTGGCCTTCGACGAAAAGCCGCTGCAGCCGAAGCCGATGCCCGGCAAGACCGACGTGGCGCTGGCCAGCATGGGCATCTACGTGTTCGATGCCCGCTTCCTGCTCGACACGCTGTCGAAGGACGCCGGGGTCAGCGAATCCAGCCACGACTTCGGTCACGACATCATTCCCCGGGCGATCGCCGAATCCGAGGTCTTCGCCTACCCGTTCCGCGATCTCTACGACAGCAGCAAGCAAGGCTACTGGCGCGATGTCGGCACCGTCGACGCATTCTGGAAGGCCAATCTGGAACTGACCGACGTGCTGCCGGAGCTGAACCTGTACGACACCCAGTGGCCGATCTGGACCCACGCGGTGCAGCTGCCGCCGGCCAAGTTCATCCTCGACAAGCCGGACGCGCGCGGCTACGCGATCGATTCGATGGTCAGCGCCGGCTGCATCATCGCCGGCGCGGAGGTGCGCAACTCGGTGCTGTTCAACAACACCCGCGTCGAGACCGGCAGCTCGATCGCCCAGTCGGTGGTGCTGCCCGGCGTCACTATCGGCCGCAACTGCCGCATCAACAAGGCGGTGATCGACGAAGGCTGCGTGATCCCGGATGGCACCGAGATCGGCGAAGGCACGGCCGGCAACGCCAGCTGGTATCACGTGACCAAATCCGGCGTCACCCTGGTGACCCCCGAGATGCTGGAAGATTGAGGCCCGCATTGCCCGGATGCTTGTGCCGATGAAGCTCCTGTTCGCTGCCAGCGAAGCCGTGCCGCTGGTCAAGACCGGCGGTCTCGCCGACGTTGCCGGCGCCCTGCCCGGTGCGCTGGCCGCGCTCGGTGTCGACGTCCGCGTGGTGCTGCCGGCCTATCGCGGTGCGCTGGCCCGGCTGGTCGAGCCACTGCGGCTCGGCGAACTGATCGTGCGTGGCCAGCGCTTCACGGTCTGGAGCGGCTGCCTGCCCGGCTCGACGCTCGTCTACTGGCTGATCGACTACCCCTGGCTGTACGCCCGCGACGGCGACCCGTACCACGATCCTCAGCACCAGCCGTGGACCGATAACGCCTGGCGCTTCGGCTGCTTCAGCGAAGCGGTGGCGCGGCTGGCGATGGGCGAAGCCGGCGGCTGGAAACCGGATGTCGTGCACTGCCACGACTGGCAGACCGGGCTGGTGCCGGCCTGGCTCAAGCTGCGCGACGGCGCGCCGCGCTGCGTGTTCACGATCCACAACCTGGCCTACGGCGGCGTGTTTCCGCGCAGCCAGTTCAATGCCCTGGGCCTGCCGCCCGGCTGGTGGTCGCTGGACGGCGTCGAGTTCCACGGCCAGCTGTCGATGCTGAAGGCGGGCCTGGTGTTCTCCGACGCGATCACCACCGTCAGCCCAACCTACGCGCGGGAGATCCGCACGCCGGCCTTCGGCCACGGTTTCGAAGGGCTGCTGGAGCACCTGTCGCCACGGCTGTCCGGGATTCTCAACGGCATCGACGACAGCATCTGGAACCCGGCCAGCGATCCGCATCTGGTGCAGACCTACAACGCCGGTTCGGTCCGCGCCGGCAAGCGCGCCAATCGCCGGGCGATCCAGCAGGAACTGGGCCTGCCGCAGGACGAGGATGCGGTCGTGGTCGGCATGATCGGCCGGCTGACCGACCAGAAGGGCTTCGATCTGCTGCTCGCCGCCCTGCCCGAACTGCTGAAGCTGCCGATCCAGCTCGTCGTCCTCGGCAGCGGCGACAAGCTGCTGGAAAGCGCGCTGGCCCGCGAGGCGCTGCAGGCACCGGGGCGAATCGGGCTGAAGCTCGGCTTCGACGAAGGCCTGGCGCATCGCATCGAAGCCGGTGCCGACCTGTTCCTGATGCCGTCGCGCTTCGAGCCCTGCGGGCTGAACCAGATGTACAGCCAGCGCTACGGCACGGTGCCGGTCGTCCACCGCACCGGCGGCCTCGCTGACACCGTCATCGATGCCACGCCGCGCACGCTCAAGCAGGGCACGGCGACCGGTGTGGTGTTCGAGCATGCCGATGCCGGCGGCCTGGTCTGGGGTATCACCCGAGGCGTCGAGCTGATGCGCAACGACCTCGCCGCGCTGGGCCTGATCCACGCCGGCATGAGCCGCGATTTCGGCTGGCCGGCCGCCGCCCGCCAGTACCGCGCGCTGTACGGCTGAATCCCTGCCAGTTTCCATGCCGCGGCGCGCCCGGTAGAGTCGCGCCGCTTTCGACCCCCACCGCAGTCAGGAACCCGCATGACCGAACAGATCGCCACCAACGTCCACTGGCACCACGGCGAAATCAGCCGCGCCGACCGCTACCGCGTGCTCGGCCAGAAGGGCGCCACCCTGTGGTTCACCGGCTTTTCCGGCAGCGGCAAGAGCACCGTCGCGGTGGCGCTGGAAGCGGAGCTGCTGAAGCGCGGCCGGATCAGCTACCGGCTCGACGGCGACAACATCCGCCTCGGCATCAACAAGAACCTCGGCTTCTCGGCCGCCGACCGCACCGAGAACATCCGCCGCATCGGCGAGATCGCCAAGCTGTTCACCGATGCCGGCGTGATCGCGCTGTCGAGCTTCATCAGCCCCTACCGCGCCGACCGCGATGCAGTGCGCGCGCTGCATGCCGAGAGCGGCATGGACTTCATTGAGATCTACGTCGACTGCCCGCTGGAAGAGGCCGAGAAGCGCGATCCGAAAGGCCTGTACAAGAAGGCCCGCGCCGGCCAGATCAAGAACTTCACCGGCATCGATGATCCGTACGAAGCGCCGAACGCGCCGGAGCTGGTGCTGAAGACCGCCGAGATGAGCCTGCAGCAGGAAGTCGACGCGGTGCTGGCGCTGATGACCCAGCGTGGCCTGATTCTCGACGTCTGAGATCAGCCGCCGCTGCCGTCGGCCTGCGACGGCGGCGGCGCGGCGAGCCAGTCGGCCGGCGGTTTCAGCCGGCTGCGCTGCGCCGCGCCGCCAGCCGGTCGACCAGTGCCGGCAGGCTGCGCAGGCTGGCGAAGTGGTGGTGGATCATTTCCAGCCACTCGCTGCCGAACAGTTCCAGCTTCACTGCATCCGGCAACCGCTGGAGTGCTTCGCGCGACACCACGCGCAGGCCGGACAGCGCGAACTGCGCGCCAGCCGGGGTGCGGATGTCGGCATCGACGGCGGCCAGCAGGTCCAGTTCCGCCATCTTGCGGGCGAACTGCCGGGCCAGGGTCATCTGCACCTGGTACTCGCCGAGGAACTGCACCATGTGCGCCAGGGTCGGCGACTGCGCGCCCTCGGCGTCGAACAGCGGCGCACCGTCGGTGTCGCCGAGGGTGTCGGCGGTCGGATCGATGGCCACCACGTAGGCGTCATCGCCGCCGTTGGCCTGTCCGAGCGCGAACGGATGGCTGCGCACATACGCCGGCACGTAGCGGCCCAGCCAGCGCCCGTCGTCGTCGACGAACAGGTTGTCGCCGCTGGCCAGCCCGACCAGCGCCACCAGATGCAGCCATTCGCCTTCGCCCGCGAACACGATCGGATACTCCTGCGCGGCCAGCGGAATCTCGCTGAAGGTCAGCGGCACGGCGTTGCTGCCGCGCGCGAACGCATGCGACTGCCTGGGTTTGAGACGCAGCCGTCGATGGGCAGCGGAATCCAGCGCCTCGATCGCCCGGAAAAACAGCGGCAGCCGGGTGGCGGCGGGCGCGGCCGGGACGGCGGCGTCAGGGGCGGTTTCGGTCATCGCGGACTCCGGGTGCTCACCCGGCGGCCGGGCGGTTCAATGGGGCGCAGACGATATCGCAAGCGCGGGGGCGGTTCCCGGTGCTCCGCGCAGGATCAGGACGCCAGCACTGGCAGCCATGACGTGGTGCCGGCGAACGCCAGGCCGGCGACCAGCAGCAGCGCCAGCAGCACCACGGCGAGGCCGTAGCGATACCCGCGTGCGCCGCTCGCTGGCGGCACGGACACGGCGACCGGGGGCTCGCGATGCCGGTCTGCCGTCGCCTGCGCCGCGACGGCTGGAGCGGCAGGCAGCACGGCGGGCGGAGTCGCGGGCTGATCGCCGATCGCCTGCCAGCCGGCCAGCACATGGCGACGGCGGGCGCGGTACTCGGGCCGCTGGATATGGCCCAGACGGTAGGCGTCGGCCAGGATCTGCAGGTCCTGGTTGATCGCCTGTTCGCGATGGTTCACGTCACCTCCGTCAGCGGGCGGGCGCACCGGGCACCGCCCGATCCATTCATCGTCGCCGTCATGCGCGGGCGGTGGAGCCTGGCAGGCGGCGTCATCGGACCCGATAATCGACCGGCCGGCGTTCAGCCGGCAAGGCGCACCACGACCGCCGTGACATTGTCCCGCGCGCCGCGCGCCAGCGCCGTGTCGAACAGGCGGTCGATCAGATCCGGCGGCGCCAGATCGGCGCGGAACAGCGCTTCCAGTTCGCGGTCGCCGATCTCCTTGTTGATGCCGTCCGAGCAGAGCAGGAACTGCACGCCGGGGCGGCGCGCGGCGACCACCCAGTCGACGTACAGATGCTCCTCGGCACCGACCGCCCGGGTCAGCACGCCACCGCCGGCCTGCGGCGGCGGACGCCGAGCCTCGCCGCCCGTCTCGGCCTGCCAGCCGTGGTCGACGCCATGCGCATGGTCGCGGGTCGCCTGCCGCAGCCGGCCGTCTTCGAAGCAGTAGACGCGGCTGTCGCCGACCCAGCCGCACAGCATGTAATCGTGGTGCTGGACCAGCACGGCGACCGTCGAGCCGATCAGATCGACACCGCGCGCGCGCGCCGTGCGCCGCAGCTCGGCGTTCACCGCTTCGAGCGTGTCCTCAATCGCCTCGACGAAGTCCTCGATGCGCGCCGGCCGCTGCAGCCGGCCCAGGCGCTCGACGATCATCTGGCTGGCGTAATCGCCCGCCGCGTGGCCGCCGAGGCCGTCGGCGACCGCCCACAGCCCGAGATCGTCGCGAACCAGCAGTGCGTCTTCGTTCCGGCTGCGGACATGGCCGGTGTCGGTGCGGCCGCAGGAGCGGCAGTCGGTGGCGGGCGCGTCGTCGGTGGCGGCGGTCATCGGGCGCGTGCAGCGCAGTACAGCCGGCACGGGGCGAGGCACAGCTTCGACGATCGCGGCATGAGCATCGACAGGACGGAAGAGACCGGCAGATTAGCAAAGCAGGGCCGGCACGCTGGCCAGGCATCTGCCTCGACGCCTCGTGCCGAGGCTTTCATGCGGTGGCCTGCCCATCGAGCGGACATAAAAAAACACCCGGCAGCGAGCTGCCGGGTGTTTCCGTGTTGGCTGGGAGACTAGGACTCGAACCTAGATAAACAGAGTCAGAATCTGTTGTCCTGCCATTAGACGATCTCCCAAGAATCGGACGGTCGTTGCTCTGACCGTCTTGTCCGGCATCCGGTTCATCGCCGGATGCCGAACGAAGCGCATTAACGCTTCGAGTACTGCGGTGCGCGACGGGCGCCGTGCAGGCCGACCTTCTTACGCTCGACTTCGCGGGCGTCGCGGGTGACGAGACCGGCGGCGCGCAGGCCCGGACGCAGGGCCTCGTCGTACTTGATCAGGGCGCGGGTCAGACCGTGGCGGATCGCGCCGGCCTGGCCGTTCGGGCCGCCACCGGCGACCGTCACCTTGATGTCGAAGCGGCCGACACAGTCGGACACTTCGAGCGGCTGGCGAACCAGCATGCGCGAGGTTTCGCGGCCGAAGTAGGCCTCGACGGTCTTGCCGTTGATCGAGATCTCGCCCTTGCCCGGACGGATGAAGACGCGGGCGGCGGCGGTCTTGCGGCGACCGGTGCCGTAATGCTGATCAGCAGGCTGCTTGAGCGTGGCCATGGATTAACCCTTGAGCGTGAAAGTGACAGGCTGCTGCGCGGTGTGCGGGTGCTCGGCACCGGCATAGACCTTCAGCTTGCGGTACTGCGCGTAGCCCAGCGGGCCCTTCGGCAGCATGCCCTTGATCGCCTTCTCGATGACGCGCTCCGGGTGCTCGGCCATCATCTTGCCAAGCGTGGTGAACTTGATGCCACCCGGGTATTCGGTATGACGCCAGTAGATCTTGCCTTCGGCCTTGTTGCCGGTCGCCTTGATCTTGGAGGCGTTGATGACGATGACGTAATCGCCAGTGTCGATGTGCGGAGTGAACTCCGGCTTGTGCTTGCCGCGCAGACGGCGCGCGACTTCGGAAGCGAGACGACCGAGAACGACGCCTTCGGCATCGATCACCGACCATTCGCGCTTCGCATTCTCGTTGGTTGCGAAATAAGTGCTCATGAATCCTGCTCGTGGACCCCGCGGGCCGTGTGGCCGGGAGGCGATTATTGTTCAGTCGGCCGGTGCTGCAGGACGACCTCGGGCAAAACGAGCGCGGAGTTTAGTGAGCCGCGCCCTGGCTTGCAAGACATCGGCGCCACAAATTGCATTGCACCGGTCGAAATCGGCTGAGCCCCGCGATCGGGGGCCGCATCAGTGCCCGAAATTGATCTTGCCTTCGAGATTGGCGCGCGAATCGGCGTGGGCCAGCGCCTCGTCGAGCCCGATCACGCCGTCCGAATACAGCTGGTAGAGCGCCTGGTCGAAGCTCTGCATGCCGCGTTCGGAGGACTGCGCCATCGCCTCGCGCAGCGCATCGATGCGGCCGGCGACGATCAGATCCTGGATGTACGGCGTGTTGATCAGTACCTCGACGGCCGCCACCCGCCGGCCATCGCTGGCGCGCACCAGGCGCTGCGAAATGATCGCGCGCAAGGTCAGCGACAGGTCGAGATACAGCTGCTGGCGTTGGCTGTCCGGATACAGGTTGACGATGCGCTGCAGCGCCTGCCACGCGTTGTTGGCGTGCAGGGTCGAGATCGCCAGGTGGCCGGTGTTGGCCAGCTGCAGGCAGGCATCCATGGTGTCGCGCGACCGCACCTCGCCGATCAGGATCACATCCGGCGCCTCGCGCAGGCTCGACTGCAGCGCCCGCGCATAGCTTTCGGTGTCGACGCCGACCTCGCGCTGGTTGACGATCGACCGCTTGTTGCCGTGCACGAACTCGATCGGGTCCTCGATGGTCAGGATGTGGCCGGCGGCCTGCGCGTTGCGGTGGTCGATCATCGCCGCCAGCGTCGTCGTCTTGCCGGAGCCGGTCGCGCCGACCATCAGGATCAGGCCGCGCTTGTGCAACGCCAGTTCGCGCAGCACGTCCGGCATGTTCAGCGCGTCCAGCGTCGGGATCTCGGTGCGGACATGGCGCAGCACCATCGCCAGGCTGCCGCGCTGGGTGAACAGGTTGACCCGGAAGCGGCCGAGCCCGCCGGCATCGGTGGCGATGTCGAGCTCATGCTCGGCCTGCAAGCGCGCCTGCTGCGCCTCGGTGAGGATCGACAGCGCCAGCTCGCGCACCTGCTCGCGGCTCAGCAGGTTGCGGCCGACCGCGCGCAATTCGCCTTCGATGCGCAGCATCGGCGTGGCGCCGGCGCTGAAGTAGACGTCCGACGCGCCCTGCTCCACGCAGAGCTTCAGGTAGGGAATGATCTTCTGCACGGGCGTGTCTTCCGGTAGCGCGGGGGCATGCGCGATCAGCGGCGCAGCAGCTGGCCGGCGGCGTCGTCCTTCATGCGCAACCCCTCCACGGTCGGATCGTCGAGCAGGTTGTCGCGCATCCGTCGCGATTCCAGCTTGATCTTCAGCCGCAGCTCGTTCTGCGAATCGGCATTGCGGATCGCTTCGTCGTAGCCGATCAGGCCCTGTTCGAACAGCCCGAACAGGTACTGATCGAAGGTCACCATGCCCTGCTCGTTGGAGCGCGCCATCACCTCCTTGATGCCAGCCACTTCGCCCTTGAAGATCAGGTCGGCGATCAGCGGCGAATTCAGCATGATCTCCACTGCCGGCACCCGGCCGCCGCCTTCCTTGCGGATCAGCCGCTGCGAGATGATCGCGCGCAGGTTCAGCGACAGGTCCATCAGCACCTGCTCGCGTTTCTCCTCGCCGAAGAAGTTGATGATGCGGTCGAGCGCCTGGTTGGCGCTGTTGGCGTGCAGGGTCGACAGCACCAGGTGGCCGGTTTCGGCGAAGTTGATCGCGTACTCCATGGTTTCGCGGCTGCGGATCTCGCCGATCTGGATCACGTCCGGCGCCTGGCGCAGCGTGTTCTTCAGCGCCGCTTCCCAGCTCAGCGTGTCGCTGCCGACCTCGCGCTGGGTGACCATGCAGCCGAGATGCGGGTGCACGAATTCGACCGGGTCCTCGATGGTGATGATGTGCCCCCTGGAATGGGCGTTGCGGTGGCCGAGCATCGCCGCAAGGCTCGTACTCTTGCCGGAGCCGGTCGCGCCGACCATCAGAATCAGGCCGCGCTTGGCCATCACCACGTCCTTCAGGCTCACCGGCAGCGCGATCTGGTCGAAGGCCGGAATCTCGGTAGTGATCGTGCGCAGCACGCCGCCAACCTGCCCCATCTGCACGAAGGCGCTGACCCGGAAGCGGCCGATGCCGGGCGGATGGATCGCGAAGTTGCACTCGTGGGTGGCTTCGAACTCCTTGAGCTGGCGATCGCTCATCAGCGCCCGCATCAGCAGCGCCGCGTTCTGGCCGGACAGCGGCTTGTCGCCGACCGGGGTCATCTGGCCGTCCAGCTTGATCGCCGGCGGAAAGCCGGCGGTGATGAACAGATCGGAGGCGCCGCGCGCCTTCATCGCGGCAAGCAGCTGCTGGATCAGCCGGATGGCTTCGTCGCGTTCCATGTGCGGTCTCCCTGCTGCGTTGCTCAGGATGCGAAATCGAGCTTGTTCTCGGCCTTCGAGCGCGCCTCGGCCGCCGTGACGATGTTCCGCCGCACCAGATCCTTCAGGCACTGATCGAGCGTCTGCATGCCGTCCCGGGCGCCGGTCTGAATCGCCGAATACATCTGGGCGACCTTGTTCTCCTTGATCAGCGACCGCACGGCCGGCGTGCCGATCAGGATCTCGTGCGCGGCGACACGGCCGCCGGTCGCTTTCTTCAGCAAGGTCTGGGCGATCACCGCGCGCAGGCCGGTCGACAGCATGGCCCGCACCATGTCCTTCTCGGCTGCCGGAAAGACATCGACGACGCGGTCGATGGTCTTGGCGGCCGAAGTCGTGTGCAAGGTGCCGAACACCAGATGCCCGGTTTCCGCGGCAGTCAGCGCCAGCCGGATCGTTTCCAGATCGCGCATCTCGCCGACCAGGATCACGTCCGGGTCCTCGCGAAGTGCGGAGCGCAGCGCTTCGTTGAAACCCAGCGTGTCGCGGTGCACCTCGCGCTGGTTGATCAGGCACTTCTTCGACGGATGCACGAACTCGATCGGGTCCTCGACGGTGAGGATGTGGCCGTAGTCGTTCTCGTTGATGTGGTTGATGATCGCCGCCAGCGTCGTCGACTTGCCGGAGCCGGTCGGGCCGGTCACCAGCACCAGGCCGCGCGGGGTTTCGGCGATGTCCTTGAAGATCGGCGGGCAGTTCAGATCCTCCAGCGACAGGATCTTCGACGGAATGGTGCGGAACACGCCGCCGGCGCCGCGCGACTGCGTGTAGGCGTTGACGCGGAAGCGCGCCAGGCCGGGAATCTCGAACGAGAAGTCGGTTTCCAGGAACTCGTCCCAGGCTTTCCGCTGCTTGTCGTTCATGATGTCGTAGAGCATCGCGTGCACCTGCTTGTGCTCCATCGGCGGCAGGTTGATCCGCTTCATGTCGCCATCGACGCGGATCATCGGCTCGACGCCGGCCGACAGATGCAGGTCCGATGCGCCCTGCTTCACGGCGAAGGTCAACAGTTGCGCGATGTCCAATCCTGATTCTCCTCGAGCGCTGCGGACGACGCCCAAGTGGCGGTCGTTGCTGGCAAATTACGGACGTATCAAACCTTACCCCAACTGCCCATGACCACTGTTTCCGACCGGCTGCAGGCGATCCGCCGACGACTGGCGACGGCCTGCGCACGGGCCGGCCGCGACCCGGCCGAGGTGCGCCTGGTCGCCGTTTCCAAGACCTTCGATGCCGACGCCGTCGCCGAAGTCGCCGAGCTGGGCCAGATGTCGTTCGGCGAAAGCTACATGCGCGAAGCGCTCGACAAGATCGGGCTGGCCGAAACGCTGACCGGCGCGCGGCTCGACTGGCACTTCATCGGCCCGATCCAGGGCAACAAGTGTCGCGCGCTGGCCGGCGCCTTTGCCTGGGCGCACGGCGTCGACCGGCTGAAGATCGCCGAGCGGCTGTCCGAGCTGCGCGGCGAGGACCTGCCGCCGCTACAGGTCTGCGTGCAGGTGAACATTTCCGGCGAGGCCAGCAAGGGCGGCGTGTCGCCCGACGACGCGGCCGCGCTGTGCACGGCGATCGCCCGGCTGCCGCGGCTGCGGCTGCGCGGGCTGATGTGCATCCCGGCGCCGGTCGATGATCCCGAAGACGCGCGGGCCGCGTTCCGCCGCCTGCGCGAACTGCGCGACGCGATCCGCGCCGCCGGCGGCGTCGACGCGGCGGACTTCGACCAGCTGTCGATGGGCATGTCGGACGATTTCGAGGTCGCCATCGAGGAAGGCGCGACCCTGGTCCGCATCGGCTCGGCGCTGTTCGGCGCCCGGCCCGGCTGAGCGCCCGGCATGCGCATTGCGCAGGGCTGATTCACACTTCGCGCCCCAACCGCCCGCTGCCCCCGACCATGGACCAGAACCAAGCCAAGCAAGCCGCTGCCCTCGCCGCCCTGAAGTACCTCGTGCCGGGCGAACTGCTCGGCGTCGGCACCGGCTCAACGGTCAACTATTTCATCGACGCGCTGGCCGATCACCGCGCCGACATTCCAGGTGCGGTGTCGTCGTCGAACGCCTCGACCGAACGGCTGAAGAAGGTCGGCATTCCGGTCGTCGAGCTGAACCAGGCCGGCACCTTGTCGATCTATGTCGACGGCGCCGATGAAGCCGACGCCCACCTGCGGCTGGTCAAGGGCGGCGGCGGCGCGCTGACGCGCGAAAAGATCGTCGCAGCGGCGAGTGCCAAGTTCATCTGCATCGCCGACGAATCGAAGCTGGTGCCGGTGCTCGGCAACTTTCCGCTGCCGGTGGAAGTGGTGCCGATGGCCCGCTCCTACGTCGCCCGCGAACTGGTGCGGCTCGGCGGCACGCCGAAGCTGCGCGCCGGCTTCATCACTGACAACGGTGGCGAGATTCTCGATGTCTCCGGCTTCTCGATCACCGATCCGAAGACGCTGGAAACCACCATCGGCATGCTGGCCGGGGTGATCAGCTGCGGCCTGTTCGCCCATCGCGGCGCCGACGTGCTGCTGCTCGGCGGCGCCAGTGGCGTGCGCGAGATCCTGCCGGCCTGAACCGGCCATGGGCGACGATCCGGACCGCTGGCAGACGGTGGCGCGCCTGTCCGATGCCGTCGAGGCGCAGGTGCTGCTGGGACGCCTGCTGGCCGACGGGATCGATGCCCAGCTCGCCGACCAGAATCATGTGCAGGCCGACCCGCTGATCGCGCTGGCGCTCGGCGGCGTGCGGCTGCAGGTGCGGCACCGCGACCTGACGCCGGCACTGGCCGTGCTCGAACGGCTGGCCCGCGGCGACTACGCGCTGGATGAGGATTTCGATCCCGGCGCCAGCATCGACTGAGCGATCCGGGACGACGCCCACAAAAAAGCCCGCAGCACCTTGCGGTGCGCGGGCTTCGGGTACCGCCGGCTTGCCTTAGCGACGGGCGCCCGGACGGCCGCCACGCTTGTCGTCGCGCGGCTTCTCTTCATTGACGCGCAGCAGGTTGCCGCGCAGTTCCTTGCCATTCAGGCCGGCGATCGCGGCACGCGCTTCGTGGCCTTCCATCTCGATGAAACCAAAGCCGCGGCACTTGCCCGAAAACACGTCGTGCGCAAGCTTGATCGAGCGGACCTTGCCGTGCGTCGAGAACAGCTCGGTCAGTTCCTTTTCCGTCGTGTCGGTCGGCAGGTTGCCGGCGTAGATGCGCTTCATCCAGTGACTCCTTCTTCTCGGTTAATCGGTTGAATCAATACGTGTCGTGTTGACTTGTGATGCCTTGAATCAGCGCGGACGCTGGTTCTGACTGCCGTTGCTGCGCCCCGCCGGACGGGCGTTGCCGCCGTCGCGCGACGGCCTTGCGTGACGGGCCGCGCCATTGCCGCCCGGCGCCGCTGCTGCCGGACGACGGGCGCCGGCCGGCGAATGACCGCGACCGCCCGGAGCGCCACCGCGCGGGCGTTCGCCGCGCTCGCGCTCCGGCGGTGCCGGCGGACGCGACGCGGCAGCGGCCCGTTCCTCGGCGGTCGGCTGCGAGCCCGGCTCGTAGCCCGGCACCGGGGATGCCGGAATCGACCGGCGCAGCAGCCGCTCGATGTCCTTCAGGAAGGCCTTTTCGTCGCCGGACACCAGACTGATCGCCTCGCCCTCGGCGCCGGCGCGACCGGTACGGCCGATACGGTGGACGTAGTCCTCAGGCACGTTCGGCAGCTCGTGATTGATGACGTGCGGCAGCTGGTCGATATCGATGCCGCGGGCGGCGATGTCGGTGGCCACCAGCACGCGGATCTTGCCGGCCTTGAAGTCGGCGAGCGCGCGGGTGCGGGCATTCTGCGACTTGTTGCCGTGGATCGCGTCGGACAGGATGCCTTCACGGACCAGCTGCTCGGCAAGGCGATTGGCGCCATGCTTGGTGCGGGTGAAGATCAGCACCTGCTTCCAGTCGCCCTGCTTGACCAGATGGGCAATCAGCGCGGTCTTGCGACCCTTGTCGACCGGATGCACGCGCTGGGCGACGGTTTCCGCCGCGGTGTTGCGCGGCGCCACGTCGACGCTGGCCGGATCGTGCAGCAGGCCTTCGGCCAGCCCGCGGATCTCCGGGTTGAAGGTCGCCGAGAACAGCAGGTTCTGGCGCTTCGCCGGCAGCGCCTGGATCACCCGGCGGATGTCGCGGATGAAACCCATGTCGAGCATGCGGTCGGCCTCATCCAGCACCAGCATCTGGATGCCGGACAGGTTCACCGTGCGCTGCTGCAGGTGGTCGAGCAGACGGCCCGGCGTGGCGACGATGACGTCGACGCCGCGGCGCAGCTGGTCGATCTGCGGATTGATGCCGACGCCGCCGAAGATGATCGCGGTCTTGATCGCCGGCAGATGGCGGCCGTAGGTGCGCACCGAATCACCGACCTGAGCGGCCAGCTCGCGAGTCGGCACCAGCACCAGCACCTTCGGCGGCGCGGCACGCGCCGTGGTGGCGGCGTCGCGCGGCTGCGAAGCCAGGCGATTCAGAATCGGCAGGGTGAAGGCGGCAGTCTTGCCGGTACCGGTCTGGGCAGCGCCCAGCAGGTCACGGCCGGAAACGACCACGGGGATCGCCTGCGCCTGGATCGGCGTGGGCTTTTCGTATCCCTCATCGGCGAGGGCGCGCAACAGTTCCGGGCAAAGGCCCAATTCGGCAAACGACATTATTCAGCTGACTCCTGAAGCCGCCACACCATGAACAGCCTTGTCAGGCTGCACGGCACCGGTTCAGGCAGTGGAAAAAGGGTTTCGAATAGCGCCGGCTGGCGCGTCGAGGGTTTGCTACCGGAAGCTCTTGATAACGGCGCCTGGACGGCAGCCGGAGGGGGACTTCAAGCAGGGGCGCAACCGGAGCGCCTCACCAAACGCGGCGGAGTATACGCGATCGGTCCCGGCCACGCCGGCCGGCCGAGGGCCACCGATCTGCCGGCGACTGCCGGTGCGCCGTTGCCTGCGCGGCAGCGAGTCGGTGAACGCTCGCCAGGCGGCGGCGAAGCGGCAGGAAATCGGCCTCGCCGCCGCTGTAAAGACCGTTCATCCGCCGCTCGCGACAGCTCGACGGGCCGTGCCCCGACCGTCGTCGCGACGACCGCACCGTTCATCGAATCGCTGCTGCGGACGCGGCGTTCAATTCCATAATTCTGCTGATGTCATCGAGATTCCCCTCCCCCTCCGGTGGCGCTGCGGACGGTTCGCCGCCGCCCGCCACCCACCGAAGCGTCGCGGCGATGACCGCTGGCCTCCTCTCCGTCTGCCTTCGTCTCTCCGGCGCTTGAACAACCCGCTCTACTTCGGCTCGGCCAGCCAACCGCTGTTCGGCATGCTGCATCGCCCGCAAGGCGCGCTGCGGCAGACCGGCATCGTGCTGTGCCCGAGCTGGGGCACCGAGGCGCTGCGCAGTTATCGCGGCCTGCGCCAGCTGGCCCAGGTGCTCAGCCAGAGCGGCTTCCCGGTGCTGCGCTTCGACTACAGCGGCACCGGCGATTCGGGTGGCGATGGCCGCCAGGCCAGCGTCGCCAACTGGCTGGATGACCTGCGCGAGGCGGCAGCGTTGCTGCGCAGTGAAACCGGCGTCAACGGCCTGTGCCTGACCGGCCTGCGCTTCGGCGCGCTGCTGGCCCAGGAGGCGGTGGCCAGCGGCGCGGTCAGCGCCCAGTCGGTGGCGCTGTGGGACGCGCCGCCGAGCGGCGAAGTGTTCGTCGCCAACCTGCAGCAGATGGACCAGGCGTTCAACGAAAAGCTGGCGCAGCAGCGCAAGCTGCGCTCCCAGCTGGCGGCGCCGGCACGCGACGAACTGCTCGGCCACGACTGGCCGGACGGCCTCGACGCCGACATCGCCCGCCTGCCCGGCCTGCGCAAGGATCTGCCCGGCCGGGTGATCTTCGTCAGCCGCGACCGCACGCCGCCGGACAGCGTCGAATCGATCCGCCTGCCGGATGCCGGGCACTGGAGCGATGTCGACCGCATCCACGCGCCATGGCTGCCGGCGGCGTCGTTCCGGATCGTCAGCCAGCGGCTGGCCGACGGGCTGCCATGAACGAGCGGGCCATCTCCTTCGGCGAAAGCGGCGCGCTGTTCGGCATCCTCGGCGCGCCGGAAGTGCCCGATCCGGCGCGGCCGGCCGTGCTGATCCCGAACACCGGGCTCACCCACCGGGTCGGCCCCGGGCGCATGCACGTCGAACTGGCGCGGGCGCTGGCGGCGGCCGGCGTGGTGTCGCTGCGGCTCGACAACGCCGGCCTAGGCGACAGCGAAGTGGTGCCCGGCCGCCACCCGGCGCTGTCGGCGCTGGACCTGTGCGCGGCGATGGATGCGCTGGACGCCCGCAACATCTCCAGCGGCTACGTGGTGATCGGCAGCCACAGCGGCGCCCACGATGCCCACCAGGCCGCGCGTCTGGATCCGCGCATCGTCGGCGCCGTGTTTGTCGACGGCTACATCCACGGCACGCCGCGCGTCTGGCTGAACCGGCTGCTGGGCCGGGTCCGGGATCGCCAGCGCGGCGATGCCGAGCGTTCCGACCTGCACCTGAGCCCGCGCTCCGGCGATGCGCTGCATGCCGCTGTCGATGCCGAGATCCGCTGGTTCGACACGCCGTCGCATGAGCGGATGGAAGCCGACCTGTTTGATTTCGTCCGCCGCCAGCTGACCCTGATGTACATCTACACCGGCGATGTCGAACGCGACTACCAGTACGCCGCGCAGCTGATCGACGCCTTTCCGCTGCTGCGCAACTACCGCCGACTGACCTTGCGGCACATCCCGGAAGCCGACCATCGCTACAGCCGGCGCAGCACCCGCGAAGCGATGATCGACGTGCTGGTCGACTGGACGCTGGGCATCAGCGGCCGGCCAGCAGGCTGAACAGCAGGCCGTCCTGGCGCCGCCACTGGCCGCGCCAGTCGTGGCCGGCCAGCGCCACGCGCGCCTTGTCGGACAAGGCCTCGACCGTGAACCCGGCCTGCGCCAGCGCGGCCGGGCCGACCTCGAAATGGATCGCCACCTCGTCGAAGGCCAGATAGACGCCGCTCAGCGGATGCACGCACTTGTGCACGCACTCCTTGGCGGCGAAGGCCGGCAGCGCCCACTGGGCCAGCCCGCCCGGCAGCGCCGCGAAGCGGGCGCGCTCCGGTTCGGCCAGCACATAGGCCGCCGCATCGTCGGCCAGCGCGCGGTCGGTTTCGACATCAACCCCCAGCGCTGCCCAGTCGCGGCGGTCGGCGACTACGGCCACCGCTGCATCCGGGCAGTGGGAAATGCTGCCGACCACCCCGGCCGGCCACAGCGGCGCGCCATCGGCACTGCGCAGCAGCGCCTCGACCGGATGCCCCAGCGCCGCCAGCGCCGCATGCGCGCAGGCGCGGCCGGCAGCGAAATGGGCGCGGCGGCGCGGCGCGACATCGACCACCAGCGCCTGCTCCAGCGGATGCAGGGCCGCTGCCTGCGGCGGCTGCGGCAGCGCCGTCCAGCGCCCCAGCGTGCAGGGGAACCCCGGCAGCGACAGCAGCGCCGCAGCAGCCTCGTTCACCGCCGTCGCTCAGTGCCGGCGCAGGAAGTCGAGCACCGCATCGGCGAAGCGTGCTGGCGCTTCCAGGTTCATGAAGTGACCGACGTCCTCCAGCCGCACCGATTCGTAGCCGGCACTGAACAGATGCTCGGAGTCGGTGAACGACTGCGGCAGGATGCAGCCGTCGTTGGCCCCGTGGATCACCCGCGCCGGCACCGCGATCGGCTGCAGCAGGAACTGCCAGGCGACGCGGGTGAAGAACATCCGTGGCAGCGCCCGGTAGTAGCCGATCGCGGCCTTCAGCCGCTCCGGCTCGGCGAAATTGGCTTTCAGCGGCACCAGGTAGTCGTCCCCGGGAATCCAGCCCGGCGACCAGCTGCGCGCCAGATCGACCAGCCAGGCGAAATCGTCTTCGCGGATCTTGCGTTCCGGCCACAGCGGCAGCTGGAACTTGAAGATGTAGTGGGAGGCCGCCAGCTGCGCCCGCGACGGCCGCAGCATGAAGCGGCGCAGATGCGGCACGGCGGCGGTGACGATGGCCCGCACGCGATCGGGGCGCAGCGCCGCTGCCGCGTAGGTGGCCACCGCGCCCCAGTCGTGGCCGACCACGAAGGCGCGGTCGACGCCGAAGTGCTCGATCAGCGCCAGCACGTCCTGGCCCAGCGTGGCGATCGAATAATCCGGCCGTTCCGGCACCTCGGTCGGCGCGTAGCCGCGCATCGACGGCGCGATCGCGCGGTAGCCGGCAGCGGCCAGTCGATCCAGCAGGTCGACGAAACTCCAGGCGGTATCGGGGAAACCGTGCAGCACCAGCACCAGCGGTGCGTTGTCAGGATCGACGGCCGGGCGGGCTTCGAGGTAGGCGAACTCGATGCCGTTGGCCTGGATGTAGCGCAGCGTCGGCGTGGCGGCCGGCACCACTTCGAGATCAGTGGTCATGTGTCGCGATTCGGGGCTGAACAGAGCGGATCAAGCCACTAAACTACCCGATCAAGACCAACGCAGGTGCGCCGTGGAACTGACTCTCGAGAAGTTGAAGTCGCCCGAACACTGGCTCGCCCTGGGCCTGCCGGTGCTGCTGAAGATCGCGATCGCCATCCTGATCTTCTACTTCGGTCGCTACGTGGTGCGCGCGGCGGTCGGCGTGCTGCGCAACGTGCTGCAGCGCAGCCGGGTCGACGTCACGCTGACCGGCTTCCTGTGCAACGTCGCCTACGGTGTCGGCTATGCGATGGTGGTGATCTCGGCACTCGGCCAGATCGGCATCAACACCAATTCGATGGCGGCGGTGGTCGGCGGCGCGGCGCTGGCAGTCGGCCTGGCCCTGCAGGGCCAGCTCAGCTCGTTCGCGGCCGGGGTGCTGCTGATCCTGTTCCGGCCGTTCAAGGTCGGCGATTTCGTCGAGGCCGGCGGCGTCAAGGGCACGGTCGAGGAAATCAAGATCATCCACACGATCCTGCGCACCTCCGACAACCAGGAAGTGATCGTGCCGAACAACGCGATCACCACCGCGACCATCACCAATCACACGGCGCGCAGCACGCGGCGTCTCGACATCACCGTCGGCATCGACTACGACGCCGATCTCAAGCAGGCCAAAGCGATTCTCGAAGACCTGCTGCGCCAGCATCCGCGGGTGCTGAAGATTCCGGCACCGGTCGTGCAGGTCCGCGCGCTGGGCGCCAGCTCGATCGACTTCGCGGTCTGGCCGTGGGCGGCCACCAGCGAGTGGTTCTCGGTGCAGTGCGAACTGCTGGAGCAGATCAAGCTGCGCTTCGACGAAGCCGGCATCAGCATTCCGTTTCCGCAGATGGACCTGCACCTGCGCGATACCCGCAGCGACGGCGACAAGACCACCCTGCAGGTCGAAAACCGGATCTGAGGCGCAGCCGGTCACAGCAGGCACGCGGAGGCGGGATCGCAGCTGCACCGCGCGTGCTATCCATGACGCCCATCCCCTCGGCGCAGGAGCGCGCATGTCCCATCCCATCGTCAAGCCGCTGGCAGGCCTGGTCATCACCGCGGCACTGGGCGTCGGCCTGTCCTGGGTGATCGGCCGGAAGATCGAAGCCGAAATCCGCGCCTCGATTGCCGAAGCGCCCGATCACTACCCCTACCCGGTCCGCCTGCTGCGCTATGAGCGTGGGCTGTTTTCGTCGGTCGCCGAGACGGAACACCGTTACGATCTCGGCCCGGATCCTGGCGCGATCACCGTCGATGACGACGGTCAGGCGGTGCTGCCGCCGAATCGGATTGTGCCGCTGACCCTGCTGCACCGGATCAGCCACGGGCCGCGTCTCGACGGCCTGCGGCTGGCACGCGTCATCAATACCGTGAAGCTCGACGGCGACCTGCAGGACCGCGCGCGCCGCCTGTTCGGCGACGCAGAGCCGGTGCAGCTGACCGTCGATCTCGGCATCGGCGGCGGCATCAGCGGCGAACTGCTGTCGCCGGCGGTGGATGCCCGCCTGCCAGGCGATGGCGAGGCGGCCGGCCGCCACGTGCAGTGGTCCGGCATCCGCGGCCGCTTCGACATATCCGGCGATCACGTGGTCGGCTCGCTCGACGCGCCGGGCCTGGACCTTGACGACGGCGTCATGGTGATGGGCCCGGTGGCCGTCAAGACCGACCTGACGCTGATCGCCGACGGCGTCTTGATCGGCCGCGTCGGCAGCAGCTTCGCGTCGTTCAGCTTCAAGGGCCCGGCCGGTGTCGCCGCGATGAGCGACATCCACCTCGATGCCGACACGGCTGACAGCGACGGCCAGCTGAAGTCGACGACCACGATGGCGATCCGCGAACTGCGCTTCAACGACACCCGGGTCAGCGATGCGCAATTGCGGATGGTGTTCGACCGGTTCGACACCCAGGCGATGTCGGACCTGAGTCGCGCAATCAATCGCTTCAGCGCGCAGCAGATCGGCAAGCCGGCCGACAATGCCCAGGTGCAGCAGATGCTGGCGGCGATCAAGCCCTCGCTGGCGGCTGCCGCAGCCGACCAGCCGATCTTCGCGATCGAGGATCTGTCGTTCACCGCGCCGCAGGGCAAGCTGCAATTCAGCGGCAAGGTTCAGTACGTCGGCGATGCCAACCTCGACGATTTCGCGATCGGCACCGATGTCGCGGCGGACGCGAAACTGGATACGCCGGTGGCGCTGATCGATCTGCTGCTGACCCTTCAGGCCGCGAAGGCCGTCGTTCCGGGCGCCAATGGCGAGCCGGTGCATCTGAGCCCCGAGCAGATTGCAGCGTTGGCACGGAACAACCGCGATGGCGCGGTGGCGAAGGGAATGCTGGTGGTCGAAGGCGACCGCGCCAGCACCGCAGTCCAGTTCCGGGACGGTGCGTTGACCGTCAACGGCAAGCCGCTCGGCGCCACGCCACCCTGAGCGGCAAAGCCACGAAAAAGCCCCGACGCGATCGCTCGCATCGGGGCTTTTTCGTAATCGGGGAGGAAGGCTTACTTGGCCTTCTTCTTGGCCTGCTTCTCCGCCTTCTTCTCCTTCATCGTCTTCAGCGGCGCCTTCTTCTCGTTCTTCTTGCTGTCCATGCCTTTGGCCATGGTCGTGCTCCGGTGGTGGGGTGGTGGGGTGGTGGTGAAATCTAGTGCAAGTCAGCGCGCGCGTCGCGCTTGGCACCGGTGCGCAACCGCAAGCCGTTCAAGCGGATGAAGCGGCAGCGCGAGCCCTCTGGCGAGGGACCCACCGTGCTTTTCGGTGGGATCGCCAGCAAGGCGAGCACGGCCAGAGGGCTTCATCACGACGCTATTCAGCGCGCGTCGCGTTTGGCACCGGTGCGCAGACGCAGGCCATTGAGGCGGATGAAGCCCTCCGCGTCCTTCTGGTTGTAAGCACCGCGATCGTCCTCGAAGGTCGACAGCGTGGCGTCGAACAGCGAGTCCTTCGAGCGGCGACCCAGGTTGTAGATCGCACCCTTGTACAGCTTCAGGCGGACGTCGCCGTTGACGCGCTGCTGCGACTCGTCGATCAGCGCCTGCAGCATGCGGCGCTCCGGGCTCCACCAGTAGCCGTTGTAGATCAGGCTGGCGTACTTCGGCATCAGCTCGTCCTTCAGATGCGCCTGTTCGCGGTCGAGGCACAGGCTCTCGATCGCGCGGTGCGCCTTCAGCAGGATCGAGCCGCCCGGGGTCTCATAGCAGCCGCGCGACTTGATGCCGACGTAGCGGTTCTCGACCAGGTCGAGCCGGCCGATGCCGTGCTTGCCACCGAGCGCGTTCAGGCGGTCGAGGATCTGGAACGGCGTGCCGGCGACGCCATTGATCGACACCGCATCGCCACGCTCGAAGCCGATGACGATTTCTTCGGCCTCGTTCGGCGCATCTTCCGGATTCTTGGTCCAGCGCCAGATGTCATCCGGCGGGTTCCACCACGGATCTTCCAGGCCGCCGCCTTCGTAGGAGATGTGCAGCGCGTTGGCGTCCATCGAGTACGGGCTGCCGCCGCCCGGCTTCTTGGCGATCGGAATCTCGTGCTTGGCGGCATAGGCGAGCAGCGATTCGCGCGAGTTCAGGTCCCACTCGCGCCACGGCGCGATCACCTTCACCTCCGGCCACAGCGCGTAGGCGCCGAGCTCGAAGCGGACCTGATCGTTGCCCTTGCCGGTGGCGCCGTGGCTGATCGCGTCGCAGCCGGTGCTGCGTGCGATCTCGACCAGGCGCTTGGCGATCAGCGGCCGCGCGATCGAGGTGCCGAGCAGGTACTCGCCTTCGTAGACGGCGTTGGCGCGGAACATCGGGAACACGAAGTCCCGGGCGAATTCCTCGCGCAGGTCGTCGATGAAGATTTCCTTGACGCCGAGTTGCTGCGCCTTCGGCCGGACATGGTCCAGCTCCTCGCCCTGGCCGATGTCGGCGGTGAAGGTCACCACCTCGCAGCCATAGGTGTCCTGCAGCCACTTCAGGATGACGGAGGTGTCGAGGCCGCCGGAATAGGCAAGCGCGACTTTGCGGACCTGGGTTTTGCTCATGTTTGCTCGGAAACGCCGACGGCGCGGGCGATGGGGCCGCGATTATAGCGGCGCGCCGGGCGAAACTCGCCGCAGCGCCGGCGACCGGCAACAGGCCCGGCGGGCCACCCGAAGGCGGCCCGCCGGGTCCGTCGATTCCTGCAAACGGGATCAGCGGGTGCAGAACGGCGCGGCAGTGTCCGGCGCGGCCGGCGGCACCGGGAAGGCCGCCGTCCAGGGCTGCGAGGCCGGCAACAGCGTTGCCGTGCAATCGGCGGCGATCACGATGTCGAACACCGTCCAGTTGAACGTCGACGCGGTCTCGCCGGCCGGCGGCGTGAACAGCTGCAGCATGCCGTTGGCCGTCAGTTCGACGCGTGTCGGCGACGGCGTGATACCCGGCGACGGCGTGCGCGAGAAGTTGTTGACGAAGTAGCGGTAGGTGCCGACCTTCGGCCGGATGGCCGTCACCACTTCCGGGCCGAACGACGACGTGTCATCGGTATCGAGATTGACGAACGGCTCCGACACCAGCGACCCGCGGTTCTGATACGACACCTGGCCGCCCTCGGGCAGGATGATCCGGGCATCGAGGTCGCGCGGCGTTGCGCCCCAGGTCAGGCGCACCGAGAACGGCAGGCTGTCGCGGAGCAGCTGCAGGCAGCTGCCGGTCTGATCGAGGGGGCCGCTGCCGGTCGACAGCGCCCGCGTCGAGGTCACGAGACTGCCGAGGGTGCCCGCCAGGCTGAGCTGCGAGTTCGGGCGGACCCGGATCGTGAAGCTGCCATCGGCCCGCGACACCGCCGTCGACGTGCCGGTGTAGTTGATGCCGGTGGACTTGATCGAGACGCCGGCCACCGGCAGGCCACGATCGGTGACGCAGCCGGTGACGTCGACCGACTCGTACAGCGAATCGGCATTCCAAGTGGTGAAGTGGGCAACCTGGCCTTCGTAGTAGCGGCTGGCACCCGCCACCACCAACGCTGCTTCGCCTTCCTGCACCCAGCGGCCGGCGTCGGTGTCGTAGAACCACAGCGGGATCGTTGGCGCCGGGCTCGGATTCAGCGAGCTGACCGGGATGCGCAAGGTCGCCGTGCTGCCGGGCCGCAGGTTGACCGATGCGCCGCCGGCCGGATCGGTCAGCCGCACGCTCAGCGCGCCGAAGCTTTCGATCAGCCGCTCGCTGCCGGCGACGATCGACGTGTAGTCACCCGGCATGTTGTCGGCCGACATCGCCGGCTGCAGGTCGGTCACCGTGACGGCGACCGGCACCGAACCGGCGATCGCCCCGGCCGGGAAGCTGGCCATGGCCGACGAGCCGGGAATCTGCACGTCGGCGCCGGCCGCGGGATCGACCATCATCGTCACGCCGACCGGCACCGCCTGCACCGACACCATCGCCTCCTGTCCGTCCGAGACTGCGACGATCCGGTAGCTCGGTTCGAAACCATCGGCGAGAACTTCCACCGAGCGGCGCTCGGCGACCGGCACCGCGGCGATCGCGAACGCACCGCTGCTGTCGGTCCGCGCCTCGATGCCGCCGGCCCGCACCGTGCCGCCGACGATCGGGGTGCCGTCGACGGCGTTGAACGCCCGGCCCCGAAGGCTGCCGGTTGCCACCGGCACCGGCTCGGCGGCGGATGCGGTCACGCTGGCCACGGCGCTGGCGGTGCCGCCCGGCCCGGTGCAGCTCAGGGTGTAGGTCGTGGCACCGAGCACCGCTGGCGTCACGGCTTCGCTGCCGTCAGTGGCCCGGCTGCCGGCCCAGCCACCGCTGGCCGTGCAGGTGCTGGCGCCGGTCGAGGTCCAGGTCAGCGTCGACGCCGCCCCCAGGGCGACGGCGTCCGGCGCTGCGGCGATCGATACCGTCGGCGCCGCCGGCGAATTGACGGTGACCGTGGCGGTCGCCGTGCCGGCACCGCCAACGCCGTTGCAGCGCAGGGTGTAGGTCACGGGGCCGGCGGCGGACGGCGTCTGCGACTCGTCGCCGAACAGCGCGCGAGGGCCGCTCCAGCCATCACTGGCCGTGCAGTCGGTGGCATCGCTGGACGACCAGACCAGCGTCACGGATTCACCTTGCGTCAGGGTCGTCGGATTGGCGACGAGGGTCACGGTGGCGGCAGGCGTCGTCGGGTCGGTCGATGAATCCTTCTTCGAGATGCAGCCAGCGAGGCCGGCGATCAGCAGCAGCGGGATACCGAACTGACCGGCGGCGTGTTTCCACGATGGATGTCGATTCATGGTTGGTTCCGAAAGAATGGGCGGGCAACGCCCAATCCGGGGCGTCGGTGCCATCTCAGGCGGTTGCAGCGCCGAAGTCCCCACGGAATCCCATCGGAATTCCACCGAATTGCCGGCCTTCGCCACGAAGCGTGATGCCGTTCACACGGTTCGCGCGCGGCTGCGCCCGCCTTGCGCCGCAGGCGCCGGATGCGACCGGCGGCCGAGCCCCGGCACACCATCGGCTATAGTTCGCCGGTCATTTTTCCTGCCTGCTCATGGAACTCCCACCCGCCCTGCTCGAGGCGTTCAAGCCCGCGCCTCGCATTGGTCAGCGTTTTCGCGGTTTCCTGCCGGTGGTCGTCGATGTCGAGACGGGCGGCTTCAACAACCAGACCGATGCGCTGCTGGAAATCGCGGCCGTGCTGCTCAAGTTCGATCGCGATGGCAACCTGGTGCGCGATGAAACCCACCACGCCCATGTCGAGCCGTTCAAGGGCGCGAACATCGAGAAGGCATCGCTGGAGGTCAACGGCATCGATCCCGGCAATCCGCTGCGCGGTGCGCTGAACGAACGCGATGCGCTCGGCAAGGTGTTCAAGCCGATCCGCCAGGCGGTGTCCGACCACAGCTGCACGCGCGCGATCCTGGTCGGCCACAACGCCCATTTCGACCTCGGCTTCGTGAATGCCGCCGTCAACCGCTGCGACATCAAGCGCAACCCGTTCCACCCGTTCTCGGCGTTCGACACCGCCACCCTCGGCGGCGCCGTCCTTGGCCAGACGGTGCTGGCGCGCGCGCTGGAAGCCGCCGGCCTGCCGTACAGCAACAAGGATGCGCATTCCGCCGTCTACGACGCCGAGCGCACGGCCGACCTGTTCTGCCTGATGATCAACCGGCTGCGCGGCGTGCATGAGTCGTTCGTCGCCGGCGGCGCAGCGGCCGGTGCCTGAAGCCCGGCCAGTGGCCTGCCGCGAGCGGCTGGAAGGCTTCGCGTAAAATGCCGCCACTCCCGTTCGCCCAAGCTCCCCCGATGACCTCGATTGACCGACGGCACTTCCGGCGGCCCGGCTGGCCGCGTTTGTGGGCTCTGGCCAGCCTGTGCTGCGCGCTGCTGCTGCCGGGCGCGGTGCTGGCCTTCGACCTCGACGACGTCGCGGTCAAGGCGCGCCAGCTCGCCGCCCAGCCGTTCCAGAAGCCGGAAGGCCGGCAGCCGAAGGCCTTGCAGCAGATCGGCTACGACCGCTACCGCGACATCCGCTACAAGGCCGATCGGGCGCTCTGGCGCGCCGAGAAGCTGCCGTTCGAGCTGCAGTTCTTTCACCAGGGCCTTTATTACGACCGGCCGGTGCGGATCAGCGAAGTCAACGGCCGCACGGTGCGCGAGCTGAAGTTCTCGCCGGACGATTTCGACTACGGCGACAACAAGGTCGACATCGAAAGCTTCCGCGACCTCGGCTTCGCCGGCTTCCGCGTGCACTACGCGGTGAACACGCCGAAATACAAGGACGAGGTGCTGGTGTTTCTCGGCGCCAGCTACCTGCGGGCGCTCGGCAAGGGCCAGCGCTACGGCCTGTCGGCACGAGGCCTGGCGATCGATACCGGGCTGATCTCCGGCGAGGAATTCCCGCGCTTCACCGATTTCTGGATCGTCAAGCCGACCGCCACCGCGAAGGAACTGGTGATCTACGCGCTGCTCAATTCGCGGCGCGCCACCGGGGCCTACAAGTTCGTGCTGAAGCCGGGCACCGACACGGTGATCGACACCAAGGCGCGGATCTTCCTGCGCGAGAACGTCGCCAAGCTCGGTGTCGCGCCGCTGACCAGCATGTACTACTTCGGCGAGAACCAGCCCGCAGATCACGAGGACTATCGTCCGGAAGTTCATGATTCCGATGGCCTTTCGCTGGCCTCCGGAACGGGCGAGTGGATCTGGCGGCCGCTGGTCAACCCGAAGCGCCTGCTGGTGACCTCGTTCTCGATGACCAATCCGCAGGGCTTCGGCCTGATGCAGCGCGACCGCAAGTTCGAGCGCTACGAGGATCTGGAAGTGCGCCACGAGCTGCGGCCGAGCCTGTGGATCGAGCCCAAGGGTGCCTGGGGCGCAGGCCGCCTGGAGCTGGTGCAGATTCCGACTCCGGACGAGACCAACGACAACGTCGTCGCCTACTGGGTGCCGGACAAGGCGCCCGCCGCCGGCGAGCCGCTGGCGCTCGACTACCTGCAGCACTGGCAGATGGAAAGCGAAACCCGTCCGCCGCTGGCCTGGGTCGAGCAGACCCGGCGCGGTCGCGGCGGCTATGGCCGCAACGATGACGGCAGCATCGGCTTGGTGATCGATTTCGTCGGCCCGGCGCTCGACAAGCTGGGCGCCGACGCCAAGGTCGAAGGCGTGGTGTCGGTCGATGGCAATGGCGAGCTGCTGGAGCGCACCACCTACCGCAACGAGGTGACCGGCGGCTGGCGCGTGAGCCTGCGGCTGAAGCGGGTCGACGATGGCAAGGCGGTCGAACTGCGCGCCTACCTGAAAGGCGATAACAACACGCTGTCGGAAACCTGGAGCTATGTGCTGCCGCCGGGTTGATCCGGGCCGCAGCTGCCGATGACCACGCCTGACGCCCTGTCTGCTGCCGAAGCCTACTGCGCCCGCCTGCGCCTGAGCGACGCCGCGCGCGCGGCGCTGCTGGCGGCGGCTACGGAGAGCGACGAGCCGATCGCTGAAATCCACCGCCTGCTCGATGCCGAACGGCACGATCCGGCGAATCCGGCGTTCGGCTCGATCGAACCCCGGCTGCGGATGGCGCTCGACGGTGCGACCCGGCGCGGCAACACGCTGGAGCAGCAGGCCTTCACCCGCGACGTGCAGGGACGGGTCCGGCTGGCATCGATGCCGCCGCTGAAGCGGGCTTCGTTCACCTCGCGGCCGTGGTCGAGCAATCCGCTGCGCGCGCTGCTGCGCTCGATCGGCCGCCTGCTGCTCGGCAACCGCGGCGCCGCCGGCCATGCCGGCGATCCCGGCCTGCCGACACCGGATTCGCCGGCGCCGGTCGGGGCCTGGCATGTCGCGGCCTCGATCCGCCGCTTCATCCTGGTGTTCCTGGTGATCGCCCAGACCACGGTGGCCACCTACTACATGACGGCGGTGCTGCCGTACCACGGCCGCCATGCGCTGGAAGTGGCGATGCTGATCCTCTACGCGATCCTGTTCGCCTGGGTGTCAGCCGGCTTCTGGACCGCGATGATGGGCTTCCTGCAGCTGCTGATCGGCCAGGACCGCTATTCGGTCAACTCGAAGCGGGTGCCGGACACCCGGCTGCCGGACGGCGCGCGGACGGCGATCCTGATGCCGATCTGTAACGAGAACACTGCCCGCGTGTTCGCCGGGCTGCGCGCCACCTACGATTCGGTGATGCGCAGCGGCCAGGGCCATGCGTTCGATTTCTACATTCTCAGCGACACCTCGGACCCGGACATCCGGGTCGCCGAGCTGGAAGCCTGGCTGACGCTGTGCCGCGACGTCGGCGGCTTCGGCCGCATCCATTACCGGCGGCGCCGGCACCGGATCAAACGCAAGAGCGGCAACATCGCCGACTTCTGCCGGCGCTGGGGTTCGGACTTCAAGTACATGGTGATCCTCGACGCCGACTCGGTGATGAGCGGGGGCTGCCTGGTGCGGCTGGCGCAGCTGATGGAAGCGCACCCGAGCGCCGGCATCATCCAGACCGCGCCGCGCGCGGCCGGCCGCGACACGCTGTATTCGCGCATCCAGCAGTTCGCGACCCGTGTCTACGGCCCGCTGTTCACGGCCGGCCTGCACTTCTGGCAGCTCGGCGAAAGCCACTACTGGGGCCATAACGCGATCATCCGCGTGGCGCCGTTCCTCGCCCACTGCTCGCTGCCGCGCCTGCCCGGCCGCGGCGCACTGAGCGGCGAAATCCTCAGCCACGACTTCGTCGAAGCGGCGCTGATGCGGCGCGCCGGCTGGGCGGTGTGGATCGCCTACGACCTCGACGGCTCCTACGAGGAAATGCCGCCGAACCTGCTCGACGAACTGAAACGCGACCGCCGCTGGTGCCAGGGCAACCTGATGAACTTCCGGCTGTTCCTGACCTCCGGCCTGCACCCGGCGCATCGCGCGGTGTTCATGACCGGCGTCATGGCCTACCTGTCGGCGCCGCTGTGGTTCGTGTCGCTGCTGCTGTCGACGGCGCTGCTGGCTACCCAGACCTTCGCCGTGCCGCAGTACTTCACCGAGCCGAACCAGCTGTATCCGTCGTGGCCGGAATGGCATCCGGAATGGGCGATCGCGCTGTTCTCGGCCACCGCCACCCTGCTGTTCCTGCCGAAGATCCTGGCCGTGGTGGTGATCCTCGCCAAGGGCACGCGGAACTTCGGCGGCGGCGTGATCCTGACCTTGAGCATGCTGATGGAGCTGCTGTTCTCGGCGATGCTGGCGCCGGTGCGGATGCTGTTCCACGCCCATTTCGTAACCGCCGCGCTGCTCGGCATCGGCATCGTCTGGAAATCGCCGCCGCGCGAGGACTCGCAGACGCCGTGGTCGGAAGCGATCGCCCGACACGGCTTCGGCACCGTGCTCGGCCTGGCCTGGGCAGCGCTGGTCTATTACCTGGAGCCGGCCTTCCTGTGGTGGCTGCTGCCGGTGGTGGGCGCGCTGATGCTGGCAATCCCGCTGTCGGTGTGGTCGAGCAAGGTCACGCTCGGCCGGCTGTTCAAGAGCGGCCGCTTCTTCCTGATCCCGGAGGAAGCCGTGCCGCCGCGCGAACTGCGCTGGACCGCGCTGGGCTTCAAGCGCGCGCCGGACTACGCCGACTTCAAGGCCGCCGTGGTCGATCCGGTGGCCAATGCGCTGGTCTGCGCCGCCGGCACGGCGCGCCCGTACCTGTCGGCCGCCACCCGTCGCGAGCGGCTGGCCCTGCTGCAGACCGCGCTGGTGCGCGGCCCGTCGGGGCTCGATGCCGCGCAGAAAAACATGCTGCTGACCGATTCGCTGGCGCTGTCGCGCCTGCATCTGCTGGTCTGGACCGCCAACGACGTTCACGCTGACTGGGGCACTAAACGCACCTGACGCTGTCATGAAAGCATCAAGACACCGTCATCACACTTGCACGCGCCGTTCATAGAGTGACAACACCCGTCTTCCGGAGCGTTCGATGTCTGAAGCTGATGTGACCACGTCGCACACCGCGGGCCCGCGCTTTGTCGCCGGCGTCGCCACGTCGCCGCAGGCGATTGCCGAAACGCAGGCGCTGCGCTACCGCATCTTCGCTGGCGAGATGGGCGCCGAGATCGACGGCGGCGAAGCCGGCCTCGATGTCGACCACTACGATCCGTACTGCCAGCACCTGACCGTGCGCGAAACCGCGACCGGTCGCCTGGTGGCCTGCACGCGCATCCTGACCGACGACCAGGCGATCCGCGCCGGCGGCTTCTACTCGGCCGGCGAGTTCGACCTGAAGATGATCGACTCCCTGCCCGGCCGGGTCATGGAAGTCGGCCGCACCTGCGTCGACGCCGAGTTCCGCAACGGCGCGGTGATCGCCGTGCTGTGGCAGGCGCTGGCCGAGTTCATCATCAAGAACGGCTTCGACTACCTGTTCGGCTGCGCCTCGATCGGCCTGGAAGACGGCGGCGCCAACGCCCACGCGATCCTGCGGCAGATCCAGCAGAAGTACATGGCCGAAAGCTGGCAGCAGGTGCGGCCACTGAATCCGCTGCCGGTGGCCGATGCCCGCCCGGCCGACAAGGCGCCGCGCCTGCCGCCGCTGCTGAAGGCCTACTTCAGCCTCGGCGCCAAGGCCTGCGGCGAACCGTACTGGGACCGCGAATTCAACTGCGCCGACGTGTTCGTGCTGCTCAACGTCACCGATCTGCATCCGCGCTACGCCCGCCACTTCCTGGATCGCTCGAAGATCGAGGAGACGACGCTTGCTGCGGGTCACGCTTAAAGGGCTGCGCATCATTGCCCACCTGCTGGTGGGCCTGCTGCTGGCGGTGTTCGTCGCGGCGTACGGCAAGGGCCGCTATTCGCGCGAAAACCTCGGCACCTGGTGGTACCGGGTGCTGCTGCGCATCCTCGAAGTCCGCCTGGTGATCAACGGCCAGCGGCTCGAAGGCACCCGGGTGATGGTCTGCAACCACATTTCCTGGCTCGACATCCCGGTGGTCGGTGCCTGCGAGCCGACCCGCTTCGTGTCGAAGGCCGAAGTCGGCGAATGGCCGGTGATCGGCTGGCTGGCCGACGCCGCCGGCACCTTCTACCTGCGGCGCGGCTCCGGCGGCACGCGGCAGCTGATCGAATCGATCGACCAGCATCTTGGCCACGACTCGATCGTGTTCTTCCCCGAAGGCACCACCACCGACGGCTCGCTGGTGCTGAAATTCCAGGCGCGCCTGTTCGCCACCGCGATCGAAACCCGCCGCCCGGTGCAGCCGATCGCGCTGCGCTTCTCGACCGCCGCCGACGGCACGGCCACCGCGCCATACATCGGCGACGACGTGCTGCTCGACAACATCATCCGGCTGCTGAAGCACGGACCGATCACCGCCGAGCTGAGCTACTGCGAACCGATCGACCCGGCCGGACATGACCGCGCCAGCCTGGCGCTGGCCGCCCATACCGCGATCTGCCAGGTGGTGGCGCCCGACTCGATCCGCACCGCGTCGCCGCGCGAACCGCGCAACGCGATCGCGGCATGAATGCACGCTGCGCGCCGTAGGCCGGCGCGCAGCGGCGTACACTTCCGCGCCTGACCCGCGTGTGAGTGATCCCGTGTCCGAGCAGCCCCCCGTCGCCCCTTCCCCTGCCCCGCTGGTTGCCGGCGTCAAGCTGCGCGCGGCCGACAAGATGGCGCGCATCCCGGTCAAGGTCGAGCCCACCGTCAACCCGCTGCGCAAGCCGACCTGGATCCGCGCCAAGCTCGGCGAGTCCGCCGAGGTGGCCAAGGTCAAGGCGGCGCTGCGCAGCAACGGCCTGCACACGGTCTGCGAGGAAGCCAGCTGCCCGAACCTCTCGGAATGCTTCGGCAAGGGCACGGCGACGTTCATGATCATGGGCGACATCTGCACCCGGCGCTGTCCGTTCTGCGACGTCGCCCACGGTCGCCCGAAGCCGCTGGATGCCGACGAGCCGGCCAAGCTGGCGCGCACCATTGCCGACATGGGCCTGCGTTACGTGGTGATCACCAGCGTCGATCGCGATGATCTGCGCGATGGCGGCGCCGCCCATTTCGCGGCCTGCATCCGCGAATCCCGGACGGCCTCGCCGAAGCTGACCATCGAAGTGCTGGTGCCGGACTTCCGCGGCCGCATGGACCCGGCGCTGGCGATCTTCAAGGACAACCCGCCGGACGTCTTCAACCACAACCTGGAAACCGTGCCGCGCCTGTACAAGCAGGCCCGTCCGGGTTCCGACTACGAGTGGTCGCTGGACCTGCTGGAACGCTTCAAGGGCCTGCATCCGAACGTTCCGACCAAGTCCGGCCTGATGCTGGGCTTAGGCGAGGAGATCGAGGAGATCGAGCAGGTGATGCGCGACCTGCGCGCCCACGGCGTCAACATGCTGACCCTCGGGCAGTACCTGCAGCCGTCGAAGCATCACCTGCCGGTGACCCGCTATGTCCACCCGGACGAGTTCGAGCGCCTGCGCGTGCTGGGCCTGCAGATGGGCTTCGACCACGTTGCCAGCGGGCCGATGGTGCGCTCCTCGTATCACGCCGACCAGCAGGCGCACGGCGTGCTGGCCGACGCCGGCCACTGAGACCAACGCCGCCGTCGATGACGGCGGCGGATTCGGGTGCGATCAGCCGGCCACGTCGGTGCTGATCTCGAAGCGGCCGCTCAGCGCCTTGTGGATCGGGCACTTGTTGGCGATGCCGGTCAGATAGGTCTTCTGCTCGGCGGTCAGCGCACCAACGAACTCCAGGGTCCGCGTCAGCCGGTAGACACCGCCTTCCTCGACATGGCGGATGGTGACCTTCAGATCGTCCAGCGGCATCTGCTTGCGGCGCGCGACCATGGTCACCGTCAGCGCCGTGCAGGCGCCGAGCGCGGCATCGAGCAGGTCATGCGGATCGGGGCCAGCATCCTCGCCGCCCTGCACGGCCGGCACGTCGACGAGAAACTGGTTGATGCCGGCGGTCACCACCTGCATCAGATTGCCGTTGGCCGCTTTCTGGACGCGGATCTCGGGGCTGCTCATCGGGCTTGCTCCTGGGTGGGGGACAACAGGGATTCGAGGGCGGCGAGACGCTCCGGCGTGCCGACGTCCAGCCATTGCCCGGCATGAAGTTCGGCGCTGACCCGGCCACGGATCGCGGCATCGCGCAGCAGCGGCGCCAGCGGAAACGCGCCGGCCGTGCAATCGGCGAACAGCTCGGGGCGCAGCACCGACAGGCCGCTGAAGGTAAAGCTTTCGGCGCAGGCCGGAATCATCCGCCCGCCTGCCAGCCCGAAATCGCCGCGCGGGTGATGCGGCGGATTCGGCACCAGCACCAGATGCGCCAGATCCTGCGCCGGCAGCGTGCGCGCCCGGTCGGCCAGCGCTGCCAGCGGCACGTCGGTCCAGACGTCGCCGTTGACCAGCAGGAATGGCCCGGCGCCGAGCAGCGGCAGCGCACGGTGGATGCCGCCGCCGGTTTCCAGCGCCGGCCAGCCTTCGTCGGACCAGACGATCGACAGGCCGAAGGCGCGGCCATCGCCGAGCTGCTGGTGCAGCCGGTCGCCAAGCCAGCCGGTGTTGATCACGATCTCGTCGATCCCGGCCGCCTTCAGCGCGGCAAGATGCCAGCCGATCAGCGGCCGGCCAGCCACCGGGATCAGCGGCTTCGGCGTGTGGTCGGTCAGCGGCCGCATGCGCTCGCCGCGCCCGGCCGCCAGGATCATCGCCTTCATGCCGGGCTTCCGGGACCCGCAGGCATCGGGGCAGATCGGCAGGCCATCACGCCAGCGCGACCTGCGGCAGCACCCGCCGCTCGAACAGCCCGGCCAGCGGCGCCAGTTCCGGATCGCGGCGCGCCGCGTCGATCACGTAGCGCACGAAGCGCGGCGTGTCGGCCAGGTACTTCGGCTTGCCGTCGCGATAGTTGATGCGGGCGAAGATGCCGAGCACCTTCAGGTGCCGCTGCACCCCGATCCAGCCGGCATCGCGGCGGAAGGCGGCGTAGTCGGCCGCCAGCGGCAGGCCGGCGGCCCGGCCGGCGGCGTGGTACTGCCGCAGCCAGCCGTCGACGCGGGCTTCGGGCCAGCTCAGGAAGGCGTCCTTGAACAGGCAGATCGGGTCGTAGGCGATCGGGCCGTAGACCGCATCCTGATGATCGAGCACGCCGACCCGCACCGCTGGCGGCGGCGCGCCGAGCATCAGGTTGCGCGGCATGTAGTCGCGATGGACGTAGACCTTCGGCTGCGCCAGCGCGCGCGCGATCAGCCGCTCGCAGACCGTGTTCCAGTCGTCGAGATCGGCGCCGGCCAGAGTGATGCCGAGATGGCGGGCCAGGTACCAGTCCGGGAACAGCGCCAGTTCGCGGGCCAGCAGCGGCGCGTCGTAGTCCGGCAGCACGCCTGGCTGCGAGGCGCGCTGCCAGCGGATCAGCGCCTCGATCGCCGGCGCGAACAGCGCATCGGCGTTGGCGTCGTCGATGACGTCGAGATAGGTCTGGCGGCCGAGATCGCTGAGCAGCAGGAAGCCCTGCTCGAGATCCTGCGCCAGCACCTGCGGCACGGTGACGCCGGCCGCATCGAGCAGCGCACCGACCTTCAGGAACGGTCGGCAGTCCTCGCGTGCCGGCGGCGCATCCATGACGATCCAGCTGCGGCCGTCGGCGGCGGTGACCCGGAAATAGCGGCGGAAGCTGGCGTCCGCCGAAGCCGGCGCGAAGGCCGCGTCGGTCAGCGACAAGGCGGCCAGCGCCCAGTCGCGGGCAACGAGGGCGCGGTCATCCAGTGCGGTGGCAGGGGCGGTCACGGGCAGGCGGGGATCGGTGGGACGCGAGGCCGCATAGGGTAAGAGCGCGCCCGGACATTTGCACCGCGCTGGAGCCAAACCCATACTTCGGCGGCCCTGAAGGACGCCCCCGCTTGCAACTCTCGAAATCCAGACTGCTGCGCGCCTGCGCGGCCTTGACCGTGCTGTACGGTGCGATCGCGCAAGCCGAGCCAGCCTCCTGCCCGCAGATCGATTTCACGCGCGAACTGCCGCTGATTCCGTCCGATCCCAAGCTGGTCCTCAGCGCCGATCAGGCCGACCTGTCCGAAGGCGGGCTGTCGAGCCTGCGCGGCTCGGTTCGGGTCAGCCAGAACGGCCGCGAGTTCGCCGCCGAGCAGGTCAACTACAGCGAAGCCGAGCAGCGCATCCGCACCGATTCGCAGACGCTGTTCCGCGATGCCAACTACGCCATCCGCAGCAGCAAGACCGACTACGACCTGAACCTCGGCAGCGGCGTGTTTCTCGACAACAGCTTCACCTTGCGGTCGATCGGCGGCCGCGGCGAAGCCGACCGCATCGCCATCCGCGACTCCGGCGAGGCGCGGCTCGACGGCGTGCGCTTCACCACCTGCGCACCGGGCAACGAGGCATGGACGCTGTCCGCGTCGACCATCAAGTTCGACGAAGACAGCGGTCGCGGCGAAGCGACCAACGCGCTGCTGCGCTTCCAGCACGTGCCGATCTTCTACCTGCCGTGGTTCCAGTTTCCGATCGACGGCCTGCGTCATTCCGGTTTCCTGTTCCCGATCGTCGGCAACAACCAGAACACCGGCTTCGACATCCGCTGGCCGGTCTACCTGAACCTCGGCCCGAACTACGACGTGACGCTGATTCCGCGTTACCTGTCGGAACGCGGCACCCAGATCGGCGGCCAGTTCCGCTATCTGATGACGCACCAGAACGGCGACCTGTTCGGCGAATTCCTGCCCAGCGACGACCGGCTCGACAACCGCAGCCGCAGCTACATCGATTTCCAGCACGTCGGCAGACTGGGCAGCCAGGTCGGCGTCGAAGCGAAGTACGGGCGGGTCAGCGACCGCAACTACTTCACGACCTTCGGCGGCGGCGTCGATCTGACCTCCACGCCGTTTCTCGAACGCGGCGCGCGGCTGACCTACCAGGCGCCGACCAGCTTCCGCGTCGAAGCGCTGGTGCAGGACTACCAGACGCTGTCGCAGGTGCAGGCAGCGTCGGCGCTCGGCGTGGTCGATCCCTACCAGCGGCTGCCACAGATCCGCGTCGACGCCGCGTCGAAGAACAGCCTGCTCGGCGCCCGCGCCGGCTTCTTCGGCGAGTTCACCAACTTCGCCCGCAGCGATTCCGTCGAAGGCCAGCGGATGATCGCCCAGCCCTACATCCGCTGGGAGCAGGACCAGCTGTTCTGGTACGCCAACGCCCAGGCCGACCTGTCGTACACCGCCTACAACCTCACCAACGCCGCGCCCGGCGTCTCCGATGCGCCGCGCCGGACGCTGCCGCAGTTCAGCGCCGAAAGCGGCCTGCGCTTCGAACGGCTCACGGGCGACGGCGATCTGCAGACGCTGGAACCACGGCTGTTCTACCTGTACACGCCGTTCCGCGAACAGGACGAACTGCCGCTGTTCGACTCCGGCCTGCCCGACTTCGATTTTCCCCAGCTGTTCGCCCGCAACCGCTACTCGGGCTACGACCGGATCTCCGACGCCAACCAGCTGACCTCGGCAGTCACCTCGCGCTTCATCGAAGCGGATTCCGGCATCACCCGGCTCAGCGTCACGCTCGGCCAGATCTACTATTTCCGGGGGCCGCGCGTGGACCTGCCGGGCTTCGCGACGCCGAGCGAAGGCAGCTCGAACTTTCTCGGCAATCTCGACTACGCGCTGTCGACGCGCTGGTCGGCGCTGGCCACCACCGAAGTGTCGTCATCGTTCGACAAGGTGGTGCGCAGCTCGATCGCGCTGCGCTACCGCGACGGCGCGGGCGACGACGGTCGCCGCTTCGACCTCGCCTATCGCTACCGGCGTGCGCTGCTGGAACAGGCCGACGCCAGCTTCTCGTCGCCGGTCACCGACGCCTGGCGGCTGGCGGCGCGGCTGCGCTACAGCCTGCGCGATTCGACGACCTTGGAATCGTTCGCCGGGCTCGAGTACTCGACCTGCTGCTGGGCCGTCAGCGGCACCTACCGGCGCTATCTGGTCGGCGGCATCGACCGCTTCAACAACGGCTTCTACGTGCAGCTGGAGTTGAAAGGACTCAGCAAGATCGGCAACGGCTTCGAACGGCTGCTGCCAAGCGATGATTTCGCCGTCGACAAGCGCAGCACCAACGGCCGCTGAAGCCGCTCCGGGCTGCGTGCTACGCTTGCCGCTTCCGCCGTCCAGACCGTACCCGTGATGCTGCCCAAGTCCCTGAAATTGCTTGCTGTCGTGGTCGCTGCCGGGTGCGGCGTCGCTGTTGTCCAGGCGGCCGAGACGATCGATCGGATCATCGCCGTGGTCAACGACGGCGTGGTGCTGAGCAGCGAGATGGAGCGTTCGATGAAGCTCGCCGAAGCGCAGCTGCGGGAACGCAACATCGGCACGCCGCCGCCCGGCGTGCTGGAAACCCAGGTGCTGGAGCGGCTGATCATCACCCGCCTGCAGACCCAGCGCGCGCAGGACGCCGGCATCCGCATCGACGATCGCGAGCTGAACGAGGTGCTGACCGCCGTCGCCGCGCAGAACAAGCTGAGCCTGCCGCAGTTCATCGAGTTGGTGAAGAAGGACGGCATCGACTACGCCTCGATCCGCGAGCAGATCCGTGACGAGGTGCTGACCCAGCGCGTGCGCCAGAAGGAAGTCGGCTCGCGGGTCATGGTCACCGACCAGGACGTCGATCTGGCCCTGGCCAATGCCAGCGCCGACGACAACATCGAATACCGGCTGTCGCACATCCTGGTGTCGGTGCCTGACGGCGCCACCGCCGAGGCCCGCGAAGCCGCCCGCGCCAAGGCCGCGACCTTGCTGAAGCGCGCCCGGGATGGCGAGGACTTCGCACAGCTGGCGATCGCCAACTCCGACGGCCAGCAGGCGCTGTCTGGTGGCGACCTGGACTGGCGCAAGGCCTCGAACCTGCCGACCGCGTTCGCGATCGCGGCGCCGAAGCTCAAGGTCGGCGAAGTCGCCGACGTGATCGAATCGGGCAGCGGCTTCAACATCGTCAAGCTGACCGATCTTCGCGACTCCGGCGAAAAGGCCATGGTCAGCGAGACCAAGTCGCAGCACATCCTGCTGATGAACAACCAGCTGCGCGACGAAGCCGCGACGCAGGCGCAAATCCGCGAGATTCGCGACCGCCTCGACAAGGGCGAGGACTTCGCGACGCTGGCGAAGAAGTATTCCGACGATCCGGGCTCGAAGAATTCCGGCGGCGATCTCAGCTGGCAACCGCCGGGCGTGTTCGCGCCGGAGTTCCAGGCTGCGCTCGACGCGCTGGAGCCGGGGCAGACCAGCCAGCCGTTCCGCACCCAGTTCGGCTGGCATATCGCCCGCGTGCTGGATCGCCGCACCCGCGACGCCACCATCGAAGCCCGTCGCGGCCGCGCCCGCCAGGCCATCCAGGCGCGCAAGGAAGCCGAAGAGTACGAAGCCTGGATCCGTCGCCTGCGCGAGGAAGCCTACGTCGAGTACCGCATGGCCCCGACCGATCGCGCGGCCAAGCCGGCCGGCTGATACGTCCGCATGCGTCCGCCGTTGCCCCGGCTGATCCTGACGCCGGGCGAGCCGGCGGGAATCGGCCCTGATCTCGTTGTCACGCTGGCCCAGGCGCCGCTCGCGGCCTGCCTGTCGGTGGTCGCCGATCCCGAACTGCTGAGCGAACGCGCCGCCGCGCTGGGCCTGCCGCTGCGCCTGCTGCCGGCCAGCGATGCCGCCCACGTTCCGGGCAGCCTGCAGGTGCATCCGGTGATGACCGCCGCGCCCGTGGTGGCCGGCCAGCCCGACCCGGCCAACGCTGGCTACGTGCTGCACACGCTGCGGGTGGCGGCCCGCGCCTGCCTGAACGGCGATGCCGATGCGATGGTCACCGCGCCGGTCCACAAGGCGGTGATCAACGATGCCGGCGTGCCGTTCTCCGGCCATACCGAATTCCTCGCCGAGCTGTGCGGCTCGGCGCTGCCGGTGATGCTGCTGGCCACGCCGCATCTGCGGGTGGCGCTGGCCACCACCCACCTGCCGCTGTCGGCCGTGCCGGCGGCGATCACCGCTGAAGGCCTGAGCGCCGTGCTGCGGATCCTGTGCGCCGACCTGCAGACCCGGTTCGGCATCGAGCGGCCGCGGGTGCTGGTCTGCGGGCTGAACCCGCACGCCGGCGAAGGCGGGCACCTGGGCCGCGAGGAGATCGAGGTGATCGGCCCGACGCTAGCCCAGCTGCGTCGCGACGGCCTCGATCTGGTCGGCCCGCTGCCGGCCGACACGCTGTTCACGCCGCGCGGTCTCGCCGGCGCCGACGCCGTGCTGGCGATGTACCACGATCAGGGCCTGCCGGTGCTCAAGGCCAGCGGTTTCGGCGAAGCCGTCAACATCACGCTGGGGCTGCCGATCATCCGTACCTCGGTCGATCACGGCACGGCGCTGGAACTGGCCGGCAGCGGCCGTGCCGAGGTCGGCAGCCTGCGGGCGGCGATCGACGCCGCCATCGACCTGGTATCCCGCCGGAGACGCGCATGAGCGGTGCCCCCAAGAAACGCTTCGGCCAGCACTTCCTGCACGATCAGGCCGTGCTCGAACGAATCGTCCGGACCGTCAATCCGAAGGCCGACGACCTGCTGATCGAGATCGGCCCCGGCCGCGGCGCCTTGAGCCGCCTGCTGCTGCCGAAGCTCGAACGCCTGCGGGTGGTCGAGATCGACCGCGACGTGATCGGCCCGCTGCGCGCGGCCTGCGGCCAGTCGGACAAGCTCGAGATCCACATGGGCGATGCGCTGGCCTTCGATTTCGCCCAGTTCGCCGAGCCCGGCCGGCCGCTGCGTCTGGTCGGCAACCTGCCGTACAACATCTCCACGCCGCTGCTGTTCCACCTGCTCGATATTGCCGGGCAGGTCCGCGACATGCACTTCATGCTGCAGAAGGAAGTGGTCGACCGCATCTGCGCCGAACCCGGCAGCGACGATTACGGCCGGCTGACGGTGTCGATGGCGGCCCGCGCGGAATCCGTGAGCCTGTTCGACGTCGGGCCGGAAGCCTTCCACCCGCCGCCGAAGGTCGACTCCGCCGTGGTGCGGATCCGTCCCCGCCCGGCGCCGTTTCCGCTGGCCGATCTCGAAGCCTACGAGCAGCTGGTGGCGGCGGCATTCAACCAGCGGCGCAAGACGCTGGCCAATGGCCTGAAGGGCCTGCTGTCAGCGGCGCAGATCGAGGAGGCCGGCGTGGCACCGGGCATCCGCGCCGAGCAGCTGGCGCCGGATGCGTTCGCGCGCCTTGCCGATGTCTGGAGCCGCGTGCGCGCCTCGGCTGCCGGCACGGCCCAGGGCTGAAGCCAGGCGCAGGGCTTCGCCCCGGTTCGGCTCGGCCTTGCGGCTGCTGAAACGCGAATGCCCCGGCGTTCGTGTCGACGAACGCCGGGGCATCGGGTGTAGCAAGCGGCGGCTTACTTGCTGCCCGATCCGTCCGAGGCGAACGACTCGCGCTTGAACGAATCCGGAATCGGGTGCTTGAAGCTGTTCGCGTAGCGTTCGTAGGCATTGCTGGCAGCATCGCCCGGCAGCGGCCGCGCCGTCACCGACGCGGCGCTGCCGCCGGTCTGCAGATCGACCCAGCTGCGGGCACTGGCGCCAAAGCCGGTCGCCGTAGCGGTCGCGGCCGGTGCGGCGCCCGGTGCGATGGTCACTGCCGATTCCGGTTCCGGGGCCGCACCGAGATCGATCGTCGAGGTTTCGGCGCAGGGACAGGCCGACGCGGCAGCCGGGGCATTGGCGGCCGGGCTCTGGGCGTGGCTGGCACCGGCCGCCAGCAGGGCCGTCAGCAGTATCGTTGCGCGCATCTTCGTTCTCCTGTGTCGCGGCTGGCGTGCGGCCATCCGTCGGTACGTCGTGTTGGGGGCGGCGGGTTCAGCCGGGTGTGCGTCCGCTGCGGGCGAGTTGCTGGTTGCGGATCAGCTGCGCCTGGCTGCGCAACTGTTTCACGGTTTCCGGCGAGGTTCCCGATTGTTTCGCCATCTGGTCGGCTCCGACCTGATTACCGGTCAGCAGCATCAGGACGATCAGGTTGTTGCGGCTCTTCAGCTGTCCAGGCGCCAGCTCGGCGGCCGTCGACAGTTCGGGCAGCGCCTCGCCGTAGCGACCGGCTTCCATCAGCGCGTAGCCGAGATCGTTGCGGATCTCGACGTCGGTCGGCAGACGGCTCGCGGCATTGCGCAGCGCCCGGATGGCCGCGCCGAGATCCTTCGGCGCGGTCAGCAGGCCGATGCCATGCCAGGCCTTGCCTTCCAGCGGCCCGCCCATCAACCGCCGGTACAGCAGCTCCGCCTGGTCGCGCTGCTTCAGATGGCGGCGCGTCTCGGCTTCCAGATACAGCACTTCGGGATCGTCGCGCGTCTGCTGCTTCTGCGCCTCGATATGGGCGAGCGCGGCGTAGTACTGCCCCTGCTCCAGCAGCGCCTCGATCGCCTCGGTCTTGATCTGCTGCATCTTGACCGGGTCGGCGGCGGCCACTTCGTAGTTGTCGGCCGGCAGCGGCCGCGCCGGCTGGCTCTTGCAGGCCGCCAGGCCGGACAGGCCGGACAGGCCGAGCAGGCCACACAGCAGCAGGACCGATGCGCGTCTCACTGCGAGCCGCCACCTGACACCGAACCGAGCGTGCTCATGATCGACAGCGCAGCCGGGCCGGCGACGAAGATCAGCAGCGCCGGGAAGAAGAACAGCACCATCACCACGGTCATCCGACCGGAAATGACGTTGACCTTCTCGCGCAGGTCCATGCCGCGCCGTTCCTCGATCAGCTTCATCATGTCGAGCAGCGGTTCGCGCACTTCGCCGCCGTAGCGGTCAACCTGGCGCAACACGCCGAGCACGCTGCTGAGGTCGTCGACTTCCATCACGTCGCCCAGCTGCCGCAGCACGGTGCTGGTATCGGCGCCGGCATCGAACTGGCGCACGCAGGAATCGAATTCGCGGCCCAGCTCGGGCAGCACGCCGCGCCCTTCGCGGACGATCGAACCGAGCGCCTGCCGCGTCGACAGGCCGGCTTCGAACAGCAGCACCAGCAGGTGCACAAACAGCGGCACTTCGCTGCGCATCCGGGCACGGCGGCTGGAGGCGGCGCTGCGCAGCACCCAGCGCGGCAGCAGCATCGACAGGATCAGCGCCGCGATGATCATCATCACCAGCGACAGGCCCTGGAACAGCTTGCCGCCCAGCGTGATTCCGGCCAGCACGCCCAGGCCGAGCAGGATCGGCACCAGACCCTGCAGCGCGTAGAACAGCAACCGCGCTTCCGGTCCGCGCCAGCCGGCCTGGGCCAGCAGGCGCGGCGTCTCGCCTTCCTTGTCGACCAGCTTTTCCAGCGACTGGCCCTGGCGCGCGAAGCCTTCCAGCAGCTGTTTGTGATCAGCGCCTTCGAAGTCCTCGGCACCTTCGCCGATCAACCCGAGACGACGGCGCAAGCGCCGCGCGCTGCGCGCTTCCAGCGCCATGTAGATCAGCACGCCGAGGGTGGCGACGCCGAACAGGATCGCGAACGCCACCACGAACTGGAAGATGGTCGGACTCATGAATCACTCTCGTCGATGCCCTTGAGCATCCACCACAACGCGATGAAGCCCAGGAACAGCATCGAACCCGATCCGATCAGCAGCATGCCGCCCTTCGGATCGGCCAGCATCTTGTCGTAGTACTTCGGGTTGCTGAGGTACATGTAGACGAACAGGATGACGTTGATCACCGCGAGCATCTTCGCGGAGAACCGCGTTTCCGCCGTCAGCGCCCGCAGTTCCTGCGCCGCGCCGGCGCGCTGGCGGATCAGCACGATCAGGCTCTTGAGCACGCCGCGCATGCTGCCGCCGTACTTGCGGTTGATGCTGGCCGCCATCGCCATGACCTTCAGGTCGCGCAGCCGGTGGATGTCGCCGGCTTCCGACAGAACCTGTTCCAGCAAGGCACCGAGGCGCACCTGGCGGCTGATCGAGATGAACAGCGGCTGGATCGGATTCGGCGCCTCGCGCGCGGCCTGGTTCAGCGCCTCGTCCAGCGTGTTGCCGGCGGCCAGCACGCGGATCACGTTCTCCAGATAGGCCGGCAGCTGTTCGACGATCTTGCGCCGCCGCCATACTGCCTGCTGCACCAGCACGATGTAGAACAGCAGCAGGAACACGCCGAGCAGCGGCAGCGTGTACAGCGGCCCGAGCGCGATCAGCAGGAACACGGCGACCGCGCCGACGATCAGCAGCAGCCGCACCACGGCGGCCGGACGGATGTCCGAACCGGTGCGCCAGAACAGGTGGCAGATCGCCCGCAGGAAGCGGTTGTTGATCACCGTGCTGCCCTGCCCGATCGCCGTCTCGTCGCTGCCGGACACCCGCAGGCGCAGCTTCAGGTCGGCATCGGTCTCCCGTTCGCGGGCCTGCAGGAACAGCCACACCGAGCCGCCGAGCAGCAGCACGGCAGCCAGCACGAACAGCACCACGACGACGTTCATGCAGCCTCCCGCGGCACCAGCGTGCCGGTGTCTGGTTCGTAGCGGAAGACGTCATGCATCGACAGCTCGCGCCCGTGCATGCCGCGCAGTTCGGTGATCGACATCACTCGCCGCTGGCCGCTCGGCAGGCGCGCCACCTGCACCAGCAGCTGGATCGCGGCGGCGATCTGGCCACGCAAGGTCAGCTCGCCGCCGGTATAGCCGGCAAAGCCCGCCAGCAGTTCGATGCGGTGCATCGCGTCGCGGACGTTGTTGGCGTGCAGCGTGGTCATCGAGCCATCGTGGCCGGTGTTCATCGCCTGCAGCATGTCGAGCACTTCATCGCCGCGCACCTCGCCGACGATGATGCGGTCCGGGCGCATGCGCAGCGCGTTGCGCACCAGGTCGCGGGCAGTGATCGCCCGCTGGCCTTCCAGGTTCGGCGGCCGGGTTTCCAGCCGCACGACATGGCTGTGGCGCAGGCGCAGCTCGGCGGCATCCTCGACGGTGACGATGCGCTCGCCCGGCGGAATCCAGCTGCTCAGCATGTTGAGGAAGGTGGTCTTGCCCGAGCCGGTGCCGCCCACCACGATCAGGTTCGCGCGGTTCTCGACGCGATGCTTGAGATAGGCGATTTCCTGCTCGGTGATGCTGCCGCTGCGCACCAGATCTTCGGCGGTCAGCGGAATCTTGCGGAACTTGCGGATCGACAGGCAGGGCCCGTCGAGCGCGATCGGCGGAATGATCGCGTTGATGCGCGAGCCGTCCGGCAGTCGGGCGTCGACCATCGGCGTCGATTCGTCGACGCGCCGTCCCAGCGGCGCGAGGATGCGCTGGATCACGCGGATCACGTGGTTGTCGTCGTTGAAGCGCACCGGTGCCGAGTACAGCCGGCCGGCGCGTTCGATGAAGACATTGTTCGGGCCGTTGACGACGATGTCGTTGACCGTGTCGTCGTCGACCAGGCTCTGGATCGGCCCGAAGCCCAGCAGTTCGTTGCGGGCGTCCTCGATCAGCGCTTCCGATTCGCGCTGGTTGACCGGCAGGCGCTGTTCCAGCACGTAGCGGCGCACCTGCTCGGCGACAAAGCGTTCGACCTTCTCCGCCGACCAGGTGTAGATGTCGAGCTTGCGGTCCTCGATCTGCGCGATCAGGTGCCGGTGGACGCTGCTCTTCAGCGTCTGGTACTGGTCCGACAGGCGAAACCGTTCGACCGGGTCAGCGGCGGCCATCGTCGGTTACCGGAGCAGGCGGTCGAGGAAGCCCTGCTGCTGGGCCACCGGCTTCATGTCGCCCGACAGCAATGTCGTCGCGAGATCGCGCACGTCACCGCAGTAGGGGTCTTTCTTGACCAGCGTGAACAGCGGCTCGCCAGAGTTCATCGACAGCAGCCGGTTGAAGCTTTCGGTATGCAGCGCCGTCAGCAGCGGCAGCTCGAACAGCTCGGCGAGGTTGCGCGGCTCCAGGCCCAGCCGGCGGCGGTAGTTGTCGACCACCAGCGAGGCGCGCTCCAGCGAGCAGTCCTGGGCCCGCAGCGCGCGCAGCAGATACTTGTTGTGCCGCGATTTCAGGATCGACTGGTCGGACAGCAGCAGCGTGCGATCCGCCATGTCGACCAGGCCGGCCACCGCCGCGATCGGCGCGTGACCATCGATGGCGACCACCGTGTACGCGAACAGGCCGCGCAGCACCTGCATCAGCTTCAGCAGCTGCTCGGGTTCGAAGCTGCCGCGACCGAGCAGGTCTTCCGGCAGGCTCAGCACGTACAGGCCGCTGCCGTGCTTCGGGAACGCGGTGTCGATCAGCGTCTGGTCGCAGCGATGCGCGTCGTTGACGGCATCGAGCACGTTGTAGGTCGGGTTCAGGTTCAGGAAGATCGCCGCCGCGCCGGACGGCGTCGCGAGATCGACCAGCAGCACCCTGTCCGCCGGGCCCTGCTTTTCGGCGATGGCCAGCGCCAGATGCTCGGCGAAGAAGGCGATCGACTCGTGCGGATGGCCGGACACGGTCAGGAAGATCTGGCCGCTGCGCGCCGGCACCACGGCGGCGGTCGACGCGGCGCTGCGCTTCAGCAGCCGGTTGATCTGGCTGCCCAGCGTGGCGTCATCGCGACCGCGGACCAGGAAATCGCGCGCGCCGGCGCGCATCGCCGCCAGCAGGCATTCCGCGTTCTCGCCGTTGCCGAGCCCGACCACCGGGATCTGCCAGTGCCGCTCGTGGAACTGCTCCACGAACGAGGCCCGCAGCATCGCGTTGGCCGAGGTGAACTCGCAGAACACCATGTCGTAGCGGGACTGCGCCGCGACAGCCTGCAGCAGCTGCGAAGGCTCGGTGCCGCGAATCAGGACGGCGTCCAGATTCGCGTCATCGGCGGATTCCAGCCAGTGCTCGAAGCCGGGATCATCGGCAACGACCAGCACTTTCGTTTTCATGAAGACACCATCGGCGTGCGGGGCTCGTCGGATGTCCGGGGCTTACTTGCTGTAACCGGTGGCCGCGTCCTGACCGAAATCGCCGGTCTCCAGGAACATCGTCTCGGCAAAGTTCGGGCGGTAGTTGTCGAGGCTGGCGCCCGGCAGCGCCGGCGTCTGCGTGCCCCGGGACATCGGGCGCACCAGATGCGGCGTGATGATCATGATCAGTTCCTTCTCGGTGCGGTTGATGCTCGTGGTCCGGAAGAACGCGCCCAGCACCGGGATGTCACCCAGCCACGGCACCTTGTCGACGTTGTTGGTCAGGTTGCTGCTGACCAGCCCCGACAGCACGAAGGTTTCACCATCGCCCAGTTCAACCGTGGTGTCGGTGCGCCGGATGATGATGCCCGGCACTGTGGTGCCCTGGATGGTCACCGCGTTGGTGAAGTCGAGATCGCTGACTTCCGGCGCCACCTTGACCGCGATGCGGCTGTTGGAAAGCACGGTCGGCGTCAGGTTCAGGCGCACGCCGAACTCGCGGAACTGCACTGTGATCGCGCCGCCACCGGTCGCGCTGCCCTGCGGCACCGGATACGGGAATTCGCCGCCGGCGAGGAAGCTGGCGGTCTGGCCGCTGAGCGCGGTCAGGCTCGGTTCGGCCAAGGTCCGCGCCAGGCCCTTGCGCTCCAGCACGCTGAGGATGCCGGTGTAGCCGTTGTTGCCGAACACGATGTTGAAGGCGTCGCCGATCGGCAGGAAGCCGGTCGCGCTCAGGAAGCCGTCGCCGATGGCGTTGCCCAGCGACGTCGCTGACCGCGAGATGGTGCCCGGGTTGCCGATGCCGCCGACCGTGTTGTTGCCGAGCTTGAACAGGTTGATGCCGTACTGCTGCAGGGTCGTGCGGTTGACCTCGACGATCTTGACCTGGCTCATCACCTGCGTTTCGCCTCCGGCGAAGCTGCGATCGGCCGGTGCCGGCGCGTCCTTGTCGCGCGGGCTGGTCGACAGCGTGGCCTTGCGGTGCGCCAGCAGGCTCGGCGTGGTGCCGTCGAGCGCGCCGCCCGGCTGGATGTTCATCCCTGACAGCTCAGGGTCCGGCGCCACTGCCGTGGCCACCGCGATCCGGTACTCGGTCGCGCCGCCGCCCCGGGTCCAGACCAGCAGGCTGGTCACGCCGCCGGACTTGCCGTTGATCAGCACCTCGCGGCCATTGACGACGTTGACGTCGGCGATCTTCGGCTGGCCCACCGCCACCCGCGCGACCGGCCCCTTGGCGCGGATCAGCTTGTGGGTGCCGGGTTCGACGGTGATCGTCTCCACCGCCCCGTCGGCGCTCGCCTGCGGCGCATGGCCGAGGACCGAGGTGGCGATCAGCGCGATGCCGAGTACGCGGGAAAGCTGTCGACCGATCGAGAAGCGCATGCCGGATTCCTTGCTGCCTGGAGGCGACGACCGGGCGATGTCCCGACCGCGATGAAAGAGGGAATGAATGAGAGTTCGCCGGCCGTTCATGGCGACACCGACTTGAGGTCAGAACCGCGGATGATCTCGATGGTCGGCGGGCTTGCCGGCGCAAGGCGCACCGGCGGCTTCTTCTTTTCCTTGGCCACCATCTTGGTCAGCTCGGTGGCAGTGATGATCTGCTCGGCTGCCAGCGCGGCCGCAGCGGCTTCGGCTTCAGCCTTGGCCTTCTCGGCCGCGGTCAGCGGCTTGGCCGGCGCCGCCGGTTCGACCGACACCGCCGCGATCGCCGGCGCATCGCCAGCCGGGGCTGCAGCCGGATCGGTGGCAGCGACCTCGGCCGGCGCGCCATGCAGCGCCAGACGCAGTTCGCCGTAGGAGGCGCCGAGCAGCACGCGGGTGACCTGCAGTTCCGGAATCGCCAGCACCGCCGTGCGCTCGCGGCGCTGCTGCTGCGGATTCTTGTTGCGGTCCTTGGAATCCTCGAGGCCTTTTGGCGGATCGACCAGATGGTCCTCGTACGCCAGCACCTTGATGTCGCGGATCAGCACGCGGGCCTGGGTGGGAATGTCCTTCTTCTCTTCTTCCTTCGCCGCTTCCTCGCCGGTCGGCGTGTCGGTCACCGACTTGATGTATACCAGCACGTCGACGATGTCGCCCGGGCGAACGAAGCCGCCGACGCCGACCACGTCGTCCACCTTCAGCGACAGCGCCCGGTGGCCTTCCGGCACGCCGCGCGCGATCAGATTGGTGTCCTTGAAGAAGCGCGGCACCACCGGCGCACCAGCATCGATGTCGATCATCGGCGTGCGGCCGATGGCGTCGTTGACGTTGGCGAAATATTCGGTCGGCGCGATGGTCATCGGCGCGACGACGATATCGCTGTCCTTGATCGGCACGTTGGCAGCCAGTGGACGCGTGGCCACCACCACCATGATCTGCGGCGCGGCCGGCACGGCGGCTTCGGTCTGGGCCTGTTGCTGGGCCCGCGCTGCACTTTCGGCGAACCCGCGACTCATTCGCCAGCCGACGATCACGAGCACGATCGCGATCAGTCCGAGCACGATCGCGATCACACGAATCGCGTTGCTGTTGTTCATGCTGCGCAGCTCCCTTCTTGGTGTATGCCGCTGTTTTCGCGGCAGCTTAAACGATCTATGTCCGCTGTTTCAGTTTGATGCCGACGGCTTCCCGAGCCCTACGAAAGCCGCCCAGCGGCAGTGGCTGTGAGGACCGGCGGCAACGGCGGAACGGCACCTACCAGCGGGATCGGGATGGTCGGGAACAGGGTCGGCGTGGTCAGGCTGTAAGTGATCACGGCCACCAGCGTGTCACCGGCCGAACCGTCCTCCTGCAGCGTGTAGGACACCGTCAGCGCAGGCGGCACCGTGGCCCCCGCCGCCGTGAAATTCCGGGCGATCGCGAGATTGCCCTGCGCCTGCGCGGCAGCCAGGTAAGCACCGGAGTTATTGCCAGGCGCTACCGCGATCGCGGCCCGTACCGCTTCCTGCGCCAGGAAGTTGATGCGCTGCTGCAGGAAGTAGATGTAGCCGTAGCAGATGCCGCCGTAGACGATGGCGAACACGATCGGGAAGATCAGGGCGAACTCGATGGCCGAGGCACCGGCAAGCCGGCGCGGCAGTCGACGGACAAGGCGATCAGAAGCCATGGGCGAAATTTCCGGACAGGATCAGAAGCAGCAGGAAACCAGATGACAGCGCGATCGCCGCCGGCATGCGGCCCGGCCGGCGCCGCTGCAGGCGGGCGACGACAGCCAGTGAAACGGCCATCAGACCAAGCAAAAGCGCAGCCACCAGCGTGATCGCAAGAATACCCCGGGGGCCGCAGAGCAAGCCGAGCACTGCCATGTACTTGACGTCCCCGGCGCCAAACTGGCGCAGCGCATAACCCGGCAGGCCGAGCAGCAGCCCGATACCGAAGCCGCTCAGTGCATCGGCGTTGCCGACGCCCAGCAGGCCGGCACCCTGGATCAGCTGCATCAGTGCTGCGGGCACCAGCACCAGCAGCAGCAACGAATTGGGCACCCGCAACTGCCGGAAATCGGTTCCGGCAATCACGAGTGCCCAGAGGGACAGCAGTCCGGAGGTCAGTGCGATCGGCACCTGCCGGACAGGCCGGTCAGATTAGCCGCCAGCCGCCGCGGTCGACAGGGCGCCGGAGATGTTGGTGAACAGCGACTGCAGGCTCTGGCCCGAAGTGATCAGCACACCGACGATGACGACGGCGATCAGGCCGACAATCAGGCCGTATTCAACGGCGCTCGCGCCTTCTTCACGAGTCAGGAAATTCTGGATTTTCTTCAGCATGGGAGCACTCCGGTTGACGCGTTTGTGGGGGCGGTACGGGCGGGTACTGCCCGTGACGAAACCTTATGACAGGGGGTGTGGGCCGTCAAAGCAGCTGATTCCGGCAACTTCTACCGCTCATCGGTTATGGTGCCGGCCGGTTCCGTACACCTTCCCTTTCCCGTGGCGATCTACGCAATCGGCGATGTCCAGGGCTGTTGCGACGCCCTCCAGCGGCTGCTCGACCATCTGCATTTCGACCCGGCATCCGACCAGCTCTGGCTGGCGGGCGACCTGGTCAATCGCGGCCCGCAGTCGGCGGCCACGCTGCGGCTGGTCCGCTCGCTCGGCGATCGTGCCATCACCGTGCTCGGCAACCACGACCTGCACCTGCTGGCGGTGGCGGCCGGTGGCAAGCGCGGCCGGCGCGACACGCTGGAGGACGTGCTCGATGCGCCCGACCGCGACGAGCTGCTGCACTGGCTGCGCCAGCAGCCGTTGATGCACGCAAGCCGCGACGGCCGCTGGCAGATGCTGCATGCCGGCCTGCCGCCGCAATGGACGATTGCCGAAGCCGCCGCCCATGCACGGGAAGTCGAGGCGCTGCTGCGCGGCCCGGACGCAAGCCCGCTGCTGCGCCACATGTATGGCGACCAGCCGGACTGCTGGGACCCAGAACTGACCGGCTGGCCACGGCTGCGCTTCATCGTCAACGCCTTCACGCGGCTGCGTTATTGCACGCCGGACGGCCGCTTCGCCGCCGAGCCGAAGGGCGCGCCGGGCAGCCAGCCGGACGGTCTGCTGCCGTGGTTCGCGGTGCCTGGCCGGCGCAGCGCCGGCAGCCGCATCGTGTTCGGCCACTGGTCGACGCTGGGCCAGGTGCACTGGCCGGACGCCCGGGTCTGGGGGCTCGACACCGGCTGCGTCTGGGGCGGGCGGCTGAGCGCGCTGCGGCTCGACGACGAGAAGCTGTCCGGCGTCGACTGCGCGCAGTACCGCAGGCCGGGGCACGAGGGCGACTGAGCGCGTGCCCCGCGTTGCGCTTCAGTCGCGTCCGGCCCGGGCCGGCGCACCGGCGAGCAGCAGGCTGGCGAACGCCGGCAGCACCAGCAGGCCGGACACCGCGATCACCGACCAGCCGATCGCCAGCAGCTTGCCGGCGCCGCGCTGCGCCGGATAGTCGGCCAGGATCCACAGCGCGAAGCCGGCCGCCATCGCCAGCGCCACCAGCAGGATACGGCCGTGCGCGACCAGCGCCGCACGCAGCGCCGCCATCAGCGGATGGCCGGCCTTCAGCCGGTCGTGCAGATGACGGACGATCAGCAGATGGCCGACCAGCCCGGCCGCCAGGCACATCAGCCATAGCGTCAGCGTCAGCTGGGTCAGCGCCAGCCCGCTGATGGCCATCAGGCCCAGGCCGATCCAGCCGGCCAAGGCCAGCGGCAGCAGCACGGCAACGGTCGCCAGCGCATCGCCGAGCAGCAGCCAGCAACCGGCGGCCAGCGCCGCCGCCAGCACCAGCGCCGCCGGTCCCCGGAACGCCAGCAGCGCCTGCTGCCGCGCAAGGCTGGCACCAAGCGGCCCGGCCGCCAGCTGGCCTTCGACCGGACAGCTGCGGCGCATCGGCTCCGGCAGCGGACCCAGCGGCCGCAGACGGCGCTGTTCGGCGCAGTAGGCGGCATCGACATCGCGATGGCTGTCGAAGAACTCCGCTGCATTGGCGGTGTTGAAACGCTCGACTTCGTTGGCGACCGCCAGCAGCGATTCGGCGTCGCGCCGCGACAGGTACAGGGAAATCGGCAGGGTCGCGCAGCCATCGGCGTGCAGGCCGGTATCGGCGCTAATCGGCGCCATCGCCTGGCGCAGGGTTTCGCGATTGCGCGGCAGCACGCGGAACTTCGGAGAGCCGTCGGCGAACGCCGTCAGCACTCGCCGCTGCGCCTGCGGCAGCGCGGTGCTGCCGGTGACCATCGGCAAGTTCTCCAGCTGCCAGACCAGGCGGTCGACCTGTTCCATCACTTCCGGATCGGTGCAGGCATCCGGATCGGCTTCGACGATCACCCGGAACTCGCGCACGTTGCGCGGGAACGCCGCCGCCAGCTTGGCGCCATCGGCCTTGGCTGGATTGGCTGGCGACAGGCGGGCCAGATCGGTGGCGGCCGGCTCCACCGGTTGATCGCGCTGCAGCCAGCCGCTGACGCCGGCCAGCGCGCCGACGGCGACCATCACGAACAGGCCCAGCCATGGCCGCGCCAGCTGGCCGAGGCTGGCCAACCGGGCGTCGAACCAGTCCGCCAGCCGCCAGCCGATGCGCGCCGTGCCGGTCCAGCTCAGCAGGATCGGCAGCGCCAGCAGCGTGATCGGCAACGCCGCCAGCAGACCCAGCGCGGTCACCACGGCGATCTGCCGGATCAGCGGCACATCACTGATCAGCGCCAGCGCGGCGGCAGCGGCTGTCGCGGTCAGCAGCACCACCGTCAGCGGCCAGGCCAGCTGATGCCAGCTGCGCAGGCTGGCGCTGAAGCCGGCGTGGCCACCATCGGCCGAGTTGTCGAGCCAGCGCAGGCCGAACTGCGCCATCGACAACAAGCCGGCCGTCGCCGTCACCGCCAGCGCCCAGGCGGCATCGGGATCGAGCCGCAGACCTGCCAGCTGGATCAGGCCGAGCTGCCAGATCATCTGGATCACCATGCAGCTGAGGCTGATGGTCGCCACCCGCGCCGCGCCGATCATGAACACCAGCAGCACCGCGCTGAGCAGCAGCCCGCCGGCGGCTACCAGCAAGGCTTGCGGCACTTCCTCGGCCAGCGCACGGGCAAGCGCCGGCGCACCGCTGACGTGCACGCTGAAGTCGCCACCGCTGGTGGCCCGCGCGGCCCGCAGCACGTCGTCGATGCCCTGCATGATCTGGTGCTGGTCGAACGGCTGCCCGGTATCGGGATCGCGTGCCAGCCAGGCCGCTTCGATCAGCACGCCGCGCCGGTCGGCGCTGACGTAGCGGCCGGTGATGCCGGCCTTGGCGACGTTGCGGCGCAGCCGCGCCAGCTCAGCTGGAGTGGCGTGCTCCGGATCGAACTCCGCCGGCACCACGCTGCCGCCGAAATAGCGCCCTTCGACTACCTCGACATAGCGGACTTCCGGCGTGAACAGCGAGCGCAGATGGCGGCGATCGATGCCGGGCAGCGCAGCCAGGCCATCGGTCAGCGCCTTGACGCGCATCAGGAACACCGGGTCATAGAGATCACCGTCGCTACGCAGCACGGCGATGCGGACCGGATTGGCGCCGTCGAAGACATCGCGATGGCGAAGGTCGACCTGGCTGTACGGATGGCGCACCGGCTGGGCGCGGTCGAAACCTGCTTCGAGCGTCAGTCGCGATGCCTGCTCGGCGAGCAGCAGGGTGATCGCCAGCAACACCGCCAGCAGCAGCCGGCGGTGCGCGAAAATCACCGATTCCAGCGCCGACTTCAGTCGGGCGCCGACGCGTCTGCGCGGTCGGGTACTCATGAACCTGACGGCCGCTTGAGCAGATGCAGGCCGCGCTCGCCGGCCAGCACGGTGGCGCCGCTGCCGTCGCCGACCGCGATCGCCGACCAGGTGCCCGCCGCCGGGCTTTTCAGCCGCTGCGCCTGGCGCCGGGCGAGATCGGCCAGCAGCACCGTGCCCTCTGCCCCGGCCAGCAGTGCCTGACTGCGCCCGAACACCGCGCAGGCGTGCAGCGCCTGGCCGGAACCGGTGGCAATCGCCTGCCAGCCGCCGTCGCGCACCGCCTTGCTGAGCCAGGCCTGGCCGCGCAGCCCGCAGATCAGCGAACCGCTGCTGCCGTAGGCGGCGGCAGCGAACACCGTGGCTTCCATCGGCGAGACCTGCTTCGACCAGCTGCGGCCGGCGTCGGTCGACAACAGCAGCCGGCCCTGCTCGCCGACGATCAGCAGGTCGTCGTTGCCGAGTCTGACGATCGCGTGCAGGTTCAGCTCGTCCTCGTCGACCACCGGGGCATTGACCGGCGACCAGCTGGCGCCGCCATCGACCGTGCGCAGGAACAGGCCGAAGGCGCCGACCGCGAAGCCGCGCCGGCGATCGACGAACAGCACGTCGAGCAGCGGCTTCTCCATCTCCGGTTCGAACTGCTGCAGCGCCCAGCTGGCACCGCCGTCGCGGGTCGACAGGATCACGGCGTCATGGCCGACCGCCCAGCCGTTGCGGGCATCGACGAAGCTGATCGCGGTCAGCGCGGCACGGACCGGCACCGGAACCTGCCGCCATTTCTTGCCGTCGGCCGAACGCAGGATCTGGCCGCGTTCACCGACCGCGACATAGCCGGACCCGACCTGCGCCACATCGAGCATCAGGCTGCTGGCCGCCCGAGGCGCCATCAGCGCCGGACGCGGCGCGATGGCGGCCGGCGCCGCCCGCAGCGACGGCAGCGTGAACAGCGCGCCGACCAGCAGCGCGCACGACAGTCGAGCCAGATTCGGCATCGGCATCAGTGGGGATCGATCCAGACCAGGGCCGCCATCCGGCCACAGATGCCGTCGCGGCGAAACGAGTAGAAACGTGCCGGATCGGCGTGGGTGCTGATGCCGCCGCCGTAGACACGGCGCAGGCCTGCTGCCGCCAGCCGTTGCCGGGCCAGCGCGAACAGGTCGCCGTAATGCTTGCCCGGCGCATTGCCGGGCCGGAAGCAGGCAGCGGCGGCGGAATCGGCCGCGATGAAGGCGGCGCGGACTTCGTCACCGACCTCGAAGGCTTCCGGACCGATCGCCGGCCCGAGCCAGGCCAGCAGCCGCGCCGGATCGCAGTCGAGCGCGGCGACCGTACGCTCCAGCACGCCGCTGCACAGGCCACGCCAGCCGGCATGAGCGGCGGCCACCCGCGAGCCGTCATCGGCGCACAGCAGCACTGGCAGGCAGTCGGCAGCCTGCACGGCGCAGACCACTCCGGGCTGCCGGGTGAATGCCGCATCGGCCTCCGGCTCGATCCGCGCCTGCGGCCATTCGATGACCTGCGTGCCGTGCACCTGGCGCAGCCAACCCGGGGCTTGCGGCAGCTGCAGCGCCGAGGCCAGCAGGCGGTGGTTCTCGGCCACCGCCTCGGCATCGTCGCCGCAGTGGCGGCCGAGGTTCAGGCCGGCGTGGGCGGCGGTGCTGACGCCGCCCGCACGCGTGGTGAAGGCGGCGCGAACGGCCGGCGGAGCCGGCCAGTCCGGAATGATCGGCTGCAGGCTCATCGCGCCGCGGCCGCGCGCTGCTGGACATCGGCGCGCAGCCGATCCAGCAGCCGCAGCATGTCGGCCGGCGGCTCGGCGCTGAATTCCAGTTCTTCGCCGGTCACCGGATGTTCCAGCCGCAGCTCGCGGGCGTGCAGCGCCTGCCGGGGAAAGCCGTTCAGCGCGGCGCGCAGGGTGTCGTCGATGTTGCGGCCGCGCGTCACCTTGCCGCCGTAGACCGCGTCGCCGACGATCGGATGAAGGATCTGCGCCATGTGCACGCGGATCTGGTGGGTGCGGCCGGTTTCCAGGCGCACACGCAGCAAGGTGTGGTTCGGGAAGCGCTCCTGCACGCGGTAATGGGTGACGGCCGGGCGGCCATCGCTGACCACCGCCATCTTCAGCCGGTTGCGCGGATCGCGGCCGATCGGCGCATCGACGGTGCCGCCGGCGGTCATCGCGCCGTTGACCAGCGCGTCGTACTCGCGGTTGATCTCGCGCGCCGCCATGTCGCTGACCAGCCGCGTGTAGGCGGTCAGCGTCAGGCCGACGATCAGCAGTCCGCTGGTGTCCTTGTCGAGCCGGTGGACGAGCCCGGCGCGCGGCAGCAGCTCGGTTTTCGGGAACCGGTGCAGCAGCGCGTTCTGCATCGTCGAGTCGCTCTGCCCGGCACCGGGGTGCACGGTCAGGCCCGGCGGCTTGTTGATCACCGCGATGTCGTCGTCCTCGAACACCACCTCCAGCGGGATCGCCTGCGGACGGTCGTTGCCGGCCAGCGGGGATTCCTCGGCGGTCAGGCTCAGGCAGTCACCGGTGGCCACCGGCTGCCGGGACTTCTCGGCGGCGACGCCGTTGACGGTCAGCGCGCCGTCGTCGATCCACGACTTCAGCCGCGATCGCGACCACGCCGGGAACAACTGCGCGGCCACCGCGTCCAAGCGCTGGCCATCGAGGTGTTCGGGGACTTCCGCCTGCTCGATCCGGCTCATCGGTACCCGTATCCCGGTCGTTGCACGGGCGCTGCGGCCGCTGGGAATTGGGGCCCGCAGCCATGGGCTATACTCGTTTTTTGACTCAACGTGCTGATGCTCCGCGTAATGATCAATCGTTCCTTCCGCGGTCCTTCCGCGTCGCGCACGCTGCGCGTTCTCTGCCTGCTGTCGCTCGTTGCCGCCACCGCCGGCTGTGCTTCCAAGGAGAAGCGCGACAACCCCGACAACCCGTTCCGGGCCGGCACCGATGTCGGCTCCGGCGGCGTGCCGCAGTCCGAGGCGGTGCTCCGCCAGCAGGCGATGAAGGCCTACGCCAAGGCGCATTCGGCACTGCTGAACACCGACTACGAAGCGGCGGTCGACCAGTTCACGCAGCTGATCGCCCGCTACCCGTTCACCGAGTTCGCCACCCAGGCCGAGCTTGAAAAGGTCTTCGCGCAGTATCGCAGTTTCAAGCCGGACGAGGCGCTGCTGGGTGCCGACCGTTTCCTGCGCGAACACCCGCGCCACAAGAGCGCCGACTACGTCCAGTATCTCAAGGGCCTGATCAACGCCGCGCGCACCGAATCGGTCAGCGACTTCCTGCCGATCGACAGCAGCAAGAAGGACGTCAATGCCGAACGCCGCGCCTACGAGGACTTCGCGGTGCTGGTGCAGCGCTACCCGAACAGCGTCTACACCGGCGATGCGCGCAAGCGGATGATCTACCTGCGCAACCGCATTGCCAGCCACGAGCTGTCGATCGTCCGCTTCTACATCAAGCGTCAGGCCTGGGTCGCGGTGTCGAAGCGCGCCGAGAACCTGATCGCCGAATACCCCGGCGCACCGGCCACCGTCGAGGCGCTGTCACTGCTCCGGCTGAGCTACGAGAAGCTCGGCCAGACCTCGCAGATCGCCGATCTCGACCGGATCATCGCCGCCAACCAGGAATCGATCCGGCAGGCTGGTGTGCCGAAGGTCAAGCCGGGCCCGCGCAGCCGCATCGGCTTCCCCGAAGAGGCGGCCTCCACCGCCCAGGCCCCGGCCACCGAGGCTGCGACCGCCGCCGCCAGCCCCGCCGAAGCGCAGCAGGAAGAGCCGAAGGGCCTCTTCGGCAAGCTCTCCGGCTTCCTGAACGGGCTCAACAAGAGCTACACGCTGGATGCCGACAAGACCGCGAAGGCTGCCGACGGCACTGCCGGCGAGGCCCGCAAGGCACCGGCTGCTGACGAGGCCAAGCATCCGGTCGGCGACGCCTCGCTGGTCACCGGGCCGTACACCGGGGAGCCGGTGGTGGTCGACGTGCCGCCGGTATTTTCGGATAGTGGCGTGGCGCCGGCCGCGAAGCCGGACAGCGCACCGGCCGCCGCAGCTGCGGCCAGCAGCGATGCCGCCAAGGCCGAGCCGCAGAAGGATGAAGGGGGTGGCCTGTTCGACTTCCTGAACAAGAGCTACACCATCGGCGGCGACAAGAAAGCCGAACCGGCCGCCGATCGCTCCACCGGGACACCGGACACCGCCACGCCGGAAGCCGCACCGGCCGAGCCGGCTGCCGCCAAGTAAAACGGCCACGCCGCGCGAGCGGCGCTGGCGCTACAGATCGCCGTAGCGCGCCGTGATCGGGTAACGCCGCTCGCGCCCGAATGCCCGCTGCGTGACCTTCGGCCCCGGCGGTGCTTGCCGGCGCTTGTACTCCGAACGGCGCACCAGGCTCGCCACGCGACGCACGGTCGCTTCCTCGAAACCCATCGCGACGATCTCGGGAATCGAGCGGCACTGCTCGACATAAGCCTCGAGGATCGGGTCCAGCACTTCGTACGGTGGCAGCGAATCGGAATCCTTCTGGTCCGGCCGCAGCTCGGCGGTCGGCGGGCGTTCGATCACCCGCTCTGGAATCACCGGCCGGCCGGCTGGCGCCAACGAGTTCCGGTAGCGCGACAAGGCATAGACGCGCGTCTTGTAGACGTCCTTGATCGGCGCGAAGCCGCCGCACATGTCGCCGTACAGCGTCGCGTAGCCGACCGCCATCTCGCTCTTGTTGCCGGTGGTCAGCACCACGCTGCCGAACTTGTTCGACAGCGCCATCAGCAGCACGCCTCTGGAGCGCGACTGCATGTTTTCCTCGGTCAGGTCGATCGGCCGGTCGCCGAACAGCGGCGCCAGGGTCTCGCCGAATGCGGCGAACGGCTTTTCGATCGGCAACACCGAGTAGCGGATGCCGAGCCGCTCGGCCTCGATGCGGGCATCGTCGTTGGACATGTCGAGCGTGTAGCGGGACGGCAGCGATACCGCCCAGACCTGGTCCGGCCCGAGCGCATCGGCGGCGATCGCCGCGATCAACGCCGAGTCGATGCCGCCGGACAAGCCCAGCAGCACGCCGGGGAAGCCGTTGCGGGTCACGTAGTCGCGCGTGGCCTGCACCAGCCCGGTGTAGATCTCCGCTTCGACCGAGGCCTCGGCGCGCAGCGCGCCGCGCGGCTGGCCGGCGTCGATCGCGATCGGATACACGCCTTCCTCGAACAGCGGCGCGCGGAAGCCCGGCATGCCGTCGGCGGCGACCGCCATCGAGTCGCCATCGAACACCAGCTCGTCCTGGCCGCCGGTGCAGTTGACGTAGACGATCGGCAGGCCGACCTCGGCCACCCGCTGGCGCAGCACGGCCAGACGCTCGGCCGGCTTGCCGACGTGGTACGGCGAGGCGTTGATGTTCAGCAGCAGTTCGGCGCCGGCGGCCTTCGCGGCGGCGGCCGGCCCCGGCCCCCAGATGTCTTCGCAGATGCACAGGCCAATCTGCAGGCCCTCGAGCGCGAACACGGTGGCGCCGGCAGCGCCCGGTTCGAAGTGGCGCTTCTCGTCGAACACGCCGTAGTTCGGCAGCAGCTGCTTGCGGGCGCGGGCGACGAGCAGGCCATCGCGATAGACCGAGGCCGCGTTATAGGTTCGGCCGTCGGCCCATTCGGGATGGCCGACGACGATGTGGATGCCCTGCGAGGCGGCGGCGATCTGCGCCAGCGCCGCGTCGATTGCCTGCGGAAGCGCGGTGCGCAGCAGCAGGTCATCGGGCGGATAGCCGAGCAGCGAGAGTTCCGGCGTCGCGACCAGCTGGGCGCCCAGTTCATCGCGCGCCTTGACGGCCGACGCGATGATCTTCGCGACATTGCCGTCGAGGTCACCGACCCAGAGGTTCAGCTGGGCGGCAGCAAGGACCAGCGGCTTGTTCATCGGTTGTTCGGATCCACGTGAAAGACGGGCCACGATAAACGAGAAAGGGCGCGACGAATCGCGCCCTTCCCGGTTACTTCAGCTGCCGCGAGACGATCAGAGCAGCGACTTCATCGCCGCGCCGAGGTCGGCCGGCGAGCGGACGGTCTTGACACCCGCCGCTTCCAGCGCCGCGAACTTTTCGTCGGCCGTGCCCTTGCCGCCGGCGATGATCGCGCCGGCATGGCCCATGCGCTTGCCGGCCGGCGCGGTGACGCCGGCGATGTAGGCGACCACCGGCTTCTTGATGTGCGCCTTGATGTAGGCCGCCGCTTCTTCTTCGGACGAGCCGCCGATTTCGCCGACCATGATCATGCCGTCGGTTTCCGGATCGGCTTCGAAGCGCTTCAGCACGTCGATGAAGCCCAGGCCGCGTACCGGGTCGCCGCCGATGCCGACGCAGGTCGACTGGCCGAGGCCGTTCTGGGTGGTCTGGTGCACGGTCTCGTAGGTCAGCGTGCCCGAACGCGAGACGATGCCGATGCGGCCCGGCTTGTGGATGTGGCCCGGCATGATGCCGATCTTGCACTGGCCCGGGGTGATCACGCCGGGGCAGTTCGGGCCGATCAGCACGGCGTCCGGATAGGCCTTCAGCGCGGCCTTGACCTTGACCATGTCGATCACCGGAATGCCTTCGGTGATGCAGATGATGACCTTGATGCCGGCATCGGCCGCTTCGAGGATCGCGTCGGCCGCGCCCGGGGCCGGCACGTAGATCATCGTCGCGTCGGCGCCGGTGGCCTTGACCGCGTCATGCGCGGTGCTGAACACCGGCAGGCTCAGATGGGTGGTGCCGCCCTTGCCGGGCGACACGCCGCCGACCATCTTGGTGCCGTAGGCGATCGCCTGTTCGGAGTGGAAGGTGCCCTGCTTGCCGGTGAAGCCCTGGCAGATGACCTTGGTGTCTTTGTTGATCAGGATGCTCATTGCGGTCTCTCAGGCTTTGCTTGCGGCGACAACGGCCTTGGCCGCTTCGGTGAGATCGGAAATCGGGGTGATGGCGAGGCCGGATTCGCGCAGCAGCGCCTGGCCCTTTTCCATGTTGGTGCCCTGCAGGCGTGCGATCACCGGAATCTTCAGGCCGACCTGCTTGACCGCGGCGATGATGCCTTCGGCGATCAGGTCGCAGCGGACGATGCCGCCGAAGATGTTGATGAAGATGGCCTTCACTTCCGGGCTGGCGGTGATCAGTTTGAACGCTTCGGTCACCTTCTCGGCCGTGGTGCCGCCGCCGACGTCGAGGAAGTTGGCCGGCTGGCCGCCGTGCAGCTTGACGATGTCCATCGTCGCCATCGCCAGGCCGGCGCCGTTGACCATGCAGCCGATGTCGCCTTCCAGGGTCACGTAGTTCAGGTCGTACTTCGAGGCGGCCCGCTCGCGCTCGTCTTCCTGGCTCGGATCGCGCATCTCGGCGATCGCCTTCTGGCGGAACAGCGCGTTGTCATCGAAGTTCAGCTTGGCGTCGAGCGCGAAGACGTTGCCTTCGGCGGTGACGATCAGCGGGTTGATCTCGACCATGCTGGCGTCGAGTTCGACGACGATGCGATAGACGCCCTGCAGGATGCGGGTGAACTGGTCGACCTGCTCCTTGGTCAGGTCCATGAAGAAGCCCAGCTCGCGGGCCTGGTACGGCTGCAGGCCGGCGGCCGGATCGACCACCACCGACTTCAGCTTTTCCGGCGTGTGCTCGGCCACTTCCTCGATGTCCATGCCGCCGGCGGCGGAGGCCATCACGACGACCTTCTCGGTCGAGCGGTCGACCAGCGCCGAGACGTACAGCTCGCGGGCGATGTTCGACGGCTTTTCGACCCACACAGTATTGATTGGCAGGCCCTTGGCGTCGGTCTGCTTGGTGACCAGATGCTTGCCGAGCAGCGCCTTCGCAGCTTCCTCGGCGGCATCGGCGCCGCTGACCAGCTTGACGCCACCGGCCTTGCCGCGACCACCGGCATGCACCTGCGCCTTGACCACCACCTTCTCGGTGCCGAGCTGCTTGGCGACCGCGCGTGCCTGCTCCGGACTGGTCGCCAAGCCGCCCTGCGGCACCGGGATTCCGTAACGCGCAAAAACTTCCTTCGCCTGATACTCGTGCAGGTTCATGCAGCCCCCAAGGGTGATAAAGACAGAATGCATTGGTACAACTGTGCGCCAATGCCTGTGCGGAATTGATACAGACTGGTTTTTGCAGCGCGCGCATTTTCCATGAATCTACCGGTGCAGGCAAAGCATTCGCACCGCTACACTTTTACGACATTCACGAAAAAACACTTCGTGAAATCAATCATCAGCGAAACCAACATGTCACTACTCATTCGGGTGTTCTTTCTCGCTGCCGTGGTCTGGCTGCTGTATCGGGCCTATATCCGCTGGCAGACGGGCAACCGCGGCGACACCCCACCTCAGGATGCGCTGCAGACGGTCGCCCGCTGCGAGGGCTGCGGGGTCTATCTGCCGGTGCAGACGCTGTCGCCGCTGGGCCGCTGCGGAGCCTGCGAGCAGAAGCGGCCGTGAGCCCGCGCCGCAGCTGAACACGGCGCATGGACAGCCGCGAGCGCAGCCATTTCCTCGATCCGGAAGACTGGCGGATCCTGATCACGCTGGCGGCCTACCGGCTGGTGCTGGTCGCGCTGCTGGCCGTGGTCCACGGTTTCAAGCTGGTGCCGTATTTCTTCGATCACGCCGATCCGGGCCAGTTTTTCGCAATCGTCCTGGTCTACACGCTGCCGGCCGTGGCGCTGCTGGCGGCGGCGCTGACGCGGCAGCCGGCGCTGAGCACGCAGGCGCATTTCTCGTTCGTCATCGACACGCTGGCGATCGTCTCGATGATGTATGCGGCCAACGGCGTGTCGTCCGGCCTCGGCGTGCTGCTGATCACGCCGGCGGTCGGCTGCAGCCTGGTGCTGCCGCCGCGGCTCGGCCTGCTGCATGCCGCGCTCGGCACTTTCGCGGTGTTCGGCGCGGAACTGTGGCGGCAATCGCAGCGGCAGTTCGAGACCGCCGACATCACCAACGCCGGCCTGATCGGCCTGATGCTGTTCGCCACCTCGCTGGGCGCCGGCGCCGTCGCCCAGCGGGCGCGCAGGAGCGAAGCGCTGGCAGCCCGTTTCGGCAGCGATCTGGCCAGCCTGTCGCGGCTCAACGAGCGGATCGTCGAAAGCATGGACACGCCGGTGCTGGTGATCGACGAGGAACGCCGGCTGCGCGTGCAGAACGCCGCCGGGCGGCGGCTGCTGGCCAGCCCGGCGCTCGATGGCCGGCCGCTGGCCAGCGCGCTGCCGACGCTCAACGGCGCGCTCGAGCAGTGGCAGGAAGCGCCGAACCGCAGCCCGCAGCCGATCAGCCTGAGCATCGGCGGCCCGGAACTGCTGCCGCGCTTCACGCGCCTCGGCTTCAATGCCTGGGCACCGGTGCTGGTGCTGCTCGATGACGCCGCCCGGGTTCGCGAACAGGCGCAGCAGCTGAAGCTGGCGGCGCTCGGGCGGCTGTCCGCCGGCATCGCCCACGAGATCCGCAATCCGCTGTCGGCAATCCGCCACGCCGGCCAGCTGCTGGCCGAGTCGCCGGATCTGCCGGCCGAAGACCAGCGCCTGCTGGAGATGATCCAGCGCCACAGCACGCGCATCGACAAGATCGTCGAGGACGTGCTGCGGCTGTCGCGTCGCGAGGCCGCCGTGCCGCGCACCCTGCCGCTGCGCGCGTTCCTGCAGCGCTGCATCGCGGTGTGGTCGGAAGGCTGCCCGGACGGCGCGCGGACGGTGACCCTGGAGGGCGTCAGCGAAGCGCTGACCGTGCGCTTCGACCCCGACCAGCTGCAGCAGGTGCTGCACAACCTCTGGCAGAACAGTTTCGATCACGGCGCCGCCGATGGCCGTGCGGTGACCGTGCGGCTGAGCGCCGGCCGAATGAACCCCGGCCACCGGCCGTATCTCGACGTCAGCGACGACGGCAGCGGCATCCCCGCCCAGGTCAGCGAACAGCTGTTCGAACCGTTCTTCACCACCGCCAGTCGCGGCACCGGCCTCGGACTGTATCTGTCGAGAGAAATATGTGAATACAATCAAGCACGTCTCATGCACCTGCCGAGCGAGACGGGCACCCGCTTCCGGCTGATCTTCGCCGGCTGACCTTCTCCGATCCGATCGCTTCATGAGCAAAGCACTGGCGCTGATCGTCGACGATGAAGCCGATATCCGCGCCCTGCTGGAGATCACGCTGTCGCGCATGGGCCTGCGTACGGCGGCGGCCGGTTCGCTGCGCGAGGCCCGCGCGCTGCTGGCCGAGCACAGCTTCGACCTCTGTTTCACCGACATGCGGCTGCCGGACGGCAACGGCATCGAGCTGGTGACGCTGATCCAGAAGAAGCACGCCGGCTTGCCGGTTGCCGTGATCACCGCCTACGGCAGCGCCCAGGCGGCAGTCGAAAGCCTGAAGGCCGGCGCCTTCGATTTCGTCTCCAAGCCGATCGACCTCGGTCAGCTGCGCAAGCTGGTCGACACCGCGCTGAAGCTGCGCGCCAGCCCCGATGCCGACGACGGCGGCCTGCTCGGCCGCACGCCGGCGATCGAGGCGCTGCGGGCGCTCATCGAGCGGCTGGCGCGCAGCCAGGCGCCAGTGCACATCACCGGCGAATCGGGCACCGGCAAGGAACTGGTGGCACGCCTGATCCACAGCCGCAGCCCGCGCGCTGACGCGCCGTTCGTGCCGGTCAACTGCGGCGCGATCCCGGCCGAGCTGATGGAATCCGAATTCTTCGGGCACCTGAAAGGCAGCTTCACCGGTGCCAGCCGCGACAAGGCCGGGCTGTTCCAGGCGGCGGAGGGCGGCACGCTGTTTCTCGACGAGGTCGGCGACCTGCCGCTGCACATGCAGGTCAAGCTGCTGCGGGCGCTGCAGGAACGCGCGGTGCGGCCGGTCGGCGGCGAGACCGAGGTGACGGTCAATGTCCGGGTGATTTCCGCCACCCACAAGGACCTCGCCGCGCTGACCGCCGCCGGCAGCTTCCGCCAGGATCTCTACTACCGGCTCAATGTCATCGAGGTGCGCACGCCGAGCCTGCGCGACCGCCAGGACGACATCCCGCTGCTGGCCGAGGCGATCCTGGCCCGGCTGGCGCGCGACAACGGCCTCGACCCGCCACCGCAGCTCGATGGCGCCGCGTTGGCCCGGCTGTGCGACTACCCGTTTCCCGGCAATGTCCGCGAGCTGGAAAACGTGCTGGAACGCGCGGTGACGCTCAGCGACGGCCAGCGCATCTCGGTGGCCGATTTGCGCCTGCGCTGCGACCTGCCGGCAGCGCCGGCAGCTGCAGCCGTGCCTTCGACTGCAGCGCCGGCCGGCGGCAGCGCCGGCAGCGACCTCGAAGGCCAGATGGAAGAGCTGGAGCGCCGCGCGATCATCGAAGCGCTGGAAAAGGCGCGCTACAACAAGACAAGGGCCGCCGCGCTGCTGGGCATGACGTTTCGCTCGCTGCGCTACCGGATCAAGAAACTGAACATCGAATGAGGCGGCGGCCGCGCGCCCGAAGCGCGCCCGGCCCGCTGCTCGCCTGACTGGGGAATGACGTGAAGACGATCCACTACACCACGGCCCTCGCCGTGGCCCTGCTGGCCGGCGGCTGCGCCGGCAAGGCCGCGAAGCCGCCGGTGGCCGCCGTGCCGCCGGCCGTGCTGGCCCTGAAGGCGCCACCGGCCAATGTCGACCCGGCGAAGCAGCTGTCCGAGCTGCTCGCTGCGGAATGGCAACGCTGGCTGCGCAACAATCCCGAGGAAGCCTCGCTGCTCGGCGACCACCGCTACGACGACCGCTGGAGCGACTACAGCCTGGCGACGATCGAGGCCCGTCACCGCGCCGATGCCGCAGCGTTGCTGAAGCTGCTGGAGATCGACCGCGAACGCCTGAGCCCGGCCGGCCAGCTGAACTTCGATCTCTACCGGCAGCAGCTCGAACGGGCGATCGAGGATCACCGCTACCGTAATTTCCTGATGCCGCTCCACCATCTGAGCGGCCCGCAGCTGGCCGACCAGATGACCGAGCTGCTGCAGCTGGCGACGGTGGCTGACTACGAGCACTGGATCGCCCGCATTCGCGGCGTCGCGCCGATGGTCGAGCAGACCATCGAACTGCTGCGCACCGGGCTTGCCGAGGGCCGCAGCGCGCCGGCGATCACCGTCAAGCGCGTGCCAGCGCAGATCGACCGGCAACTGGTCCGCAAGCCGGACGCCAGTCCGTTCTACGCCCCGTTCGTGCAGCTGCCGGACAGCATTCCGGCGGCCGAGCAGGCGCGCCTGCGGGCGTCGGCGCAGGCGGCGATCAGCGAAGCCCTGCTGCCCGCCTACCAGCAGCTGCGGCGCTACGTGGTCGATGACTACCTGCCGCACTGCCGAGACAGCATCGGCCTGGCGGCGATCACCGATGGTCGTGATGCCTACATCTTCGCCGCCCGCACCAGCACCACCACGGACTTGAGCCCGGACGAGATCCACGAACTGGGGCTGCGGGAAGTGGCGCGCATCCGCGGCGAGATGGAAGCGATCCGCAAGTCGGTCGGCTACGGCGGCAACCTGAAGTCATTCTTCGGCTACCTGCGCAGCGACCCAAAGTTCTTCCACAAGGATGGCGCGGCGCTGCTGCTGGCCTATCGCGACATCGCCAAGCGGATCGACCCGGAGCTGCCGAAGCTGTTCGGCAAGCTGCCGCGCCAGCCTTACGGCGTGCGCGCGGTGCCGGCCGCCCAGGCGCCGGACACCCATACCGCGTACTACCAGCCGGGGGCCGCCGATGGCAGCCGGGCCGGCAATTTCTACGCAAACCTCTACAAGCCGGGTTCGCGGCCGAAGTGGGAGCAGGAAGCGCTGACCGCCCATGAAGCGGTGCCCGGCCACCATCTGCAGATTGCCCTGCAGCAGGAACTGGTGGCCGATGCCGGCGGCGCGCTGCCCGACTTCCGCAGCCAGATTTCCTTCACTGCGTTCGTCGAGGGCTGGGCGCTGTACGCCGAAAGCCTCGGCCCGGAGATCGGCCTGTACCAAGACCCGTACTCCAAGTTCGGCCAGCTGACCTACGAGATGTGGCGCGCGGTACGGCTGGTGGTCGACACCGGCATGCACTGGAAGGGCTGGAGCCGCCAGCAGGCGATCGACTTCTTCAAGGCCAACACGCCGAGAGCGGAGTTGGACATCGTCAACGAGATCGATCGCTACATCGCCTGGCCGGGCCAGGCACTGGCCTACAAGATCGGCGAGCTGAAGATCAAGGAACTGCGCGCCCGCGCCCAGGCAGCGCTGGGACCGAACTTCGACCTGCGCAGCTTCCACGACACCGTGCTCGGCAGCGGCGCGATTCCGCTCGACATGCTGGAGCGCAACATCGACGCCTGGATCGCCGCGCGGCAAGCCGGCGTGGTGGTGAAACTGCGCGACGCGCCGGCGCCCTGAAACCGCAGCGGGCCGGCGCGCCGCCCGTCGATCAGGCGATGGTGCGCACCAGCCCGCCCTCGGCGCGGATCGCCGCGCCGTTGATCGCCGCCGCACGCGGGCTGCTGATGAAAGTCACCACGTCGGCGATCTCCTTCGGCGCGATCATCCGGCCGATCAGTGAGGTCGGCCGGTTCTCGGCGATGAAGCGCCGTTCGGCCTCGGCGAGATCGACGCCGGGGAACAGGTTGCCGATGAACTTCTCGACATTGGCGGTCCGGGTCGGGCCCGGCAGCACCGAATTGACGGTGACCGATGTGCCCTTGGTCAGCTCGGCCAGCGCCCGGGCGATGCCCAGCTGCATGGTCTTGGTGGCGCTGTAGTGCGCCATTTCCGGCGCCGGGTTCAGGCCCGATTCGCTGGAGATGAACACCACTCGCCCCTCGCCCCTCGCAATCATGCCGCGCAGGTAGTGACGCGCCAGGCGCACGCCGCTCATCACGTTGACCTCGAACAGCCGCTGCCAGTCGGCATCGGTCTCGTCGAAGAAGCCGACGGCTTCGTAGATGCCGAGGTTGTTGATCAGGATGTCGATCTCGGGCAGCGCGGCGATGGTCGCCTCGCAGCCTTCGGCACTGCCGTTGTCGGCCACCAGCGAGCGCAGTCGGGCCTCCGGCTGGCGCGACTTCAGATCGGCGATCGCCGCGTCGACCACCGCCTGGCTGCGGCCGTTGATGACCACCGTCGCACCTTCGCCGGCCAGCGCCCGGGCGATTTCGAGGCCGATGCCGCCGCTGGAAGCGGTGACCAGGGCGGTCTTCTGTTCAAGATCGAGTTTCATGCGGAATCCGTTGGAAAAAGAAAAGGCGCGGCACCGGAACGGATGCCGCGCCGAAGGGTAGCGCAGGGTGACTGCGCGAGGAGACGAAGACGGCCGGATCAGGCGGCGCGTGCGTACTGCGGAGTGGGCTGCGGGCGGGTCCCGGTAACAGTCCCCGCAGCGCGGCTGCCAGCAAGCGGCCCGAATACGGCGCGAACGTTGTCGACCGTCACCGCCGCTTCCAGAATCGCCAGCCGCGACAGACCTTCACCTTGCGCGCGATCCCGCTCGGCGCGGGCATCGCGACCGGCCACCAGCGCCTCGACGTAGGCAGACAGCGCCTTCAGGCGCGGCGTCTGCAGCGCCGGAACCGGCAGCGGCGCCAGGCCGTCGATCGTCGGCAGGCGGCCCTGCACCACCGCCTGCTCGGCGGCGCCGAGCTGTGAATCACGGCCGAACAGGCCACGGCGGCGGAACAGATCGGCCAGCACACGGCGCGGCAGGCCGGTGGCGCCAAGGATGGTGCCGCGAGTTTCCGAATTCAGGTTCTGGGTGTTCATCTGAGCGACTCCTTGCTGCGACGCCGCGAAGGGCTGGCGTTTCATGGCCTGCACTCTGCGCTTTGCCTTGTTGCAAAAGAAGCCGCAATTAACGCACTCTGGATTTGCATTTTTGCAATCAACAGCAGCCCTGCCATGGACTGGGACGATCTCCGCTACGTGCTGGCCATCTCCCGCGCTGGCGGCCTGAACGGCGCGGCCCGAGCGCTGGGCGTCAACCCGTCCAGCGTCTACCGGCGTCTCGAAGCGCTGGAAAAGACGCTGGAAGTGCGCCTGTTCGAACGGCTGCGCGCCGGCTACCGGCTGACGCCCGGCGGCGAGGCGCTGGCCGAAGCTGCCGGGCGCATGGAACGCGAGGCGCTGGGTGTGGAGAACCGCATCAAGGGCACCGACGTGCGGCTGGAAGGCCATCTGCGGGTGTCGACCAGCGAAGCCGTGACCCTGCATCTGCTGCCACGCTGGCTGGCCGAGTTCCGCGACACCTATCCGGGACTGACGCTCGACATCGCCTCGACCAACCAGATCGTCGACCTGTCGAAGCGCGAGGCCGACGTGGTGATCCGCGGCACCGATCGCCCGCCGCCGCATCTGGTCGGCCGCCGCTGCGCGCCGATCGTCTTCGCTGCCTACGCCTCGACCCGCTACCTGGACAAGGCCGGGCGCGGCCGGCCGCTGGCCGACTACGAATGGCTCGGCTTCGACGGCCCGATGCTGCGCGTGCAGCAGGCCAAGTGGCTGGCCGAGCAGGTGCCGGAATCACGCATCCGGTTGCGCTACGACAGCTTCGCGCCGATCCGGTTGGCCACCGCCGCCGGCCTTGGCTGCGCGGCGCTGCCCTGCTTCGCCTGCGAGGAAGACCCGGCGCTGGAACGGCTGCCGGGCACCATGAACGCCACCACCTACCACTTCTGGGTGCTCACCCACCCGGACCTGCGCCGCAGTGCCCGGGTGCGCGCCTTCCTGCAGTTCTTCGGCACCCGGCTGGCGGCGCTGGATGAATCGGTGATGGGTGCCGCTGCGACGCCGGCCTGAGCACTCAGGGAGACACGTAACGAACCGTGAGCTTGTCGACGAAGAACGTGTAGCCCGCGTAGTAGTTGGTATTCGCCGAATAGCGCAGGCCGATGCTCAAGGTGTTGCTGCCAGCGTTGAGGCGCACCAGCTGGTTCATCGTCACGCTCGGCCCATGAACGCCGACCGGGCCGGGACTCATCGCGCTGTCCGGCACGCTCAGCACCTCGACGCCCGCTGCCTTGATGACGAGGGCCTGATTGGCGACCTCGGTGACGGTGGTGTTGCTCTGCAGCTTGTTGGCCACCGCCCGCACGTCATACAGGCCGGCGACCGGCACCGTGATCGTCTGCCACCAGGTGGGATTCACCGGCGCCGCCTGCAGCGTGCTCGGCGTGCTGCCCGGCTTGCTCGACACGATGCCGAGACGGGTGTCCCGATAGCTGCAGCGGCGGTTGAAGCGCGGGAAGTTGGTGCAGGCCCAGCTGTCCGGCACCCGGTAACCGCTGCCGGGCGTGACCGTGTACGCCGACATCGTCGGATTGGCGACCAGCTGATCGCCGACCACCACGGCATGAGCGGCAGTGGCGAAAAAGGCCGACGCAACGGCGACGGCAGTACTGATCGTAAAGGTGTTCATGGAAGGTTCGGAGAAAGGGGCGGATGGGGCGCGCCGCAGTCCCGAGCAGCGGTCTCCGCCGGCTGCGAACTGCGCTGCGCGCGCCGCATCCTATCGCCAGTCTGATGCGAATCTGTTTGATTGCATTGATTTAATTGCCCGGCAAGATGGCGGCAAGGTGGCCGACGCCGGGGCTCGCCGTCGACCGGCAACGCTGCGGGCCGTTCAGCCGCCCGGCTGCTCGCGGATCAGCAGGAACGGCAGCCGCAGCCACGGCAGGCCGCGCGTCCAGCGCCAGTCGGTGCGCGCCATGCCGAGCCAGACCTCGCCGCTCCCGGTCGGCCAGCGCCGCAGTTCATCGACCACGGCCGGCCACGGGAAACGGGCCGCCGCGTCGTAACCTACGCGCACCACCGCGCGGCCGTCGTACGGCGAACGATCGAGCCGCAGCTGCATCACCAGACGCTCGACCGGCGGCCCGCCTTCGGTCGCCGCACGCAACAGGTTCACGCCACTGCCATCGACCCGGAACCGCTTGCCCTGCCAGCGCGGCAGCCCGCCGATCGCCAGCCCGAGTGCTGCGAAACGCCGGAACCAGGCCGGGCCCAGCAGCACGGCGCGGTAGTCGCCGACCGGCAGCGCAGCGGGTTCCGGCAGCTGCGGGTATCGGGCGCGGGTGTCTCGGAGGCTGAGGGTGTCGGCGTGGGTCATCAGCGGGACGGGTCTACAGCCAGCCGCAACGGTCTGCGCGCTTTCCGTCGTTCGCTGCGCGCACGCGACCGGTGCCGATCAAGCCCGCGGCAGATCCGCCAGCTTCACCACCCCACCCTTCGCATACGCCGGCACCGGCACGCTCTTGTCGATCAGCAGCGCGCGCAGCTCCTGGATCGCCGGGAAGATCTCCTGATTCCAGTCCTCGCCCTGGGCGTCGAACGCGGCCTGTTCGGCTTCGACGATCTCGGTGTCCTGGCCGAAGATGCCGTTGGTGAAAGCGACGATGAACGGCCAGATCACGTGGATCATTCCCGGGATCGGCGGCTTGCGGATCATCATCAGGCCGTAGGTCTGGTTCTTGCGCTGCTCGGCGTCGGTCGGCCAGTAGCAGTTCCACAGGTCCAGCGCCGGCTCGTCCTTGGGGCTGCCGGCGGTCCAGAACTTCAGCGTCTGGTACGGGTATTCGGTGCGGATCGTCATCATGTCGATCGAGCCGTCATCGACCTTGGCCGCGCCCTTGCGGTTGATCATGAAACGCTCGCCGATCGGCTGCTTGCCGGCGGCGCGGCTGAACGTGTAGTCGCACTCCACCCAGCCGTCGCCCTTGCGCACGTCGAGGCAGGTGGCGCGAATCGAGCCCATCAGGCTGCGGTGCAGAAACTGATGGTTCATGTCCATCAGGTTTTCATGCATGAACGACCAGTGGCAGCCGATGGTGCGATCCAGCGTGCGGGTCTTGTACTCGCCCTTGGCGAAGGTCGAGACATCCGGGAAGGCGGCAAAGCCGGGCGCCGACTGATCGCCGGTGTAGACGAACAGGAAGCCGTAGGCCTCGCGCACCGGATAGCTCTTGACGCCGTTCGGCAGCTGCTTGCTTTCATCCAGATACGGCACGTTGACGCAGGCGCCGGTGCGGTCGTAGGTCCAGCAGTGGTAGTGACACTGCAGGCGTTCGCCACGGACGACACCCATGGTCAGCGGCACCTGCCGGTGGGCGCAGCGGTCTTCGAGCGCGAATACCTCGCCCTTCTCGGGGCGCACCAGCGCGATCGGCTCGCCGGCAAAGCTGACCGCCAGCGACTTGCCGGCCTTCAGCTGCTTCGAGCGCGCCAGCGGGTACCAGAAATTCGGATCGAGCCCGGATTTGCGCAGATCCGCAGCCTCGAACTTCGGGGCGGGTGCGTGGCGGCGGAGGGCGGTGATCGAGGACATGGAGGGACATTCCGGAGGTGAAAATTTCGGGCGAAAGCCTAGCACGGGGTCTGCGAAGGCTTGCCGTTCAGCGCTTTCAAGGCTGCGGCACCGGACGAGGACGTGGCTCAGCACCGCAACGACTACGCCCGCCCGATTCCGTCATTCCGGCGCAGGCCGGAATCCAGTACACGACCTTCGACGGTCCAGATGCCGGCCCTGGGTTCCGGCTTTCGCCGGAATGACGATTGCGAGGGTGCGGCGCACAGGACGCAGATCATCAGAGCACGTGGCCAGCCAACACCCGTAGCGACGCCCGAACCAACCGCGCTCTGCCCGATTCCGTCATTCCGGCGCAGGCCGGAATCCAGTACACGACCTTCGACGGTCCAGATGCCGGCCCTGGGTTCCGGCTTTCGCCGGAATGACGATTGCGAGGGTCGGCGCGCAGGACGCAGGTCATCAGAGCATGGGGCCAGCCAACACCCGCAGCGACGCCTGAACCAGCCGCGCCCTGCCCGATTCCGTCATTCCGGCGCAGGCCGGAATCCAGTACACGACCTTCGAAGGGCCGGATGCCGCCCCCTGGGTTCCGGCTTTCGCCGGAATGACAGCAACAAATTCTCGGGTGGCCCCTGCGCCCATCCGGCGCCGAACGCGGGGGCCAACCGAACTCAGCCCTTCAGCAGCGGCTTCAGGAAGCGCCCGGTGTGCGAGCGCTTGATCTTGGCGATGTCCTCCGGCGTGCCGGCGCCGACGATCTCGCCGCCGCCGCTGCCGCCTTCCGGGCCGAGGTCGACGATCCAGTCGGCGCGCTTGATGACGTCGAGGTTGTGCTCGATCACCACCACGGTGTTGCCGGCGTCTCTCAAACGATCCAGCACTTTCAGCAGCTGGGCGACGTCGTGGAAATGCAGGCCGGTGGTCGGCTCGTCGAGGATGTAGAGCGTCCGTCCCGTATCGCGCTTCGACAGCTCCTTGGCCAGCTTCACGCGCTGTGCTTCGCCGCCGGAAAGAGTCGTGGCGTTCTGGCCGAGCTTGACGTAGGAAAGTCCGACATCCATCAGCGTTTCGAGCTTGCGGGCCAGCGCCGGCACCGGCTTGAACAGGGCGAGTGCGTCCTCGATGGTCAGCTCGAGCACGTCGTTGATGCTCTTGCCCTTGTAGCGGATCTCCAGCGTTTCGCGGTTGTAGCGCTTTCCTTTACACGTATCGCAGGTGACGTAGACGTCCGGCAGGAAGTGCATTTCCACCTTGATCACGCCGTCGCCTTCGCAGGTTTCGCAGCGGCCGCCCTTGACGTTGAAGCTGAAGCGGCCGGCCTCGTAGCCGCGCTCGCGGGCCTGCGGCACCTGGGCGAACAGCTCGCGGATCGGCGTGAACAGGCCGGTGTAGGTTGCGGGGTTGGATCTGGGCGTGCGGCCGATCGGCGACTGGTCGATGTCGATGACCTTGTCGAGATGCTCCAGCCCCTCGATGCCCTCGCAGGCCGCGTGGCGGGTGCCGGCGTTATTGAGCTGGCGCGCCGCGTAGCCGAGCAGCGTGTCGTTGATCAGGGTCGACTTGCCGGAGCCGGACACGCCGGTGACGCAGGTCATCAGCCCGATCGGGATTTCGGCGGTGACCGATTTCAGGTTGTTGCCGCTGGCCCCTTTCAGGACGATCTGCTTCTTGGGATCGCGCTTGTGGCGGGTCTTCGGCACCTCGATCGAAACCGCACCCGACAGGTACTGGCCGGTCAGCGACTTCGGGTTGGCCATCACCTCGGCCGGCGTGCCTTCGGCGACGATCTGGCCGCCGTGGACACCGGCGCCGGGGCCGATGTCGACCACGTAGTCGGACTGGCGGATCGCGTCCTCGTCATGCTCGACAACGATCACCGTGTTGCCGATGTCGCGCAGGTGCACCAAGGTCTTCAGCAGGCGCTCGTTGTCGCGCTGGTGCAGGCCGATGGAAGGCTCATCGAGCACATACAGCACGCCCACCAGCCCGGCACCGATCTGCGAGGCCAGCCGGATGCGCTGCGCTTCGCCACCGGACAGCGTTTCGGCGCTGCGTGACAGCGTCAGGTAATCGAGGCCGACGTTGTTCAGGAAGCCGAGCCGCGAGCTGATCTCCTTGAGGATCTTGTCGGCGATCTCGCCCTTGTGGCCGGGCAGCTTCAGCTGTTGGAAGTGCGCTTCCGCATCGCGCACCGATTTCGCGACCACCGACGGCAGGCTGCTGCCGCCGACGAAGACGTGGCGCGCCGAGCGGTTCAGGCGATCGCCGTGGCAGTCCGGGCAGGGCTTGTCGGACAGGTACTTGGCCAGTTCCTCGCGCACCGCGACCGATTCGGTTTCCTTGTAGCGCCGCTCCAGGTTCGGCAGCACGCCTTCGAACTTGTGGATGCGGGTGACGATCTTGCCGCGCTCGTCGGGGTACTCGAAGGCGATCTTGTCCTCGCCGCTGCCGTACAGCACCGCGTTGCGGGCTTTTTCCGGCAGCTTCGCGAACGGCTTGTCGGTGTCGAACTTGTAGTGCTTGGCCAGTGACGACACCAGCGCCCAGTAGTACGGATTGCGCCGGTCCCAGCCGCGAATCGCGCCTTCGGCGAGGCTAGCATCCGGGTGCGTCACGACCCGCTCGGCGTCGAACACCTGCAGCTGGCCGAGGCCGTCGCAGGTCGCACAGGCGCCGCTCGGCGAGTTGAACGAGAACAGCCGCGGTTCAAGGTCTTCCAGCGAATAGCCGCAGTGCGGGCAGGCCATGCGGGCAGAGAACGTGATGTCCGGCGTCGCGTCGCTGCCGTGCGGGGCGACCAGCGCCAGGCCATCCGACAGACGCAGCGCGGTCTCGAAGGATTCGGTGATCCGCTGCTTGATGTCCGGTCTGACCTTGAAGCGGTCGACGACGATCTCGATGTCGTGCTTCAGCTTGCGGTTGAGCGTCGGCACCTCGTCCAGCTCGTAGACCTTGCCGTCGACTCTGGCGCGGACGAAGCCCTGGGCGCGCATCTGCTCGAACCATTCGGCGTGCTCGCCCTTGCGGCCGCGCACCACCGGTGCCAGCAGCATCCAGGCCGATTCCGCCGGCATCGCCAGCACGTGGTCGACCATCTGCGCCACGCTCTGCGCTTCCAGCGCCACCTGCGGGTGATCCGGGCAGTAGGCGGTGCCGACGCGGGCGTACAGCAGGCGCAGGTAGTCGTAGATCTCGGTGACGGTGCCGACCGTCGAGCGCGGGTTGTGGCTGGTCGATTTCTGCTCGATCGAGATCGCCGGCGACAGGCCTTCGATCGAATCGACATCGGGCTTCTGCATCATCGACAGGAACTGCCGCGCGTAGGCCGACAGGCTTTCGACGTAGCGGCGCTGGCCTTCGGCATACAGCGTGTCAAACGCCAGGCTGGACTTGCCGGAACCGGACAGGCCGGTGATGACGATCAGCTGGTCTCGCGGCAGCTCCAGCGAGATGTTCTTCAGATTGTGGGTGCGCGCACCGCGGATGCGGATCGAATCCATGGACGGGAGGGGTCAAAAAGGGACCGGCAACTATATCGGGATTGGCGCCCCCGCCTGTGCCCGCCGCCTGGCCGCGCTGCGCAGACCGCCGGCGGCGCTGTCATCGCACGGTCACGGCGCTGTCACCGCGCCTGCGCAAGATCGCTGCACCCTCCCCCGCCGGCCGCACTCGATGACCGACCGCCCGCTGAACCTCGCGATCTTCGACATGGGTCTGCTGAAGGCGCCGTTCTTTCTGGGCCTGCGCGAGCACCTGGCACCGACGATCCACTGCCAGTACTGGTCGCGACGGCTGCTGATGCGGCGCTATGCGCAGTCCGCCGGCATTCCGGTATTCCCGGTCTCGCTGGCCGAGCCCGCGCAGCGCGCGCAGTTGTCCGACGACGAACTGCGGGCGGCGATCGGCGTCAAGGCGCAGCTGCGCGGCGCAGCCGGCAAGCTCGATCAGGCGCGCCGCCGCTATGCCGAGATCGAAGCCTTCCTGGACCAGCAGGCGATCGATGCGCTGCTGGTCTGGAACGGCTCGAACCGGCTGCTGTCGCTGGCCATCCACGCGGCTCGGCAACGCGGCCTTCCGGTGATCCATGCCGAACACGGCTATTTCCCCGGCTCGATGCAGCTCGACCGCGATGGCGTGAACCAGGATTCGTCACTGACCCGGCTGATCCGCCAGGGTCTCGCCTGGCGCCCGCCGTCGACAGCGCTCGATGCCCGGCTCGACGCGATCATCGCGGCGGTGCGCGGCGCCGCGCCGTCGCGTGTCGTGCGCACCGCGATCCCGCCGCAGTACCTGCGGACCCGGCAGGCGCGCAGCCTGAATGCGCTGTTCTACCGACTGCGGCCTTACGGTCTCGGCAAACCGCTGTTGCCCGGCTACCAGGACCCGCCGCTGCCAGCCGAGCCCTTCGTGTTCTATCCGCTGCAGGTCCGCAAGGATTCCCAGCTGCTGCTCCATTCGCCGATCTGGGGCAACGACCACGCGGCGGTGATCGCGGCGCTGTCGACCCAACTGGCGCAGATGCAGCCGCCGCGCCGGCTGGTGGTCAAGTTCCATCCGCAGGAAGACCGGCTGGCGCAGATCCGCAACGACGCGCTGATCCGCCAGTTCCCGGAAGTCACCTTCGTCTGCAACGTCCCGGCAACGGAACTGATCCAGCGCGCCCGCTTCGTGGTGACGATCAATTCCAGCGTCGGCTTCGAGGCGATCCTGCTCGACAAGCCGCTGGTCACGCTCGGCAACAGCTTCTACGCGGTGCCGGCACTGGCCGAAGTGGTGCGCGACCGGTCGGAACTGCGCGCCGCGCTCGACGCCGCCGACCGGCTGCCGGTGAAGACCGAGGCGCGCCGCGCGGTATTGCGCTACTGCCTGGCTGATTTCTTCACGTTCGGCACCTACTTCGACCATCGCCCGGACAGCTATGCCGCCGTGGCCGAGCGGGTCCGGGCCCTGCTGAACCCGCTGGCAACGTCGCTGCCGGTCCGGCCATTACCTGCCCGGCACGCCGACTGGCAGCCGGCCGCGCCGCTGCTGTCGCGCGCCTGATTCAGCGCGGCCGTTCGAGGAACGCCGCGATCGCCGCCGCACCAGCCGCCGCCGAGCGGCCGATGGCATCCGGCTCGGCATCGAAGGTGGCGCGGAAGTAGTCGCGCTGGCGTTCGATCCACTGCGGGTGGCTGGCCACCGCCTCGCGCAGCGCCGGGCCCAGCGCCTCGGCGTTGTCGATCACCGGCCCCAGCTCCCAGAACAGGTAGTCCGGATTGCCCTGCCAGCGCACGCCGTGGCTGTTGATGAACAGGCAGGGCCGCGGCCGGACCATGAATTCAGCGATCTGGCTCGACACGTCGCCGAGATAGACATCGGCGCCCTGGGTGTAGGTCATGTCGATCGAGGCATCGCTGCCGGTGTCGATCCGCAGGTGCGGCAGGCCGCGGTATTTCGCAAGCTTCGCCAGCCACTCCGGCTGGTGGCGGTCGAACATGCGGATGTGCGGCGCGAAGATCAGGTTCCAGTCGCGCGATTCGGCGAAGAAATCCAGCACCCGGAAGCCGTCGCGCGGCCAGGACGACAGCTCGGGCTCGAAGTGCGGGTTGTAGAGCACGGTCGGCCGGTCGTTGGCGAACAGCTTTTCGCGGCGGGCGTCGAGCCGGGCCACGAGGTCGAATTTCGCGTAGGTGCCGGTGTGGTAGCCGCCCTCGCGCAAGGTGCCCTGCTCACGCATCCGCGCCGCCTGCCGCTCGCCGGCCAGCAGCACGAAATCGAATTCGATCAGGTCGTCGGCGTAGGTCACCGCACGGCCCGGTGCACCGTGATTGGTCCAGATCATCCGCAGCCGCGGCAGCCACAGCTTGCGCAGGATCAGCGAGGTGCGCTCCGGCACCACCACGGCGTCCGCCTCGGTGAACAGCCGGCGGTTGCGGATCAGGGTCAGCGACTTCTCCGGAATGCCGGAGCCCAGCCGCTTCTGCAGCCAGAGGATGAAAGCGTTGGGCCGGAAGCGTTCGATCGGCAGCCGCGCCTGCGGATACAGCGCCACCAGCCGCCGGACCACGCGTTCCTGCGCGTCGGACGAACAGACCAGACGGATGTCCCAGTCCGGCCGCTGCATCGACAGCTCGGCGGCGATCGGCAGGCTGTGCGGAATCTGGTGGGTCTGGGCGATATACGGAAAGACGACTTTCATCGGGGCGGGCAGGCGCGGCGCAGGGTTCGCGATGGCGAACCCCAGCTGAACGCGGTAAGGGCCGGATATAGTAACGGCACGCCCGTTGCTGACTGATCGGCAACGGCGCCGGACGCCCCGCCATTGCCGCCGGGGAACTAGTCGGCGTTGACGCAATCAAGATCCGCAGCGTCGTCACCCGTTCCGTGCTGCCCCACTCCTTCTGCCACCGAGGCCCGCTAACGATCAGCCGGGCCAGTCCGCCATGAATCGCGACACCCTCCGCTTTCCCGCCAGCCGCCGCGCGTCTGGAATCCCGTCATGAACCGCGACGAAATCCGCGCCACCGCCGGCCTCAGCGTGATCTACGCGCTGCGCATGTTGGGGATGTTCATGATCCTGCCGGTGTTCGCGCTGTACGCCCGCGAACTGCCGGTGCCGGCCACCGCTGCGCAAGCCGGGCTAGCGGTCGGCTTGTACGGGCTGGTGCAGGCGGCGCTGCAGATTCCGTTCGGCTGGCTGTCGGACCGCATCGGCCGCAAGCCGGTGATGGTCGGGGGCTTAACGCTGTTCGCGCTCGGCAGCGCGCTGGCCGGCGCCACCGACGACATCCACTGGATCATGGCCGGCCGCGCGCTGCAGGGCGCCGGGGCGATTTCCGGCGCTGCTTCGGCCTGGCTGGCCGACGTCACCCGGCCGCAAGTGCGCAGCACGGCGATGGCGATCCTCGGCGCCGGCATGGGCGTGTCGTTCATCGTCGCGCTGGTGCTCGGCCCGGTGGTCGCCGGCTGGGTCGGCGTGTCGGGCATCTTCGATCTGACCGCGCTGCTGGCCGCGCTCGGCATTCCGCTGGTGATCTGGGGGCTGCCGGCGGCGCCGAGGCTGCCGGCGGACGGCCAATCGGCCTCGCTGCGCGCCGCGCTGGTCGATCCGCAGCTGCTGCGGCTCGACGCCGGCATCTTCCTGCTGCACGCGGCGATGACCGCCGTGTTCGTCGCCTCGCCGCTGGCGCTGAAGCAGACGCTAGCGCTGCCTGGCGAGCAGCACTGGAAGATCTGGCTGCCGCTGCTGGTGCTGTCGCTGCTGCCAGTGTTCGCGCTGTTCCGGGTGGTGGAGCGGCGCCGGCTGGGCCGCGCGGCCTACATCGCGGCGGTGGCGCTGATCGGCCTGTCGATGCTGCTGGCGATCGAGCTGTGGATGTCGGTGACCGGCCTGCTGCTGGCGCTGCTGCTGTTCTTCGCCGCCTTCAATTACCTGGAAGGCGCGCTGCCGTCGATGATCTCGCGGCGGGTGCCACCGGAGCGCAAGGGCGCGGCACTCGGCGTCTATTCCAGCGCGCAGTTCCTTGGCGGCTTCGCCGGCGGTTCACTCGGCGGTCTGGCGCTGGGCCGCTGGGGCCTGGCCGGCACCTATGGTCTGGTCGCCGCGCTGGCCGCGATCTGGCTGATAATGGCGTTCGGCCTACAGGCCAGCGAAGAACCGCTCGCCGCACCCCGGTAGCAACACACAACCATCTTGCGGCGCTTGGACCGTTTGCTACGCAGTTGCAGGCGTTCTTCAACGTAGAGCAGGTATATCTGACCCTTCCCAGCTGCCAGCCTTCACGACGCAGTAGGAAGTGAATTCGCCGATAACCGTTCCGGCTCCGAACCCAGGCCAGCTCCTGCATCCGTCGTTGCAATGCCAGCTGCGGATCTTTCACCGACCGGTAGTACCGCATGCTGCGACGCTGCGATGCTGCCCGACAAGTCGGCAGGCCCGCCGCTGACCGATGGCCTAATGCGTCACCGCGTACGCCACAGCCTGCTGCTTCAACGCGGGCCGGACCTTTTATCTGAGCTGATGTCCTGCAGGATCGCCTTGTCCAGGCTCAGTTCCGCCACGAGCCTCTTCAGCCGAGCATTCTCGCCCTGCAGTTGCTTGAACTCCCGAACCTGATCCGATTGCAGCCAGGCGTCTGCTTCGTCCAGCGACAAAACGTTTGCTCGGAAATGCCCATCTGCCGAGTGACATCAGCCACCGACATCCCCATTTCCGCCCGCTTCAATACCGCCACAATCTGCTCGACCGAAAGCCGCTTCTTCTTCACGGCAATCTCCCCGCCCCAACAGGGGCCAGATTGCCGGAAAACTAACCCTCAAATTGGTCCGGCTTCGTCATAGCGGCTCAGCGACCGGCCGCAGCTCGGCCTTGAGCCGGCGCACCTCGCAGATTCTCTGTCCGCCGCAATAGCCGGGCGTCGAGTCCGCAGCCGTTCTCGAACTCTAAACCCGGCCATACAGCGTGCGATTGGGACCCCGGACCCGTGTCGCCACGTCAACCACAGTAAAGCCGCGCTCCACGACCTGCTTCACCGCCTCGCTCTTGAACTCATCCGTGTACTGCGGATTGCAGTTCATAAACATCTCGCTCATTGCCATCAATTATGGCCACTGAGGTGTCTACAAAAATCTGGCCGGTCCAACCGCCGCATCTCCTCATAAAGCTGAACTTGAGGCGGACGCGCAGCGGTGCAGATCAGAGAAATCAGAAATTCCATCGAATTGCCCCAAAAATTGTCCTGCTTCATTCCAAAAACTTAGCCGTTCGAACTCGCGCCGAGCAACTGGCTCCATCAAATATGCATAGGCTGGTTCTACCAGAGTACCAAGCGCTTATTGATACTGCCCCGGGAGTAGTAATGGGCGATTGGGACTAACGGGCGGGGGAGCTATGAAGGTTTGCAAGACCAAGTATTGCGGGTTGATCGCGACTGGTATCGTCGCTGTCATGAGCAGTGGAGCGAAGGCAGCAGGTGGTGCCGGTTCGAAGTTCCTCGGTGCCGATTTCTCCTATAACGGCTTCGTTCGTCTTGAGCTGGCATTCAGCACTGACGATCGCGTACAGCAGGCCAACCAGCTCGGCGACCTTGCAAATGGCGTACCGATTCGCCGCGAACCCGGCAACCCGGTGCTGAACTTTGCCGTTCCGCTGCAGCCAACCGACGCCTTGATCGGACCGGCCGGCATCATTCCGTTATCCGGCATCGGCGTGCTGCCACCGACGGCGGGGGTCAGCAATCAAGTCGGCGTCAACGACACGATCACCCGTTACATGCCGCTAAAGAACCAGCTGCTGAACTATCACCTGCTGCGCTTCGAACTGGCGCCGACCCTGTCCTGGGGGGACTGGTCACTAATCACACGTCTGCGTGCGGTCTACGATCCGGACGATCTCGGATACACCGATTTTGACTATCGGGACTACGACCACATCAACGGCGGTATCAGCGGAGGTATGTCGCGCCAGTTCCACACCACGCCGGACAAGCTCGGCTACCAGGTCGAAGGCAACAAGAACCCGATCTTCTTCGAGCGTTCGGGTCGTAACTACATGGTCGATCTGCCGGCGTTCTTCGTGCAGTGGAACAGCGGCAACACCACGGTGAGAGTCGGCAATCAAGCAATCGCCTGGGGCCAGCTGCTGTTCTTCCGCATCATGGATACAGCCAACGGCCTCGACCTGCGCCGTCATGTGATCCTCAGTCGTGCGCTTGAGGAGTATGCCGATGTCCGCTCTTCCGCCCCTGGCATTCGTGTAACCAGTCAGATCACCGACTCGATCAATGTCGACTTCTTTGCCCAGCAGTTCATCCCGACGGTACTGAATAATTTGAATACTTCGTACAACGTGGTCCCGTCGCAGTTCACGATCCACGATCGCTACGATCAGGGTGGCTACAACAAGAACGTCAACTACGGCATCCGCTTCAAGGGTGAATTCGGCAACTTCAATCTGCAGGCGATGGCTACCCATCGCTACAACCCGCTGGGTGCAATCCGCTGGACCAAATCCGAAGTCAACAAAGCGCTGCCGAACTCGAACATCCTCGGTGCTGCATTCAACCAATACTGCAACCTGGTGCTCGGCACAGGCGGTCAGGGTTGCGGACCGATCCTTGCTGGCACGCCGTTCGAAGTGGCTCCGGGTGGTGTAATGAGTGCCGAGGAATGGTTCAACTACGCCGGCTATATCAAACTCGATGCTCTTGATGGCCTGAACAAAGCCGTCGATGACTTCGATTCGGCTCAAATGCTGCTGGCGAGAAACGTTGGGCATAACTATGACGCTGCGGCAAATCAACTGAACGCCTTCTTCAGCGCTGGTGAAGGCTTACGTGGTCACATCGAACGCCAGTACTTTGCCGAGAACGTATTCGGCCTCGGCGGCGGCCTTGTTACCGAAGCGGAGCCGGGCTCGATCTTCGATCAGATCATCATGAATTTGGAAACGACCTATACGCCGAAGCGGGTATTCACTTCGCCTGATCTCGGCAAGGACTTCCTCAAACAAAACGAAATCCAGATTGGCTTCGTTGCCGAGAAATATCAGCGCTTTTCAACTGACTTCCCAGCAACCTATTTGGTGTTTCAGTACCTCTGGCAGAAGAACAGCGATCTGGTGGGTCTGGCGCTCGATGGTTACGGGAGCGAGAACTACAGCCGTCACGGCGTCGTACTTGATCCGCACGTCCCGACCAGCGCTACTCCGAAGATCAATCCGGGTATCAGCCCTGGCGCCAACTACGTGGTGTTCGCAGTGCTGCAGCCATTCCCGGATTACATCTATGAACTCAGTGCTGCGACGCTGATCGACGTCCAAGGTGGTGTGCTTTTCCAGCCAGGCTTGCAGTGGAAGCCGCGCGGCAACATAACGGTGAATATGTTCTACAACCTATTGCTCGACAATGCCTGGGGCAACAACCCGAACAAGAATGTCATTCACCTGCTCAGCCAGGCCAATGAATTCGCACTTCGTTTCGGCTATCAGTTCTGAATTGATCGAGCCTAAGTGATACGGAAGGCGCTGGATGAGCCATTACCAATTTATCAAGCCGCCATTTAAATGGCGGCAGAAATTCTGGTTGGCATGTTGGCTTCAGAGATTCAGGATCAGAACAGCTGCTTATCTCGGCGCGACCGAAAGCTGAGGCGGACCGATGCTCAGGCAATTTATTTTGAAGTACTCCATCGAAAGGTCGTTAGATAGCTCTACGGAGCTGGAGAAGATTGCGACCTTGGCCATTAGCTATTTCGCAGAAAGATATTCGGCTTATACTGACCTGCCCCCACAAATAGTGCCGATTGCTTGTTAGTGAGTCCGCTGTGGGTGGTTACTGCTCGATGGTCGTTGTAGCAGTGGAAGCGCCCTTTCGGTGCTCGGCGGCACGCTCGGCAGGCGTGCGGTAGCCGAGGCT
>JAPLSA010000030.1 GCA_026398815.1 Gammaproteobacteria bacterium
TCGATGAAGGCAAAGACGTCCCCTTTCGAGCGGAAGTGAACGCGATGGCTTTTTTTAGGATGTCGTGCTCGACCTTGAGTTGCTCGAACTGCTTCTTCACTCGCCGCAGTTCCTTCAACTCCGCGACGATATCCTTCTCTACCTCTACACCCTTGGTCACGATCAGTCCCTCTCTCGCTCGCTTGCGCCACAGCGTAAGCATATTGGGATGAATGGCAAGAGAGATGGCGACATCGTTGACGAGCACTCCCGGCAGTTGGCTCAGCTTGACTGCTGTCGCTTTGAATTCATCACTGTATCGATACGTGCTTCTGGGACCTGGCTTGGGCATTCGGAACACTCCTGATCGGTTGGATCAGGGTGTCTACTAAACCGGAGGAACCGCCCCGTCGACTGGAAGCGATGGTTGGGCATCATTCACGGCTCCAACAACGGCAAAGCCGCCCAGAGCACCCACGCCTTTAACTCTCGGCTGTGAGCCATCCTCGAACTCGACGCCGAGACTGATGTTGCAGTGTGGTGGATTCGACTCGAAGTCGTATGACCCTTGATGCCGAAGTGAGAAGACGACGTACCAACCATTGCATGGATGCTCAGGTTGCTCAACTACTCCAGCTGCACCGATAAGCTCACCTGCAACTTCAATAAACGACAACACCCGGGGGTTGAACTCACTAGGCCCCGACGCTTCTTTATAGGTTAACCGCGGCTCACTACGATTCAACCGACACCACCCGTAACCATAGTGCGGTTTCACGGCCAGTAGCTTGCCTTCAAAATTACGGGAGCCTTCTGAAAGAGCCACAGTCCCCTCGCTTTTGTGATGCCCAACACCTGGGTTCAGCCGCGGCCTCGCCGGAGGGCCGAAGGCCCGGAGGCGAGGACGTCGGCTACAACACCTTGCTGGGCGGAACTCGCACAGACTTATCTGACCACCCTGGTAGTGGGCCACTTAGACAGAAGATCATTCGTGAGCGCCTCAAAGTCTGACTTCGCCCGCACCGCTCGACCTTGATCCTTGTAGGAAAGCCGGATCAGTGCTTGGTCAGATTGGTCGAGACTGACGCCAACGATGATGTCCTCCTCAAGATCAAAATTCATTGAGGTTTCGGTGCCGTTGATTGCATCGTATCCATTCTTCCCCATTCTCTTATATCCAAGTGGAAATAGGACGGCCTCAGCGGCACTAGCAACCTGCCGCGCCGTAGTTCCCGGGCCCAGCGGAACCTCAAGCGCATAGCTGGGCCAGACTGGACCTTTACACGACGCGACGAAAAGGCATCCGAGACTGAAAAGAACAACAGCCCAAATAGTTCTCCTAAACCTCTGTTCGAGATCGATCGTTGCACTCAGATGATCGACGCTCACAAGTGCTCTCGCAGTGAAACCGCCATTCGTGGTTCCGCCCAACGCCAAGTAAGGGACCAATCCCGGATTAGGGTACTGCTCTCCAGGTCCCCTAATCCGACTCTCGGGCGATGCCGTGTTCGTATCGTCACCAGGAACCCCTTCATTGATCTTGTGATTTCAGAAATCGATGGTCTTGGCAGCACGGAAAGCGGTACTGCCATGCCGTCCCCTGTCCGCGCTACGCACCTGCGTCCTGCATGCTGGGATCATGGCATCCGGCCGTCTTGTGACGGTAGTGACCCGGGTGGCGGTCTTGGGACCGGGTTCACGGTGTTGTAGTCGACGAGCCACCCGGATCGATCCAGCCGTACTGACGTTTCGGTGACTGGGTCGGCAGCTCAGCAAGCGTAGCCCGGATAGAGCGCAGCGAAATCCGGGAAGCACCATCTCCGGCGTGAGCGGCGTCCCGGATTTCGCGTTGCTCTATCCGGGCTACGTCGACTCGGACGCTCGATCATCCCCTCAGCCGCAACGCTCCATCCACCGGCAGGATCACGCCATTCAGATAGCCGCTTGAAGGCGACAGAAGGAACGCCACCGCACGGGCGATTTCGTCCGGCTCGCCGAGGCGGGCCATCGGGATGCGGGCGAGCTCGGCGGCCTGCTGTTCGGCGTTCAGCGCAGTGGATTCGGCCCACAGGATGTGACCCGGGGCGACTCCATTCACGCGGACGCGCGGTGCCAGTTCCACGGCCAGCGTTTCGGTCAGTGACCACAGCGCACTCTTGGCGGCGTTGTACGGCGCGAAGCCGGGCCGGGCGTGGCGGGCCAGCGTGTCGAGGATGTTGACCACCGCCGCCTGGGCGCCGAACAGCGGCAGGCAGGCCTGGGTCAGCAGCAGCGGCGCCTTGAAGTTGGAGGCGATCAGCGCATCGAACACGGCCGGCGTGATCGACCCCATCGGCGTGCGCTGGTAGCCGGAGGCGTTGTTGACCAGCGCGTCGAGCCTACCCCAGCGGGCGTGAGCGGCGACGGCCAGCCGGGCGACGGCGGCATCGTCGGCCAGATCGGCCTGCAGCACGGCGGCGGAATCGGCGCGCTGCGCGTTCAGGCGGGCGGCCAACACCTCGCCATCGGCAACCGAGCTGCGGCAGTGGATGGCGACGTTCATGCCGCTGCCGTGCAGGCATTCGACGATGGCCGCGCCGACCCGGCGTGCGCCGCCAGTGACCAATGCCACGCCCGACAGCCCGTCCTGCGTCTCGTTGCCCATCACCGGTCCTTTATCCTGTTGCCGGCCGCATTATCGGCCATCGCTGTTCCTCCTCCGCCCCGCCACCAGCCCGCGAATCCCGTGAACGATCTGCTGCACGTCATCCTGCTCGGCATCATCGAGGGCATCACCGAGTTCCTGCCGATTTCCTCGACCGGCCATCTGCTGCTGGCCGAACAGTTCGGGCTCGGCCAGCGTTCGGAACTGTTCAACATCGTCATCCAGGCCGGCGCGATCCTGGCGGTCACGGTGATCTACCGCGAACGGCTTTGGCGGCTCGCCACTGGCCTGGATGATGCCGGCCAGCGGCGCTACATCGCCAAGCTGGCGGTGGCCTTCCTGATCACGGCGTTGCTGGGGCTGATCGTGAAGAAGCTCGGCTTCGAGCTGCCGGACCAGATCACGCCGATCGCGCTGGCGCTGGTGATCGGCGGCGTCTGGATGCTGGCGGCCGAATGGCTGGCCGGACGGCGGCCGGCGCATGGCGAGATCCTGTGGACGGTGGCGATCGCCGTCGGCATCGGCCAGGTGGTGGCCGGCGTGTTTCCCGGCACCTCGCGCTCGGCCACCACGATCTTCGCGGCGATGCTGATCGGCGGCGCCAACCGGGCGGCGGCCACCGAGTTCGCGTTCCTGGTCGGCATCCCGACCATGTACGCCGCCAGCGCCTATTCGCTGTACGGCGAACTGAAGCACGGCGGCGGCAGCGAAGACTGGGGCCAGCTGGCGGTCGGCTTCACGGTGTCGGCGGTGGTCGCCTTCGTTGCGGTCAAATGGCTGCTGCGCTACATCCAGACCCACCGCTTCACCGCGTTCGCCTGGTATCGGATCGCGCTCGGCGCCGGCCTGCTCGGCTGGGCGGCGCTCGGCTAGACGCGCAGCCCCTAGGGCGCCAGCGGCACCCGCAGCAGCGGCGCGCCAACGCCTTCGCTGCTGATGAACATCGACTGGCCGTCGGCGGCGACCGCCAGGGCTTCGGCCTGGCGCAGGAACGGCAGCGGAATCACCTCCGGTGCGGCGGCCAGCGCGGCGATCCACGGCTGGCCGGCGCTGCGCCGCCAGCGCAGCGCGTTCTTGTAGGTCAGCACCAGCAGGCTGCGACCGTCCGGGCTCAGGTCCATCGCGGTTGGCTGGCCGAAGTAGACGGCCTGCACCGGATTGGAAAGGTGATCGAGCGCGGTCGGCTGCGGCACGCTGGCGACGTCGCCGAGCCATTCCGCCGTCGCCACGCCAACCGGCGGCCGGTTGCGCGGCAGCGGCAGCCGGTACAACCGCTTCGGCTGCTCGCGCTTGGTCAGCAGCAACACGCTGTGATCGGCTTCGTCGACCGCCACCGCCTCGCAGTCGCGCGGGCCGCCGTCGTAGCGAAAATCAAGCTGCCAGAGCAGCGTCGCCTTCTTGCCGCTGCGGCCCGGGTCGCGCACCGCGTACAGCGTGACGCTGGGCCGATCGCCGCGGTTGTCGCCGACGTCGGCGATCAGCAGCGCCGGCTGCCCGCGCCAGGTGAAGGCGCTGATGTCTTCCCAGTCGTACGCCCGGGCACCGGCCACGGCGAGCCGGCCGAGGTCTTCGCCAGCCACGCCGATGCGGAACAGTTCGGCCTTGCCGCCGCTGTCGTTGTGGCCCCAGAGCACGGTGGGATCAGCCCTGGAAACGGCCAGGCCGCTGAGTTCGTCGAGCCCGGGCGCGGCCAGCCGGGGGGCATCGGGCTGCGACAGCAGCACACAGGAGTTCAGCAGCAGGACAACGCCGAGCAGCAGGCGGCTGAGGGCGCGGCCGGGGCGAACGTCGGCAGGAATCATGGCGGGGATCATAGCGGGGCGGTCAGGCCGTCCGGCCCGGATGACGCCCACAAAAAACCCGGCAGGAGCCGGGCAAAGTCGAGAAGAGACGAAGCAGATAAAGCAAGAGCCTTGCCAAGTTTTGTCGAGCGTCGCAATCTGCCGATCGCCGTCCTTGCCGAGCCCCTGAAAGATGCCCATCCACTGGCTGCAACACGCTGATTTTGAAGATCTTGGCTGCATCGGCCCCTGGCTTGCCGAACGCGGCCACGCAGTGTCCGGCACGCGCCTGTATGCCGGCGAGGCGCTGCCTGACATTGCGGATTTTGATGCATTGATCGTGATGGGCGGGCCGATGAACATCTACGAATATGCAGCGCACCCGTGGCTGCGCACCGAAAAAGCGCTGATCCGCGCCGCCATCGACGCCGGCCGGCGGGTGCTGGGCATCTGCCTCGGCGCCCAGCTGATCGCCGACGTGCTGGGCGGCCCGGTCCGCCGCAACGGCGAACCGGAAATCGGCTGGTTCCCGGTCGAACTGAACGCCGCCGGCCGAGCCGAGCCGGCGTTCGCCGGCCTGGCGCCGCGCTTCACGGCCTTCCACTGGCATGGCGACACCTACGCGCTGCCGCCCGGCGCGCGCGGCCTGGCCCACAGCGAAGCCTGCGCCCAGCAGGCCTTCAGCTGGGATGGCGGCCGGGTGCTCGGCCTGCAGTTCCATCTGGAAGTGACGCGCGACAACGCGGAGGAATGGCTGCGCCACGAAACGCTGCAGCCCTCGCGTCATGTGCAGACGCCGGCGGCGATCCTGGCCGATACCGACGCCTTCGCCGCCAACAACGCGGCGATGCTGGCGATCCTCGAACGCTTCCTGCCGGCCGGTTGAGGCCGGCGGCCGCGCGCCTCAGCCGGCCGGCTTGGCGCGGTCGGCCGGAATCACTGCAACGGTGAGCCGGGAAATGCAGACCAGGCGATCGTCGGCGTCGGTCAGGCGGATTTCCCAGACCTGCGAGGTGCGGCCGACGTGCACCGGCCGCGCGGTGCCGGTGACCAGGCCGCTGCCCAGTGGCCGGATGTGGTTGGCGTTGAGATCGAGGCCGACCGGCACGCCGATCGCCGGGTCGGTCGCCAGGAAGGCGGCGATGCTGCCGAGTTCCTCGGCCAGCACGCAGGACGCGCCACCGTGCAGGCGGCCGTAGGGCTGCACGGTGCGCGGATCGACCGGCATGGTGCCGCGCAGGAAATCCGGCCCGACTTCGGTGACCCGGATGTCGAGGTGATGACCCATCGTGTTCGGCGGGGTCGGCAGACCTTCGCCGATCGTGACGGGGCGCTTCCAGAGGCTCATGTCGGTGTCGCGTGAAGTGGGAGGGCCGTCACTGTAACGCCTGCCGGCAGGGGCCTCCGATAGACTCGCCGCTCTCTCACGACCGGCCGGAACCTTCATGCCTCGAACTGCGCTACTCGTCGGAGCCACCGGGCTGGTCGGCGCCGCCCTGCTCGATCGCCTGCTGGCCGCGCCGGACTACGTGCAGGTCATCGTGCTGGGCCGGCGGGCGCCGTCCCGTGCCCATCCGAAGCTGCGCGCCATGACCTCGACGCTCGAAGATCTCGATGCGCTGCCCGATCCGCTCGCTGCCGACGATCTGTTCTGCTGCCTCGGCACCACCACCCGCGCCGCCGGCGGCAAGGCCGGGCTGGAACGGGTCGACTACCACATGGTGCTGGCCGTGGCCCGCGCGGCCCAGGCCGGTGGCGTGACCCGCTTCTTCGGCGTTTCCGCAGCCGGCGCCAGCGCCACCTCGCCGGCGTTCTATTCGCGGGTCAAGGCCAGGATGGAGCGGGCGGTCGGCGAGGTCGGCTTCGCCGCCGTGCACCTGTTCCGGCCATCGCTGCTGCTGGGCGCCCGCAGCGAATCGCGACCCGGCGAAGCCCTGGCCCAGAAGCTGGCGCCGCTGCTGGCACCGCTGTGCATCGGGCCGCTGCGCAAGTACCGGCCGATCACCGCCGCCGAGGTGGCCGACGCGATGCTGCAGGTGGCCCGCCGCGATACCCGCGGCGGCACGGTGATCCACGACCTGCCGCTGTAGGCGTTATTCGGCTTCCAGCTGCCGGCGCAACGCGGCGAACTGCGCTTTCTCGGTATCGCTGGAAACCGGGTAGCGCAGGTCCAGCTGCTGCAGGCGACGGACGATGATGTCGGCCACCGCCGCCCGCATGAACGGCTTGGAATCGGCCGGGATCGCATACCAGGGCGCGTGCTCGCGCGAGGTTTCGTTCAGCGCATCCTCGTAGGCGGCCATGTAGGCGTCCCAGTGGGCGCGCTCGGCGACGTCGCCGGCCTCGAATTTCCAGTTCTTCTCCGGCTCGTTCAGGCGATCGAGGAAGCGGCGGCGCTGCTCCTCGCGCGAAACGTTGAGCCAGAACTTGAGGATCACCGTGCCGTTCGCCGCCAGGTGCCGCTCGTGGTCGCGGATCGACTGGTAGCGCTGCTTCCAGAATTTTTTCGGGTGCCGTCCGGGATGCGGTCGCTGGGCGCCGAGCCATTCCGGGTGCACCTTCACGACCAGCACTTCCTCGTAGTAGCTGCGGTTGAAGACGCCGATGCGGCCGCGTTCCGGCAACACGCGGGCGCTGCGCCAGAGGAAGTCATGGTCCAGCTCCTGCGGCGTCGGCCGCTTGAACGAATGCACCTCGCAGCCGGCTGGATTGACGCCGGTCAGCACGGCCCGGATCGTCGAATCCTTGCCGGCGGCATCCATCGCCTGAAAGATCAGCAGCAGCGCATGGCGATCGTGGGCGTAGAGGATCTTCTGCAGGTCATCGAGGGCGGCGACGCTGTCGCGCAGCTGCTCTTTCAGGACATCGTCGTCGGCCGCGCCCTTGGGCGGCGCGGTACGCGCTTTCCTGACCCGGAAGCGGCCGTCGTCCGGCACCAGGAACGGGCTATCGACCGGCTGCGAGCCGTCGTCCTTGCTCATGGCGTCACCACGGCTGGCGGCCCGGGCAGCACATAGAACAGCACGCAGAAGAAATGGAAAGCGCTGCCGGCCAGCACGAAGACGTGCCAGATCGCATGGTGGTAGCGCAGCCGTGTGGAGGCGTAGAACAGCGTGCCGAACGTGTACGACAGCCCGCCGGCCAGCAGCAGCCACAGACCTGCCGGCGGCACGGCGGCGATGATCTCGCTGCCGGCCACGACACCGCACCAGCCCATCGCCAGGTAGACGCCGAGCGACAGCCACTCGAAGCGGCCGGTGGTGAAGATCTTGAACAGGATGCCGACTGCCGCCAGCCCCCAGGTGAACACGAACAGGCGCATGCCCCAGGGGCTGTCGGCCAGCGCAATCAGGGTGAACGGCGTGTAGGTGCCGGCGATCAGCACATAGATCAGGCAGTGGTCGATGACCCGGAAGATGTGCTTCGGGCGCGGCAGCGGGATCGAATGGAACAGCGTCGAGGCCGCGTACATCAGGATCAGCGACGCGCCGAAGATCGACCCGGCCAGCAGCTCGCGGGAACCGCCGTAGAGCACCGCCCGCGCCACCAGCACGCACAGGCCGATGATCGCCAGCACTGCGCCAAGGCCATGGGTGAGGCTGTGCGCCAGCTCCTCGCCGAAGCTGTACAGGTTGTGGGTGGCTTCGCGGACCACGGCGCGCACCCGCGCCTCGCCGGGCGGCGCGCTTTCGGCGGCGTCGTGGATCGAGTTGTCGGCGGATTCGTTAATGCCCATGCCCCGTGTCGTGATGGCCGGCGACCGGCTTGATCTTCAGCGTCGCGCCATCGGTGGCCACCACGCGGACCCGGCTTCCGCTTGCAAGATCAGGACCGCTGACCCGCCACACCGAGTCGTCGAGCCGGGCCTGGCCGATGCCGTTGACGATGTCCGACACCAGGGTCAGTTCCCGGCCGACGAGCTGCCGGCCGCGCTGGTTCAGGCCGTTGTCGGCGTCATCGCTGCGGCGCATCGGCCGGAACCGGAACCAGGCGGCAACCGCCGCCAGCGACAGCAGCGCGAACAGCACGATCTCGCCCGGCCAGCTCAGGCCCGGCAGCACCCAGGCCGCGAAGCCGGTGACGAACGCCGCCGCGCCGATCCACATGAAGAAAGTGCCCGGCGTCAGCACCTCGGCCACCAGCAGCAGCAGGCCGAGCACCCACCAGTGCCAGAAGATGAAGCCGTCGTTGAGCAGGCTGTCCATGACGGTCACCCGGCCCCTAGCGCGAAGACGTCTGCTGGCCGGTGGCCTTGCCGGCCAGTTCGGCGATGCCGCCGATCGCCCCGATCACGCTGGCCGCTTCCAGCGGCATGAACACCAGCTTCTGGTTGCTGCTGGTGGCGATGTCCTTCAGCGCCTCGATGTAGCGGGTGGCGACGAAGTAGTTGATCGCCTGCACGTTGCCCTGGGCAATGGCCGCCGACACGCTGGCGGTGGCATTGGCTTCCGCCTCGGCCTGCCGCTCGCGGGCCTCGGCATCGCGGAACGCGGCTTCCTTGCGGCCCTCGGCATCGAGAATCGCCTGCTGCTTCTCGCCTTCGGCCTGCAGGATCTTCGACTGCCGCTCGCCCTCGGCCTTGAGGATCGCCGCCGCCCGGGCCCCTTCGGCCTCCAGGATCTGGGCGCGCTTCTCGCGCTCGGCCTTCATCTGCCGGGCCATCGAATCGACCAGATCGCGCGGCGGCTGGATGTCCTTGATCTCGATGCGGGTGACCTTGATGCCCCAGGGGCTGGTCGCCTGGTCGACGACCGCCAGCAGCCGGGTGTTGATGTGGTCGCGCTGGCTCAGCAGTTCGTCGAGATCCATCGAGCCCATCACCGTGCGCAGGTTGGTCTGCGTCAGGTTCAGGATCGCGTACTGCAGGTTCTGCACTTCGTAGGCGGCGCGGGCGGCGTCGAGCACCTGGAAGAACACCACGCCGTCGACGCCGACCATCGCGTTGTCCTTGGTGATGACTTCCTGGCTCGGCACGTCGAGCACCTGTTCCATCATCGACAGCCGCCGGCCGACGCGATCAACGTACGGCACCAGCCAGTGCAGGCCGGGCGTGAACGTGGCGCGGTACTTCCCGAATCGCTCGATCGTGTACTCGGTGCCCTGTGGCACGGTGACCACGCCCTTGTAGACAGTGACCAGGGCGAACGCGAGCAAGGCAAGCGCGAAATAGGACATGGCGATGCTCTCCGGAAGGCAGACCCTTTCGAGTCTACGCGAGCCGGATTGCAGATCGGCTTGCCCGGCCGGGCCGGCCAGCGGGCGTCGGCGGCCGGCCGTGCGTCAGCTGCGCGCGGCCTTGCTGGCCAGCCAGCGATCGACCACCGCTTCCAGCACCGGCAGCGGCATCGAGCCCGGCGTCAGCACCACGCGGTGGAATTCCTTGAGATCGAACCGGTCGCCAAGCTGGGTCCTGGCCCGCTCGCGCAGTTCCAGGATCTTCAGCATGCCGAGCTTGTAGCCCAGCGCCTGACCCGGCCAGACCAGATAGCGCTCGATCTCGGCAGTGGCCTCGACCTCGGCCATGCCGGTCTTGTCGATCAGGTAGGCCAGCGCCTGCTCGCGGCTCCAGCGTTTCTGGTGCATGCCGGTGTCGACCACCAGCCGCACGGCGCGGAACATCTCGGCCTGCAGGCGGCCGAGGTTGTCGAACGGGTCCTTCTCGTAGCCCAGCTCCCAGGCCAGCCGCTCGGCGTACAGCGCCCAGCCTTCGGCATAGGCATTGAACGGCAGCACGGTGCGGAACACCGGCACGTCCTTCAACTCCTGCGCGATCGCGATCTGGAAGTGATGGCCGGGAATCGCTTCGTGATAGGCCAGGGTGCGCATGCCGTAGCGGCTGATCTCGTCGACCTTGCGCAGGTTCGCGAAGAACACGCCGGGCCGCGAGCCATCGAGCGCGCCGGGCTCGTAGTAGGCACCGGGCGCGGAGGCTTCCTTGAACGCCGGGATCGCCTTGACCTGCACGCCGAGCTTCGGCCGCACGTCGAAGTACGGCCCCAGGCCGGCGTCGATCTCGTCGATGATCTTCTGGTAGTCGGCCAGCACCTGTTCGCGGACGCCGGGGGCGCTGGCGTCGTACTTGAAGCGGGCATCCTTGGCCAATGCCGCCACCCGCGCGCCGACGCTGCCTTCGCGGTAACCCTGCGCGACCAGCAGCGCGTTCATCTCGCCTTCGATGCGCGCCACTTCGGCCAGGCCGATGTCGTGGATCGCGTCCGGCGAAAGGGTGGAGGTGGTCTGCTGGCGCACGCACCAGGCGTAGTAGGCGGCGCCATCGGGCAGCGCCCAGACGCCATTGTTGTCGGTGACCTTCGCTGCCAGCGCCTCGAAGTTCTCGATCAGCCGGCCATAGGCCGGATAGACGATGTTGTTGATGCTGGCAGCGGCGCGCGCCAGCAGCTGCTTACGCGTGGCCTCGTCGACATCGCCGAGCTTGGCGAGCTTCTCGGCGAGGCCGGTGTACAGCACGTTCTCCTCCGGCTTTCTGGCGATGAACTCGCGCATCTGCTTCAGCGTCTTGTCGACCACGAACTTCGGCGGCAGGATGCCGCGCGCCTCGCGCAGCTGCTGGCCTTCGAGAATCTGGTCGAAGCGGACACCGAACTGGTCGAGGCGGCTCAGGAAGCTTTCGACGTCGGCTTCCGAGTCGATCGGATGCTGGCCGAGCAGGAAGCTCGGCAGCTCGCTCTGCTCGCCGGCCGTCGGGTTCAGCGGATAGCTGTGGAACATCCACGGCTCGCCGGCCACCGACGTAGCGAGGAAATTCTCGAGGATGTCGTAGGACAGCTGCCGGCCTTCGTCGAGCTTGGCCCGGTCATAGGTGTGCAGGACATCAAGCTCGCTCTTCACGAACGCCGCCTGCTTCTCTTGCGCAGCTACGGAGGCATCGCTCAGGCGGCGATCGAAATAGCGGATGCCGAGCGGGTGGGGCGCCAGGCTGGTGACCAGCTCCGGGCTTTCCAGCAGGAAGCGCACGAACACCCGGTCGTAGAAGCGGTCGATCGAATACGGCTTGAACCAGCCGACGTTGGCGATCCACAGGCCGGCACCGAGCACGATGACCAGCACCAGGCTGGCGATGACCTTCAGCAGCGTTTTCATCGGTCTGTCCCTTGTTGAAACGCGAAGACCTCCCCGTCCACGTCATTCCGGCGCAAGCCGGAATCCAGAGCCGCTCACACAGAACCCGAGCGCGCGCAGCGGTGTGCCGCACACTGGATTCCGGCTTGCGCCGGAATGACGATGGAGGTGTTTGTCACGAGCCGGACGCCGCCGCCATCGGATCGGCCGGCAGGGTCCAGCCGCAGCTCTGCCCCTGGTTCTGCTGTTCCAGGTAGGCCTTCAGCGGCGCGAAGTATTCGAGGATCGCCGAGGCGTCCATCTGCCGCGTGCCGGTCAGCTTTTCCAGCGTTTCCGGCCACGGCCGGCTCTGGCCGGCGGCCAGCATCGCCATGAACTTCTCGCCGGCGGCCTTGTTGCCGTAGATGTCGCACTCGTGCAGCGGACCGGTGAAGCCGGCCGCTTCGCACAGCGCCTTGTGGAACTGGAACTGCACGACGAAGCTCAGGAAGTAGCGCGTGTACGGCGTGTTGCCGGGGATGTGGTACTTCGCGCCCGGGTCGAAATCGTCCTCGGTCCGCGCCAGCGGCGGCGCCACGCCCTGGTATTCCTCGCGCAGCTTCCACCAGGCCTTGTTGTAGTCGCCCGGGGCCACTTCGCCGGAGAACACCTTCCAGCGCCACTGGTCGACCAGCTTGCCCCACGGCAGGAAGGTGATCTTATCGAGCGCCAGCTTCATCTGCGAATTGATCACCGCTTTCTGGTCGGCCTTGGCGTCCTTGACCAGGCCGAGCTTCTGCAGGTGGCTCGGCGTCAGCGACAGGGTCACGGTATCGCCGATCGCTTCGTGGAAGCCGTCATGGGCGCCGCCCTGGAACACGGTCGGCTGATCCTTGTAGAGCAGGTAGTAGTAGATGTGGCCGAGTTCGTGGTGAATCGTGGTCAGCGATTCCTCGTCCGGCTGGATGCACTGCTTGATGCGGACATCGCTGTCGCCGTCCATCGGCCAGGCCGAGGCGTGGCAGACCACCTCGCGGTCGCGCGGCTTGACCAGCATCGACCGGGTCCAGAACGAGTCCGGCAGCTTCGGCATGCCCAGCGAGGTGTAGAAGTCCTCGGCAGTGCGGGTCATCTTCTCGGCGAACACGGCATCGGCCTTGTGCGACAGGTCGGCCAGTTCCACGGCCGACGGCTTGCCCTTGTAGCCAGCCAGCAGCGTCTTGTACTCGGCATCGCGCTGGGTCTTCAGCACCGCGCTGACATCGAGATCCGACACGCCCTTGTACGGCTCGACCAGCGGATACAGGTTGGCCCACTGCTGCGCCCACATGTTGCCGAGCAGGTGCGCCGGGATCGGTCCGGATTTCGGCACCACGGCGTCGCCGTACTTGGCGTTGAGCTTGGCCCGCACATGGCAGTGCAGCGCGTCGTACAGCGGCTTCACCTGGCCCCAGAGGCGCTCGGTCTCGGCAGAGAAATCGGCCGGGCTCATGTCGTAGCCGCCGCGCCACCATTCGCCGGCATCGGCATAGCCGGATTCCTTCGCCGCGCCGTTGTAGAGCGTGACGAAGTTCTGGTACTCGTCGCGAATGGGTTTGGCGGTGGCGTGCCAACCGGCCCAGGCTTCGGCGATCTCCGCCGGCGTGCGCTTGCCGTCGATGTTGTTGACGATCTCCTCGATCGCCGGCAGCGACAGGCACTGCTCGTTGCCGGCGGCGTTCTTGCGGCACCACTGGCCCTTGCCGTAGTTCGCTTCCATGTCCGACAGCACGGTGGCCAGCTTGCCGCGGTTGGCCGGGTCGCTCGGCGCCACAGTGTTGAGCCGGATCAGGGCCAGCGCGCGGGCGGTGTCGGGCTTCAGATCCTTCAGCGTGTAATACGGCTTGGCGGCCTGGCCCTGGTTGTAGTTGAACTCCAGGAACTGCTCGCCGTACTTCGAGGCGATCAGCTGCGAATCGTCGGTGATGTAGGTCGCCTGCAGCCACTGCGCCGAGGCGGCGTACTTGCCGAGTTCCTTGGCCTGCTTGCTGAAATTGGCGACGAAGGCATCGGCGTCGGCTGCGGAGACGGCGGCAGCGGCGGCCGGCGTTGCGGCGGCGTCGGTCGCCGGCGGCTTGCCGCAGGCCGAGGCGCCGAGCGCGAGGCCGGCGACGATCCCGGCGCGGATCAGATGGGGGTGCATGTCAGGGACTCCTTGGAAGGGGGGCGAGGCCTTGCCCGATGCGGTCGGACGCCGCCCGCTGCGAAAAGGTTTGATCGCACGGCATTCAGCGCACGTTGCCCATCAGCCGCTTGATCGGCTTGGCCATGATCGCCATCAGCAGGCCCAGAGTCAGCGCCAGCGCGAAGATCATCAGGTAGCGGTGCGGCGCGCTGGCGATGTCGTCGGCACCAAGATGGCCGGCGATCAGCCCGGACAGCAGGTTGCCGAGCGCGGTGCCGGCGAACCAGGTGCCCATCATCTGGCTGACGAAGCGCGGCGGCGCCAGCTTGGTCACCGCGCTGAGGCCGATCGGCGACAGGCACAGCTCGCCGAAGGTGTGCAGCAGGTAGGTCAGCAGCAGCCAGACTGGTAGCACCTTGGTGCCGTCGCCGCCGGTGACCACGATGTGCGCGGCATAGGCGATGACCACGAAGCCGAGGCCCATCTGGATCAGCCCCAGGGCGAACTTGGCCGGGATCGACGGCTCGAGGTTGCGCCGGCCGAGCTGCACCCACAGCGCTGCGAACACCGGCGAGAAGGCGACCACGAACAGCGGGTTCAGCGACTGGTACCAGCTGGCCGGATGCTGGCCGTCGCTGAAGAAGCTGCCGAAGGCGCTGCGATCGGTGAAATCGCGGGCGAACAGGTTGAAGGTCGAGCCGGCCAGCTCGAAGCCCATGAAGAAGGTCGCGGCGCCGAAGAACAGCACCAGGATCACCGACACCCGCTTGGCTTCGTCGGAACTCAGCTTGCCGAACAGGAACACGTAGCCGAAGAAGAAGGCCGCGATGATGACGATCGCCACACCGACCTTCTCGGCCAGCGCCACCGGCTCCAGATCGAACAGGCCAAGCGCAGCGGAGGCGACCAGCGCCGCGAACAGACCCAGGCCGATGCCCAGCGCGGTCCAGGCATTGCGGCGCTCGGCCGGCGTCTTGGCGCTGGCATCGTCGGCGCTCGGCGGCAAGGTGGCGCGCATGACGTGGAACTGCACCAGACCCAGCAGCATCAGCACGCCGGCGCCGGCAAAGCCGACCTGCCAGCTGATCTTCTCGCCGATGGTGCCGACCAGCAGCGGCGCCATCACCGCGCCGACATTGATGCCCATGTAGAAGATCGAGAAGCCAGCGTCACGCTGGCCCGACGGCAGGCCGTCGTAGAGCTTGCCGACCATCGCGCTGATGTTCGGCTTCAAGAGGCCGACGCCGAGCACGATCACCACCAGGCCGAGGAAGAACAGCGTGCGGTTGCCGGTCGCCAGCAGGAAATTGCCGAGCGCGATGATGGTGCCGCCGGCGATCACCGCGTTGCGCTGGCCGGTCAGGCGATCGGCCACCCAGCCGCCGGGCAGCGAGAACAGGTAGACGCAGGACAGGTACAGGCCGTAGATCGCATTGGCCTGGCCTTCGGTGAGACCGAGACCCGGATTGCCGCCGACCACCGCTGCGGTCATGAACAGCACCAGCAGGCTGCGCATGCCGTAGAACGTGAAGCGCTCCCACATTTCGGTGAAGAACAGGGTGGCGAGGCCGCGCGGATGACCGAAAAACGTCGGGTTGGACATGAAGAGGGGCGGGAATCGGGTCAGCGCCGACTATGGCGGCGGCTCGGCGGGGGGGTCAATGACGCACCGCAAAAACCGGGCCTTGCCGCCGTCCGGCCTGGACGAGCCGCGTGCGGGCCCGATCCGCAGCGCGCTGCGGCGGGCCGGCGCCCGGGCGATGTGAAACGGGAGTCACCGGCGCGCTCCTATAATCCGCTGACAAAACCTGCGGTCGAATTCACGACCGCGCCAGTGTCCAGCCCAGGTCCCCGCCAACGTGAAGCCCACCCGCCTGCTGTTCTCCGACACCCGTGGTGCGCGTGCATGAAGGCGCTGATCGAGTTCGCGTTCCTGCTGGCGCGCTGGCTGACCCAGCCGCTGATCCACTGGATGAAGTACCGCGTGGCGCCGGATGCCGCGCTCGGCACGCTGGCGCTCGACCCGCTGAAGCCGGTGGTCTACGTGCTGCCGCAGCGCTCGTGGATCGACCGCTTCGCGCTGGAGCGGATCTGCCGCGATCTCGGCCTGCCCAATCCCGGCCGCTCGGCAGCGGCGCTGCCGACCGTCGACCGGCCCGGCCTGGTCTACCTGCCGGCGCTGCTGGAGACCTTCGCGCCGAAGCATCGCGGCGACACCGATCTGGCGCGGCTGATGGCGACGGCGGCGGCCATGCCGGAATTCGACGTGCAGATCGTGCCGGTATCGATCTTCTGGGGCCGCGATCCGGGCAAGGAAACCTCGCTGTTCAAGCTGATCTTTGCCGACAGCGTGCAGGCCGGCCGGGTCCGCAAGTACCTGATCGGTGTGGCCAACGGCCGCCACGTGCTGGCCAACTTCGGCAAGCCGCTCGGCTACCGCGACTATCTGGTCAGCGTCACCGAGGACATCGGCGGCAGCACCGAGCAGGCCTCGCAGAAGCTGGCGCGGGCGCTGCCGCGCGCGCTGCACTTCCACTTCCTGCGCGCCCGCACCGCCGCCCTAGGCCCGACCTTGTTGCGTCGCAGCGTGGTGATGAAGGGCGTGCTCGAATCGGCCGGCGTGCGCGCCGCGATCGAATCGGAAGCCAAGCGCCAGAACCTGCCGATCGAGAAAGCCGAGGCACGCGCCCGCAAGTGCATCGACGAAATCGCCGCCGACTATTCGTCGACCACGGTCCGGGTGCTGGAACGGGTGCTGGAAGCGATCTGGAACCGGGTCTTCAAGGGCGTCGAGGTCAAGGGCCTGGAACGGGTCCGGGCGCTGGCGCAGTCGCATGAAATCGTCTTCATGCCGTCGCACCGCAGCCATGCCGACTACCTGCTGCTCAGCTACGTGCTGTACACCAACGGCCTGGTGCCGCCGCATATCGCCGCCGGCATCAACCTGAATTTCTGGCCGGTCGGCAGCCTGCTGCGCAAGGGCGGTGCGTTCTACATGCGCCGCAAGTTCAGCGGCGATCCGATCTACACCGCCGTGTTCCGCGGCTATGTCGACAGCCTGATCCGGCGCGGCTACTCGATCGAGTTCTTTCCGGAAGGCACCCGTTCGCGCACCGGCCGGCTGCTGCCGCCGAAGACCGGCCTGCTGGCGATGGTGGCCGAATCCGGCCTGCGCTCGCGGGCCCGCAAGGTGGCGCTGGTGCCGGTGTTCCTCGGCTACGACAAGGTCTTCGAGGTCGGCAGCTACTTCAAGGAACTGAAAGGCGCGAAGAAGCAGAGCGAATCGGCCGAAGGCCTGCTGAAGGCCACCAAGATTCTCGGCAAGAGCTATGGCCGCGCCTATGTGAACTTCGGCGAGCCGGTGATCCTGCAGGACCACGCCGACACGCACCTGCCGGGCTGGCGCGCGGCACTGGCTGCCAATCCGGACGCCCGCCCGGAAGGCTTCACCAAGTGGGTGCGCACCCTGGCCTACGAGCACATGCGGCGCATCAACGCAGCGGCGATCGCGAGCCCGGTCGGCCTCGCCGCCTGTGCGCTGCTGGCCGCACCGCGCCGGGCCGCCACCGAAGACGAACTGGTCGAGCAGATCAGCCACTTCATCGACCTGCTGGAACCCTGGCCCGGCGGCGGCGAGCTGATGCTGCCGACAGCGGACGCCAAGGCGGTGCTGGACTGGGCGGCGCCGGTCGCGCGCATCCAGCGCATCACCCATCCCTGGGGTGACCTGCTGGCCGCCAACGGCCGCGACGGCGTGCTGATGACCTACAACCGCAACAACATCCAGCACCTGTTCGCGGTGCCGGCGCTGATCGCGGCGTTCTTCCGCACCCGTGGCGTGCTGTCCGACGAGCTGGTGCTGACCGGCTGCCGGGCGCTGTACCCGTTCCTGCGCAACGAGTTCTTCCTGCCCTGGCCGGTGGCCGACTGCGAGCGGATCGCGCGCGGCTATCTCGACAAGATGCTCGCGACCGGCCTGCTGACGCGCGACGGCGACTCCCGCCTGCGTCGCCCGGAAGTCGGCAGCGACGCCTACTCCGGCTTTGCCGCACTCGGCCGCGTGCTCGGCGAAACACTGGAGCGGCAGGCGATGGCGGTGCTGCTGCTGACCGAGGAAAAGAAGCGCAGCGGCACGGTGAAGCGCGAACAGTTCGAAACCGACTGCCGCCTGCTGGCCGAGCGGATGGCGGTGCTGACCGGCCGCGAAGCGCCGGAATTCTTCGACAAGGCGCTGTTCTCGGCTTACCTCGACACCCTGATCGAGGTCGGCGTGGTCAGCGCCGGCGCCGGCGGCGTGCTGACCGTCGACGCCCGCTGCGAGCGCATCGCCGAACGCTCGGTCGAACTGCTCAGCGACGAGACCCGGCAGACCCTGCAGCAGCTGCTGGCCCGTCGCCGCACGCCGAAGCCGGCCGAGGCTGCGGCCGGCCCGGCGCCCGAAACCACGCCGGAAGCTGCGCCGGCGGCACCGGGAAACCCGGCCGGACCCGGCGGATTGAACGCTCCGGACGCGCCAATGTCCGACAGGAACGCTGGGCTATAATCCGGCCGCATTGCGGCGGGCCTACCCGCCGAAAACCGCTCACGAACCCTTGTCCACAGGTATTGAATCCATGCTCAAGCATTCCCGCGCGCTGCTGCTGATGGCTGGCGCCGTGTTTCTCGTTGCCTGCTCGAAGCCGGCCACCGACTCGGCCGCCGCCCCGGCTGCCGGGAACGCCGATCTGGCCACCGACGCCCAGAAGTTCGGTTACGCGATCGGCGTCGATCTCGGCCGTTCGCTGGCCACGGTCAAGGACGAAGTCGACCTCGCCGCGCTGAAGAAGGGCCTTGATGAAGTGGCCGGCGGCAAGGAGCCGCGCCTTGACGACGCCGCGCGCGAAGAAATCAAGAACGCGGTCTCCAAGAAGATCCAGGAGAAGCAGCTCGCCGAACGCGCCAAGGCCGCCGACGAAGCCAAGGGCAAGGGCGAAACCTTCCTCGCCGAGAACGGCAAGAAGCCGAACGTCAAGACCACCGCCTCGGGCCTGCAGTACGAGACCCTCACCGAAGGCACCGGCGCTGCGCCGACGGCGTCCGACAAGGTTGAAGTCAATTACAAGGGCACGCTGCTGAACGGCGAAGTGTTCGACAGCTCCTACGACCGCGGCCAGTCGGTGACCTTCCCGCTCGCCAACGTGATCCCGGGCTGGACCGAAGGCCTGCAGCTGATGAAGGTCGGCGGCAAGACCAAGTTCTACATCCCGGCCGCGCTGGCTTACGGCGACCGCGGTGCCGGCGGCAAGATCGGCCCGAACGAGACGCTGATCTTCGAAGTCGAGCTGCTGAAGGTCGAAAAGGGCGACGCCCCGGCCCAGAAGAAGTAAGCCTCGCGGCTTGGCAGTACAAGAAGCCCGGCCCTGCCGGGCTTTTTGCTGCCCGCTTGAAATCCCCGGACGGCGGCCGAATGATTCACGGACCGCTGCCCCCGCGACCCGGAGAACCCCATGGATACCTACCGCCGGCTGTGGCGATCGGATGACGAGAAGATGATCGCCGGCGTCTGCGGCGGCATCGCCGAATTCCTGGGCTGGACGCCGCTATCGGTGCGCGTGCTGTACGTGCTGGTCTCGGTGTGCTCGGCGGCGTTCCCCGGCTTCATCGCCTACCTGGTGCTGTGGTTCGTGATGCCACGGGCACTGCCGCCGACCGACGACGCCACGCGCCGCAATCCGGCGGTCTGAGCTGGGCCGCGCGGCCCGGCGCTCAGATGCAGTTGGCGGCCTCGACGGCGCGGGCGGCGCCCAGTTCGGCGTTGAATTCCTCGTCGGTGTAGCGCGACGGCTCGCCGCCATCGAGCCCCGGCTTGAACAGCCGGCGCGCGGTCTTTTCCTCGAGGAAGGCAATGCGTTCGCGCGCCTTGGCGCAGCGCTCCAGGGTTTCGGCCTTCAGCTTCAGCCCGGCTTCGCGGGTTTTCGGCCCGCCGCCGGTGGCGCTGTCCCGACCGGGCCGGGCCACCGCTGATGCCGACGGCGCAGCGCCGGCAGGCGGCGCCGACGGCACCGCGATGCGCGTGAACGGCACGCCTTTCGGCGGTGCGTCCTGGGTGAACTGGCGAACGCCGTGGGCATCGGTCCAGCTGTAGATCGACGCGCCGGACACCGCCAGCGGCAGACACACGAGCAGGCTCAGCAGCGGGCGACGGATCATGGCCGGCAGTCTAGGCAGCGTCCGCGAGCCGGACAACGAACGGCGCCGAACGGCCGGATCGGGGCGCCTGCCCGGCCGCGTCGCTCAGCGCTTGGCCGGCACGGCACCGACCGATTTCGCCCAGTCGACCGCCCGGCCCGGCTGGAATTCTTCGGCCGACGGGCTCAGCAGCGTGGTGGCGTCGGCCTTGGTTTCCAGACCGATGACCAGATAGCGTCGGGTCGGCAGGTCGTAGACCACTTCGACCGCCGGCAGCAGCACATCGCCCTGCTGGCGCACGTGCACTTCCTGCACGCGCTGCAGGCGATCATCGCGGCCGTAGAACTCCACCAGCAGCACCTGCCAGCTCGCTTCGTCGATGTAGTAGCTGCGCCGGGGGAAGGCGCTGCTGCGATCCGATGCCAGCGTGGCATCGAGCTGCAGCACCCGGCGCGGCTCGTAGCGCAGCAGGCTCGGGTCCGGATGGCGGGGGCCGAGCACGGCGTCGAGCGGGCGATCGCGGGCGGTGAAGCGGTCGGCCGCCCAGGGCACCAGCAGGTCGTGGCGGGCGACCAGCTTCCAGCGCCAGCCATCGGGGCTGCCGCTGAAACCTTCGCGCTGGTCTTCGTCATACAGGCCGTCGCTGCCGATCACGGCGGTATCGGCACCGACTTCGGTGGTCGGCTTCAGGCTCGACAACGACGGGCCGGGGCTGCGCTGCCAGGCCTTCACGGTGCCATCGCGCGCTTCGTGGACCAGCTTCAGGTTGCCGGCCAGCCGAGGCGGGGCGGTGATGCCGAACAGCTGCTGGGCCAGCAGCGGCGCCCGCTCCGGACCTTCGGCGTCGACACCGCGCAGGAAACGGCTGCGTTCCTGCAGATCGACCGGCAGCGGCGGCATGTCGTCGGTCATCACCACCATCTGGGTGGCCCGCGTGCGACCGATGCCGCGCCAGCGCAGCAGATGGTTCCAGATCGCCTTCAGGCCGCCCTGCGGGTCGGTGTTGTCGATGTCCGGAAACGGCAGGCCGCGCCCGAGGCCGACCAGCGTGCCGGTGTCGTCGATCCGCGCCTTGCCCGCCGCCGCCGTGGTGTCGGCAGCGAAGGCCGGCGGCGGCAGGTAGGGCGCGCTGGCCGGGTGCACCGGCATCCGGAAGCTGTCCGGCAGCGCCGCCACCAGCGCCCGCTGGCCGGGGCTGAGCATCGCTGCATGGGCCGTGCTGTTGCCCTTGGAGATCGCGTAGCGCGGCGCATCGTCCGGCGTGCCGAGCACCGGCGCAGGCTCGACCGCAGCGCCGGCTTCGCCGTCGGCGGCTGCGGCCGGGCTGGCCGGCAACGGCAGCTCGACGCCTGTTTCGGCCTGCTGGGCATGGACCGGAAACAGGGCAAGCAGCGCGGCGGCCAGCAGGCCGGACAGCGGGTGAGCAGATCGCATGGCGGGCAGATCACGACGAAAGGGCCGGTAACCATAACGCGCGGCAGCCACGGCCGGGATGAACCGTCGGCCCATCGGTCCGATTCGCTTGCCGCACGGGGACCCGCACCGTACATTCGTCGACATACCCTGACGTATGGAAGCCGCAAGCGATGTCGATCGACGTACCGCCGCAGCCCCGCGCCCCTCGTGGCGGCGACGCCGCATCGGCGAAATCGAGCCTGAGCCGCGAGGCCTGGGGCGAAGCGGCGCTGGAGGCGCTGGCAGTGGGCGGCCTGGAAGCGGTGGCGGTCGAACCGCTGGCGCGCCGCCTCGGCGTCACCAAGGGCAGCTTCTACTGGCATTTCCCGAGCCGCGAAGCGCTGCTGCGCGAAGCGCTGGCGCTGTGGGAAAAGCACGAGACGGTCGATGCTCGCGCCGGCGTCGAGGAACTGACCGACCCGTACGAACGCATCGTTCGCCTGTTCAAGCAGGGCAACGCCAGCTACAAGGCCGGCCGGCTGTATCTGGCGCTGGCGGCGTCGAGCGATGACCCGGTGGTCGGCGCGGTCGTGCAGCGGGTGTCGTCGAACCGGCTGGCCTACCTGCACCGCTGCTATCTCGATCTCGGCCTGTCGGAAGTCGATGCGCGGCTGTGGTCGACCTTCGCCTACGCCACCTTCATCGGCAACCAGCAGGTTCATCGCGACACGCCGGAGCAGTTTCCGGCCGGCGAGGATTTCCGCGCCTACTTCAAGCTGATGCTGAAGACGCTGATCCCGCGACCGGCGGGCGACACGGACGGCGCCGACAACCCCGCCTGAAAGCGCGGCAGTGTCCCGCGCCCCGGTTCGCGAGCAGAATCGCGCACCGGCGGCGGCCCTCGGCAGCCTGTCGCCGGCCCCTTCGATCGCCGGACGAGGAGCGCCGCCCATGACATCCCGATTCAACACCTTTTCGATCGCGGCGCTGCTGGCCGTCTGCACCATCGTCCAGCCGCTGCCGGTCCGCGCGGCCGCCTACGGCGAGGTTTCGGTGCTCGCCCAGGTGCCGATCCCGAACGGCTTCCCGGAAGGCATCGCGGTGCGCGGCAACCGCTTCTACGTGGCCGGGCCGGCAACGCTCGGCACCGCCTTCAACGGCAAGCCGTCGCGGGTGTTCGAGTACGACGTCGCCAGCGGCGCGCTGCTGCGCACCCTCGAAACCCAGGGCGAGCAGGTGTTTGGCGCCGAGCACGCCAATTCCTGCCTGAGCTTCGACGGCGCCGGCCGGCTGTACGTGCTGAACAACCAGCTCGGCACCTTCCGGCTCGATCTGGCGACGAGCGTGCAGGCGCAGTACACGCCGGCCTATCCCGACCTCAAGTCCTGCTCGATCCTCAACCGCGCGCCCTGCTCGCCGACGGTGCCGAACCTGCCGGCGCTGCCGAACGACCTGGCCTTCGACGACGCCGGCAACCTCTACGTCACCGACAGCCTGCAGGCGACGATCTGGAAAGTGCCGCCCGGCGGCGGCCGGCCGCAGGTCTGGTTCCAGGATTCGCGGCTGGCCTCGCCGTACGTCGGCGTCAACGGCCTGCGGCTCTCGCCGGATCGCAGCCGCCTGTTCTTCACGGTGACGTTCGATTTCCTCGGCATCGGCCACGTCTACAGCCTGCCGCTGGTCAGCAAGCCGAAGGCCAGCGACCTGCGCGAGTTCCGCCGCTACCTCGCCGGCGGTCCGGACGGCATCGCCTTCGGCGCCAGCGGCCGGCTCTACGTGGTGCTGGCGCTGCCCGGCCAGAGCGGCATCTCGGTGCTGAATCCCGACGGCAGCGAGTTCGCCCGGATCGGCAATCCCGGCCTGAACCTGATCAAGCCGTTCGATTCCCCGGCCAATCTGGCGTTCGACGGTCTGGGCAACGCGCTGGTCACCAACCACGCATTCGCCACCGGGCTGCTGCTGCCGAACCAGTTCCAGGTGCTGAAGGTGTTCGTCAACGACACCGCTTCGCCGCTGGCCGAGCCGCTGGTGCCGTGACGGCGCGGGAGCCGACGCGATGACCGATGCCGACCTGCTGCGCGCGCTCGGCGAATCGCCCGCCACCCGGCGGCGCTTCGCCCTGCTGCAGGCGATTGCCGGCGCCGGCTCGATCTCGCAGGCCGCGAAGGCGGTCGGCATGTCCTACAAGGGCGCTTGGGATGCCATCGACGCGCTGAACAACGCCGCCGACGCGCCGCTGGTGCACCGGCAGACCGGCGGCCGGCGCGGCGGCGGCACCGTGCTGACCGCGCGCGGCACCGAGCTGCTGGCGCTTTACGAACGGCTGCGCGCCGAGCAGCAGGCGATGGCCACCCGGATCGCCGAATCGCATGCCCACGCCGCCCGCGACCTGCCGGTGCTCGGCCGCTTGACGATGCTGAGCAGCGCCCGCAACCAGCTGGCCGGCCGAGTGCGGGCGATCGACGCCGGTGCGGTCAACGACCGCATCGTCATCGAGCTGGCCGGCGGCCAGCCGCTGGTGGCGACCATCACCCGGGAAAGCACCCGCGCGATGGCGCTGGCGCCGGGCACGCCGGTCACCGCCCTGATCAAGGCGCCGTGGCTGATGCTGGCCACGCTCGGCGACGCCGGCGCCGGCGGCTGCTCGGCGGAGAACCAGCTCGACGGCGTGGTGCGCCGGATCGACCGCGGTGCGGTCAACGGCGAGGTGGTGCTCGAGCTGGCCGGCGGCCAGACCCTGGTCGCCGTGGTCACGATCGAAGCGATCGAACGCCTCGGCCTCGCCCGTGGTGGTACGGCGCGGGCGCTGTTCGCCGCCGCCAGCGTCATCCTCGTCCGTCTCGGCTGATCCGGCCGTCGTTGCTGGCCTGCGTCTCCGGCTGGCGCTATTCCATCGTTATATACTTTTATCCTCATAAAACGAATGACGGGGGATCGCGATGGGAATCCAGACACGCCGCGCAGCGGCGGCGGGCGGACTTGGCCTGCTGGTGCTGGCCGGCCAGCCGGCCACGGCGGACGACAGCAGTTCCGAGGCTGACACGGCAGCCCCGGTGTTCTCGCTCGGCGTCGTCGAAGTGCGCGGCGCCCGTTCACCGATCGTCACGCCGGCCGAATCGGTCAGCGCCGAGGCGATCCAGACCTGGCATCGCGATGACTTGTCGGAGGCCATCAGCCTGCTGCCCGGCGTGCACCTGCAGAACGTCGGCCAGCGCCGCGAGCGGCTGATCGCGGTGCGCGGCTACAGCTCCCGGCAGGTGCCGCTGTTCATCGACGGCGTGCCGGTCTACGTGCCGTACGACGGCAATGTCGACTTCAGCCGCTTCGGCGTCGACTACGTGTCCGAGATCGTCGTCGGCAAGGGCCTGGCCTCGCTGCTGTACGGCCCGAACGTGCTCGGCGGGGCGATCAACGTGATCAGCCGCAAGCCGGTGGCGCCGCTGGAAATCAGCGCCGCCAGCCAGTTCGAGCAAGGCGAAGCCGGCGGCACGCTGGCCTCGCGCGCCACCGCCAGCGTCGGTGGCCGCCATGGAAGCTGGTACGCGCACGCCACCTACTCGTACTTCGAATCCGGCGGCTACGCGCTGCCCGACAGCTTCAAGCCGACCGCCAACGAGGACGGCGGCCGGCGCGAGAACAGCGGCAGCGGCGACCAGACGATCGCCGCCAAGGTCGGCTACACCTACCGCGATGACGACGAGATCGCACTGGCCTATTACCGGCAGGACGGCCAGAAGGATTCGCCGCCCTACGCCGGCCGCGCGCCGGGCGTGCAGGCGCGCTTCTGGCGCTGGCCGTACTGGGACAAGCAGAGCTTCTACCTGTCGACCCGCAACGGCCTGTTCGGCAACCAGGCGACGCTGCGCACGCGCGTCTACTACGACACTTTCCGCAACAGCCTGTCGAGCTACGACAACGCCAGCTATTCCAGCTTCACCCGGCCGTTCGCGTTCCAGGGCAGCGCCTACAGCGACTACACCTATGGCGGCAATGCCGACCTCGAATGGCGCTGGAACCCGGACCACGCCACCCGCGTCGCCATCCACGGCAAGCAGGACGTGCACCGGGAGCGCGACGCCGTCGGCCTGCCGCAGGAACGCTACGAGGACTTGAGCGGCGCGATCGCCATCGAGCATGGCTGGCGGCTGACCGAGCGGGTGACGATCACGCCCAGCTACGGTTACTCGGTCCAGCGTGGCCTGCGCGCCGACAACGTCTCCAACGGCAGCACCACCCGCTTTCCACCCGGCCGCGCCGATGCCCAGAACGCCCAGATGGTGCTGGACATCGCCGCCACCGCCACCGGCCGCCTGACCGCCGGCTTCAGCCGCAAGACCCGCTTCCCGACGATCAAGGACCGCTATTCGTTCCGCCTCGGCTCGGCGATTCCCAACGCCCAGCTGGCGCCGGAATCGGCGTGGAACTACGAGTTCGGCTGGCACGAGCGGCGCGGCCGCTGGGAACTGGACGCCATGCTGTTCCAGAGCGATCTCGACAATGCGATCGAGAACGTCACCATTCCCGCCGGCCAGTGCAGCGCGCCGAATCCGACCTGCTTCCAGCTGCAGAACGTCGGCGAGCAGCGCAATCGCGGCGCCGAACTGGCGCTCGGCTGGCAGTGGTTCGACGCCTTGAAGATCGACGCCCAGGCCACCCTGCTCGACCGCGACAACCGCAGCCGGCCGGAACTGCGCCAGCTCGACACGCCGGAGCAGAAATACCGGCTGGGCCTGCGCTGGACGCCGCTGGCCGGCGTCACCGGCAAGTTCGAGGCGCAGTACGAGACGCGGCGCTGGTCGACCACCGACGGCGCCCGCTACGCCAACGGCTACACGCTGCTGAACAGCTTCGTGCGCTACGCGCCGGGCCTGGTGCCCGGCCTCGGCATCGAAGCCGGCGTGCGCAACCTGGCCGACCAGAAGTACGCCTATCAGGAAGGCTTCTTCGAGCCGGGCCGCACCTGGCTGCTGCAGCTCGACTGGCGCCTGGCCAGCCGCAGTGCCGGGAGCCGGCAATGAACGCGCGCCGGATCGCGGGCAGCGCGGTGCTGCTGACGGCGCTGCTGGCCGCGCGGCCGGTGCTGGCGCAGGGCGAGGACAGCGGCTGCACGGCGTTCCGCTGGAACGTCGCCGCCGAACGGGCGCTGTTCGCGAGCGCCGGGACGGCGCTGACGGCCGGCGGCGATGCGGCATCGGCCGCAACGCTGCCGCTGGCGCAGCTCGTCAGGGTCAGCCTGCCGGCGCAGGACACGGTCGACTACCGGCTGCCGCCAGCCAAGCTGAAGCTGGCCGATGGCGCGCACGGCGGCCTGCTGCGCTTCACGGTGCCGAAGGACGGCGAGTACCGCATCGCCCTGTCGTCGGCGCACTGGGTCGATGTCGTCGACGACGCGACGCTGCTGCCGTCGCTCGACTTCCACGGTGCCAGCGGCTGCACCGCGCCGCGCAAGCTGGTGCGCTACCGGCTGCCGGTCGGGCGGCCGCTGCTGCTGCAGCTGAGCGGCGCGGTCGACGCCACCGTCGGCATCACGGTGACGCCGGAGCCGTGAACCGGCGCGCCGCCTGGCCGCTGCTGCTGGCGGCGCTGCCGGGCCTCGCCGTCGCCACGGTCACGCCACGGGTCGCCTTCACCGGCAGTGGCGATCCGCAGGCGCTGCTGCAGCCGCTGGACGCCGACGGCCGTCGCCGCCAGCAGCGCGGGCTGGCGCTGTTCAATACCGACCACGTCGTGGCCGGCACCGCCGGCGCGGCGGCGATCGATGGCCTTGGCCCGGTCTACAACGCGGCCAGCTGCGACGCCTGCCACAACAGCGGCCACCGGGCGCGCGGCCCGATCGCCGACGGGCCGCTGCCGCTGGCGCTGGTGATCCAGCTCGGCGTGCCGGCCGGCAGCACGCCGCCGTTCGGCGCGGTGCTGAACGCCCAGGCGCTGCCGGGCGTGCCGCTGGAAGGTCGCGCGAGCCTGCGGTTCCAGCTGCGCAGCGGCCGCTATCCGGACGGCCAGCCGTGGCAGCTGCGACAGCCGCGCTACCGGCTCGCTGCCGAGACCGCGCGCCGGCTGCCGAAACGCACGGTGATCCGCCCGCGCATCGCCCCGCCGGTGTTCGGCATGGCGCTGCTCGAAGCGGTGCCGCTGACCGCACCCGGCCGCTTCGGCTGGCAAGCGGCGGTGCCGACACTGGCCGAGCAGACCGCGATCGCCTACGCCCACGAGATGGGCATCACCAGCCGACTGCGCCCGGCGGACGACTGCGGCGCCGCCGAGCGCCGCTGCCGGGACGCGCCGAACGGCGGCGAGCCGGAGCTGGCGGATGCCGATTTCGACGCCGTGCTGGCTTTCCAGCGCGCCTTGCCGGTGCCGGCCGAAGCGCCGCTGGCCGGCGACGCCGAAGCGGCCGGCCGCGCGCTGTTCATCGCCACCGGCTGCAGCGGCTGCCATCGCGAGCAGCTGGCCGTCACCGGCATCGATGGGCTCGACACCATCACCGCCTGGACCGACCTGCGCAGCCACGACCTCGGGCCGGCGCTGGCCGACCGCGATCTGGCCGGCCGCCGGCAGCCGACCCGCTTCCGCACCGCGCCGCTGTGGGGGCTGGCGGCCGCCAGGGCCAAGGCGCCGCTGTTGCTGCTGCACGACGGCCGTGCGGCCAGCGTCGAGGAAGCCATCCTCTGGCATGACGGCGAAGCCCGGCCGGCGCGGCAGGCCTTCGAGCGGCAAACCGCCGCCGCACGGACGCTGCTGATGGCCTGGGTCGAAGGCCGCTGAACCGGCCGAACGGCGGTGATTCCGGAAAAGCAGGATGAGACCGGTCTTGCTTCTTGAATCCTGAATTCGCCTTCCATTTCTTATATTTTCTGGATTCCGCATCGGTTCGCATCCCGCTCTGACGATAGATGCAAACCAGGGATGGATCAGCGAAGGAAATGGAATATAAAATCTTTTATCCATACTGTTCAATATCTTGAGTCGATTCGACACCGACCAGGCCGCCGCGGCTTCCGCTCACCGATACCGGCAGAAACCGGAGCGGACACCGGTCGAATCGACATCGACAATATTCATATTTCCACAAGGTAGAAGCGGCTTCGACGCTGGAAAGTATGGTCCGAACCGGACTTTCCGGAGTACTTGCCCGTGTTGTCATCCCTGTTGTCACGATGGTCGGCTGCAACCGTCGTCCTGCTGGCCCTGCTCGGGCTGTCGCCTGTTCCCGCCACCGCCACCGCCGCTGACGAGGCGCCTGCACAGCGTCTCGACGACAACTGCGGCTGGACCGAGCCGAACGGCAATACCGCCTACCCGGAAACCCATGCCCGCTACTTCCGGCTGGCGCTGCCGCGCAACAACCGCACCCGTGGCCTGCGGCTGCGGATCGACGGCGCCTACCTGGCGTCGCGCTATTTTTCCTACCAGCTGTACGGCGGCACCTTCGACGCCATCGACGCACTGGCCGACTACCAGATCCAGCCGAATCCCGGCAGCCAGTCGCCGCTGGCCGGCATCACCCGGATCGATCCGGCCGTCAGTCCGGGTGGGCAGTACACGGTCTACGTGGTGTTCGCCGACAAGCCGGCGAAGCCGGCCCCGAACACGCTGTACGCCGGCGATCTCCGGCTGCCGTTCGGCCGCAACTACCTGTTCCTGCGCGCCTACCTGTCCACCGGCCTGGTGCCGCTGCCGCGCATCCGCTACCAGCAGGACGATGGCAGCCCGGCGCCAGACGGCCTGTTCGAGCGCAGTGCCTGCAACGACGGCGCGCCGCCGGCCTCGCTGAACGACGGCGGCCCGGACGGCAACAAGGGCACCGAAGCCCCGGCTGCCGGCGCGAAAGCCGCACCGGCCGGCGCCGGCCTGCTGGCCGGGTCGACCGGCCGCGACATCCGCTTCGAGGTCTACCAGCCGCGCCGGGCGCTGGGCGGCGGCGTGGTCTACAACCAGAACGCCGGCTTCATGTCGGCCAAGATCGAGCGCCGCGACGAGCTGGTACTGGTCCGCTTCCGTGCGCCGAGCGTGCCGGGCCGACACGGCGCCGTGGTGCCGGATGTCCGTTACTGGTCGCTGTGCCAGAACCGCCACCTGCTGCAGACGGTGATCGCCTGCGTCGCCGACCAGGATGCCGCCATCGATGCCAGCGGCTACTTCCATGCCGTGGTCGGCGACCTCGCCGGCCGGCCGCTCGGCGCCGATGCCCAGCACGGCTTTTCCTACCTGCCCAGCGCCGGGCTGCTCGACAACGGCCTGCTGATCGTCCGCCAGCTGCTGGCCGACCCGGACTTCCCGGGCGCGATCAACGCGGTGCCGCCCGATGCCGACCCGCAGACCGTGCTCGGCGACTACAACCCGCAGGCCACCAGCTGCCCGCGCGCGCTGTTCAGCGCCCGCATTCGCGCCGGCGACCGCGCCGCACAGATCTTCGCCGCCTGCCGCGCGGCGCGCTGACGCGCCGCAGGACCTCCCTGCGTCAACCCTGCGGGTCGTATTTACCATTGGGCGGTGGATCGCCGCGCGCGACGATCCACGCCGAATACGACAAGCGCCATCGCAACCAGATGGCCACCAGGGGAGAACCGCATGATCCGCAGAACCAACGGCCGGCGCCGCGCCGGCCTTGTTGCCGTGCTCGCTGCTTCGGCAGCCTTCCTGACGGCCTGCGGGGAATCCGCCGGCGCGCTGCCGACGGCCGAGCCGGCCAGTCTCGCCGCACCGGCCGTGGCCGCCGCCGTGGCCAAGGCGGTACCGGCGGCAACGGCGGCAACGCCGGCATCGGTGGCCCGCACCTACACGATCTGCCCCGGCGCCAATGCCACGCGCGAAGCGCTGACCGCCTTCTTCGACGCCCGCGAAGGCGACACGATCGCCTTCTGCGCCGGCCGCTTCAGCCTGTCGACCGGGCTGATCATGAACAACAAGCGCGGCATCACCATCAAGGGCGCCGGCCGTGACCGGACCATCCTGAGCTTCAAGAATTCCGATGCCGCCGAAGGGCTCAACGTCAGCCATGCTGACGGCATCGTCATGCAGGGCTTCACGGTGGAAGACACGCCGGGCAACTCGATCCGCGTGTTCCGCAGCCGCTACGTGACGTTCCGCGACGTGCGCGCCCAGTGGTCGGACTACAAGACCTGCTCGACCCGCCTCGACGCGCCGAACTCCTGCACCCGGCACGGCGCCTACGGGCTCTATCCGGTGCTCTGCCAGCACGTGCTGATCGAGGATTCCGAAGCCTTCGGCGCCAGCGATGCCGGCATCTACGTCGGCCAGACCTCGGATGTCATCGTTCGCCGCACACGCGCCGAGTACAACGTCGCCGGCTTCGAGTTCGAGAACACCTACCGCGCCGAATTCGTCGACAACGTCGCCACCAACAACACCGGCGGCTTCCTGATCTTCGACCTGCCGGGCCTGGCCCAGTACGGCGAGAAGAATCTCGTCCACCGCAACCGCGCCTACAACAACAATTTCCCCAACTTCGCCCCGGCCGGGAACATCGTCGGCAGCGTGCCGAAAGGCACCGGCATGCTGGTGCTGGCGTCGGATCAGCTGGAGATCCGCGACAACGAGATCAGCGATCACGACACGATGGGCATCGGCATCGTCAACTACGGGCTGATCGATCCCAACGAAGCCGACCTGCGCTACGACTTCTACCCGGAAGGCATCGAGATCCACGGCAACCGCTTCCGCGACAACGGCGGCACCCTGCAGCTGCCGAGCCCGCAGCGCGGCGAGGCCTCGCTGCTGCCGCTGCTGCTGAAGCTGAAGAACTACGGCCGCTCCGCGCACATCGTCTGGGACGGCAGCGTCGATGCGCCGAACGGCTGCAACGAGTATCCGAAGGATGCCGCCGGCGTGCCGCTGAACCAGCCGAACCCGAACGAGACCGGCCGCAGCGAAGCCCGCAGCGATGAGCGCGGCCGGCCGAACTACGGCCCGAACGATCCCGGCCCGAACTGTGGCGGCGCGCGCTACAACGCCTGGAAGTTCAGCAGCGCCGGCCAGCTGAAGCTGCCCGAGAACGGCCTGTGCATCGCCGAGGACAACCAGTTCACCAGCACCCGGCTGCTGACCGCGTTCGCCACGCCGTTCGTCAATGCCCGGCTGAGCACCAGCGAACCGGGCCAGCTGGCGCTGGACCTGCTGAAACCGGTGTCGACCGACCTCCGTCCGCACCGCTGCCAGCTGCCGGCACGGCCGGCGCCGAGGCTGCAGCTGCCATTTGTGCCGGACCCGGCCAATGGCGACCGCCGGCCGTCCGACGCCGAAGTGCAGGCCGCCTGCAGCGGCGGCCGTCCGGGGCAGGTCAACCGCGCGGCGCTGGCCTACAACTGCCCGCGGCTCGACCAGTACGGCCTGTTCACCAACCCGGCCGACCCGCGCACGCGGCCGGTGCAGGGCGTGGAGTACGACCTCAACACAGCGCTGTTCAGCGACTATTCGACCAAGTACCGCTTCCTGTTCCTGCCCGAGGGCCAGCCGGCGAGCTATCGCGATCGGGCCAGCCACGGCGTGGTGGCGACCTTCGATTTCCCGGTCGGCACGGTGATCGCGAAGAGCTTTTCGTTCAAGGCCGGCAATGCCGAGAACGTCGTGGAAACCCGGCTGCTGATCCGCCGCCAGACCGCCACCGGCCCGACCTGGGTCGGCCTGCCGTACATCTGGCGCACGCTCGGCGACGGCAGCCGGGTCGCCGAGCTGCATGTCGAGGGCGGCACGGCCAGCGTCCGCTACGACTACGTCGATCCCGATCCGGAAGTGGTCGGCAGCAACGGCAAGCGCCTGCGCTACACCGGCGCGGTGCCGCGCTACACGATCCCGGCAGCGCTGAGCTGCGTCACCTGCCACGGCAACGATGACCGCGAAGCCGGCGCGGCGCCGATCGGCCCGAAGGCGCGCAATCTCAACAAGGCGCATCGCTACCCGGACGGCACGGTCCAGAACCAGCTGCAGTACCTGAGCCAGCGCGGCCTGCTGAGCGGCCTGCCGGCCGACCTGTCGGCGATCGAGAAACTGCCGCGCTTCAACGTGCCGGGCGATGCCGGCGACCTGCCCGGTTCCGATCAGGACCTGCATCACCGCGTCCGCGCCTACCTGGAAGTGAACTGCGTGCACTGCCACAGCGGCGGCGGCTCGGCCGCCAACTCCGGCCTGTTCCTCGATTCGTTCCGGCCGGTCGACGTGCGCTACGGCATCTGCAAGCGGCCGATCGCCGCCGGCCGGGGCTCCGGGGAAGGCCGCCGCTACGACATCGTGCCGCGCGATGCCGGGACCTCGATCCTGCCGTTCCGCGTGGGCTCCAGCGAAGCCGGCGTGCGGATGCCGCCGGTCGCGCGCAGCGTCACCCACGGCGAAGCGGCAGCGCTGATCACCCGCTGGATCGACGACGTGCTGCCGACCGCCGACACCGAGGACAACAGCTGCTCGGGGCTCGGGCTGCTGCGCCGCTGAGCGGCACTACAGGCGTATCGGCGAAGGCTGCGGCGGGAACCGCACGCCGCCCTCGAAGCCCGGGCATTCCGGGCTTCGAGGGCACAGCCGCCGGGTCGAGGCCGGCGGGGTTGTCAGCGCCGCGCGGGCCGCTGAAGCTAGCGGTCCCTTCCCGCCGAATCCCGCCTCATGGAATCCAGTGTCCTCATCGGCCGCGGTGCCGACGCCGACAGCCCCCAGCAGTGGCTGCTGGCCCGCTACGGCAATCGCCACGGCCTGATCGCCGGTGCCACCGGCACCGGCAAGACGGTGACCCTTCAAAGCCTCTGCGAAGGCTTTTCCGACCTCGGCGTGCCGGTGTTCGCCGCCGACATCAAGGGTGATCTGTCGGGCCTGTCGATGGCCGGCAATGCGGCGCCGAAGCTGGTCGAGCGGGCGGCCCACGTCGGCCTGACGAACTACGCGCCGACCGTCTACCCGGTGGTGTTCTGGGATGTCTTCGGCGCCCAGGGCCATCCGCTGCGCGGCACGGTGTCGGATCTCGGCCCGCTGCTGCTGGCGCGGCTGCTGGGCCTGAGCGAGGTGCAGGAAGCGGTGCTGCAGCTGGTGTTCAAGTACTGCGACGACCAGGGCCTGCTGCTGCTTGATCTGAAGGATCTGAAGGCCGCACTCAATCACGTCGCCGAGAACGCCAAGACGCTCGGCCCGGACTACGGCCTGATCTCGAAGGCCTCGATCGGCGCGATCCAGCGCGGCCTGGTCGCGCTGGAGGCCGATGGCGCGGAAAGCTTCTTCGGCGAGCCGGCGCTCGACCTCGACGACCTGATGCGTCAGGACATGACCGGCCGGGGCGTGATCAACATCCTGGCCGCCGACCTGCTGTACCAGAAGCCGGCGCTGTACTCGACCTTCCTGCTGTGGCTCCTGTCGGAGCTGTTCGAGCGGCTGCCGGAGGCCGGCGATCTGGATCGCCCGAAGCTGGTGTTCTTCTTCGACGAAGCGCATCTGCTGTTCGCCGATGCCCCGAAGGCGCTGGTGCAGAAGGTCGAGCAGGTGGTGCGGCTGATCCGTTCGAAGGGCGTCGGCGTCTACTTCGTCACCCAGAACCCGCTGGACCTGCCGGACAACGTGCTTGGCCAGCTCGGCAACCGCGTGCAGCACGCGCTGCGTGCCTTCACGCCGCGCGACCAGAAAGCGGTGAAGGCGGCGGCCGAAACCTTCCGGCCGAATCCGAAGCTCGACGTGACCGAGGTGATCCAGCAGCTCGGCGTCGGTGAAGCGCTGGTGTCCTGCCTCGGCGACGGCGGCGTGCCCGGCATCGTCGAACGCACGCTGATCCGGCCACCGCGCTCGCGGATCGGTGCCATCAGCGCCGACGAACGCAAGCTGGTGCGCGGCCGCAGTCCGGTCGGCGCCAAGTACGACACGGCGGTCGATCGCGAATCGGCTTACGAAAAGCTCAACGCCCGCGCCACGGCAGCGGCCGAAGCCAGCGCTGCACCGCCGGCGGACACCGCCTCCGCCGGCAGCGGCTGGTGGGACCAGGGCAGCGCCCAGCCGCCTGCAGCTCCGGCCGACAAGCGGCCCGCCGCAGCGCGGCCGTCCAACCGGGAATCGGTGCTGGAAGCCGCCGCCAAAAGCGTGGTGCGCAGCGTCGGTTCGCAGGTCGGCCGGGAAGTCGGCCGGCAGCTGCTGCGCGGCCTGCTCGGCTCACTGGCCGGCGGCAGCCGCCGTCGCTGAATCACCTCCGCCAGCCGCCGCGCCGGCGCGACTGGCGCCGTCACGAAAAAGCCCGCCAGTCGGCGGGCTTTTTCGTGGCGCGGGTGCGGATCAGCGCGAGGCAATCGGCGCGTAGTCGCGAACCGGGGCGCCGGTGTAGACCTGGCGCGGACGGCCGATCTTGACGCCGCCCGGCTCGGCGGTCATCTCGCTCCAGTGCGCGACCCAGCCGACGGTCCGGGCGATCGCGAACATCGGGGTGAACATGTTCACCGGGATGCCGAGCGCCTTGTAGATGATGCCGGAGTAGAAATCGACGTTCGGGTACAGCTTGCGCTCGCGGAAGTAGTCGTCGCTCAGCGCGATTTCTTCGAGCTTCATCGCCAGTTCCAGCTGCGGATCGTTGATCTTCAGTTCCTTGAGCACCTTGTGGCACTGCTCGCGGATGATCGTCGCGCGCGGGTCGAAGTTCTTGTAGACGCGGTGGCCGAAGCCCATCAGGCGCACGCCCGAGTTCTTGTCCTTCACCTTGGCCATGAAGTCCGGCACCTTCTTCACGTCGCCGATCTCTTCGAGCATCTTCAGCACGGCTTCGTTGGCGCCACCGTGCGCCGGGCCCCACAGGGCCGCGATGCCGGAGGCGATCGCCGCGTACGGGTTGGTGCCGGTCGAACCGGCCAGGCGCACCGTCGAGGTCGAGGCGTTCTGTTCGTGATCAGCGTGCAGGATGAACAGCACGTCGAGCGCCTTGGCGGCGACCGGGTTCACCTCGTACTCCTCGGCCGGCACCGCGAACATCATGCGCAGCAGGTTCGAGCAGTAGTCGAGGTTGTTCTTCGGATACATGAACGGCTGGCCGAAGTACTTCTTGTACGCAGCGGCGGCGATCGTCGGAATCTTGGCGATCATCCGGTGCGCGAAGATCTCGCGGTGCTTCGGATCCTTGTTGTTCGTGGTGTCGTGATAGAACGCCGACAGGCTGCCGACGATGCCGGTCAGCATCGCCATCGGATGGGCGTCGTAATTGAAGCCGTCGAAGAAGCCGCGCAGCGACTCGTTGATCATCGTGTGACGGCGGATCGAGGCCTCGAAGGCATCGAGCTGGGTCTTGGTCGGCAGTTCGCCGTGCAGGATCAGGTAGGCGACCTCGATGAACGTCGAGTGCTGCGCCAGCTGATCGACCGGATAGCCGCGATACAGCAGGATGCCCTTGTCGCCGTCGATGTAGGTGATGGCGCTCTTGGTCGAGCAGGTCGACGTGAAACCCGGGTCGTAGGTGAACAGATCCAGCTTGTCGTAGACCTTGCCAACGTCGAGGCCAACCGGACCCAGCGTGCCTTTCACGGCCGGCAGGTCGACCTTTTCGCCGGTCTCGTTGTTGATCAGGCTGTAGCTAGGCGTCGTCATCGCATCATCTCCGTCGGACTGTGGGGACATCACGCTGTATGCCCCGCAAAAAATGTGCAGTGCCGCATTCAATCCGCGCAATTCCACGTCTGCACGCCCTGAGGCGGCGGAAAGGTCTTGGGGGATATCCCGGCGAGTCGGTGAAGCATAACGATTTTCCCGGCCTTTCGGCGAGCGCGGGCCACTGGCGGACCGTTCCGATCGACGATTTTCCAGCCCGAAAAACGAAAAAGCCGCCCGAAGGCGGCTTTTTCAAGCGCGGCAGGCGTGCTGCCTGCCTGCGGCCCGAGTTCAGGCGGCGGCGCCGGCGTAGCGCTTGCGGAACTTGTCGATACGGCCGCCGACATCGGCCACCTTCTGCTTGCCCGTGTAGAACGGGTGGCACTTCGAGCAGACTTCGATCTGCAGATCACGGCCGACCGTCGAGCGCGTGGCGAACGTATTGCCACAGCTGCAGTTGACGTTGATGGCGACGTAGTTCGGGTGGATGTCGGGCTTCATTGCGATCTCTCGGAATTTGCAGCCCGGACGGATCGGCTCGGGCGAAGGGACGCGGATTGTAAAGAAGCCGCTGGCGAACGGCAAGCCGCGAAACCGCCGTCCGTCAGTCGCTCTCGGCCTCGACGTCGACGGTGTGCTCGTCGCCCTCGTCCGACACCCAGACCCGCACCGTCATCGGCCGGCAGCACACCGAGCAGTCCTCAGAATAGGTCTGCGAGCCGGCCGACAGATCGACGATCAGCGGAATTTCCTCCCAGCAGGCCGGGCAGGTGACACGCGTTTCCTCCAGCCCGTCGGCGTCCTTGGCGTCCGGTTCCGCCTCGCTGACTTCCTCGACCTCCACCGTGTATTCGTCGTCTTCGTCGACGATCAGGCGCACGGTCATCGGCGTGTCGCAGACGCAGCACTCCTCTTCCCAGGTCTTCGAGCCCTTGGCCGGATTGACGGTCAGCGGGATCGCTTCGTGGCAGGCCGGGCAGATGACTTCAACGTCTTCGCGCATGGTCGGGCGGGCGGTGAGCTAGAGAAATTCGGCGACCAGTGTATTCAGATGCGCGCGCCCGAGGGAGGTCGGCCGATGGTGGCCGTCGACGTGCTCGACGAGCCCCTTCGCGGCCAGCGCCGACAGCGTGCCGGCGAGTGCGGCAAACGGCAGGCCGGTGCGGGATTCGAGAAGTCCGGCGGTGAAGCCCTCGTTCAGCCGCAGCGCGTTCATGACGAATTCGAACGGCAGTTCGGCAGCATCGAGACGGCGCTGTTCCTGGATCGCGTCGACGCTGCCGGCGCCGGCCTGGAAGCTGCGCGGCAGCTTGTGGCGGGCGCGCCGCTCGATGCCATCGGCGAAGGTCCGCTTGCCGTGGGCGCCGGCGCCGATGCCGAGGTAATCGCCGAACTGCCAGTAGTTGCGGTTGTGTCGGCACTGGCGGCCGGCCGTCGCGTAGGCCGACACCTCGTACTGCACGTAGCCGGCGTCGGCCAGCAGGGCCTGACCGGCCAGCTGCATGGTCCAGGCGCTGTCATCGTCCGGCAGCGGTGGCGGCTGCGCCGCGAACGCGGTGTTCGGCTCCAGGGTCAGCTGGTAATAGCTCAGGTGCTCGGGCGCCAGCCGGATCGCCGCGCGCAGGTCGGCCGTCGCTTCGGCTTCGGTCTGCTGCGGCAGCGCGTACATCAGGTCCAGGTTCAGGTTGTCGAAGCCGGCGCGGCGGGCGATGTCGACGGTCTTCACCACGTCGCCATGGCCGTGGATGCGGCCCAGACGCTTCAGCATCGCGTCGTTAAGGCTCTGCACGCCGATCGACAGCCGGTTGACGCCAGCCGCGCGGTAATCGCGGAAATTGCCGGCATCGACAGTGCCCGGATTGGCTTCCAGCGTGATCTCGATGTCCGGCGCGAAATGCAGCCGGGCGGCGAAGGCGTCCAGCACACGGCCGATGGCCCGGCCGGAGAACAGGCTCGGCGTGCCACCGCCCATGAAGATCGAGCTGATCGGCCGCGGCTCCGGCTGCGCAAGCTCGAAGTCCAGATCGCGGATCAGCGCCGCGACGTAGGCATCCTCCGGCATCGTCCCGCGCAGGCTGTGGGAATTGAAATCGCAGTACGGGCATTTCTGCACGCACCACGGGAAATGCAGGTAGAGCGCCAGCGGGATCGCCGCCGGATCGAAGCTCACGGCTGCGGCAGTTGCGCCAGCAGCGCCGCGAACGCGCGCGCCCGGTGGCTGCGGGCGTTCTTTGCCTCGGCACTCATCTCGGCGGCGCTCAGGCCGGTTTCCGGATCGAGGAACAGCGGGTCGTAGCCGAAACCCTGTGCACCGCGCGGCACGCGCAGGATCTGCCCCGGCCAGGCGCCGAATGCGATCAGCGGCACCGGGTCATCGGCATGGCGCAGCAGTGCCAGCACCGAAATGAAACGGGCGCCACGCTGGCCGTCCGCGACATCGGCCAGCGCCGCCAGCAGCTTGGCGTTGTTGGCGGCATCGTCGCCGTGGCCGCCGGCATAACGCGCCGAATGCACGCCGGGCGCCCCACCCAGGGCCGCCACTTCCAGCCCGGAATCGTCGGCAATCGCCGGCAGACCGGAAACACGCGCCGCGTGGCGCGCCTTGATCAGCGCGTTCTCGACAAAGGTCGGCGCGCTTTCCTCCGGCTCGACGTCGCTGAACTCCGACACCAGCCGCAACTGGTAGCCGAGCGGCGCCAGCAGCGCTTCGAGTTCGACGAGCTTCTTGCGGTTGCGGCTGGCGAGAACGAGATCAGCCATGACGCGCCACCCGGATCAGCGACCGAGCGCCGCCCGCTGCGCGACGCACAGTTCGGCAATGCCCTTCTGCGCCAGCGCCAGCATCGCGTCGAGTTCGTCGCGGCGGAAGGCGTGGCCTTCGGCGGTGCCCTGCACTTCGATGAAGCCGCCGGCCTCGTTCATGACCACGTTCATGTCGGTTTCGCAGCCGGAGTCTTCCGGGTAGTCGAGGTCGAGCACCGGCACACCGTTGACGATGCCGACCGATACTGCCGCTACCTGTCCGTGCAGCGGATCGCGCTTGAGCTTGCCGATCTTGCGCAGGTGGGCGACGGCATCGACCAGCGCGACATAGCCGCCGGTAATGCTGGCGGTGCGGGTGCCGCCGTCGGCCTGCAGCACGTCGCAGTCGATGGTGATGGTGATGCCGGCCATCGCGTCGAGATCGAGCACCGAACGCAAGCTGCGGCCGATCAAACGCTGGATTTCCTGGGTGCGACCGTTCTGCTTGCCCTGCGCGGCTTCGCGCTTGGAGCGGGTGTGGGTCGAGCGCGGCAGCATGCCGTACTCGGCGGTCAGCCAGCCGCCGTCCTTCTTCCAGGCCGGGCCGCGCTCCTCGATGCTGGCCGTGCACAGCACCCGGGTGTCGCCGAACGCCACCAGCACCGAGCCTTCGGCATGGCGCGTGAACTGGCGCTCGATGGTGACGGCGCGCAGCTGGTCGGGGGCTCTACCGGAGGGTCTGGTCACGAGGGGGAGGCTGGGGAAACGGAACGGGCGCGGAGTATAGCGCTGCGCACTTTCGGCCAAGGCCAGCGCCAGAGCAGCAAAACGCTAAGGATCGCCGCGTACAGCAGCGGGTCGCTCAAGTCTTTCTTGACCAACCAGACGTAGTGCAGCACGCCCAGTACGGCGGCCGGATAGACAAGCCGGTGCAGGGCTTTCCAGCGTCGTCCGAGCCGCCGCTGCCAGCCGTCGGTCGAGGTGATCGCCAGCGGCAGCAGGAACAGCCAGGCGGCGAAGCCGGCGGTGATGTACAGCCGCTTGACCAGATCCTCGGCCAGCTGCGCCAGCGCCTGCGCCGGTTCGAGGATGTTGAGGTCGAAGACGATGTAGACCGCGAAATGCAGGCAGATGTACGCATAGGCCCACAAGCCCACGGTGCGGCGCAGCTTCAGCGGCCAGATCCAGCCGCTGAAGCTGCGCAGCGGCGTCATCGCCAGGCTCAGCAGCAGCAGGCGCAGCGACCAGTCGCCAAGCGCGCGTTCCAGAAACTCGATCGGATTGGCGCCGAGCTGGTCATGCAGGGTACGCAGGCCGAGCAGCACCAGCGGCGCCAGGCAGCCGGCCCAGACCAGCAATCGCGCCAGCCGCAGTCGCGCTGCAGCCGACATCAGTAGTACCGGCGCAGGTCCATGCCGGCGTACAGCGGCGCGACCTCGGGATAGCCGTTGAACATCAGGGTCGGCCGGCGGCGCAGCTCGCCAAGCCGCCGTTCGCTGGCCTGGCTCCAGCGCGGATGGTCCACTTCCGGATTGACGTTGCCATAGAAGCCGTACTCGGACGCGCCGATCGCGTTCCAGGTGGTTTCCGGCTGGCTTTCGGTGAAGTGGATGCGGACGATCGACTTCGCGCCCTTGAAGCCGTACTTCCACGGCGTGATCACGCGGATCGGCGCGCCGTTCTGGTTCGGCAGCACCCGGCCGTACAAGCCGACCGCGACGAAGGCCAGCGGATGCAGGGCCTCGTCGATGCGCAGGCCTTCTCGATACGGATAGGGCAGCACGCCGCGCTTGATCAGCGGCATCTGCTGCTCGTCGGCCAGCGAGAAGAACTGCACGAACTTGGCCTTGGACGTCGGCTTGAAGCGTTTCAGCAGATCGGCCAGCGGAAAGCCGACCCACGGCACCACCATGCTCCAGGCCTCGACGCAGCGCAGGCGGTAGATGCGCTCCTCCAGCGCATGCGGCTTGAGCAGCGCATCGAGATCGAGCGGACCCGGCGCTTCGCATTCGCCGTCGACCGTCACCGTCCACGGCCGTGTCCGCAGGGAGCCGGCGTTGCGGGCCGGTTCGGACTTGTCGGTGCCGAACTCGTAGTAGTTGTTGTACTCGGTGATGTCCTGGTAGCGGCTCGGCGTCTCGTCACCAGCGAAGTTGCGCTTCTGGCCGACGGCGAGCGCCGGCAGGTCGGCCGCTGCCGCCGGGGCCGCGCTGGCGGCGGGTGGCGCGGCCTCGCCGCAGCCAGCCAGCGCCAGGCCGGCGCCGGCCAGGCCGAGGCGCGCCAGAAACTGACGCCGATCGGCATGAACCGCCTCGGGCGTGATCTCCGACGGCGCGATGGGAAACGGTGGAATGCTGCGAATCAACATGGGTCACTCCTGCGAGCCTGCCCGACAGACAGCCGCCCGGGCCGGCAGTTGCCCGTAACATAGACAGGGAACGAAAGAACATGAATTCCGGACGCGTGAGCACAGCAGACAACCCCGCCCTGCAGGACCTGATCGACACCTTCGACATGCTGGGCGATTGGGAGGAGCGTTACCGCTACCTGATCGAACTGGGCCGCAAGCTGCCGGACATGCCGGAAGCCGAGCACGACGAGGCGCACAAGGTGCGCGGCTGCATGAGCCAGGTCTGGCTGGCCGGCGATGTCGATGCCGAGCAGCGCCTGCACCTGCGGGGCGACTCTGACGCCCACATCGTCAAGGGCCTGATCGCGCTGATCCTGGCGCTGACCGACGGCCGCACCGCGCGCGAAGTGCTGGACACCGACATCAAGGCCGCGTTCGCGCAGCTGGGGCTGGAAAGCCACCTGTCGATGAACCGCCGCAACGGCTTCTACGCGATGGTCGAGCGGATCCGCCAGATGGCTGCAACGGCTGCGACGGCCGCCGGCTGAAGCGCACCGCCGGCCGCCGGCCGGCTCAGAGCGGGTAGATCATCGAGTTCGGAATCATCTCGCTGTCGTAGATGAATTCGCGGCGCGCGAACTTGAGGCCTTCTGCGGTGCGCACCACGACATCGAGGCTGCGGCCGACGTTGTAGACCGTGCTCAGCTGGCTCAGCTTGGTGCGGAACACCGCGTAGTTCGCTTCCACGTCGAAGCGTCCGTCCGCCTCGCCGAGCAGACGCGGCAGGCCGACCACATGGCGCTGGTAGTAGGGATCGTGGAACAGCGTCTCGCGGATGCCGTAGGCGCGGTCCTTCAGCATGCCTTTGCTTTCGAAACTCAGGGTCGCCAGTGGAAAGCCGCGCTCGTGGTTCTCGCGCGGCTGCACGCGGTAGACGCAGTCCTCGATGAAGAACTCCGGCCACTGCTCCCAGAGGCCGGCATCGACGACATGCGCGTAGTCGGCGTAGAGCTGGACCAGCGCCTGCCAGTCCTCGAAACCGATCGCAGCACTCATCGGGCCATGACCTCGCGCCAGTAGCGGTACATGCCGCGGATCAGCGTTTCGGTGACCATGTGGTCGGTGTCCGCGACCTCGTCACCGCCGAGTTCCACGAGCGTGCGATGCCCGGGCTTGGCTTCGAAGCTTTCCTGCGAGAACTCGATGACCTCGCCGTCGTCCGCCGACACGAAGCCAGCCGGCCCGAACAGGTTGGCCTGACGCAGCCGCCGTTGGGTCATCTCCGGCGTGTCGTCCTCGAAGCCGAAATGGGTCCAGACGAAATCGAAGTGGCCGTGGCCATCGGGGACGATCTGCCGGGTCGACACGCTGTTGACCTGCTGCTGCAGGATCACGCTCGGGAACAGCGTGGTCATCACCGCCGTCGGGCCGTTCCACCAGGGCTCGGGGACGATGTCGAGAAAGCGCGGGTCGTGCAGCGCCATCGTCTGCTTGAAGCTCGACACCCGCGACACTTCGGTCACCGCGCCGGCATTGCCGCGCGTCGAGATCATCGCCGCGTGGCGATGGCGCGCATCCATGACCATCTGCGCGCGGTTGTCGGCTCGCCACAGGCCGAAGGTCACGAACCAGGTGTGCAGCAGGCCCGGGTGATACGGGTCCTTGATGTTCTCCTGCATCAGCTTCCAGTTACCCGGAATGCGCTGGCGGTTGTAGCCGAGAATGTTGAGCTTGCGGCCATCGAACAGGCGATCGAAGTAGCGCAGCACTTCGGGGCCGACGAAGTCCTCGAACGGTTCCACATCGTGATCGAAGCTGGCGAACACCACGCCACCGCGCACCGCGACCTTGAGCCGGGTCAGGCCATGCTCGGCGAAGTTGAAATCGGCCGGCATGCCGCCCTGGACCACGCCGTCACGCTTGACGCCATGGCGCATCGGCACGCCGCGCAGGCGGCCGTCGAGCGCGTAATTCCACTGGTGATACGGACAGACGAAGGCCTGCGCGTTGCCGTGGCGCGCGCGGCAGAAGGCCACGCCGCGATGCGCGCAGGCGTTCTCGACGACATGGATCGCACCGTCGAGCGCACGCACCAGGATCACCGAACGCTCGCCGATCTCGGTGCGCTTGTAGTCGCCCGGCTTGGGGATTTCCGCTTCCAGCCCGACGTAGCACCAGTGCTTTTCGTAGAAGAAGCGCTGCAGTTCCAGCGTGTGCAGCGCCGGATCGTTGTAGACCGCGAACGGAATGCGGCTGGTGCCGCGCTCCCAGTTCATCGGCGCCGCAGTCAGTTCGGCAAGGGCAATCGGCGCGTTCATCGCGATGCGCTCAGGCCAGCCGCGCCAGCACGGCGGACAGCTCGGCCGGGCTGTCCATCATCAGGCAGTGGCCGCCGGCCAGACGGTCGAGCGTCCAGCCCGGCGCATTGGCGTAGCGGGCGGCTTCGGCCTGGAACGGGCTCGGCTGCCAGTGGTCGGCAACGATGTAGCTGCGCGGAATCGCATCGGCCGCGCCATTCAGCAGCACCGGCCACTGGAAAGTGGCCAGCGACTGCGCATTGCACTGCCGCTCCATCCATTCGGTGATCGCAGGCGTCTGGCCGAACAGCGCGCCGGGAATCGGCGGAATCAGGCCGTCATGGTCACGCGCCTGATGGAAGTGGCCGATGAAGATATCCGCGGCCTCCTTCGGCAGGTTGCGGCGAATGCAGTCGGCCAGGTTCTCGCCGTGGGTCGGCACGAAGGCATCGAGATAGACCAGCCGTTTGATCTTCGTGGCCATGCGATCGGCCGCCGAGGTGATCACCATGCCGCCATACGAGTGGCCGACCAGGATCACCTCGTTCAGTTCCTCGGCGGCGATCAGGCCGAGCACGTCGCGGGTATGGGTTTCCAGGGTGATGCGCTCGCCACCGAGATGGCGCGATTCGCCGTTGCCGGTCAGGGTCGGCGTGAACACCGTGTGGCCGGCGGCGCGCAGGGTTTTCGCGACCTCGCGCCAGCACCAGCCGCCGTGCCAGGCGCCGTGAATCAGGACGTAATTGGCCATGCCGCACTCCTCTCGCTATTGATTTTGTAAAGCCTCAAAACATCCGGAGCACAGAGGCACGGAGGTGAAAAGCAAGGACACCAAGAAAAGCGGAATCTGCTTTCAGCGCCATTCGAAAAAGCCCGCTTTGTGTCCTTGCTTGGCTTCTCTTTGTGCCTTTGTGCTCCGGGCTTTTGCGGCAGTCGTCAGCGCGCGATCCGCACTTCGACGCCACTCAAGCCGGCGATCGAGCCGACCATCCGATCGCCCGGCAGCACCGCTGCCACACCTTCCGGGGTGCCGGTCATGATCAGGTCGCCCGGCTCCAGCGCATCGAACATCGACAGCTGGGCGATCGACTCGGCGACCGACCAGATCAGCTTGTCGATGTCCGACGACTGCCGGGCCTGATCGTTGACGCTCAGCGCGATCGCCGCGTGCTGCGGATGGCCGATGTCGGCCGCGCGGTGGATCGCGCCGATCGGTGCTGATTGCGCGAAGGACTTGCCGAACTCCCAGGGCCGGCCCTTGTCTCGGGCGTCGAGCTGCAGGTCGCGGCGAGTCATGTCGAGACCGACCGCATAGCCGTAGACATGATCGAGCGCGGTCTCGACCGGGATGTCGGCGCCGCCGGTGCCGATCGCCACCACCAGTTCGATCTCGTGATGGAAGTTCGATGTGCGCGGCGGATACGGAATGGTCGCCGGCGTGCTGGCATCGACCGCCGCCTGCGCCGGCTTCATGAAGAAGAACGGCGCTTCGCGATCCGGATCGCGGCCCATCTCGCGGGCATGCGCGGCGTAGTTGCGGCCGACGCAGAAGATGCGGTTCACCGGGAAGCGCTCGGCGCGGCCGGCGATGCTCAGGCTGCGCGGCTGGGGGGCGGGAATGGCGTAGGTCATGGCAGTGGATGGCGGCAGTGGAGTCAAAGCCGTTCCTCACGCCACAGCCCCAGCGCCTGCTGGATCGGGCGGTCGGAAAAGCTGAACAGCATCGTGTCGCGGTCGGCGCGCAGCTGAAGCGGATGCCAGGACGGCACGACGAAGACATCGTTCTCGGCGAAGCGGAAGGTCTGGCCGGCGATCTCGGCCTCGCCGCCGCCTTCGAGGCAGACATGGATGCTGCCGTCGGTGGCGCGCAGGCTGCGGGTCTCGAAGCCGGCCGGGATGGCTTGCGTGAACGCGGCGATGGTCGGCATCGGCGAGGCGCCGGTCGCCGGATTGACGTAGCGCAGCTTGTGCGCGAGGTGCGGATCGGGACTGCCTCCGGCCGCGATCGCCTGCAGCGAGGCGCGCGTCTTCGCATGCGGATAGACGAACACCCGGGTCGGATCGGTCGGCGCCGGCTGGTAGTCCATCGGCAGCAGGTTGGTGCCGTAGCGGGCCAGCGCATCGCCTTCCGGGCGCGTCACCGCCTGCTGGTGGGCCGCGGCCTTCTCGGCGAAGCCGGCGTCGAGGAAGCGCACCGTGGGGATGTCCAGGCCATCGAGCCAGACCACCGGCTGGTCGCCGTCATTGCCGTGATCGTGGAAGGTCCAGGCTGGCGTGATGATGAAATCGCCGCGGCGCATCGTCGTGCGCTCGCCGTCCACCGCCGTGTAGGCGCCTTCGCCATCGAGCACCAGCCGCAGTGCCGACTGCGTGTGCCGGTGGGCCGGCGCCACTTCACCCGGCAGGATCAGCTGCAGGCCGGCGTACAGCGACTGGGTGATCGCCGACTGGCCGCGCAGGCCCGGATTTTCGAGGATCAGCACCCGCCGCTCGGCTTCTTCGGCGGTGATCAGCCGGCCGGCTTCCATGACCTGCTCGCGCAGCTCGGCATAGCGCCAGATCGCCGGCTGCACCGGCGAACGCGGCGCTGGCGGCACCAGTGCGCCAAGCACTTCCCACAGCGGCGTCAGGCCGTGGGCGGCAATGCGGTCGTAGTAGGCGCGACGGGCGTCGGTCATCGGCGGGGCGGGGGCCTGGTCATGGGGCGAAAGCGAACAGCGGCGCCATCATCACGGTGCTTGCGTTATCAACCAATAGAATGTTCTGAATACGTAACATCACGTTTGTGATTGATGGGAGCGCCGTGGACCTGCACCAGATCGACTTGAACCTGCTGGTCGTGTTTCGTCAGCTGATGGCCGAACGCCGCGTGTCGCGGGCCGCCGAATCGCTGGGGCTGACGCAGCCGGCAGTCAGCAATGCGCTCGGACGGCTGCGCCGGCTGCTCGGCGACGAGCTGTTCCGGCGCACCTCGCGCGGCATGGAGCCGACCCCGTTCGCGGAAGCGCTGGCCGAGCCGGTGGCCAACGCCCTGAGCCTGCTGCACCGGGCCGTGAACCAGCGCGCCGCGTTCGATCCGGCGACCGCCGATCGCGCGTTCACGATCGGCATGACCGACATCGGCGAGATCTATTTCCTGCCGGCGCTGATGGAGATGCTGAGCCGCGAGGCGCCGCAGCTGACCATCAGCACGGTGCGCAACACGGCGATCAACCTGCGCGATGCGATGGAGGCGGGCCAGGTCGATCTGGCGATCGGCCTGCTGCCGCAGCTGAAGGCAGCGTTCTTCCAGCGGCCGCTGTTCTCACAGCGCTATGTCTGCCTGATGCGCCGCGACCATCCGCTGAGCCGGGCGCCGCTGACGCTCGACGCCTTCGCCGCCGCCGAGCATGTGGTGGTGATGTCAGCCGGCACCGGCCACGGCCGCGTCGATGCGCTGCTGGACCGCCAGAAGATCGCGCGCCGCGTGCGGCTGCGGGTGCCGCACTTCGTCGCCGTCGGCCACATCCTGGCAGCCAGCGACATGATCGCGACGGTGCCGGCGCGCTTCGCCGAAACCGTCACCGCGCCGTTCGGGCTGGTGGCGCTGCCGCATCCCGCCACCCTGCCGGACATCGCCATCAACCTGTTCTGGCACACCCGCCAGCATCAGGACCCGGGCAATCGCTGGCTGCGTGAACGGCTGCTGCAGCTGCACGCCGATCCGGCTGCCCTCAGGGCCTGAGCCGGGCGATCCAGGCGCGGGTGTCATAGCCGAACGCCACCTGACCGTCCTGCTGGTGCTGGTCGAACAGGCTGCGCAGCGCCTCCAGCAGCGGCTCGCGCGCCGGGTCGCCCGCAGGCGGCGTGTAGGACGACGACAGCAGCCGGCCTTTCAGGCCATCGAAATCGAAGCGTTGCTGATAGTCGAAGCTGATCGGACGGGTGGCCGACGGGCCGAAATAGCGGGCGATTTCCTCGGCCGAGGCCTGGTGCGGCTGGCCGGCCGCGTAATCCGGGCAACGCGCCATCAGCAGCGTTTCGTAGGCTTCGGCAAAGCGGCTGTCGATGCGCCGCACGTTCCAGATCAGCGCCGCATGGCCGCCCGGCCGGAGAATCCGCAGGCTTTCGGCCCGCGCCGCTTCGGGCTCGAACCAGTGGTAGGCCTGCGCCGCCGTCACCAGGCTGACGGACGCGGCCGGCAAGGTGGTGGCCTCGGCGGTGCCAGCGACGCTGGCAAAGCCCGGCTGGCGGCCGAGGTCGGCCTCGGCCGCCGCGCGCATCGCCGCGTTCGGCTCCACCGCGTGCACGGCGAGGCCGGCGGCCAGCAGGTCGCGGCTCAGCAGGCCGGTGCCGGCGCCGATGTCGGCCACGGCATCGCCGGGCTGCAGGCCGGCTTCGGCCATCAGCCAACGGCTCAGCGCCGCCGGATAGCCGGGGCGGTAGCGGCGGTAGTCGTCGACCCGGTCACCGAAGCGTTCGGTCGGGCGGTAGCGGTCGGGGGCGTGCATGGCGCGTGCGGGTGGCCGGAAAAAATGCATTGTGCCGCGCCATCCCGCCGCGCTTTTCACAACAGCCGACGAAGCCACCGGATCATGCGACGACCCCACCGCCGTGCAGGCCGTGCCCCGGGCGGCAGCGGCAGACGGTAGGCTTGCAGACGCTCACTTTTCGTTGCCGATCACCATGGACGTCGTCGAGATCCTGTCGCAGTGCGGGCTGTTCGCCGGTCTCGAAGCCGCCGCCATCCGCCGGCTGGGCAGCGTCTGCCGCATCGTCCCGGTGGCCGGCGGCCAGCAGCTGTTCACGGCCGGCGGCCCTGCCGACTGCCTGTACATCGTCGCCAGCGGCCGCCTGCGCGCCCATCGCAGCGACGGCACGGTGGCCGGCGACATCTCGCGGCTGGAACCGATCGGCGAAATCAGCGTGATGACCGACGAGCCGCGCAGTGGCGAGGTCTATGCGCTGCGCGACAGCCTGTTGCTGCGCATCGAGCGCGACGCGCTGCTGGCCTTCATCCAGCAGCATCCGTCGGCGCTGATGGCGATCACCCGCGTGCTGATCCAGCGCCTGCGCCACAACCTGAGCGCCGTCGCCGGGCCGCGGCCGCCTTCACGGCCGGCGCTGGCGATCATGCCGGCCGGGCCGTCGGTGCCGCTGGCCGGCTTTCTGGAACGGCTGGAGTCGGCCTTCCGCCGCCAGGGCGAAGTCCCGGAATGGCTGGACGCGCGCCGCGTCGATGCAGCGCTCGGCGCCGGCGCGGCGCAGACGCCACTCAGCGGCGGGCCAGGCCACGAGCGGCTGATCCAGTGGCTGGCCGAGCGCGAGCAGGGCGGCCATCGCCTGCTGTACGTCGGCACGCCGGGCGGCGATGCCTGGAGCGAGCGCTGCATGCGCCAGGCCGACCGGGTGCTGATCGTCGCCGACCCGAGCTTGCGCCCGGTCGACAGCCCGCTGCCCGGCGTGCTGCGCCGGATGCAGCTGCGCACGCCGGTAGAGCTGGTGATGCTGCGCGAAGGTCCGACGCCGGTCCCGACGCTGCGCGACTGGATGGCGAACTGCGATCTCGACAGCCACCACCACCTGCACCCGCTGCGCGCTGGCGATCACGACCGGCTGGCCCGCCTGCTCAGCGGCCGGGCGCTGGGCCTGGTGCTGGGCGGCGGCGGCGCACGCGGCTTCGCCCATATCGGGCTGGTGCGCGCGCTCGAGGAAATGGGCCGGCCGATCGATCTGATCGGCGGCACCAGCATGGGCGCCTTCTTCGGCGGCCTGCTGGCCTGCGGTGCCGACAGCCGCGAGCTGCGGCGGATCGCCGAGGACACCTTCGTGCGCCAGAACTATCTCAACGATTTCGTGCTGCCGCGCGTGTCGCTGATCCGCGGCCGGCGCTTCGGTGCGCGGCTGCGGGCGATCTTCGGCGAGCAGATGATCGAGGAGCTGCCGCTCGGCTACTTCTGCGTCAGCAGCAATCTGACGCGTGGCGTGACGATGACCCACCGCCAAGGGCCGCTGTCGCTGTGGATCGGCGCCAGCATGGCGGTGCCCGGCGTCGCTCCACCGGTGGTCTGGAACGGCGACCTGCTGGCCGATGGCGCGATCATCAACAGCCTGCCGACCGACATCATGCGCAGCGAGGGCCGCGGTCCGGTGATCGCGTCCGACGTGTCCACCGAAGGCGCGCTGAGTCTGCCCGGCGTCGACGGCCCGGACCCGGAAGCGCTGCTCCGCCAGGCCCGCAACGGCCCCGGCCTGCGGCTGGCCGACATCCTGTTCCGCAGCGCCACGCTGACCAGCGAAAGCGGCACCAAGGCCCGCGCCGGCCTGGCTGACCTGTACCTGCGGATGCCGGTGTCCGGCATCGGCCTGTTCGACTGGAAGCGCATCGACGAACTGGTCGAACGCGGCTACCGCCATGCCCAGGGGCTGCTGGCCGGCTTCGCCGAGCGCATCGACAGCGATCATCACGGCTGACCGCTAGGCGCCGCCCCGCTCACGGCAGCGCTGGCAACGGCGAGCACCGCCGGCAGCAGGCACAAAAAAAGCCGCCGGACTTGCGTCCGGCGGCTTTTTCAGCAGCAGCGGGTCGGTCTTACTTCTTGATGACCTTGACCGTCAGCGGCTTGTTCAGCACCTGGAACTCGACGCGGCGGTTCTCGCTGCGACCGGCTTCGGTCTTGTTGTCGGCAACCGGCTTGGACTCGCCGTAACCGACGGCGGCCAGACGCTCCGGCGCCACGCCCTTGGCGGCGAGGTAGGCCTTCACCGAGTTGGCGCGACGCTGCGACAGCGCCTTGTTGTAGGCGTCGGTGCCGCGCGAGTCGGTGTGGCCACCGATTTCGAGCGTCAGCTTCGGCTGAGCCGCCAGGCCCGGCACGATCGCGTCGAGGATCGCCTTCGCTTCGGCCGTCAGCTGGTCCTTGTCGTACTCGAAGTTGATGCCGCGCAGCACGATGGTCTGCTCGATGATGCAGCCTTCGGCATCGACCTTGAAGCCCTTCGGCGTGCCCGGGCACTTGTCGAGGTAGTCGGCAACACCGTCACCATCGCTGTCCAGCGGGCAGCCGACGGCGTCGACCCGGACGCCGGCCGGCGTGTTCGGGCACTTGTCGTTGGCGTCGATCACGCCGTCCTTGTCGCTGTCAGCCGGGGGCGGCGGGGGCGGCGGCGGCGGAGCGACAACCACCGGCGGGGCCGGCGGCGGCGGTGCGACGTACGGCTTGCCGAACGCGTACTGCAGGCCGATGCCGAAGCGGCCATCGCTCAGCTGGTCCTTGTTCGGGTACGAGCTGTTGTTGAAGTCCAGCAGCCAGCGCGCTTCGGCGCGCACCGCGAAGCGGTCGTTCAGCGCGATCAGCAGACCGCCGCCGGCGTTGACGTACGGATTGATGCTGTCGGTGTCGTTGGTGGTGTCGAGCTGGTCGCGGACGCCACCGGCGCCGACCAGCAGGAACGGCCGCACCGGGCCCTTGACCAGCGGCACGACGAAGTCGATGCCGAGGCCGAACTGGGTGTCGTCACCGTTATCGGAGGTCCGGCGCAGCGTGTTGCCGAAACCGCTGAGCTCGATGTTCAGGTGTTCTGCCAGCGGCTTGCCGTAGAACACGACGGTACCGCCCACGCCGTAGTCGGCGTCACGGGCGGAATCCGGCACCACGTAGTTGCCGAGCACGGCACCGTACGGGTTCCTCGACAGATCGCCGGCGGCCAGCGTCGGCAGCGCCGTCGTCACGCCGAGGCCGAGCATGAGCGCAAGAGCGGTTTTCGTCATTGCGGAAACTCCTTGTTGGGGTTGTTCGAAAAGGGGCAACGTCCGGCCATGATAGCGTCCTGACACCGATGGCTGGCGATTCCGATGCGCAGTCAGTGCCGAACGGTGGCGATCTTGCACGATCGTGGTGCGTTGCGAGCAGATGACGGCGACATCAGGCAGCAACGCCGAAGACCACCGATTCAGCCCCGGAGTTCCTTGCGCAGGATCTTGCCGACGTTGGATTTCGGCAGCGCATCGCGGAATTCGATCGCCTTCGGCACCTTGTAAGCGGTCAGGTGCGTCTGGCAGTGGGCGCGCAGCGCCGCTTCGGTCAGGGCCGGATCGCGACGTACGACGAACACCTTCACCGCTTCGCCGCTGCGCGCGTCGGGCACGCCGATGCAGGCGCACTCGAGCACCCCCGGGTGCAGCGCGACGATGTTCTCGATCTCGTTCGGATACACGTTGAAGCCGGACACCAGGATCATGTCCTTCTTGCGATCGACGATCCGGAACCAGCCGTCGGCGTCGACGGTGGCGATGTCGCCGGTGCGCAGCCAGCCGTCAGCCGTGAAGGCGGCGCGGTTTTCCTCCGGCTTGTTCCAGTAGCCGCGCATCACCTGCGGCCCTTTCACGCACAGCTCGCCCGGCGTGCCGACCGGTACTTCGCGGCCTTCGTCGTCGCGCAGTGATACCCAGGTCGACGGCAGCGGCACGCCGATGGTGCCGTTCCAGTCCGGGCGATCGAGCGGCGAGAAGCAGACACCCGGTGAGGTTTCCGACAGCCCGTAGCCTTCGGTCAGCGCCACGCCGGTCAGCGCCTGCCAGCGCTCCGCGACCGCCTGCTGCACGGCCGCGCCGCCGCCGACGGTGAACTTCAGCGCCGAGAAATCGACCGAGGCGATGCGCGGGTGATTCAGCAACGCGTTGAACAGCGTGTTGACGCCGGTGAACGCAGTGAACGGCTGGCGGGCCAGTTCGGCGACGAAGCCATCCATGTCGCGCGGATCGGTGATCAGCACGTTGCGGGCGCCGATATGGGCGAACAGCAGCGCGTTCACCGTCAGCGCGAAGATGTGGTACAGCGGCAGCGCGGTGATCACCACGTCGCGGCCCTCGTCGAGCTTCGGGCCGATCCAGGCCTGCATCTGCAGCAGGTTCGCCACCAGATTGCCGTGGCTCAGCGTGGCGCCCTTCGACAGCCCGGTGGTGCCGCCGGTGTATTGCAGGAAGGCGATGTCGTCATGACCGAGCGGCACCCGGTGGTAGGGCTCGGCGCGGCCGCGCGCCAGCACCGTGCGGAACGGCAGGCTGCCCGGCAGCCGCCACGGCGGCACCTGCCGCCTGAGCCGCTTGACGACGAAGTTGACCAGCGCCCCGCGCGGGAACGGCAGCAAATCGCCGATCTGGGTGGTGACCACCGCTTCCACGGCGGTATCGGCCAGCACCTGGGCCAGCGTCGCGGCGCAGTTCTCGACCACCACGATCACCCGCGCGCCGGAATCCTTCAGCTGGTGCTTGAGTTCGCGTGCGGTGTATAGCGGGTTGACGTTGACCACCACCAGGCCGGCGCGAAGGATGCCGAACACCGCGACCGGGTACTGCAGCAGGTTCGGCATCATCACCGCGACCCGGTCGCCCGGCTGCAGGCCGGCGACGTTCTGCAGCCAGGACGCGAAATCCTGCGACAGGCGATCGAGATCGTCGTAGCTCAGCCGGGTGCCGAAGTTCTCGAATGCCGGCAGATCGCGATAGCGCTCGCAGGCGCGGTCGATGACCGCGGCCAGCGAGGCAAAGGCCTGCGGATCGATGTCGGCCGGCACGCCGCTGCCGTACTGGCGCAGCCAGACCCGTTCCGGCCCCGTCGATTGCTGCGCCGCTCCGCCGTTCGCCATGCACTTGCCTTCTTATCGAGGGCCGCGTCGATCGGCGGCCTGGTTCACTGCACTACTCCGGTGGGCCGGATTATAGGGATGGGGTCCCGCCGCGCAGCCAGTCGGCGAAGCTCGGCTCGCCGGTGGCCGCCGCCGCCTGCTCGGCCGCCGCCAGCCAGGCCGCCAGCCGCTGGTCGTCGTCATCGTCGCGGGCGATGTCGGGTGCCGCGCCACGACACCACAGCCAGAGATCGGCCAGCCGGTACGACGCCGGATCGCGGGCCGGCAGCAGGCGCCGTTCCGCACCGCTTTCGCCCAGCGCGCCGCAGGCGATCAGCGCCCGCACCGCGCGCGCCATGCGTTCGCCATCAACGGCCAGCCGCCGCTCGATGTCGGCCACCGGCAACGGCGGCTGGCCGGCGGCGAAGCGCCGGACCACCAGCATCATCACGCGGATCGGCAGGTATTCGATTTCCCGGCTGGTCGGCAGCGGGATCTCGATGGCGCCGACCAGCTGCCGGGGATGCTGCAGGTAGAACGCCAGCCGGCAGCCGAACAGCACGATCAGCCAGCTCACGTACAGCCAGATCAGCAGGATGATCAGGATCGCGAAGCTGGAATAGATGGCGCTGTAGCTGGAAGCGCCGGCGACGAACTTGGCGAAACCGATGCTGGCGGTTTCCCAGGCGATGCCGGCGAACAGGCCACCGCCGACGGCCGCCGACATCCGAACCTGGGTGTTCGGGATGAAGCTGTAGACGAAGGTCAGCGCGGCAACGATCAGCACGTACGGCATCAGCTTGGTGACCAGCAGGATCGTGGTGCCGAACGGCTCGTACAGCGCCAAGGTCGTCACCACGGTGCTGGAGCGCACCGAGGCGGTCAGCGCGATCGCCGAGAACACCAGCACCGGGCCGATCAGCAGCACCGACAGGTATTCGCCGAAGCGCTGGGTCAGGCCGCGTTCCTGGCGGATCTTCCAGATGAAATTGAAGCTGGCCTCGATCTTGGAAATCATCGACACCGAGGTGTACAGCAGCAGCGCGATGCCGATCGAGCCGAGCACGCCGACCTTGATGTTGTCGACGAAGGTGATGATGTTGCCGCTGATCACCGCCGCCTGGTCACCGAGTGGTTCGAGCGCGCGGTTGAGGATCGGCTCCAGCTGGTTGTGCACGCCGAACGCCTTGAGCACCGAGAACGCCAGCGCCAGCAGCGGCACCAGCGACAGCAGTGTGGTGTAGACCAGGCTCATCGCCCGCAGCGAGATCTCGCCTTCCAGCAGATCGCGCAGCAGGGCCAGCGCGTAGCGGCCCGGCTTCAGCAGCCGGCGCCCGAGCATGGAAGTGGGTTCGCGCAGCCACAGCAGGTCGTGGACGCGTTGATAGGGCGGCGGGAGCATGGCCCGGATTGTCGCGACCACGGGCGGCGCTGTCCATGCAGCGGGCGGCTGCCGCAGCACGGGCGTTGCATCCGGCGGTGAACGCCGGCATGCAGGAAAAGCCTTCGCGCAGGCGCGTTCGCGCCGTTGCCGTTGCGCGCGTCCTCGCATTCACTGCGCGAGGCCCGCTTGTCGCCGTTCGCCAGCAGCGATAATGCCGGCCCGACTTGAGCTGCCCCGAACCCGAGATGGACCGTCCCCGCACACTGGAAGCGCTGAAGCGCTGGTTCGGTTTCGACCACTTCCGGCCCGGACAGCAGGCGGTGGTCGAGGACGCGCTGGCCGGCCGCGACCTGCTGGCGATCATGCCGACCGGTGGCGGCAAGTCGCTGTGCTTCCAGCTGCCGGCGCTGCTGCGGCCCGGCGTGATGGTGGTGGTGTCGCCGCTGATCGCGCTGATGCAGGACCAGGTGCGGCTGCTGCGCGACAACGGCATTGCCGCCGCCTTCCTGAACTCGAGCTTGAGCGCGCGGGAATCGTCCGACACGCTGTCGGCCCTGCTGAAGGGTGAGCTCCGGCTGCTGTATCTGGCGCCGGAACGCTTGCTGACGGCCGACTTCCTCGACGGCTTCCTGCCCCGGCTGCAGGAAGCGCAGGGGCTGTCCGGCTTCACCATCGACGAGGCGCACTGCGTCTCCGAATGGGGCCACGACTTCCGGCCCGAGTACCGGCAGATGCACTGCCTGCGTGAGCATTTCCCGTCGGTGCCGGTGTTCGCCTTCACCGCGACCGCCACCGGCCGCGTGCGCGATGACATCGTCCACCAGCTCGGCCTGCACGCGCCGGCGATCCACGTGTCCAGCTTCAACCGGCCGAACCTGCATTACGCAGTGCGCGCCAAGGGCGGCCGCAGCTACAACGAGCTGCTCGAGCGCGCCCGCAGCCGGCCGCAGGACGCCGGCATCGTCTACTGCCTGTCGCGCAAGCGGGTCGACGAACTGGCCGACAGCCTGCGCGACGCCGGCATCCGCGCGCTGCCGTACCACGCCGGCCTGAGCGCCGACACCCGTCGCGCGAACCAGGACGCCTTCATCCGCGACGACGCGCAGGTGATCGTCGCGACGATCGCCTTCGGCATGGGCATCAACAAGCCGGACGTGCGCTGGGTCGTGCATTACGACCTGCCGAAAACCATGGAGGGCTACTACCAGGAAGCCGGCCGCGCCGGACGCGACGGCGAGCGCGCCGACTGCTGGCTGTATTTCGGCATCGGCGACCTGAAGACCGCTGAATTCCTGATCGCCCAGAAGGTCGATCCCGCCACGGGCGCACCTCTGGAGGCCGAGCAGCGGCTGGCCAAGCAGCAGCTGCGCAAGGTGCTCGACTACGCCGAATCCACCGAATGCCGGCGGGCGATCCAGCTGCGCTACTTCGGCGAGAACTTCGATCCGCCGTGCGGCGCCTGCGACAACTGCAACGAACCGAAGCCGGTCGAAGACTGGACGCTCGAAGCGCGGCAGTTCCTGTCGGCGATCGCCCGGCTCGCGCAGCGCAACGAACGCTACGGCGCGGCCTATGTGATCGACGTGCTGCGCGGTGCCGAAACCCAGAAGCTGATCGATCGCGGCCATCAATCGCTGTCGGTCTACGGCATCGGCAAGCAGCGTTCGCAGGACGACTGGCGCCTGCTGGTGCGGGCGCTGATCCACCAGGGGCTGGTCGAGGAGTTCGGCCACGAGTTCCCGGTGCTGCGTCTCAACGAGGCCAGCCGCGCCGTGCTCAAGGGCGAGCGCAAGGTGGTGTTCGCGGTGGCGCCCAAAGCCGAGAAGAAAAAGCGCACGCGCACTGCGGCCGCCGGCGAGACCGCCACGCCGGAAGGCGATGCGCTGTTCGAAGTGCTGCGCAGCCTGCGCAAGCAGCTCGCCGACCAGCAGGGCGTGCCGCCGTACGTGGTGTTCAGCGACGCCTCGATCCGCCAGATGGCCGAACGCCAGCCGCTGACCAGCACGGCGTTCCTCGACATCTCCGGCGTCGGCAGCCGCAAGCTGGCGCAGTACGGCGCGGCGTTCACGGCAGCGATCCGCAGCTTCCTGGTCGACAAGGGCCTGGCGGCGCCGGAAGCCCCGGCCGAAGACGCCAGCGCCTTCGTCGTCGACGACAGCCGCATCGTCGACGACGACCTGCCGGACACCGTGGTCGCCACTCAGGCCTTGTTCGACCGCGGGCTCGACGTCGACACGATCGCGGCCCGGCGCGGGCTCGATGCGGCGACGATCACCGGCCACCTCGAAGCACTGCTGGCCCACGGCGCGGCCATCGACCTGTCCCGGCTGATCGCCCATGACCGGCTGCAGGAGATCGTCGCGGCGCTTGAACAGCACGGCGAACTGCGGCTCAAGCCCGCCTACGAGGCGCTGCAGGGCCGCTTCCGCTACGAGGAACTGCGGCTGGTCCGCGCCTGGCGACACGGACGCCAAGCGCCGGGCTGACGTTGCCGCTGTCCCGCTGACGGCACATGAGGGCTCGTCATGCTTGACATCGTCCCGCGCTTGACACTCGAAAAACCACTGTTATGATGCGGTGCATCAATTGTTGCGTCGCAGCATTGAAACCGCCCGTCACACGAGGAGTAGCGCAAATGAACTTCCAGAGCGTTGTTGAAGATGTCAAAGGCCGCGTCGAGACCCTCTCCGGTCACAGCCAGAAGGTTGCCGAGATCTCGATCGAAAGCCTGAAGCAGGCTGGTGATGTGGTGGTTGGCGGCTACAAGTCGCTGCTCAACGAGAACACCACCGCCGCCAAGGAAATCTATTCGGCTGCCGTGTCGAGCTTCGAGAAGGCGAAGACCGACGGCCTGAAGGCCATCGCCGCCGACCCGATCAGCTACCTGCCGGCCACCGACACCCTGGTGGCCCCGTTCAGCCAGACGGTCACCGTCGTCTCGCGCACCGGCGAGGAGCTGTACAAGGTGGTCAAGACCGGCGTGGAAACCATCCAGGCCCAGCTGACCGGCAAGTCGCCGGCCGCGAAGGTGGCCAAGGCCGCCAAGGCGACCACCAAGAAGGCCGCCGCCACCGTGAAGAAGGCGGTCAAGGCTGCTGAAAAGGCCGCCGAGTAAGCAGCGCCTGCGTCCGCCATGCGGACCACCCTGAGCCGCGCTGCCCGAAGGGGCGGCGCGGCTCAGTCGTTTACGGCCTCCGGCCCACGATCATGAACAAGCAGACCTTGCTCGACGGTCTCGAAACCATTGCCCAGCACGAAGCACAGGCGCTGGCGGCCCATCGGGCCGCGCTGCAGCAACGCTGGCAGGTGGCGCGCCGCACGCGGACCTTCGCCGAACTGCTGCGCCACCAGATCGACCTGCTGCCGCTGACCACCCGGCGGCTGCGCGACGATCATCGCCGGCGCGTCATCCTGCTGCGGGCGCTGCTGCGCGGTCCGGCCGGGCAGGCACAGCCGGCGTCCTAGCTGCCGGCGCTGTCCGGCTTCGGCGCGGTCTTGCGGGCGGCCGCGCGCTTGCGCGGCACCTTCGGCCTGGCGGCACCCGCCCCGGTCGCGCCCCTGGCGGACTTGCCGGCCCGGCGCACGCCGGCCGCCGAAGGCTCGGCCACCTTGACGCTGACCTTGGTCGCCGACACCAGCCGCTGCCACGGCGCGCTGGCCTTCAGGCTCTGCAGGTTGTCCTTGACGAAGCTCGACGGATCCAGCGTTTCCGCCGCCGCCCCGAGCTTGTCGCGGACGAAGCTCATCAGATCTTCCTGCAGGCCCGCGACATCCGGCAGGCCGAGGAATCGGCGCAATTCCTCGGGCTTGACGTCGATCTCGATCTTGATCTGCATGGCGACGCTCCTCGAACCGTGGCGAATTCCTGTCAGGCGGCCGATGCGAACAGCCCGATCACGCAGCCGACCGAGGCGATCCAGACGATCGAGCGCAGGGTGGCGAGATCGGCGATGTAGAGCACGCCGTAGACCACCCGCAGGCCGATGAAACTGAGCGCCAGCAGGTCGATCCGCGCCTGCGGCACGGCGGTCAGGTGAGCGATGATCACCGCCGCCGCGAACGGCGGAAACGCCTCGAAACCATTGGCCTGGGCCCAGTTGGCGCGCGCCCGCCAGCCATCGAGGCGGGCCAGCATCGCGCGCGGCGCGCGGTTGTCGAAATCACGGCCGCCGGCGCCGAACTTGGCCAGGCCGGTGAAGGCAAGCGGCAGGTAGGCGGCGATCAGCACGCACCAGTAGGCAGTCGTCATCGGGGTTCTCAGTGTCCGGTCAGCAGGCGCTGCGCTTCGCGGTAGGTGGCCGCCGTGCGGGCGATGACCGGCTCCGGCAGCGCCGGGCCAGGCGCGGTCTTGTTCCAGTCCAGGGTTTCCAGATAGTCGCGCACGTACTGCTTGTCGAAGCTCGGCGGGCTGATGCCGGGCTGGTACTGGTCGGCCGGCCAGAAGCGCGAGGAATCCGGCGTCAGCACCTCGTCGATCAGGTGCAGGGTGCCGGCGGCGTCGACGCCGAACTCGAACTTGGTGTCGGCGATGATGATGCCGCGCGTGCGCGCGAACTCCGAAGCCTCGCGGTAGAGCCGCAAGGTGATCTCGCGCACCTGATGGGCGAGCTTCTCGCCGACCAGCTTCACGGTCTCCTCGAACGAGATGTTGGCGTCGTGCTCGCCTTTCGGCGCCTTGAACGCTGGAGTGAAGATCGGCTCGGCCAGCTGGCCGGCCAGTTCCATGCCCTTCGGAATCGGGATGCCGCAGACCGCGCCGGTGGCCTGGTAATCCTTCCAGCCGGAGCCGATCAGATAACCGCGCGCCACCGCCTCGACCGGCAGCGCCTTGAGCTTCTTCGCCACCACGGCGCGGCCGGCGCACTGCGCCAGTTCGGCCGGCGTCAGCCACCGGGCGAGATCGACCGAGGTGTCGAAGTGGTTCGGGATCAATGACGAGAAGCGCGCCATCCAGAACGCGGTCAGCGCGTTCAGCACCGCACCCTTGCCGGGAATCGGGTCGGGCAGAATCACGTCGAAGGCGGACAAGCGATCGCTGGTAACGATCAGCAGATGGTCAGCGCCCAGTGCGTACAGGTCGCGCACCTTGCCGCTGTGCAGCTTCGGCAGGCTGGTAATCGTGGCTTCGTGGAGCGGCGTGGTCATGACGATCAGGCTCCGACGAAACCAGACGAGAAGAAGTAGCGGCCGCCGCTGGCGATCGCGATCACCGCCAGACCGAGCAACAGATTGATGCCGACGAACAGGCGGATCTGGCCGACCCGGCGCCCGGCTTCCGGCACGTCGCCGGCCAGCACCGCCAGCTTCAGCCGCTTCAGCGGCGCGAAATAGACGTGCAGCGCCAGCAGCATCATCACCAGGCCCAGGGTCAGCATGATGTGGACATGCGGGCCGACCGCCGCCATGCCGCCGAGCTTGCGGATCAGGTGCAGGCCGGTGCCCAGCAGCAGCGCCGCCGACAGGAACACGTAGCCGAAGAAGCGGTGCAGCACCTGCGCCCACAAGGTGGTGCGGGTTTTCGCGTCGATGCCGGCGAGCGTCGGCCGCAGGCAGACGTAGGCGAAGAACATGCCGCCGACCCAGATGGCGGCGAACAGCGTGTGGACAGCGATGGCGAGACCCATGGTGCGGACGGTGCAGGTGGCGAACAGGGCGTCACTGTATTGAAGTGACTCCGGACACGCCACGAAAAAAGCCGCCGGACGAATCCGGCGGCCTTGTCGGTGCAGCGACCCGCGTCAGGCGAGGTCGAAGCGGTCCAGGTTCATCACCTTGCTCCAGGCCGCGACGAAGTCGGTCACGAACTTGGTCTTGGCGTCCTTCGCGGCATAGACCTCGGCCAGCGCCCGCAGCTGCGAGTTGGAGCCGAACACCAGGTCGACGACGGTGCCGGTCCACTTCAGTGCACCGGTCGCGCGGTCGCGCCCTTCAAGCACGGCGGCATCGCCGGCCGATTTCTTCCAGACCGTGCCCATGTCCAGCAGGTTGACGAAGAAATCCTGGCTGAGCGTTTCCGGCCGCTGGGTGAAGACGCCGTGGCAGGCCTTGTCGACGGTGACGCCGAGCACCCGCAGGCCGCCGACCAGCACGGTCATTTCCGGCGCGCTCAGGGTCAGCAGTTGCGCCTTGTCGACCAGCAGCTCGGTCGGCGACACCGATGCACCGGCCTGGACGTAGTTGCGGAAGCCATCGGCCACCGGCTCCAGCGGCGCGAACGAGGCGACGTCGGTCTGCGTCTGCTTGGCGTCGGTCCTTCCCGGCGAGAACGGCACCGTAATCTTGACGCCGCCCTTGGCGGCAGCCGCCTCGATCGCCGCCGCGCCGCCGAGCACGATCAGATCAGCCAGCGATACCGGCTTCTTGCTCTTCGCGTTGAACTCCTTGCGAACCTTTTCCAGCGCCTTCAGCACCTTGGCCAGCTCGGCCGGCTGGTTCACCGGCCAGTCCTTCTGCGGCGCGAGGCGGATGCGCGCGCCGTTGGCGCCGCCGCGCTTGTCGCTGCCGCGGAACGTCGCGGCCGAGGCCCAGGCCGTGGTCACCAGCTGGGAGATGCTCAGGCCGGAGGCCAGCAGCGCCTTCTTCAGGGCTTCGATCTCGCGGGCACCGACCACCGGACCTTCGTGCGCCGGCACCGGGTCCTGCCAGATCAGCGGCTTCTTCGGCACCAGCGGGCCGAGGTAACGCGCCACCGGGCCCATGTCGCGATGGGTCAGCTTGAACCAGGCGCGGGCGAAAGCATCGGCGAACGCCTTCGGGTCCTTGTGGAAGCGCCGGGAAATCTTTTCGTAGGCCGGGTCGAAGCGCATCGCCAGATCGGCCGTGGTCATCATCGGCGGGTGGCGCTTGGTCGGGTCGTGGGCATCGACCACGTCCTTGGCGCCGGCACCGCCCTTCGGATGCCACTGGTGGGCACCGGCCGGGCTCTTGCTCAAGGCCCATTCGTACTTGAACAGGGTGGTGAAGTAGCCGTTGTCCCAGGTCGTCGGATTCGGCTTCCAGGCGCCTTCGATGCCGCTGGTGATCGCGTCACCGCCCTTGCCGCTGCCGTGCGTGCTGAGCCAGCCGAGGCCCTGCGCCTCGATCGGCGCGCCTTCCGGTTCGGCACCGACATGGGAAGCCGGGCCGGCACCGTGAGCCTTGCCGAAGGTGTGGCCGCCGGCGACCAGCGCCACGGTTTCCTCGTCGTCCATCGCCATGCGGGCAAAGGTTTCGCGGATGTCGCGGCCGGAGGCCACCGGGTCTGGCTTGCCGTCCGGACCTTCCGGGTTGACGTAGATCAGGCCCATCTGCACGGCGCCGAGCGGGTTGGCCAGATCGCGGTCACCGGAGTAGCGGCTGTCGGCCTTGTCGCTGGTCGCCAGCCACTCGGCTTCCGGACCCCAGTTGATGTCCTCGCTCGGCTCCCAGACGTCGGCGCGGCCGCCGGCGAAGCCGAAGGTCTTGAAGCCCATCGATTCCAGCGCGACGTTGCCGGCGAGGATCATCAGGTCCGCCCACGACAGCGACTTGCCGTACTTCTGCTTGATCGGCCACAGCAGGCGGCGGGCCTTGTCGAGATTGCCGTTGTCCGGCCAGCTGTTGAGCGGTGCGAAGCGCTGCTCGCCGGAGCCGGCGCCGCCGCGGCCATCGGCGATGCGATAGGTGCCGGCGCTATGCCAGGCCATGCGGATGAACAGCGGCCCGTAGTGGCCGTAGTCGGCCGGCCACCAGTCCTGGGAATCGGTCATCAAGGCGCGCAGGTCCTTGATCACCGCATGCAGGTCGAGCTTCTTGAAGGCGGCCGCGTAGTCGAAGCTGTCGCCCAGCGGATTCGCGCGCGGCGAATGCTGGTGCAGGATCTTCAGATTCAGCTGGTTCGGCCACCAGTCGGCATTGGTCCGAACGCTGGCGACTGCGGCGGTCGGCGATCCACTGGAAAACGGACACTTCTTTTCACTTGTCATTGTTCTCTCCTGTTCAAACCCGCGAGGTGCTTGTCGCGCTTCAGGGCCGCAGGGCCGGCGCGCGGCCTGACCATACGCAAAGCACTGCCCCGCTTCCAAGCGTCGGCCCGGATTGCTCGCAGCGGCACCGGACAAGGCGCAGTCTGGAGACCGGCGATGAATGGGTAAAGACAATCGTATTCATCCTTTGCATGGTCTTTGACTATGTTTCGGCGCGACAGTTCCAGCTGTCCGCAGCCGGTGGCGGCGCACGGGGCTGCAGGTCGAATCTGATAGATTCCGCTGACTTCGCGCCTGTTCCACCGGACTTTTCATGACCAAGCCGACCCTGCCGCCCGTGATTGCCCCGAGCATCCTGTCCGCCGATTTCGCGCGCCTCGGCGACGACACGGCCCAGGTGCTGGCCGCCGGCGCCGACTGGGTTCATTTCGACGTGATGGATAACCACTACGTGCCGAACCTGACGATCGGCCCGATGGTCTGCGAGGCGCTGCGCAAGTACGGCATCCGCGCACCGATCGACGTCCACCTGATGGTCGAGCCGGTCGATCCGCTGGCCCAGCTGTTCGCCAAGGCCGGCGCCACCTCGATCACCTTCCACCCGGAAGCGACCCGGCATGTCGACCGCAGCCTGCAGGCGATCCGCGACGCCGGCTGCCAGCCGGGGCTGGTGTTCAATCCGGCGACGCCGCTGGACCACCTGCGCTACGTGATGGACAAGGTCGACATCGTGCTGCTGATGTCGGTCAACCCCGGTTTCGGCGGCCAGAGCTTCCTGCCCAGCGCGCTCGACAAGCTGCGCGAGGCGCGCCGCCTGATCGACCAGCACCACGCCGAAACCGGCCACGCGATCCGCCTGGAAATCGATGGCGGCGTGAAGATCGACAACATCCGCTCGATCGCCGCCGCCGGGGCCGACACCTTCGTCGCCGGCTCGGCGATCTTCAACACGGCGGACTACGCCGCCACCGTCGCGGCGCTGCGCGCGGAAATCGCCAAGGCTTGAAGTCTTGCGCGCCTTCCGTAGTGCCTCGGATGGCACTCCGGAGCATGACTTCAAGAGGCGGCAGCCCTGGGCGAGGCGTAAGGCGATAATGCGACGGCGGATGGCAAACGAAGGCAACTGCGGGTGGCGATGGCGCTGATGGCAAGCGCTGCACCTTCCGCTGCGTGCTGTCCCGCCTCCTTCCAGACGCTTCACGACTCCATGACCTACACGCATGTCGCGCTGACGCGCGAACTTCCCGGCGACCTCGACACGCCGGTCGGCACCTTCCTCAAGCTCGCCAACCGGCCGTACACCTACCTGCTCGAGTCGATGCACGGCGGCGCGCAGTGGGGCCGCTACTCGTTCATCGGGCTCGGCGCCCGCGAGGTGATCCGCATCAAGGGCCGGACGGTCACGGTGACCGTCGACGGCGCGGTGACGCAGACGCTCGACGCTGCCGATCCGATCGCCTGGCTGCGCGACCACGCCGCCCGCATCCGCGTCGAGCCGAACGCGCGCCTGCCGCGCTTCTCCGGCGGCTTCGTCGGCTATTTCGGCTACGAATGCGTGCGCCTGTTCGAGCCGCGGCTGAAAGCCGCCAAGCCCGATCCGCTCGGCACGCCGGACGTGCTGCTGATGCGCTCCGACGAACTGGTGGCCTTCGATTCGCTGCGCGCCAGCCTGACCCTGATCGTCCACGCCGACCTGTCGCAGCCGGATGCCCGGGCGCGCGCCGAAGCACGGCTCGACGAGATCGAGGCACAGCTGGCGCGCCCGGTGCCGACGCCGGCCGCGCCACCGGCGCCCGCTGCGCCGCCGGCCTTCGTGTCCGGCTTCGGCGAAGCGGCCTTCAAGGCCGGCGTCGAGCGGATCAAGGACTACATCGCTGCCGGCGATGTCATGCAGGTGGTGCCGTCGCAGCGGATGAGCGCCCCGTTCGGCGAGCCGCCGGTGGCGCTGTACCGCGCGCTGCGCCGGCTCAATCCGAGCCCGTACCTGTACTGCCTGAACCTCGACGACCACCACATCGTCGGCTCCTCGCCGGAAATCCTGGTGCGGGTCGACCGCAACGAGGTCACCGTGCGGCCGATCGCCGGCACCCGCGTGCGTGGCGCGACGCCGGACGAGGACCGCCGGCTGGAAACCGAACTGCTGACCGATCCGAAGGAGATCGCCGAGCACCTGATGCTGATCGACCTCGGCCGCAACGATGTCGGCCGGGTCGCCGAAACCGGCTCGGTGCGGCTGACCGAAAAGATGATCGTCGAGCGCTACAGCCACGTGATGCACATCGTGTCCAATGTCACCGGCAAGCTGCAGCCGGGGCTCGATGCGCTCGACGCGCTGGCGGCCACCTTCCCGGCCGGCACGCTGAGCGGCGCGCCGAAGGTGCGGGCGATGGAGATCATCGACGAGCTGGAGCCGGTTGCCCGAGGCATCTACGGCGGCGCCGTCGGCTATCTCGGCTGGGACGGGAATATGGACGTCGCCATCGCCATCCGCACCGCCGTGATCAAGGACGGCATGGTCCACGCCCAGGCCGGCGCCGGCGTGGTCGCCGATTCGGTGCCGCAGTCGGAATGGGACGAAACCGTCAACAAGAACCGCGCCGTGATGCGCGCGGCGGCCGATGCGCTCGGCGTGAAGCCGCGCGCTTGAGCACGCCGCGCACCGCGCTGCGCCGCTACCGGGCCGATGACGGCGTGGTGCTGAGCGCCGATGTCGGCGGCGATCCAGCCGCGCCGGCGGTGATCCTCAGCCACGGCGGCGGCCAGACCCGGCATTCGTGGCGCGGCGCGATGCGTCGCCTGCTTGCCGATGGCTACCAGGTGATCAATGTCGATGCCCGCGGCCACGGCGACAGCGACTGGTCGCCGAGCGGCGACTACGGCATCGACCGCATGTGTGCGGACCTGCGCGACATCGCCCGGACCCTGCCGGCGCCGCCGGCGCTGGTCGGCGCCTCGATGGGCGGCGCCGCCTCGCTGCTGGCGGCATCGGAGGCTGGCGTGGCGCGGGCGCTGGTGATGGTCGATGTGGTGCCGAGGCTGAACCGCGATGGCGCGGAGCGGATCGTCGCCTTCATGCGCGCCCGGCCGGACGGCTTCGCCTCGCTCGACGAGGCCGCCGAAGTGGTGGCGGCGTTCTACCCGCAGCGGCCGCGGCCGCGCGATCCGACCGGCTTGCTGAAGAACCTGCGCTGGCGGGGCGACGGCCGCTTGCACTGGCATTGGGACCCGGCGCTGGTCGCCGATCCGGATGGCGTCGCCGAGCCGCCGCGCTTCACCGAAAAGCTCTACGCCGCCGCCGAGCGGATCCGCGTGCCGACGCTGCTGGTGCGCGGCATGGAAAGCGACGTGGTCAGCGACGACGGCGTCGAGGAATTCCGCGCCTGCCTGCCGGCGCTGGAAGTCTGCGATGTCGCGGCCGCGGGCCACATGGTGGCCGGCGACCGCAACGATGCCTTCAACGACGGCGTGGCCGACTTCCTGCGCCGCCACCTGCCGCGCCCCTGACCGAGCGCCGGCGCGTCGCGGAGCGCAGCCGCCGAAAGCTCAGCCGACCTTCGGCAGGTGCTTCAGCGATTCGTTGATCGCCTCGGTCGGGTACTCGTAGTCCTCCAGCCCGCCGGACAGGTACTTGTCGTACGAGGCCATGTCGAAATGGCCGTGGCCGGTCAGCGCCAGCAGGATCACCTTCGGCTCGCCGGTTTCCTTGCAGCGCAGCGCCTCGTCGATCGCCGCCCGCACCGCGTGGCAGGACTCCGGCGCCGGGATGATCCCTTCGGCCTGGGCGAACTGGACGCCTGCCGCGAAAGTCGCCACCTGCGGCACCGCCAGCGCTTCGATGTGGCGCTCGAACAGCAGCTGCGACACCAGCGGCGAATCGCCGTGATAGCGCAGGCCGCCGGCGTGGATGCCCGGCGGCATGAAGTCGTGGCCGAGCGTGTACATCTTCATGATCGGCGTGTAGCCGGAGGCATCGCCGTAGTCGTAGGCATAGGCGCCCTTGGTCAGGGTCGGGCAGGAGGTCGGCTCCACCGCCACGCAACGCAGGTTCTGGGCGCGCTTCTCGCCGCTGAGCTTGTCCGACAGGAACGGGAAAGCGATGCCGGCGAAGCTCGAACCGCCGCCGCAGGGCCCGAAGATCATGTCCGGGTACAGGCCGATCTTGTCGAACTGCTTCTTCGCTTCCAGGCCGATCACGGTCTGATGCAGGGCCACGTGGTTGAGCACCGAGCCGAGCGTGTAGCAGACGCCGGGATCGGCCGCCGCTTCTTCCACCGCTTCGGAAATCGCCAGCCCGAGCGAGCCCATCGAGTTCGGATCGGCGGCCAGCGCGCGGCGGCCGGCCTCGGTGCGGTCGGTCGGGCTGGCGAATACTTCCGCGCCCCAGGTCTGCATCATCGAGCGGCGGAACGGCTTCTGCTGGAAGCTGATCTTGACCATGTAGACGCGCACCGGCAGGCCGAACATCTGGCCGGCGTAGGCGATCGAGCTGCCCCACTGGCCGGCGCCGGTTTCGGTGGTCAGCCGCTTGGTGCCGGCGATCTTGTTGAAGTAGGCCTGCGGCACCGCCGAGTTCGGCTTGTGCGAACCGGCCGGCGACACGCCCTCGTACTTGTAGAAGATCTTGGCCGGCGTGCCGAGCGCCTGCTCCAGCCGCAGCGCGCGGATCAGCGGGCTCGGCCGCCACTGGGCGTAGATCTGGCGCACGGCTTCCGGAATCTCGATCCAGCGCTGGGCCGACATTTCCTGCTCCAGGATCGGCCCCGGGAAGATGGCGCCCATCTTCTCCGGCGTCACGACATGGCCATCGGCCCCCAGCGGCGGCGCCGGCGGCTGGCGCAGGTCGGCCACCACGTTGTACCAGTGCTTGGGGATCTCGTCGGCTTCCAGATTGATGCGGAGCGGCGTCATTTCTCGTGGTCTCCTCGGGTGAATGGCTCGCGCTGCCAGCTTATCGGCAACCGGACCTGCGGTGCCGCGCGAAAGTGCGACGCGCCCGAGCGGCACCGACGACGAACCCGGAAACGCGGCGGCCGGTTAAACTGCCGGCCCGCAACCGTTCCGATCCCGTCCGTCATGACCCGCTGGCGTCGTTCTCCCTGAGTGGCAACCGGTTCGTGCCGACGGCGCGACCCGCGACGGGACCCGCAACACGGCGGGGCGAACACTGAAAACGACTCCAGCAGGCCGCGTCATGATCGTGATGATCGACAACTACGACTCCTTCACCTACAACCTCGTCCAGTACTTCGGCGAGCTGGGCGCGGAAGTCGCCGTGCACCGCAACGACCAGATCACGGTCGATGAAGTGGCGGCACTGAAGCCGAGCCACATCGTGCTGTCGCCCGGGCCGTGCACGCCAAACGAGGCCGGCATCTGTCTGGAGCTGATCGAAAAGCTCGGCAAGTCGGGCGCGTTTCCGATTCTCGGCGTCTGCCTCGGTCATCAGTCGATCGGCCAGGCGTTTGGCGGCACCGTGCGCCGCGCTGCCAACGTGATGCACGGCAAGACCAGCGCCATCCACCACCACGCCAGCAGCGTGTTCCGCACGCTGCCAACGCCGTTCACCGCCACCCGCTA
>JAPLSA010000002.1 GCA_026398815.1 Gammaproteobacteria bacterium
CCGAAGGGTTGCGGCCAAAAGGCCGCCGGGACTTCGTTGCGAACCTTGGCCATAGAATCGCTATGGCCTGCGGTTCGCGCCTCGCCCGGCGGCTTTTTGACCTGCAACGCAGCGACCAAAGCAATTGATGACAGGCCCTAGGCGGGACGACGCGGCGGCGCGCGCCTCAGCGCGCCCAGCACTGCTTGTACATGGTGTCGGAGTCGACCGGCGCGGTGGCACCGCGCTGGCCGGTCGAGTACAGGCACAGCGTGCCGCAGCCGTAGTCGCTGCTCGACTGCGCATTCTGCGGCTCGGCGATCAGCACCCAGGCCAGCCGCACGGCTTCGGCCGATGGCGTGGCCGACGAGCAGCGGGCGAAGTCGCCGCTGCCGGCGGCCGCGAGGCTGATCCGGTAGGTGCTGTCGCGGCTGGTGCCGGAGCGCATCTCGCCGGAGGCGTCGATGTACAGCGCATCGGCCGGATAGCCGAGCAGGCTCAGCCGCGAGGCGTAGGCCTTGCGATCGTTGAACCAGCTTTCCTGCTGCTGCGCGATCTGGCTCATCACGGTCTTGGCGACGGTGCGCTGGGTACGCACCGAGTACTGCCGGAACGAGGGCAGCGCCAGGGTGGCCAGGATCGCGACGACGACCACCGCCACCATCAGTTCGATCAACGTGAAACCGCGCTGCTGCGTCATGGGGTTCTGGGTCGTAGGCGGTGGGCGCGGCGGGCGCGCCGAACCTGGATCGGCTGTCATTGTGCCACCGGTCTTTCTTCATCCTCACGCCGTTCGCGCCAGAAGGTCCGGTAGATCAGCGGCACCGGCGCGCCCAGCGTCTCGGCGTTGATGGCGGTCAGCTGTGGCGTCAGCGCGGCAGCCTCGCCGGCGATGCCGGCAGCAGCGGCGCGGGTGCTGCGGGCATCGCTGTCGCCATCGCTGATGAACTGCTGCACCGCCGGCCGGCCGTCGAGCAGGCGCACGCCGTAGCGCCGGCTGCCGCCTTCGCTGGGCACGCAGCTGGTGCCGCCGACCGCTGGCGGCACGAAGCTCGACAGGTTCACCACGTTGCCCACGGTGACCGGCGCCGACACCGCTTTCTCGCCGCTGTTGGCCAGCTGCAGCCGCCAGCCGCTGCTGGCGGTGGCGCCGGTTGGGCAGGCGGCGTTGGCGACGCTGGCGCAGGCGCTGCTGATGTCGGCAAGGCTGCCGTGGCGGATCAGCCGGGTGTCGGCGGCGGTGGCGATGACGCCGTCGACGCCGGTATCGGTGAGCGATTTTCCGGAGGTCGTGTCGCGGTCGCGGATCGTGTACAGCCAGTTGCCGGTGCTGCGATTGAACGGGTCCTCGCGGTCGCCGGAGCCGATCACCACGGCGTCGAAGCTGCCGTTGGCATCGCGCCCCGGCACGTAGTCCGGCGCGTGGAAGAAGCGGCGGTCATCGGCATTGCTGGCGTCGGCGGCCGTGCCGCTGGCGGGATGGCCGCGACCGAGGCTGGCGATCGGACCGAGGGTCCAGGCGCTGCGGTCGGTGCCGGGGAAGTCGGCGCGCCAGATCCGGCCGCCGGTGTCGCCGACGTACAGCCGGTCGGTCAGGCCGTCGCCGTCGGTGTCGAGCGCGGTGACTTCGGAAGCGATGCTGTCGGCCAGCATCGGATGGCGGAACAGGCGGCTGCTGCTGTCGTAGCCGACGATCGACGCGGTGGCGCTGCGATTGGCTTTCCAGATCAGCTCGCCGGTCACCGCGTCGACCACGTACAGCGCATTGCCGAGGCTGTCGTCGACGCCGACGGCCGCTGCTGCCGTTGCCGCCAGGCTGTTGTTGGCGTCCTTGCCGATCCGGCTGCCGCCGGCATTGACGCCGCCGTTGTAGCCGCCGCCGAACAGCAGCACCGGGCGGGTCACCGTGGTGCCCGGCGCGGTGGTGATCCGCAGCCGGCCGACCGCCGCCGCGCCGAAGCTCAAGGCCAGTTCGCTGAAAGCGGTCGTCGAGCCGCTGACCAGTCCGGGGGACGAGGCGCTGGCGCTGAACAGGCCGTCCGGGCCGAGCCGCCACAAGAGCTGCGGGCGGTCCGGATCGGTGATGTCGAGCGCGTAGCGATGGCGACCGCCCCGGCGCAGGCCGAAGAACGCGTAGACGTGATCGTTGGGATTGCTGCTGTCGATCACGCCGTCGGCCGGGCCGCCTTCGGCGAGCGTGCGGCTGGTGCCACGATCGATGACCAGCACGCTCGGGCTGCCGTCGACGCCGTACGGGAAGGCCGGCGTGTAGCGGTCGTCGCGCAGGGTCTTGAGGCTGGCCATTGTCGCCCTCGGCATGAAGGCCCAGGTTTCCGCCAGGTCGCGATTCCGCACCGCGTGCAGCAGGCCGTCGGCAGAGCCGAACAGCAGCCGCAGATCCGGGCTGGCGGCGGTATAGCCGCTGCGGGCGCCGTAGTTGACCACCACCGGCTGCGAATGCAGCACCGCGCCAAGCAGCCAGGGCCGGCCGACGACGCCCGCCAGCGTGGCGCCGCTGCCGAGCGGGTTGCTGGTGGTGCCGACCTGGAAGCCGCGCGCCTGCAGCAGCAGCGCGCGGCGCTGGCTGTCGTCGGCGGCGGCGCTGCCGGTGACGCCGAGATCGGCCTTCAGCGCATCGCGCACCGTCTGGCTGTCGGCGTCGAGCGCGGCCAGCGACGGCACGCTGCTTGCGCTCAGCGCGTCGTAGAAGATCTGCCGGGCGCCGTCGGCGTTGACGCGGCCGGGGTTGCCGCCGCCGCCGAAGCGGTAGCCCGGGATGTTCTGGCCGACGCCGCCGAGCGTGGTGAGCCGGCCATCGACGCCGGCGCCGCCAAGCGCGGCGGCGCGGCTGCCGACGGTCAGCGCGCCGGTGGCGATGCGGCCATCGCTGGCGATGCCGCTGCTGCCGGCGCTGTCGACGAAGCGCGCCGTGCCGGCGCTGTCGCGCGTCAGGCGCAGCACCTTGACGTTGCCGTCCCAGTTCGGGCTGCCGCCGTCGCGCGGCCGGAACTGCGCGAAGTAGGCCGGCTCCAGCAGGCCGGTGGCCGACTGCGGGCTGGTCGCCACGCGCGGCGACACCAGCGACGCATCGGTGACCAGGGTCGGTTTCAGCAGCGGTGCCAGGCTTTGGCCGAGACCCAGCAGGCCGAGGCCGTCGGCGTAGGCGAGCACCGTGGCGCCGGTGTTGGCGAGAGTCGCGGTGCTGGTCAGCAGGTTCTGGATCAGGAAAAACGAGCGCAGGTTGACGTCGTGGTTGTCCTTGTCGCGGAAGCTGTTCGGGCTGCTGGTCTGGCGCACCACGTCGGCCAGCGTGATCGCGCCGCTCGCCGGCAGGCCGGGCAGGAAGGCGCGCAGCGCAGCGTCGGATTCGCTGTCGCGGATGTTGTTGGTCAGCATCACGTTGAGCACGTTGGCGGTGCGGCATTCCAGTGCCGGCTGGCTGTACAGGCCGCTGGCCAGCTCGACGCTGGTGTCGCGCGTCAGCAGGCTGGTCAGGCCGTCCCAGCGAGCCAGCGGCGCGTTATAGACCTCGCGGCCGGCCAGGTAGTGGATCAGCTCGGCATAGGCTTCCTTGCCCTGGTACGGCGGCAGCAGCTGGGTCGGCGTGGTCACTGCGGTGCTGAGCAGCGCAGTGATCGAGTTCAGCAGGTTGGTCGGGGTCAGCGCGCTGCTCAGCAGGCTGCCGACGCGGTTGACCAGCGTGGTCACCGAACCCTGGTTGACCAGCGGGGTGAAGCCGGCCAGCAGATAGGCGCCGTTGCTGCAGCCGGCGGTGCTGCGGCGGGCCGCGGGAATGCTGGCGCTGTCGGCGAAGCTGCAGCTGCTGCCTGGCGAACCGCTGGCGTTGGCGCGATCGGCGTGCGACACCATGATCGCCACATTGGTGTTGATCAGATTGCTGAGGATCGCTTCCAGCAGCGCCAGCAGGTTGATCTGGCCCAGGTTCAGGATGCCGCTGAAGGTCGTGTTCAGCAGGCCGAGCACGGCCACCGGCAGACGGCCGACGGTGGTGGTCAGCAGCGGGTTGACCAGGCCGCTGACCAGCTGGCCGACGAAGCCGCCGAGCAGCGGGTTGACGACGCTGCCGAGCAGCGGGATGCCGAGCAGGAAATTGAGCGTGCCGCAGCTCAGCGTCGACACGCCGCCGAGCAGCAACTGCAGCGCCAGCCCGACGGCCGGCAGCGCCACCACCGGCGAGTTGAGGCCCAGCAGGCCATAGAGATTGCACAGCGCCTGCGCGCGTCCGGCGTCGGTGCTGCCGCTGCCGAGCAGCAGGGTGCTCAGCAGCTGCGCCGGATTGCTGGTGACGCCGGTCAGCAGGTCGCTGAGCAGGATGCTGCTGGTGATGTTCAGGCACAGCTGCGGCGCGTCCGGATTGTTCGGATTGCTGGTCTGGGTCAGCACGCTGTTGCAGATGCCGAGCAGGTTCAGATCCAGCACGATCACCGTGTACGGCGGCCGCAAGGTGTTGGCCTGGGCGTTGGCGTAGAGATCGATGTCGTCGGCGCGGGTCGCCGCCGGCAGGCCGGCGGCCAGCGTCGCCAGCATCAGCAGCAGTGGACCGAGCAGGCGGGCGAGGCGGCTCATTGGTAGCTCACGCCGCCAGCCCTGGCATGCAGCTTCAGCACGCCCTGCACGACTTCGGCGGCGCCGAAGCCTTCGCTGCCATGGTCGTAGCCGCCGGTGACCGTGAAGCGCGCGTAGTCGTAGCTGCGGCCGCTGTTGCCGGCGCCGCGCAGCGTCGCGGTGGTCAGGAATTCCGGCGTCTCGCGCTGCACTCGCGCATAGCTGTAGGCGCGCAGCGCATCGTCGGCCGGCGCCGGCAGCGTCGGCGTGTCGCAGCTGAACGGCAGGCTGTCGGGCTGCGCGATGCCCGACGCCGGCCGGTAGCAGGCGAGGAAGCCCGGCCCGCTGCCGATCGCCAGATTGGCGTCGACCTGGGTGATGCCGTCGGCGATCGCTTGCGCCGATTGCCGCGCGTTGACGCGGCTTTCGGCGTTCTGCGACAGCTTCAGCTCCAGCCGGCTGCTGCGCATCGCCGCCAGCCCGAGCAGGGTCAGCACGATCAGGATCAGCAGCGCCGTCGCCAGCGCCGCACCGCGTTGGCGGCGCCTCATGGCGTCACCGCCGCCGTCAGCGACGACGGCCCGGTGCAGGGGCCGAGATCGCCGACCGGATTGCGCAGCTGCACGGTGGTCGAATAGACCCGTCGATGGAAGGCGTCGGCGTGGCCGGCGGTGGTTTCGTAGTCGCCGAACTCGAAGGTCTTGTCGTCGCGGTAGCCGCCCTCCGGCTCGGTGCTGCGCACCAGGATCCAGACCCGCGCGGTGATCGCGGTCTGCGCCAGCGCATCGGCATCGGGGCTGGAGGTGTAGGTGTCGACGACGCAGTCGTTGTCGCTGTCCAGCCCCCATTCCAGCTGCAGGTTCTCGACGCCGTCGGCCAGGCATTCCACTGCCATCGTGGGGCTGGCGACGTGCTGCAGTTCCATCCGGCACAGCGCCGGCACGCCGTCGCCGGGCGTTTCGGCGTAGCTGCGGATGAAGTACAGCCGGGGCACGTACTTCCAGAAGCTCATCGGCGCCTGCAGCGGCTCGACCGTGGAGGTGCTCAGGCTGAAGCTGGCGCTGCTGCCGTTCTGGATCAGCGATCCGACCGTGCCGTTGGTCTTCAGATAGACCTGATAAGGGCGCAGCTGCACCGAGCCGCCGGCGGCGATTTCGGCAGTGACCTGACCGGCCACCCGGCGGATCGCGACGATGTCGGTATCCGGCGCCACCGGCGTGCTGCTGCCGCCCAGGCACGGGAAGGCGCTGGCGACAGTGACCGCCGAACGCTGGTTGCGGAATTCCACGCGCCGCCGCAGCTGGAACGCCCACGGCGTGGCCGGCGAGGTGCTGCTGTCGGCGCTGCCGCAGTCCAGCGTCGGCGCGCGGCTGATCGGCACGATGCCGGCGGCGCCGTACAGGCCGCCGTAGTAGCCGGCCATCGCCAGGTCGCGGGCCAGGGTGTCGAGCGCGAAGCGGGCGCTGTCCTGCATCCGCGCCACGGCATCGGTCTGCCGGAAGCTGCGGCTGTTCTGGTTGAACACCGCCAGGATCGCCGCCAGCACGATCAGGCCGAGCGTCACCGCGATCATCAGCTCGACCAGCGACAAACCGCGCTGCCGGCCGGCGGCGCTCATGGCGTCACCGCCGCCAGGCACTGGCCGCTGTGGTCGTCGATCACGGTGCGCACGACGATGATCCGCCGCAGCCGGGCGTCGACGCCCGGCGTGCCGGGATCGTCGTAGGCGGTGTTGTCGAGGCCGCAGGGATTGGCCGCCGGGCTGGCGCTGTCGGCCGGATCGGCTGGCGGCAGCGGCGTGATGCCGCGCCAGGCGATCGCCACCGTGTAGACGCCGCAGGGCGCGCGGGTGTTGGTGATGCAGGCGGTCGGCTCGCTGAGCCCGCCGGCGGCGCTGTCGGCGATCCGTTCGACATCGCCGAACAGCGCCCGCGACCACTCGTAGCGATCGAAGGCCACCACCTGCACCGGCGTGCAGCGCGGGTTGCCGCTGCTGCCGTCCACCGCGCAGGCGCGGGCCGGCGCCGGCGGCAACCGGGCGTTGCTGATGCCGTTGCGGGCGTCGGTCAGGTAGTCGGCGCCGCGACCGGGGTTGGCGCGCATCCGCTCGATCAGGTCCTGCGCCAGCGCCGCCGCCTGGGTGCGCTGGATGGCGTCGAAGTTGGATTTCTTCGACAGTGCCTGCAGGCCGGCAACGCTCAGCAGGCCGACGGCAACGATGAACACGGTGATCATCACCTCGACCAGCGTGAAGCCGCCGTTGCGCGCGCTCATGCCGCGCAGCCGGTGTCGCGGGCCAGGCGAATCCGGCCGCTGGTGTCGACCTGCACGCGCCGGCCTTCCCAGTGCGGGTCGTCGTCACGGCACAGGTGCAGGGTGATGCGGGTGCTGCTCGACAGCCGGCCCGAGGACTCGAACTGCACGGCAGTGATGCCGTCCGGTTCGCTGTGCCAGACCAGCGCCCGGTCCACCGGCTCGCCGGCGGCGATCACGTCGGCCGCCGCCGCCGGCTTGGCGCTGCTGCTGTCGGGCGCGCTGTCGCGGTAGATCACCCAGCCGTTGACCCAGCTGCGGGTCGCCGAGGCATCGCAGCGGGGATGGTCGCCTCGCGCCGCCGGGTTGCGCGGGCAGACGATGATCGAGGCATTGCGGGCGATCGCTTCGCCGCGCGCCTGCACCATCGCGCCGTACAGCGCGGTGGCGGCGTCACCGCGTGCGCTGGCGAGCAGGAAGCTGCGCAGGCCGGGGCCGGCCAGCGACATCAGCAGCGCGGCGATGGCGATGACCACCAGCATTTCCAGCAGCGTGAATCCGTTGTCGTTGGCCATCGCAGGCAGGCACCGCAGGGACCTCACAACGGTAGCCTGATTTCCGCGTGGCCGGTGAGCGCGCAGCACCTTCACGGACCGGCGGCAGTGCGGCGCAGACCCAGCGGCGGCTCGTGCAGCGCACACGGTTTGTCGTATGCGCTGCACTAGCGGCCCCAGCATTCCTCGACGCTCCCCGGGGTGGCGCTGCGCCGGCCGTTGGCCTGCAGGCTCAGCGTCAGGCAGTTGCGATCGCTCAGCTGGCCGTGCAGCGCGCGGGCGGTCAGCGTGTAGTCGCGGCGCTGGCCGAGCGCGTCGGCTTCGGCTGCCAGCAGGCGGATGCCGTAGACGCTGTCGTCGTAGCCGGCGTCGCCGACATCGCCGATCACCTGGCCGCGCGCGGTGATGAAGAACTCGCGCTCGGCGCCGAAGCCGCGGTCGGCGCCGATCAGGTAGAAGTCGAAAGTGTCCGGGTAACCGCCCCGGCGCAGCGCTTCCACTTCCAGTTTCGCGGCCAGGTCGACCATCAAGGTCCGCACCACGGCGCGGTTGGCGCGCAGCACGTAGCTGCGGTAGCTCGGCACCGCCAAGGTCGCCAGCAGGCCGACGACAACGACCGCCGCCATCAGCTCCAGCAGCGTGAAGCCGGACGACCGGCGGCGGCGCAACGGGCGGGCGGGCGCGGTCATTGGCCGGGCTTGAAGTCCCAGCCGGGCAGCAGGCGATCGGGCGCGTCCGGCCGGCTGTGCAGATGGGTCAGGCGCAGGCCGGGGCTGCCGACCGACGGGTCCACGCAGAGCACCAGATCGCCGTCGTCCGCCTGGCGGTCCTCGCCGCGGGCGCGCAGCGCGTAGCGGCCGCTGCCGGCACCGGCGCCGCAGATGCGGCCGTCGTCGAGGCTCAGCAGGTAGGCCGGCGTGTCGCCGCAGCGTTCCGGCACCCCGGCGGCGGCCAGCGTGGCAGCGGCGCTGCCGGTTTTCGCATCGTGCTGCGCCAGCCGGTATTCGGCGTCGATCAGGCAGCTGGCGCCGGTGCTGCGGCCGGCTTCCAGCTGATAGGCGAGGTAGGTGGGCAGCGCCACCATCGACAGGATGCCGACGATCGCGAGCACCACCAGCAGCTCGATCAGGGTCACGCCGGCCGGCTTCAGTCTGCGCAAGGCGTTCATTCCGGATGATTCTCGCGCCAGTCGATCTCGCCCGAGTGCAGGCCGCCGGCGTCGCGTGCCTGGCGCTGGTCGACCGCGCCGGTGATCGACGGCAGGCTGATCGTGTAGCCGCCGGGACGCTGGTTGGTCGGGGCCGCGACCCGCAGGCTGGGCGCACCGGCCAGGCCCTGGCCGAGCGGCGCGAAGGCGATGGGCGGTGCGCCGATCACGGCCGTGTTGCGCAGCACCGGCCGCCGCGCACGCGGTGCGCCGGTCAGGAAATTCACCGCAAACAGCCGGCTGTTGCCCTGGTCGTTGCACAGCGCCTCGGCCGGCGCGTAAGCGGTCGCGAACAGCGTGCGGTCGAGCAGCACGGTGTCCGCCGCCAGCCGTTCGGCAGCGCTGCCGCTGACGCCGGCGGTCAGCCGGAACAGCCAGCCGCCGCTGCCGCCGACGCCGGCATCGTTGCCGCGGATCGCATCGACCAGCATCGACTCGTTGCTGATGCCGGCGCCGAGCCCGCTGACCACGCCGCCATCGGCGACCACGGCGCTGCTGGTATCGGTCAGCGCGCTGAGCCGTGGCGGCGTGCTGCCGGCGGCGGCCCGGTCGATGACGCCGAACAGGATCTGCGGCGCGCTGCTGGCGCGATCGGCGCCGGCCAGGTAGCGGCCGGTGCCGGACAGCAGCCAGCGATTGCCGAACTCGTCCTGTGTCACCGACGGCGCGTGCAGCACCGGCCCCTGGGTGTCCAGCACCACGGCCGGGACCGACCAGCTGGCCACCGGCGGCAAGGCGCGGCGGCCATCGAGGCCGGGCGGCGGCGGATTGAACGCCAGCCGGAACAGCTTGCCGGCCGGCGCCGCCGCGCTGCCGCCGCTGGTGCCGAAGTACAGCGCGTCGGCGCGGTAGTCGAGGTCCCAGTCGACCGCCACCGGATCGCCGATGAAGCTGGCCGGCGCCTGCGACGGGAAGTCCGCCTCGTCGCTGCCGATACCGTCGCCGCGGAAGGTTTCGATCGCGTCGTCCAGGCTCCGCGCCGGATCGAGCAGCGTGCCGAGATTGGCGGCGAACAGCCGCGCGCTGCGCCGCGACACGACATTGTTCAGTTCCGGCAGGTCCGGACCGTTGCCGGCGAACAGGTACCAGGCGTCGCTGCGGGTGGCCGGGTCGGTGCCGGTGGCGAAGCCGGCCACGGCCGGCCGCGCCGTCGTGAAGCCGAGCATGCCGCGCTCCCGGTCGCGGTCGGCGATCTCGGCGATCACCCGGGGCGGCTGCTCCGGATCGGTGATGTCGAGCACCACGTAGGCGGAGCGGGTGGTGAAGGTGCTGCGCTCGCGCAGGCCGGCGGCGAAGTCGGCGAAGCGCGCGCGGTTGCCGCCGCCGGCCTGCACGTCGGGGATGTTCAGCTCGCCGCCGCCCAGCCGCATGCCGACCACCAGCAGCGTGCCCCAGCCGTCCGGATGTGTGGCATCGGCCGGAAACGCGCGGACGTCGAAGGCTCGCGGCGTGCCGTCGAGCAGCCACTGGTGGCCGTAGTCCGGCGCCGCCAGAAAGCCCAGATGCGGCAGCAGGTTGAACGGCAGGTAGGCCCACAGCTCGCTGCCCAGCGGATGCTCGGTGACGCCGCCGCCGGCCGGCGCGGTGGCGAAGCCGCGATCGTCGGCGCGCCGGAAGCCGGCGTTGAACGCATGCAGCAGGCCGTCGTTGGCACTGACATAGACCACCTGCCGGCGCGCCCTGTACTGGCGGAAGAAGCCGGCGTAGGAGCGGTCGCCGTACAGCAGGTCGTAGGCATCGGCCGGCGCGGCGACCAGCAGCGGCTGGCCGTGCACGATGTCGCCGAGCCGCTGGGTCTGCAGACCGGCGCCGTCGCGATCGATCACCCGGCTGCGCAGGCCGGGATGGTCGTTGCCGCGCACCCAGTCGATCAGCGCCGTCGCTGCCTCCGGGCCGTCGACGTTCAGTACGCCCTGGCGGCCGGCCGTGAAACGGGACGGCAGGAAATCGACGGTTTCACCGGCCTGCGCCTTGCCGTCGAGGTTCAGGTCCAGGAAGGTCAGGATGTGCCGGCCGCGCACGGCCGGCGCCCGGTAGGCGCGCTGTTCGCCGACCTCGGCCAGCGCCGCCAGCTGCGGGCGGGCGCTCCAGACCGTGCGCAGCTGCTGCAGGTCGTCGATCACCGTGAACGCGCCCGGCGCGGTCGCCGGGTTGTCGCGGAAGCGGCGGAAGCGGGTCTGCTGGGCGTCGGCATCGAAGTACAGCTGCACCACCGGATGCTGGGCGTAGTCGCTTTCGTCGAGCACGCCGTCGCGGCTCGGGTCGTCCTCGCGCAGCTGGCCGTCGCGATCGACGAACAGCGCCTGCACGTTGCCGATCCAGTCGACGCTGCGGCCGCCGCGATCGGTGGCGCGCGATTCGTAGACCGTCTGGATGGCCAGGCCGTTGCCCTGCGTGAAACCGGATTGCACGCCGACGCGGCGCGCCTGGGCCAGGCTGCTGCGGGCCAGCACCGAGCCCAGTACCTGGCGCAGCCGGTCGCCGATCTGGCCGGCGTCGCGCAGCGCGTGATAGTGGTCCGCCACGCAGTCCGGCCGGCTGGCGCCATCGCGGTCGTAGCGATCCCACGAGGTTGCCGCGCAGCCGCCGGCACCGGTGCCGGCGGCTTCCGGCAACGGATCGACAGCCGCCGGGTCGACCGCGAAGCTGCCGTAGCGGGCCGCCAGTTCCAGCGGCCCGGGCTGCGGCCGGCCCGCCGGCCGGGCGGTGTAGCTGCGCACCGCCACCGCGTTCCAGCTGGCCGGCAGCGGCTGCGCCGGCGCCAGCAGCCGGTTGCGGGCGTCGCTGGCTCCGGCGATGGCCGGCCGGCTCAGCAGCAGATGGCTGCCGTCGTCGCCGGCACCGGCGGTGCCGGTGATCACATAGCCGTGCAGCATCGCCGCGCCCGGCGCGCCGGACAGCGTCTCGACCCGCACCAGCAGCTCGTCGCCGCCGATGCTGCGCAGCGCGCCGTCGACGCAGTCGGGCGTCGTGCCGTTGGCCACGCCGAAGCACAGGCCGTCGCGGCTGCCGGGCGCCGGCTGTGGCAGGCATTCGCTGCCGACGCACCAGCTGATCAGCTCCGCGCCCCGGCTGTCGTGGCGGCCGCCGTACGGCGCGTCGTGCCAGGCGACATAGAGGCTGCCGGAGCGGCCGCTGGCCGACAGCGGCCGGCCCAGCAGGCGGCCGTCGGCATCCTGGATCGGTCCGGCGAGTGCCGAGCTGAACGCGCATTGCCGGCGCGGGCTGGCCGGATCGGACGGCGCGGCGCTGCCGGCCAGCGACTGGCAGCTGGGGCTCAGGGTCAGCAGGCCGGCGTCGGTGCGGATCGGGATGACCGGCAGCGGATCGTCGAATTCCAGCGCGTAGAACGCTGCCGACTGCCGGCCGGCAAGGTCCGGCCGCAGGTCGCGCACATGGCCGAGGTAGGCAACGCCGGCGGCCAGATAGCTGCCGTCGCGGGCTGGCGCCGTTGGGCACAGGCCGCGCAGCGTCGACAGCCGCTCCGGCGGGCTGGCCGGGCGCTGGCACAGGGCGGCGTCGAGGCGCTCGTCGGTGGCTGCCGGCGGGCGCGTCTCGAGGCGGCCGACCAGCTGCAGCGGATCGAGCCCTTCGGCGCTGCCGATGCGGTCGGTGGCGTCGGCCCAGGCGGCGGCGGGAATGCTGCCGGCGATCTTCAGCGGCAGGTCCGGCAGCTCATCGGCATCGAAGCTGCCGGGGCCGTTGCTGATCATCACCACGCTGCAGTCGACGCAGGCGCCCAGCTCGCGCAGCGGATCGCGCCAGTCCGGCGCGTCCTGGCCGGGCAGCAGCGCGCGCTCGGCATCGGCCGAGGCGAAGAAGGCCGGCGACGGGCCGGCCGCACCGGCGAGATAACGCAGCGATTCGGCCAGGATTTCCGCGACCGGATTGCCGTGGTTGCTGCATTCCTGGCCGTCGAGCGGCCCCGGCCGGCGGATGCCGTTGCCGCCGGCCGCGCGGGTGAACAGCGGCTCGCCCCGGCAGTCGCGATAGCCGCCGTCGGGATCGTCGAGGCTGGCGTAGCGGGTGATGCGCAGCCGCTCGAGTGCGCTGATGACGCCGCCGGCAGCGGCCGACGGCGGGCAGAACTGGCCGCTGGACAGGCGGATCTCGTCACCGCTGGCGCAGGCCGCCGGATCGTTGCCGTTGCCCACCAGCGGCAGGATGTTGCGCCGCAGCTGGCCACCGGAGCGCGGCCGCGACGCGCTGCGGGCGATCAGGCCGAAGCGCACGGTGCCGGCTTCGCCATAGCGCTGCAGCACGCCGACCGGCTTGAGGCCGCCGCCCGGATAGCGCTGGCAGACGCCTTCCTGCACCGGCGCGGCCGCCGAGCAGACTTCCACCCGCACCGGGAAGTCGACGATTGCCGTGGCCGGCACCCCCGGCGCGCCGGCCCGGTCGTCGCAATGGCCGTGGTCGGTCGATGCCCACAGCGGCGCGGCGCCGGCGGCCACCCGCAGCAGTGGTTCGCCGGGCGAAGCGCCGCCGACGCTGCGGCTGACGTTGCAGAACGACATCACGGCAGCGGCCGGGGCCGGCATCAGCTGCGCCAGGTCGGCGCCGCCGTAGACCTTGACCCAGGCGTGACTGTCGTCCGGCACGTCGGCGCGTTCGAGCACGGTGAGGCTGTCGCTGTCGACCTGCCGGTGACCGCCGTACAGCGCATGGCGGATCAGGTCGAGCCGGGTCATCGTCAGCCAGTTCAGGAAGTTGCCGCTCCAGCGCCCGCTGCAGCGGTGCGCGCTGGCGGCACTGGCGGCGCGGAAGCGGCTGCCGTCGTGGTCGTAGCAGAGCCCGTCGTCGAAGTAGCCGGCGTAGCGGTGGTCGTTGCGGTAGTCGGTGTCGATCAGGCCATCGCCGTCGATGTCGGCCAGGTCGTCGTAGGCGCGCCGGTGGGCCTGTTCGTCGATCGCCAGCCCGAGCATCACCAGCGGCGTGACCGCCTTGCGGGTGGTCAGCGGCAGCGCCACGAAATCGGCGGCGGCTTCCAGCGACAGCCGGCCCAGCACGATGCTGGCCTGCGCCACCGTGGCACCGGGCAGTGTCAGGCAGGTGCTGCAGACCGCGAACAGCGCCAGCAGCCGGCCGAGGCGTTGCAGCGGACGGCTCATCGGCGGATCACGTAGCGGTAGACGGCCGCCGTGTCGTAGCCGGCTTCCGGCGCGCTGCTGCCGGTGGCCGGACGGTCGCTGCCGCGGCTGTAGACGTGGAAGAAGATCTGCGCGCCGCCGCTGGCACTGCCGACGCCGGTGCCGCCGTAGCCGGCGGCCTGGGCCTGGCCGGCGCCGGTCACCGTGGTCCGGTAAAGGCGCTGCACCCAGGCGCTGCCGTGCGCGGCCGGCGGCCGGTCGCGGTCGTAGCGGGCGTCGGCCGGCGCGCCGGCCGGCATCGCGACGAAGGCGGCGTCGGCGTCCAGGCACCAGTTGCCGTCGTCGAGCACCCGCAGTCCCGGCACGGCGCGCACGGCGCTGGGGTCGTCGTCGCGGGTCAGGCCGTCGCGGCCGGCCTGCGCGCACAGGCGGTCGATCTGCCGGCCGGCCAGCGTGCGGGTGATTTCCGATGCCGCGAACGCTTCGGCCCGCAGCGTGTTGTTGGCGGTCGACTTCACTTCCAGCCCGGTGCCACGAATGGCGGCCAGCGCCACCAGCGTCAGCAGCACCAGGAACACGACGGCGGTGACCAGCGCATAGCCGCGCGATCGAGCTGCCAGCGCCGGGCGCGACATCAGCCGCGCACCCGGTTGCGCAGCTGCACTTCCTGCACCACGAGGCGGCGCTGGAAGCGGGCATCGGCATCGCTGTAGCGGCTGGCGCAGCGGGACCGGGCCGGGCCGTAGCAGCGGCTGGCGGTCAGCGCGTACTCCTGGGTGTCGACCAGGTTGTCGCGTTCGTCGCCACGGGCGATGAAGCTCACGCGCACGCTGAGCACCTGTCGCCAGTCGCTGATGTCGGCGGCTTCGCGGTAGCGGTCGACCTGCTGGTCGTCATTGCTGTCGACTCCGAAGCTGAAGGCCAGCATCTCGATTCCGTCAACCAGTTGCACCGTGGTCAGCGACGACCGGTCCAGTTCGAGCATCGCCAGGGTCGGCACCGGACCGCTGCCGAAATCCTGCGTCTGCAAGTGGAAAACGGCAATTTTCAGCTTGTAGTTGAACACGCCGCTTTCGGGGCCGCCGGGCGGCGAACGGCGGATGTCGTCGAGATCGGCATCGCGGACATCGAACAGCAGGCCGCCGTGGCCGAGGCTGGCGCGCAGGTACAGCGGCCCGCGTTCGACGGCGCTGCGGCTGAGCGCGGCGTCGCGGGTGAAATCGTCCGGGCTGGCGAAGCGGACGGCGAGGGCGTCGGAGCCGCTGACGTAGCGGGTCAGGCAGCCGGCCGGCATGCCGACCGGCCGGCTGGCCGCGCCGGCGTAGCCGAGCAGGCCTTCCGCCGGGTTCATGATCCAGGCCTTCGTGCAGCTGCCCTTGCCGATGGCGGTGGTGCCGGGCCGCAGGCGCACCTCGGTGCTGGCGACGCCGCCCCAGAAATCGGCCTGGCGCAGGTAGCGGTTGAAGTAGTCGGAGGCGACGCGGATGTTTTCCTGCATGCGGCTGGTGCTTTCCTGCACCCGGTAGCTCTGCTTGGAAATCACGAACACCCGGGCGATGCCGACCAGCAGCAGCAGCGCCACTACCAGGGTCACCATCAGTTCGACCAGCGAAAAGCCGCGCGGGCGCATCACGGCAAGTAGCCGAGACGCACGCAGTGCAGCGCGTCGCAATCGATGCGGTCCGGCCGGCGGCGGCTGCCGTCCCAGTAGACGGTGACGATGCGCAGGCTGTCGGCGGCGCAGGCGCCGTCGTCGCAGGCGATCGACAGGTGGCTGCCGGGCAGCACGCCGCGCGGGCTGCTGGGCAGGTTGGCGGTGTCGGCGGACGACGACAGCTGGGCGTAGATCGCGGCGATGTCCCACTGCGCCTGCTCGACTGGCGAACAGGCGCTGGCGGCGCAGTTGACCGGTGCCGGTGCTGGCCGGGCATCGGCGTCGAGTACATAGGCGCCGCTGCGCACGCCTTCGCGGTTGGCGCGCATCCGTTCGGTCATCGCCTGCGCCAGCGACGAGGCGAGCGTGTACTGGTAGGCCATCAGGTTGTTCGACAGCGCTGCCGATTGCAGGCCGGCAATGCCGAGCAGGCCGATGGCCAGCACCAGCACGGCGACCAGCACCTCGACCAGCGTCATGCCGGCGGCCCGCCTCATGGCCGCTCGACTCTCGGCCGGCCGGTCGGGCTGATCACCACCTGGCGCTCGAAGCGCGCTCCGGAGGTGGCGGCGACCGTGAAGCTGGCGGCGTCGAGCATCCGGCCGAGGCCGCTGTAGCGGATGTACGGGCGATCGCCGTTCTTGGTGATCCGGGCGCAGGTGCTGAGCGGCCGCTCGACCTTCAGCAGCGGCTCGGCCATGGTGCCGGCGTAGGTGTGGTCACCGTCGCTGTCGATGAACATCAGATAGCCCTGGTCCCAGCTGCCGGCGCTGCTGCTGGCGCAGTGCTCGCCGTCGACGCTCAGGCAGACGGTCACCGTGCGGTCGCGTTTCAGGGCTTCGCTGCGCGCCGCCGTCAGCACCGTCAGCAAGGTGTTGGCGGTGGTCACCGTGCAGTTCTGGCGGACGGTGGCGCTGAAGCTCGGCAGGCCGACCACCAGCAGGATCGACACGACGATCAGGGCCACCATCAGTTCAAGCAGGGTGAAGCCGTTGGCGCGAGGGCTCGTATCCATGATCTCCAGCCGCGAGGCCGCGCCGCATGATCGGGCGCGCCTGCGTGCAGTCGATCATACGGCTGGCACCGGCACAACGATGCGCTGCAGGGGCCGCCGCCCGGTGCTCAGGCCAGCAGGCGGCTGGCCTTGCGCAGCGCCATCGCCAGCTGCTCCAGATCCTCGCGGTTGTTGTAGGCCGCCAGCGAGGCGCGCACCGTCGCCGGCACGCCGAAACGGGCCATCAGCGGCATCGTGCAGTGGTGGCCGGTGCGCACGGCGACGCCGTACTGGTCGAGCAGGGTGCCGATGTCCTGGGCATGGCCGGCGGCCATGACGAACGACATCACGCCGCCCTTGTTCTTTGCGGTGCCGATCATCCGCAGGCCCGGAATATCGGCCAGCAGCGCGGTGCCCTCGAGCAGCAGCTGGTGCTCGTGCGCGGCGATCGCCTCCAGCCCGACCGATTCGATCCAGTCCAGCGCCGCCGCGAAGCCGACCGCGCCGGCCATGTCCGGCGTGCCGGCCTCGAAGCGGTACGGCGCCTCGTTCCAGGTGCTTTCCTCGAAGCTGACCGTGCGGATCATGTCGCCGCCGCCATGCCAGGGCGGCATCGCATCGAGATGCGCGCGCTTGGCGACCAGGCAGCCGAAGCCGGTCGGGCCATAGGCCTTGTGCGCCGAGCAGGTGAAGAAGTCGGCGCCCAGCGCCGGGAAGTCGACCGCGATGTGGGCGACCGACTGGGCGCCGTCGACCAGCACCGGGATGCCACGCGCTTGGGCAGCGGCGATCATCTTGTCGACCGGATTCACCGTGCCGAGCGAGTTCGACACGTGGACCACGGCAATGAACTTGGTGCGCTCGTTGAGCAGCGCGGTCCAGGCCTCGAAGTCCAGCGCGCCATCGTCGAGCACCGGCGCGGCGACGATCTTCGCGCCCTTTTCCTTCGCCACCAGCTGCCAGGGCACGATGTTCGAGTGGTGTTCCATGCCGGTCAGCAACACCTCGTCACCGGCGGCGAGACGTGGCCGCAGGAAGCTGTAGGCGACCAGGTTGATCGCTTCGGTGGTGCCGCGGGTGAAGACGATTTCCTCACGCGCCGTGTTGAACCAGCGGGCGATGCGGTCGCGCGCGCCTTCGTAGGCGGTGGTCGCCCGCTCGGCCAGGTCGTGCACGGCACGGTGCACGTTGGAATTCTGGTGGCGGTAGTAGCGGTCGATCGCCGCCAGTACCGCCTCCGGCTTCTGGGTGGTGGCGGCGTTGTCCAGATAGGCCAGGCGGCCGCCGCGCACCGGTTCGGCCAGGATCGGGAACTGGGCGCGGATCGCGTCGATGTCGTAGCCAGGCGCGCTCATTCGGCGTCTCCGAAGGCGAGGTCGAGCTCGTCCGCCGGCAGCCCGAGCCGCTCGGCGATCAGCGCCTGCAGCGCCGGCCAGCCGAGCCGTTCCAGTGTTTCGGTGGCGAACGCGCGCAGCAGCAGCGCCCGCGCCTCGGCCTGCGGAATGCCACGGCTGCGCAGGTAGGCCAGCGCCACCGCATCGAGCTGGCCGACTGTCGCGCCGTGGGCGCATTTGACGTCGTCGGCGTGAATTTCCAGATCCGGCTTGGCGTTGACCTCGGCCTTGCGCGACAGCAGCAGATTGGCCAGCCGCTGTTCGGAGTCGGTCTTCTGGGCGCCTGGGCGCACGACCACGCGGCCGTTGAAGATGGCCTTGGCGTGGGCATCGACGATGCCGCGCGCGACGATCCGGCTGGTGCCGTGCGGTGCCGCGTGGACGACGCGCACCAGGTCGTCGACATGGGCGCCGCTGGCCGGCACCTGCAGCGAGGTGGCATGCAGTTCCGCGCCGCTGCCGTCGAGACGGACATCGGCGCGGTGCCGGCCGAGACCGCCGCCGACGGCAACGCCCGACAGGTGCAGCTGGGCGTCGCGGTCGAGCCGGGCATCGAGCCGGGTCAGCAGCGTGGCGCCGGTGGTTTCGCTGGACAGCCGGTGCAGGTGGAGGCGCGCACCGGCAGCCAGCGTCACCTCGATCACATGGGTGGTGAGCCTCGGGCCGCCGTGGCCGACGAACTGCAGCAGCACCGTCGCCTCGGCCTGCGCGCCGAGCACGATCCGGTGCCGCTGGTGGCTCATCAGCGGCGTGTCGCCGGCTTGCGACTGCAGCACCACCTGCAGCTGCTGGGCAGCACGCTGGCCGGCGGCCACCGTGTAGACCAGCCCGCCGCTGGCGTAGGCCGCATTCAGCGCGTCGATGCCGCCGTCGTCCTGAGTGCCGTCGTCGTCGCTGCCGGCAGCGGCGGACGCGGCCAGCGCCGGGCCGTCGAAGGCGGCGGCGCTGCTGGCCGCGCGGTCGAGCACGCCGTTGCGATAGACCAGCAGCGCGCAGCCGGGCAGCGCGGCGATCGGCGTCGAAGCCTCTTCAGCGCCGGCTACGTCGGCACCGGCCAGCTGGTAGCCGGCATCGGCCTGCGCCGCCAGATCGGTGTAATGCCAGGCCTCGTCGGCCGGGCCGGGAAAGCCGGTGGCAGCGAAACGCTGGAACTGGCGGCGACGGCGCGCCTGCTCGGCCGCGTCGTGGCTGCTGACCCACTGCTCGAAGCGGTCGGCCCAGGTGGAAGCAAGCTCGCTCATGCCGCCTCCAGCCAGCCGTAGCCCTTTTCCTCGAGTTCCTTGGCCAGTTCCGGGCCGCCGCTGCGGACGATCCGGCCGCGTGCCAGCACGTGGACGAAATCCGGCTGCACGTAGTCGAGCAGGCGCTGGTAGTGGGTGACCAGCACGGTCGAGCGCTCCGGCGAACGCAGCGCGTTGATGCCGTCGGACACGATCTTCAGCGCGTCGATGTCGAGGCCGGAATCGGTTTCGTCGAGGATCATCAAGGTCGGCTGCAGCACCAGCATCTGCAGGATCTCGTTGCGCTTCTTCTCGCCGCCGGAGAAGCCTTCGTTGACGCCGCGCGACAGCATCTTCGGATCGATCTTGACCTTCTTGGCCTGCTCGCGAACCCAGGCCAGGAAATCGTTCGGCGCGATCTCGCTTTCGCCTTTCAGCTTGCGGCGCGCGTTCACCGCTGCTTTCAGCAGGGTCATGTTGCTGACGCCGGGGATTTCGACCGGGTACTGGAAGCCGAGGAAGATGCCTTCGCAGGCGCGCACTTCCGGGTCCAGCGCCAGCAGGTCGCGGCCGTTGAACAGGATGCTGCCGTCGGTGACCTGGTAGCCCTCGCGGCCGGCGATGACGTTGGACAGCGTGGACTTGCCGGCGCCGTTCGGACCCATGATCGCGTGGACTTCGCCCGGGCGGATGCTCAGGTTCAGGCCCTTGAGGATTTCCTTTTCTTCGACGCGGGCGTGCAGGTTGGTGATGTCAAGCATGGACGGTGTGCGGCTCCAGATAGCCCCAGTCGGCGAACTGCCGCTGCAGGCCGGGTTCATGCGCGAATGCGCGGAAATACAGGTATTCGGGGGCAAGATCGAGATCGCCGGTCCAGCGCAGGGTGCTGTGCTCAAGCCGGAAATCGGCCAGCACGGCGGGGTCGCGCAAGGGTGCGAAGACCGGCGGCAGATCGCCGTCGAGCAGCGCCGAGAAATCGACGGTGCCACTGCATCCATCGCTGAACGCGAGTTGCAAGACGTGCCCTTGCACGCAATGCGCTGCGGTGATCAGCGGCAGACTCATGCCAGCGGCTCGATTTTGTGGAACTGGCCGGTGGTGCTCAGTTCGGTCCAGTTTTCAAGCAATTCGTCGCGATGCATCGAACCCCAGATGACGATGCCGAGGAAGCGGCTGATTTCCGGCATCGCCTTACCCGACAGCGCCTTCAAGCGACACCGCCAGCAGCTTCTGCGCCTCGACGGCGAACTCCATCGGCAGTTCCTTGAACACGTCCTTGCAGAAGCCGTTGACGATCATCGACACCGCTTCTTCCTCGCCGATGCCACGGGCTCGGCAGTAGAACAGCTGGTCGTCGGAGATCTTCGAGGTGGTGGCCTCGTGTTCGAGCGTCGCGCTCGGGTTGCGCACTTCGGTGTACGGGAAAGTGTGGGCGCCGCACTGGTCGCCGATCAGCAGGGAATCGCACTGCGTGTAGTTGCGCGCGCCTTCGGCGGAATCAAGCATCCGCACCAGGCCGCGATAGCTTTGCTGACCGCGACCGGCGGCGATGCCCTTGGAGACGATCGTCGACTTGGTGCGCTTGCCGACGTGGATCATCTTGGTGCCGGTGTCGGCCTGCTGGCGGTGGTTGGTCAGCGCCACCGAGTAGAACTCGCCGACCGAGTCGTCGCCTCGGAGGATGCAGCTCGGATACTTCCAGGTGATCGCCGAGCCGGTCTCGACCTGGGTCCAGGAAATCTTCGAACGCGGGCCACGGCAGTCGCCGCGCTTGGTGACGAAGTTGTAGATGCCGCCGCGGCCTTCCTCGTCGCCCGGATACCAGTTCTGAACCGTCGAATACTTGATCTCGGCATCGTCGAGCGCCACCAGCTCGACGACCGCCGCATGCAGCTGGTTCTCGTCGCGCTGCGGCGCGGTGCAGCCTTCGAGGTAGCTCACGTGGCTGCCTTCGTCGGCGATGATCAGGGTGCGCTCGAACTGGCCGGTATTGCGTTCGTTGATGCGGAAGTAGGTGCTCAGCTCCATCGGGCAGCGGGTGCCTTTCGGGATGTAGACGAACGAGCCCTCGGTGAACACCGCCGTGTTCAGCGCGGCGTAGAAGTTGTCAGCGAACGGCACCACCGAGCCGAGATACTTCTTGACCAGTTCCGGGTGCGTCTTCACCGCTTCCGACAGCGGGCAGAAGATCACGCCTGCTTCGGCCAGCTTCTTCTTGAAGGTGGTGCCGACCGACACCGAATCGAACACCACGTCGACCGCCACGTTCTGCACGCCGGCCAGCATTTCCTGCTCGCGCAGCGGAATGCCGAGCTTCTTGTAGGTTTCCAGCAGCTTGGGGTCGACCTCGTCGAGCGACTTCGGGCCGTCCTTCATCGACTTCGGCTGCGAGTAGTAGGAGATCGACTGGTAGTCGACCTTCGCGTAATGGACGTTCGCCCATTCCGGCTCGGTCATCGTCAGCCAGCGGCGATAGGCCTTGAGGCGGAAGTTCAGCAGCCACTCCGGCTCGTCCTTCTTGGCCGAGATCAGGCGGATGACATCCTCGGAAAGACCGGGCGGAACCTTGTCGGCCTCGATGTCGGTGATGAAGCCGGCGCTGTAGAGCTTCCGGCTGGCGACCATTTCGGTCACCTCGCGGATGTTCTGGGTCGCTGCGGCGTCTGGACTGGCTGCCATGGCGGTTGCTGATCCTGTGGTCGGAATGGAATTCGGGTTGTCAGCCGGCACGGTGCGGAACGCTGCCCAGCGCGGCCGCCGGCTTGATGCGGGTGACGGCGCCCGGCCGCGGTGCAGCCATGTCGGCCAGGGTCACTGCCGACAGCGCCTGGCGGACTGCGTCGTCGATCAGCCGCCAGTTCGAGCGCGACGTGCAGCTGCCTTCGATCGTGCAGCCGCCGCCGTGCTGGGCGCAGGCGGTGATGGCGATCGGCCCTTCGAGCGCGCTGACCACCTCGGCCACCGTGATGTCTTCGGCACGGCGCGCCAGCTGGTAGCCGCCGTGGGCACCGCGCGTCGATTCCACCAGCCCGCCCTTGACCAGCAGCTTCAGCAGCTTGGCGACCGTCGGCGCCGACACATGCGAACGCGCGGCCAGCTCCTGGGCGTTCAGCACCGTCGCCGGCGCACGCGCCAGCGTGGTCATCACGAGCGTGCCGTAATCGGTCAGCTTGGCAATCTTGAGCATGGCGGATGCCTGTCGGCGGATACCGGACTGGAATGGTGCGGATTATAAGGGACGCCGCGCCCGCGGGTGCCGGGTGGTGGCGGAGTCGGCGACAATCGCCACCCGTTCCTGCCCGATGGATGCCGATCCGAATGAGCGACACGCCGCCCGCCCGCCTCGACTGGGATGTCGTCTACCCGCACGTGCTGCCGGTGACCGTGCAGCCGGAAGACACCGACGGCATGGGCCACACCAACAACGTCGCCTATCTCGGCTGGCTGGAACGGGTGGCCTGGGATCATTCCCACAAGCTCGGCATGACCCTGGAACGCTACCGGACGCTCGATGCCGGCTGCGTCGTGCGCCGCCACGAGCTGGACTACTTCGCGCCGACCTTCGCCGGGGAACAGCTGCTGCTCGGCACCTGGATCATCGAGAACGACGCCCGGCTGACCATGTGGCGCGGCTACCAGATCATCCGCCCGGCCGATCGCAAGGTGGTGCTGCGCGGCAAGACGCTGTGGGTCTGCGTCGACATGAAGCACGGCCGGCCCCGGCGGATGCCGCCGGAATTCGCCGTCTACGTCGCCGCCCAGCCGGCGCCGCGCGGCTGAGACTTCAGCGCAGCCAGCGTAGGACCGGCGCTTCGCCCAGCCGGCCGGTGACAATCGCGTTCTGGCCGAACTGACGGCCCAGCTCGGCGGCGCTGTCATCGGGCGGATCGATCAGCAGCTCGGAGGCCTCTGCCGGCCATTGGCCCGCCGGGTCCAGCCCGGCCGCCGGCAGATGGCGAATGCCCTGCGCCTGCAACGTGGCCTGCAGGTGCGCGCTGGCCGCCGTGTTGCGGGCCTCGTCGACAACCGCCCCGAGCGGATTGCAGGCGGTGACGATCGCCCAGCGCTGCACCACGCCCTGCGCGGCCAGCCAGCGATCGGCCTCGGCATCGACGACGCCGATGCGGCGTTCGATGCCTGTTGCGATCCGGTAACGCGCCTGCCGGTAGGCGGCGTGCAGCCGGGCCTGATCGAGCAACTCGCCAAGCAAGGTCGCCAGCTCCGGCAGCCGCTCGTTCAGCGTGTGGCCGGCGTCGAGCATCGTCAGCGGCACCCGGTACGTCGCGGCGTAGCGGATCGCCTTGTCCGGCACCACGATGTCGTCGCCCCAGCCGTGCACCACCCGGGTCAGCGCCGGCGGCTGCGGCGGTGCCCGGTCATAGCCGGGGAAGTACAGCGCCGGCGCGATCAGGAACAGCGCGTCCGGATGCAGCGCGCCGGCCGCCATCGCCGACACGTAACCGCCCATGCTCGACCCCGCTAGCACCACGGCGCCGCGCGCTTTCGGCGCCAGCGCGATCAGCTGGGCGACTCTCAGGTCGGGGTCCGGCTGCTGTCTATAATCCGGGCTGACAACCGTATAGCCATGCGCCCGGGCGGTTTCGGCGAGATGGCGGATCTTGGTGCTCCAGGGGCCGCTCTCCTTGCCGTGGGCGAACACCAGCAGATGCTCGGGCAGGGCATCGGGAGCGGCCGGAGGGCGGGTGGTTTCGTCGGCGTTGCGCATCGGGAGCGAGGGCGGGAACGTGAAGAACGACAAGAAGAACGACGGGCAGAACGACGGAAAGGCCGGCCGCAAGGCAGGCGGCAGCATCATAGGCAACGCCGCCCGCGCGCGACGCAGCGCCGAGCCGCTCGAAGTCAAGCTGACCCTGCGCTACCGCTTCGGCGACGAACCCGACGACACCGTGACGGTGATGGACGACCGCGCGATCCCGATGGTCGACAGCGTGTTCAAGAACCGCGACCGCATCGTCCGCGCCCTCGCCATGACCCTGGTCCGCGCCGGCATCACCCGGCCGAAGGTGGTCAGCGAACTGGTGCCGGGCATCGGCCTGCTGCGCAAGGTGACCGGGCGGAAGGCGAAGAAGAGGTAGTCGCTCATGCCGTTCCCGTTCGAGCAGGTTCGCTATGAGGCGCTGAATGCCCGCCAGAAGGAGAGCTACAACTTCCAGAAACTATCGGGCGTTCTCGCAAGTTATGGATTCGTAACGATTCGACTGAGTGATGACTGGAACGGTGCAGATTTTTTGGCGCAACATATCAACGGCTCGACCCTTCGCGTTCAGCTAAAGGGCCGTCTCACCTTTTCATGCGACTACATCGGCAAGGACCTTTGGGTTGCATTTCGTACCGGCGAGCAATGGTTCTTGTTCCCTCATGACGAAGTTCTTGAGCAGGCGCTTCTGCTCACGAACATCCGGAACACTGAGGCATGGTCTAGCGGCAGGCGGTATTCCTTCCCAGTCGTGCCCGCGTCACTTCAAGGTGTTTTGTCAGCGTTTCGATTATGAGAAACGAAGCGGGCACCCCGATCCAGGTGGCAACTCTGCCGCCGCATTGCTCGGGTCCGACACTGCGTTTCGGCGGTAGATCTCTCAGGACGCAATAATCCGGAGCGCAAAGGCACTAAGCGCAGTGAACAGCAAGGACACAAAGGAAAGATCAAATCTTCAGACCTTTGCTTCCTCTTTTGTGCCTTGGCTTTTCGGGTCTTCGCTTGCCGATTTCAGCCTGGCTTCCAGCGACTCGGCGCCACCCCGGTCCAGCGCCGGAAGGCATGCGTGAAGCTGGAGGTGTCCGAGAACCCGAGCAGGTAGGTGATCTCGCTGATCGAGTGGCGCGCTTCGCGCAGGTAGGACACCGCCAGCTCGCGTCGCAGTTCGTCGAGCACGTCCTGGTAGCGGGTGCCTTCGTCGGCCAGCCGCCGTTGCAGGCTGCGGCTCGACAGGTGCAGCGCTTCGGCGGCGCGGTCCTGCGAGGGTTCGCCGCGCGGCAGCTGCTCGATCAGCACGGCGCGCAGGCGCTCGCGGACCAGCAGCTTGCCGAAGCGGGCCAGGTAGCGGGCCGCCACTTCGTCGTTCTGGCGGGCCAGTTCCGGGTTGGCGAATTCCAGCGGCGCGTCGAAGGCGGCGGCGGCGAACAGCAGCCGGTTCTCGGCGGCGTCGAACAGCACCGGGCAGCGGAAGGCGCGCTGCCAGGGCGTCGGGTCGGCCGGGGCAGGGCGCATCAGCCGCACTTCCAGCGGCGCGTGATCGCGGCGATACAGGCCGCGGCACAGGCGCACGACGACATAGGCGAAGGCATCGACGGCTTCCGGGATCGGCGCATGGCCGTCGCCGGTGGCGGCGATTGCGTAATGGCAGGTGTCGCCATCGCAGCCGAAGCGCAGCTCGGCGCCATCACTGACCACGCGGAAGTAGCGGATCAGCCGTTCGAAGGCTTCGCGCAGCGTGGCCGACGCCACCAGCGAGTAGCCGAGCGCGTGGAAGCTCAGCACGCCGGCTTCGCGGGCCACCTTCAGCGCGAACGCCGGGTCGCCGGTGGCGGTCACGGCCAGCTGCCAGAGCCGGTTGGTGCGGGCCACCGGATAGCGGGCCTGGGCGTCGCCCAGGGCGGCGATGTCGAGGCCGGCCTCGGCGAACAGCGCGGCGCTGTCGACACCGGCGGCGTCCAGGGATTTGCGGATCGCCCGCGCCCAGCTGGTCAGCGTGGTGGCGGTGGTGAGCGGTGACTTGTCGTGCACGGACAACATCGTGGCGTCGGCGATCAGGCGGGAACGGCGGGCGGAGCGAACAATGCGGCGCATCGTAACCCCACGTTGCACGAGGAGCGTTGAGTGAGCACCGTCGACCCGAGCCGCATGACTGATGAACAGAAGGCCGCCCACATCAAGGCCGTGGTGAGCGCCGAAGGCCAGCACCTGCGCGAGCGCTATCCGATCCTGAAATCGCAGGACGCCATCGGCGCGGCGATCCTGGCGCTGGCCTGGGCCGGCATCGTGGCCAGCGGCTGGGCCTACTACGCGGGCCTGATCAGCGCCTGGCTGTGCATTCCGCTGGTCGCCGTGTTCGCTTCGCTGACCCACGAGCTGGAACACGACCTGATCCACTGGATGTACTTCAAGAAGCAGCCGTGGGCGCATCACACGATGATGGCGCTGGTCTGGCTGGCGCGGCCGACCACGATCAACCCCTGGGCGCGGCGCACCTTGCACTTCAACCACCACAAGTTTTCCGGCCAGGCCAACGACCTGGAAGAGCGGGCGATCACCAACGGCGAGCGCTGGGGCGTCAAGCGCCTGCTGATGACCGGCGACAACCTGCTGTCGGTGGCGCTGCGGATGGGCAAGGTGCCGAAGCAGAAGCGCCTGAAGTTGTTCGTCAGCGCCGCCGCCGGCTACTTCCCGCTCGGCTGGGTGCAGATTGGCCTCTGGTACAACTTTCTCGGCTTCCATGCGCTGAATGGGCTGGCGCTGCTGGCCGGCACCGAGATCGGCTGGTGGGGCTGGATCGTGTCGACCATGCAGGTGGTCGATTTCCTGGTCGTCGTCTGGATCGCGCCGAACGTGCTGCGCAGCTTTTCACTGCATTTCGTCAGCTCGAACATGCACTACTTCGGCGATGTCGAGCCGGGCAACGAGCTGCAGCAGTGCCAGGTGCTGAACGCCTGGTGGATGACGCCGTTCCACCTGTTCTGCTTCAACTTCGGCTCGACCCACGCGATCCATCACTTCGTGGTCAAGGAGCCGTTCTACATCCGCCAGATGACCGCGCCGGTGGCGCACCGGGTGATGCGCGAGATGGGCGTGCGTTTCAACGACCTCGGCACCTTCCGGCGTGCCAACCGCTGGGCCCGCACGGCTACCGCCTGAGCGCGGCAGCGGCCCGAATACGGCAGCACCCGCGCCGCGACACCACAAGCCATGACCGACGCCGCCTGCGACCGACCGTCGCCGGCGGCGTCGTCATTTCAGCCGGTCGCGAACATCGCTTCCGAGCCGGTGTGCGCCTTGCGCAGCTCGCGCTTCAGGATCTTGCCGGCGGTGTTGCGCGGCAGATTCGGCACGAAGATCACCTGCTTCGGCACCTTGTACGGCGCCAGCGTCGCCTTGGCGTGGGCGATCAGCAGCTCGTCGGTCGCGCTGGCGCCATCGCGCAGCACCACGAACGCCGCCACTGCCTCGATCCACTTCGGATCGGGCAGCGCCACCACGGCGACTTCCGACACCGCCGCGTGGGTCAGCAGCGCTTCCTCGACCTCGCGGCTGGCCACCAGCACGCCGCCGGTGTTGATGACGTCCTTGACGCGATCGGCGATGAACAGATAGCCCTCGTCGTCGAAGTAGCCGAGGTCACCGGAGCGGAACCAGCCGCCGGCGAATGCTTCGGCGGTCTGCTCCGGCTTGTTCCAGTAGCCCAGGGTCAGCTGCGGGCTGCGGTGGACGATCTCGCCGAGCGTGCCGGGGGCGCAGTCTTTGAAGTCGTCATCGACGACGCGGGTCTCGACGTTGAACACCGGCCGGCCGGCCGAGGCCGGACGCGCCTCGTGCTCGTGCGGGCGCAGCACCGTGGCCATCGGCGCGATCTCGGTCTGGCCATAGCAGTTGAACGGCTGCGCCTTCGGCAGCCGCTGGCGCAGCTCCTGCAGCACCGGCACCGGCATGATCGAAGCGCCGTAATAGACCTTCTCCAGCGACGACAGGTCGCGGGTGGCGAAGTCCGGATGGCGCAGCAGGCTGATCCAGACCGTTGGCGGCGCGAAGAACGAAGTGATTCTTTCCTGCTCGATCAGCTCCAGCACGCGGGCCGGTGCCGGGGCGTCGATGATCATCTGCCAGGCGCCGACCAGCAGATGCGGCATCGTGAACACGTGCATCTGGGCCGTGTGGTACAGCGGCAGCGCCGCCAGCGCGCGATCGGTGGCGCGCAGCTCCAGATCCTGGATGCAGGTCTGGTATTCGGCCTGGATGCCGGCATGGCTCAGCATCGCGCCCTTCGGCGCCGCCGTGGTGCCGGAGGTGTACAGGAACTGCGCGACCGAGCTGTCGTCGACCGGGTAGTCGGTATCCGGCAGCGGGCCGGACAGGGCGATGCTCAGCAGGTCCTCGCCCGGCGCGCCGCGCAGCAGGCGGGTGGCCGGCTGGTCGGCGCCGAGCACGTCGAGGTTGGCAGCCAGATCCGGATCGCTGAGCACCAGCGCCGCGCCGGACTGCTTGACCAGGTAGACCAGCTCATCGCCGGTCAGCGCGTAGTTGATCGGCACATGGATGGCGCCGAGTCGGGTGCAGCCGAGGAAGGCGATCAGGTAGGCGTCGGAGTTCTTGCCGTAGCTCAGCACCCGGTCCCCGGCCTTCAGGCCGAGGCTGGTGTAGAAGCCGGCCACGCGGTCGGCGGCCTGGTTCAGTTCCTCGAAGCTCCACTGGCGGTCGGCATAGGCCAGCGCTTGGCGGTTGCGCTGGCGGCGGGCGCTGCGGCGCAGCGCATCACCCAGCGTGTTGCGGCGGGCACGGACGATCTCGGGCGAAAGGCTCAGGCTCACGGTTCGGTTCTCGCGGTGGTGTCGGTGGCGACGGGACTTGCGCCGTCGCCTTGTCTTGTCAGTACGGAACAATACCGATTCACGGCCGGCGGTGGCACCACCCGGTCGGGTCGTCCGCAGGCCCTGATCGCGGGGCGCGGAACCGGACAACAGCGCCGCGCGGCTCAGGCGGTGAGCAATTCCGCCAGCATCGCCGCCACCGTTGCCGTGGCCGCGCGCAGGTCGCCGAGCCGCAGGCACTCGTCGGCGCCGTGGCCGTTGGCTTCGGCCAGCGTGCGCGGTCCGGCGCCGTAGAGCACGGTGGGAATGCCGGCCGCGGCGTAATGGCGGGCATCGGTGTACAGCGGCACGCCGTGCTCGGCGATCGGGGTGCCGAGAAAGGCCTCGCCATGACGCTGCAGCGCGGTGGTCAGCCGTGCCGCGCCCGGCAGCTTGACCAGCGGCTGCGCCAGCATCCGCCGCTCGATGTCGACCCGGATGCCCGGATAGCGCCCGGCCGCTTCGGTGATCAGCGTCCGCAGCGCCGTTTCGGCGGCCTCGGCGGATTCCTCCGGAATGATCCGCCGGTCGATCCGGAAGCTGACCCGGTCCGGCACCACGTTGGTATTGATGCCGCCGCTGATCAGGCCGACGTTCAGCGTCGGCGTGTCGATGCCCGGCGTCGCCGAATGCACCTCGGCCAGCGCCGCCCGCGAGGCGTACAGCGCCGCCAGGATGCCGGTCGCCGCTTCCAGCGCATCGACCGCCGCCTGCGGCATCGCCGCGTGGCCCTGCCGGCCGTGCACGGTCACTTCCAGATGCAGGCAGCCGTTGTGCGCGGTGGTCACCGCGTAGGCAAAGCCGGCCGACAGCGCCAGATCCGGCCGGCTCAGTCCCTTGCGCAGCAGCCAGGCCGGGCCGATCTCGCCGCCGACTTCCTCGTCGTAAGTGAAATGCAGTTCCACGGCGCCGCACAGGCGCAAGCCGCCGCGCGCGACCAGCCGCTGCAGGGCGCGCAGCGCGAAGCTGTAGGTGGCGAAATCGGATTTCGACACCGCCACGCCACGGCCGTACATCACTGGCCCGTGCCGGGGATCGTCGCGGATCAGCGCCCCGTAGGGATCGACCGACCAGCCGGCGCCCGGCGCGACGACATCGCCGTGGGCGTTCAGCGCGATGCACGGCCCCGGCAGGCCGAAGGACTGGCGGACGATCAGGTTGCGGGCCGACTGCATGCCGGCGGCGGCCAGATCATCGGCGCCGACGACATGCGTTTCCACCGCATGGCCCAGTTGCATCAGCAGCTCGGCGGTGCGCGCGCCGTGGGCGCCGCAGTCACCGGGCGGGTTATCGCTGGGCAGTCTAACCAGCTCGGCGAGAAAGGCGACCTGCTCGGCGAAGCTGGCGTCGACCTCGTCGAGGATCGCGCGTTGCAGCGGCGTCACGACGGCTGCCCGAAGCGGGTCAGGAAATCGCCGAACACGTCGGCGGCACGCTGCGCATCGTCGCTGGTCATCTGTTCCTCAGGGTGGTGGCTGATGCCGCCATTGCCGCAGCGGACGAACAGCATCGCCATCGGCGCCAGTCGCGCCATCATCATCGCGTCATGACCGGCACCGCTCGGCAGGCGGCGCGGCGGCCGCGGATCGGCGCTGCGCTGGATCGCATCGGCCAGCGCCTGCTGCAGCGCCGGGTCGCAGGGCGCGGCGGCCGCCTCGTGCACCTGGCGGCGTTCGACCGTGACCGCGCGGCGCGTGGCAATCGCATCGATCGCCGCGAAGATTGCTTCACGGGCGGCAATGCGCAGCGCATCGTCCGGCGCGCGCAGGTCGATCGACAGCTCGCAGCGGCCGGGGATCACATTGATCGCACCCTCCGGCACGTTCAGCGTGCCGACCGTGGCTACCACGCCGTCGTGATCGCCGGCGATGTTCTCGACGGCCAGCAGCATCTCGGCGGCGGCCGCAGCGGCATCGCGGCGCAGCCGCATCGGCACCGTGCCGGCGTGGCCGGCCAGGCCACGGATGCTCAGCAGATGGCGCTCGGCGCCGTTGATCGCGGTGACCACGCCGAGTGCGCGGCCTTCGTCGATCAGCACCGGGCCCTGTTCGATGTGTACCTCGACGAACGCTGCGACCTGCTGCGGATCGCGGGCCAGCGCCGGGATCGCGGCTGGATCGTGGCCGGCCTGCTGCAGCGCTTCGGCCAGTGAAATGCCCTCACGGTCGCGGCGGGCCAGCAGCATCGGATCGAAGTGGCCAGCCAGCGCGCTGGAGCCGAGGAAGGTCGACTGGAAGCGCACGCCTTCCTCGTCGCTGAAGGCGACGACGTCGATATCGAACGGCAGCTGCACGCCGTTCCGGCGCAGCTGGCCGAGCACGACGATCGGCAGCAGCACGCCGAGCCGGCCGTCGTAGTGGCCGCCGTTGATGACCGTGTCGTAGTGCGAGCCGGTGATCACGGTGCGCGCGCCGGGCTGCGCGCTGCGCCAGCGGCCGACGACGTTGCCGATCGCGTCGATGTCGGCCTCGAGCCCGGCTTCCAGCATCCAGTCGCGCAGCCGCGCGGCGGTGGCCCGGTGCGTCGGCGTCAGGCAGGTGCAGGTCAGGCCGTCGGGCTGCTCGCTGAGCATCGCCAGCCGGCGGCACTGGCTGATGATCTCGTCGCCGGCCGGCTCGCTGATCCGGTCGGCGAGCCGGAACGCGGCGATCCGGCCGATCTCGTGCAGCGCGCGGGCGAACTCGGTGTCTTCGTCGTTGAGCAGGCGCTCGGCCCAGGTCGCGATGATCGAGGCCCGGCTGTGGCCCTTCACGGCGACGATGAACGGGAAGCCGAAGCGCGCCCGGTAGTCGGCGTTCAGGCGCTGCAGCTGCGCGAATTCCTCGGCATTGCAGCGGTCGAGCCCGGCGCCGCGCTGCTCGCGCTGCGACTCGGCGGTCAGCGCGCCGGCCATCGCTGCCTTGCCGGCCAGCTCCGGATGGGCGTCGATCAGCGCCCGCTGGGTGTCGCGCGGCGCGGCCAGCATCGCGGCGTTCAGCGCATCGAGCAGCGCCAGCCGGCTGGCGAACGGCCCGGCATCGATCGCCGCCTCGGCGACCCACGGCGAGTGCTCGTAGATGCCGTCCAGCGCGGCCACGAAGCCGGGCCGGTCCAGCGCGTTCAGTTCGGCCAGCGTGATCCTCATGGCGCCGGGAACCGCTGCCGCCAGTGCTCGGCGATGTCGATGCGCCGCGCGATCCAGACGTGGTCATGGGCCAGCACGTAGTCGAGGAAGCGTTCCAGCGCGGCGATCCGCGCCGGCCGGCCGATGATCCGCGCATGCAGGCCGATCGACAGCATCTTCGGCGCATCGAGCCCGGCCGGATCGCCTTCGGCGTAGAGGCTGTCGAAGGCATCTTTCAGGTAGTCGTAGAACTGGGTGCCGCTGTTGAAGCCCTGGGCGGCGGCGAAACGCATGTCGTTGCTGTCCAGCGTGTACGGCACCATCAGCTGCGGCAGCGCGCCGGAGGCGGTGTCGACGACGGTCCAGTACGGCAGGTCGTCGGCATAGGAATCGGCGCTGTAGGCGAAGCCGCCGTGCTCGGTGATCAGCCGCAAGGTATTCGGGCTGTCGCGGCCGGTATACCAGCCGAGCGGCGCGCGGCCGGTCAGCTCGCGGTGGATCGCCACTGCCTCAGTGATGTGGGCGCGCTCGGTGGCTTCGTCGATCTGCTGGTAGCTGATCCAGCGCAGGCCGTGGCAGGCGATCTCGTGGCCCAGCTCGCGATAGGCGGCCAGCGCCTCCGGATGGCGCTGCAGCGCCATCGCCACCGCGAACACGGTCAGCGGCAGGGCGCGCTGCTCGAAGGCGCGCAGCACCCGCCACAGGCCGGCGCGGCTGCCGTACTCGTACAGCGATTCCATGCTCATGTGGCGCATCGGAAAGCTCTGCGCGCCGATGATCTCGGACAAAAATGTCTCCGAGCCGGCATCGCCGTGCAGTACGCAGTTCTCGCCACCTTCCTCATGGTTCAGCACGAACTGCAGCGCCAGCCGGGCGCCACCCGGCCAGCGCGGGTGCGGCGGCCGGCGGCCGTGGCCGATCAGGTCGCGCGGGTAGCGGTGGCTGTTCACGAGGGCAGGCGGGTCTTGGCGGGTTCGCCGAGGATGAACGTCTCCCGGATCGCGCGGTCGTCGCCCAGGGTCATCAGCACCATCAGCTGCTCGGCCAGCGTCCGCGCGCTGGCGGTGCGGCGGGCGATCAGCGGCGTGGCGGCGAGGTCGAGCACCAGGAAATCGGCTTCGCGGCCGGAACGGAAGCTGCCGATCCGGTCGTCGAGCCCGAGCAGCCGCGCGCCGCCCAGTGTGGCCAGATAGAAGGCCCGCAGCGGGTGCAGGCGCTGCTGCTGCAGCTGCGCCACCTGGTAGGCGGCGGCCATCGTCTGCAGCATGCCGAACGAGGTGCCGGCGCCGACATCGGTAGCCAGCGCATAGCGCAGGCCGAAGGCGTCGCCGACGTCGAGATTGAACAGGCCGCTGCCGAGAAACAGGTTGGAGGTCGGGCAGAACGCGGCGCCGGTGCCGGTCGACACCATGCGCCGGCGGTCGGTCTCGTCGAGGTGGATGCAGTGCGCGTAGATCGCCCGTTCGCGCAGCAGGCCGAAGCGGTCGTAGACATCGAGGTAGCTGCGCGCCTCCGGAAACAGCTCGGCGATCCAGGCGATCTCGGCGTGGTTTTCCGCCAGGTGGCTGTGGATGTAGACGTCGGGGAATTCGGCGGCCAGCCGTCCGGCGGCGGCCAGCTGCGCGGCGCTGGAGGTGGCGGCGAAACGCGGCGTGATCGCGTAGTGCAGCCGCTCCCGCCGATGCCAGCGCTCGAGCAGCGCGCGGCTGTCGTGATCGCCGGATTCGGCGCTGTCGCGCAGCGTTTCCGGGCAGTGGCGGTCCATCAGCACCTTGCCGCAGATCATCCGCAGCCGGCGTTCCGCCGCGACCGCGAAGAAGGCCTCGACCGACGCCCGGTGCACGGTGCCGAACACCAGCGCCGTGGTGGTGCCGTTGCGCAGCAGCTCGTCGATGCAGACCCGGGCGACGTCGCGGGCATGAGCCGGATCGCCGAAGCGGGCCTCGGCCGGGAACACGTGATCGGCCAGCCAGTCGAGCAGCTGCCGGCCGCTGGAGCCGATGACCTCGGTTTGCGGGTAGTGGACGTGGCTGTCGACGAAGCCGGGCACCAGCAGCGCATCGCGATGGACGGTCACCGGCACGCTGTCCGGCAGCGTCGCCAGCAGCGACGAGGCCGGCCCGCAGGCGACGATCCGGCCGCTGGCGATCACCAGCAGGCCGTCGGCGAAGTATTCGTAGGCGCCCGGGTCGCTGCCGTCGCCGGGATCGCGCAGGAAATGCAGCAGCGCGCCACGGTGCACCGCCACGCTCAGATTGCGGCTCATGGCGACTGCGCCCAGCGCAGCAGCGCGGCGCGTTCATCGGCGCTGAGGCCGGTGACGTTACCGGGCGGCATCGCGCCGCCGCCCAGCTGGGTGGCGATGGCCGCCCGCCGCGCCTGCGCCGCCGCCGGGCTGTCAAGGCGCACGCCGTTCGGCGCGGCGGCCAGGCCGGGGAAGCTCGGCTGGCCGGCGTGGCAGGCGGTGCAGCGGGCCGCGAGGATGGCCAGGGCCTGGGTGTCGTCGATCGCCGCTCCGGTCGCTGTCCCGCCCGCCGCCGTGGCGCGCGGCTGCAGCAGCACGGCGGCCGTTGCCAGCATCGCCAGGCCGGCCGCCAGCGCCAGCAGCACCGGGCGCCGGCCGTGCGGCTGCGCCCGGTGGCGCAGCACGAAGCCGTGGCGGATCGCCGCGCCGCCGGCGGCCAGCAGCACCAGCGCCAGCGCATTGAGGCTGGCGTGGGTGATGCCGGCGTGGTGGTGGCTGATCATGGTCATCAGCACCGGCAGCGTGAAATAGGTGTTGTGCACCGAGCGCTGCTTGCCGCGCCGGGCGTCGAGCGGGTCGGGCGGCTGGCCAGCGGTGATCGCCGCCACCATCCGCCGCTGGCCGGGAATGATCACCATCGCGACATTGGCGACCATCATCGTGCCGAGCATCGCGCCGAACACGATGAACGCGCCCCGGCCGCTGAACAGCACGCACAGCGCCCACGCCGCCTGCGCCAGCAGCAGCGCCAGCACGGCGTTGAACATCCAGCCCGGCACGCGGCCGGCCTGGGCCAGCGGCGAGCGGCACAGGCCGTCGTAGACCAGCCAGCCGCCGACGATGAAGCCCAGCGCCACGGCCACCCCGGCCGCGCCGGGTGGTGCGGCGCGCGCCGGATCGAGCAGGTTCGCGGCCGGGTTCAGGAAATAGACCAGCACCAGCATGGCGAACCCGGTCAGCCAGGTGCTGTAGGCCTCCCAGTAGAACCAGTGCAGCCGCGCCGGCAGCTGCGGCGGGCCGAGCCGGTATTTCTGCGGGTTGTAGAAGCCGCCGCCGTGCACCGCCCACAGCTCGCCGGCCACGCCCTTGTCGGCCAGCGCTGGGTCGCCCGGCGGCTGGAGATGGTTGTCGAGCCAGACGAAGTAGAAGCTGGCGCCGATCCAGGCGATGCCGACAACCAGATGCGCCCAGCGCGTCAGCAGGCTCAGCCAGTCCAGCCAGTAGGCGCTCATCGGACGGCGGCCGTGGCGACCCGCGCGCTGCCGCAGCGGGCGCAGCCCTGCGGCTGGTCGAGGTGGCAGCCGTCGTCGGCGCTTGGCTGCGCGGCTGTTGCAATGCTGTTCAGACCTTGCAGCAGCTGCGCGGCGACGCTGACCGCGATCGCCGCCGGCAGCTTGCTGCGGATGCCGCCGATGCCGACCGGGCAGGCGATGCTCTGGCCGTCCAGCCCGTCGCGGGCCAGCCGCGCACGGAAGCGTGCCGCCTTGGACGCCGAGCCGATCATGCCGATGAAGGTGGCATCGCCCCGCCGCAGCAGCGCCTGGCAGAGCGCGTAGTCGAGCGGGTGGTCGTGGGTCATCAGCAGGTAGCGGCCGGCAGATGGCGCCTCGGCCAGCAGCGCCACCGGATCATCCGCCACGCAGGTTTCGATGCCGGCGGCGAGGCCGGCCGGGAAGATGCCGGGCCGGGAATCGATCCAGCGCAGCCGGAACGGCAGCGTCGCCAGGATCGGCGCCAGCGCCTGCCCGACATGGCCGGCGCCGAACAGCCACAGCGGCAGTCGCAGGACATCGAGCCGCTGCCGCAGCCGGGCGCTGCCGTCGCCTTCGTCGCGCGCCAGCTGCAACGGCGCGGCGGCGGCTGCCGGCAGCAGCTGGCGGTGGACGCCGCCATCGGCGTCGATGCAGCTGTCGAGCAGCTGCGGCAGGTCGTCCGCCGCAGCAGCGGCAGCGGCCAGCAGCAGCGGCCGATCGGCCGCCGTCCAGCGTTCCAGCCACAGGTCGACGACGCCGCCGCAGCACTGCGCCAGATGCTCGCCGAGCCGGCGGCGCAGCAGCGCGCCGTCGCGACCGCCGTGATCGAGCAGCACGCGGGCGGCCTGGGTGGCTTCCCATTCCAGATGGCCGCCGCCGATGCTGCCGACGCTGCCATCGGCGCTGACCAGCATCGTCGCGCCGGCTTCACGCGGGGCCGAACCGCGCAGGCCGGCCAGAACCACGCGAACGACGACAGCGTGGCTCGCCAGCAGCTCCAGCAGCGCCTGCGGCCACGGGGTGCCGGGCGTTGCGCGCGAGATCGGCGTCATGGCCAGGCCTCGCCGCGGATCGCAGCGATCGCGCGCAGCACCGTTTCCGGCGTCGCCGGGGCCGGCAGCTGCGGCAGCCGGTGGCCATCACCGCAGGCGGCAATCGCGTCGCGGATCGCGTGCAGCGCCGAGAACGCCAGCATCAGCGGCGGCTCGCCGACTGCTTTCGAGCGGTGGATGCTGTCCTCGCGATTGGGCTCGTGCTGCAGCAGCGCGATGTGCGCCTCGGCCGGCCAGTCGCGGGCCGTCGGAATCTTGTAGGTCGATGGCGCATGGGTCTGCAGCTGACCGTCGCCGCCGTACACCAGTTCCTCGGCCGTCAGCCAGCCGTAGCCTTGCAGGTAGCCGCCTTCGACCTGGCCCCGGTCCAGCGCCGGGTTCAGCGACTGCCCGACGTCGTGCAGCACGTCGACCCGCAGCAGCCGGGTTTCGCCGCTCAGCGTGTCGACCGCCACCTCCGACACCGACACGCCGTAGCCGAAGTAGAAAAACGGCCGGCCCCGGAAGGCGGCGCGATCCCAGTGGATCTTCGGCGTCCGGTAATAGCCGGTGGCTGACAGCTGCACGCGGGCCAGGTAGGCCTGCCGGACGAGCTCGGCGAAGCCGAGGCGGTGCTCGCCGATGACCACTTCGCCGCCGCCGAAGCGCACTGTATCGGCGCTGACGCCGAACGCCGTGCACGCCCAGGCGAGCAGCCGCGCGCGCAGCGTCCGGGCGGCGGCCTGCGCGGCCTTGCCGTTCAGGTCGGCGCCGCTGGAAGCGGCGGTCGCCGAGGTGTTCGGCACCTTGGTGGTGTCGGTCGCGGTGATCCGCACGGCGGCCGGCGGCAGCCCGAGTTCGTCGGCGACGATCTGGATGATCTTGGTATGCAGGCCCTGGCCCATCTCGGTGCCGCCGTGGTGGATCACCACGCTGCCGTCCTTGTAGATCTGCAGCAGCGCGCCGGCCTGGTTGTAGAAGGTGGCGTTGAAGGAAATGCCGAACTTGACCGGCGTCAGCGCCAGACCGCGCTTGATCACCGGGTTTGCCGTGTTCCATGCGGCCACCGCGCGGCGTCGCGCGCGATAGCCGCTGCTGGCTTCGAGCTGGTCGGTCAGCGTGTCGAGCACGTTGTCGGTCACCGTCATGCCGTACGGCGTCAGGTTGCGGCGGGCGAGACCGTAGTAGTTGCGGCGGCGCACGGTCAGCGGATCGAGCTGCAGGCTGCGGGCGATGTCGTCGATCACCTGCTCGATGACCAACATGCCCTGCGGCCCGCCGAAGCCGCGGAACGCGGTGTTCGACACCGTGTGCGTGCGGCAGCGGTGCGAAACGATCTCGACGTGTTCGAGGAAGTAGGCGTTGTCGACATGGCACATCGCGCGGTCGTTGACCGGCCCGCTGAGGTCGGCCGAGTGGCCGCAGCGCGAGGCCAGCATCACCTTGAGCCCGAGGATGCGGCCGTCGTCATCGAAGCCGACCTCGTAGTCGGCCAGGAAGTCGTGGCGCTTGCCGGTGATCTGCATGTCGGCGTCGCGGTCCAGCCGCAGCTTCACGGGCCGGCCGGTCTTGACCGCCAGCACTGCCGCCGCCGCCGCCAGCAGCGCCGGCTGGCTTTCCTTGCCGCCGAAGCCGCCGCCCATGCGCCGGCACTGCACCGCGATGTCCTGCATCGGCCGCGCCAGCACCTCGGCCACCACGTGCTGCACTTCGGTCGGATGCTGGGTCGAGCAGTGGATCAGCAGCTGGCCGTCCTCGCCGGGAATGGCAATGGCGATCTGGCCTTCGAGGTACAGGTGATCCTGACCGCCGCAGACCATCGTGCCGGCCAGCCGCCGAGGCGCGTCGGCCTGCGCCCGGTCCGGCTCGCCGCGCCGCAGGGTCTGACTGGGGATGACATAGCTGTCGGCGGCCAGTGCGGCGCGGATGTCGAGGATTGCCGGCAGCGGCTCGATATCGGCGCAGAACTGCCGGACAGCACGGAGCGCGGCGCGGTGGCTGGTGGCGGCAACCGCGAACATCGGCTGGCCGACGTGATTCAGCAGCGGCCCGGCGAACACCGGATCGTCCGGCACGATGCCGCCGTAGTTGTTGTGGCCGGCGATGTCGGCGGCGGTGGCCACGGCCACCACGCCGTCGCTGGCCAGCACCGGCGCGAGATCCAGCGCTCGCAGCCGGCCGTGGGCCACCGGGCTGCCGCCGAACGCCGCGTGCAGGGTGTTGGCCGGCAGCGGCAGGTCGTCGACATAGAGCGCCCGGCCGCTGACGTGCAGATGCGCGGCCTCGTGGTGCAGCGGCTGGCCGACCGCGCCCATCAGCCGCTCACCTGGTCGAGGCGCAGCGCATACGGTGCAGCGGCGTGTTCGAGCCGGAAGCGTTCCAGCAGGCGGGTCACGCCGAGGCGCCGGTAGGCGCTGCTGCCGCGCAGGTCGTCCAGCGGCTGGAACTCGGCAGCCAGCGCAGCGCTGGCCGCCGCGAAGCCATCCGCTGTCCACGGCTGGCCGACCAGCGCCGCTTCGGCAAGACGGGCGCGGACCGGGGTCGCTGCCATGCCGCCGAGGCCGATGCGGGCGCTGGCGATGCGCTCGCCGGCCAGCGTCACCGCGAAGCCGGTGCAGACCGCCGAGATGTCCTGATCAACGCGCTTCGACAGCTTGTAGGCCGCCAGCCGCAGCCCCTGCTGCGCGCGCGGCACCCGGACCGAGGCGATGAACTCACCGGCGGCCAGCGCCGTCTGCCGGTAGCCGAGGTAGAGATCTTCCAGCGGCAGGCGCCGCGTGGCGGGTCCGCAGCGCAGCTGCAGTTCGGCGCCGAGCGCGATCAGCGCCGGCATCGCATCGCCGATCGGCGAGCCGTTGCCGAGGTTGCCGCACAGGGTGCCGCTGTTGTTGACCAGTGGCGATGCAAAGCGGCGGGCCAGATCGGCCAGCGGCGGATGCTCGGCGACCAGCGCCGTCCAGGCCTCGGCCAGCGGCACTGCTGCGCCAATGGTGAGCGCCGCCTCGTCGTGCTCGATGCGCTGCAGTTCGGCGACCTCGCCGAGGTACAGCAGTGCCGGCAGCGCGCGCAGATCCTTGTTCAGCCACAGGCCGATGTCGGTGCCGCCGGCCAGCAGCAGCGCCTGCGGGTTTGCCAGATAGGCGTCGGCCAACGCGTCCAGCGTGCGCGGCGCCGTGAAGCCGGGCAGGGCCAGCGTCTCACGGCGCTGGATGGCGGCCAGCGCGGCGCGCTGTTCGACGCTTTCGGCATCGGCCGGCGAGCCGCATTCGGCTTCGGGATCGCGGTGCAGCGCCAGCGCGGCATCGATGATCGGCCGATAGCCGGTGCAGCGGCAGAGGTTGCCGGACAAGGCGTCAAGCACCTCGTCGCGGCTCGGTGCCGGATTGCGCTGCTGCAGCGCGAACAGGGCCATCACGAAGCCGGGCGTGCAGTAGCCGCACTGCGAGGCGTGGTGATCGACCAGCGCCTGCTGCACCGGATGCAGCGGGCCTGCGGGCGGCGACAGGCTTTCGACGGTGATCAGCTCGCAGCCGTCGAGCGTGGCGATGAAGCGGATGCAGCTGTTGATCGCGCGTCGTTCGATGCGGCCGTCGCGGAGCCGGCCGATCACCACCGCGCAGGCGCCGCAGTCACCCTCGTTGCAGCCTTCCTTGGTGCCGCAGCGGCCGCGGTGCTCGCGCAGCCAGTCGAGCACCGTGGTGGTCGGCGGCAGGTCACGCAGCGCCACGACCTCGCCATCGAGCAGCAAGCGGATCGCCGGGCTTGCGTCCGTGCTCATCAGCTGCCGCGATAGGTGGAATAGCTCCACGGCGACAGCAGCAGTGGCACGTGGTAGTGCGCCGTGGCATCGGCAACGCCGAAGCGCAGGCTGACCCGATCGAGGAACGGCGGCTCCGGCAGGTTCAGGCCCTGCGCCCGGAAATACGCCGCCGCCTCGAAATGCAGTTCGTAGACGCCGGCGGTGAACGCCGCGCCATCGAGCAGCGGCGCATCGAGGCGGCCGTCGGCATTTGTGAGGAAATCGACGATCCGTTCGCAGCGCTCGGCATCACAGCGCCAAAGGCTGCCGCGCAGGCCCGCCGCCGGCAGACCGGCAGCGGTGTCGAGCACGTGGGTGGTCAGTCGAGACATGGCTGCATGATGCCGCGTTGGCAAGGGTCCATCAGCCACGGCAGCAGTGCCGTCGCCTGCGCTGCGGAAAATCGCAGTCGCCGCAACGGTTCAAGCAACCTCCATGCCGTATCAGTGCTGATCGCTTACCCGCTTGACGCGACCTGGTGCGCTGGAGAAATTGCCGGCAGCGGCGGCCAGCCGATGCAGGAATCGTGAGCGCGGAAATTGCGCAGCCACCAGGCCCAGTCTTCCGGCACCAGCGAAAACGGGTCCTCGTGCGCCAGTTCCCGCGCCGCCCAGACAGGCCAGTGCGGATTGGCCAGCGCCGGTCGGCCGAGCATGGCGATATCGATCAGCTCCTTGCGGATCACCTCATCCGCGACCTGCGGCAGGCCCAGGTTCCAGCTGGCGGCAACCGGAATGCCGATTTCGCGGCGCACCCGAGTGGCCCGCTCCACCATGAACGCCATGTCGGAAAACGGCGGTGCCGTCATCTCGTCGGTGTTGAAACCGATGCTGAGGTCGGCGAGGTCCAGGCCATGATCCCGCATCATCCGAACGGCTTCGATTGAATCGTCGAACTGCACGCCTTTCGGATTCAGATCGTCAGAGCCAAGACGCATCGTCAGCGGGTAGCGCTCCGGCCAGACGGCGCGCACCGCATCCAGCGCTTCCAGATGGAAACGCATGCGGTTCTTCAGGCTGCCGCCGTATTCGTCGGTGCGGTGATTGGCCAGCGGCGAGAAGAAGCTGGCGCCGAGATAGCCGTGAGCGAAATGCATTTCCAGCCACTCGAATCCGGCGTCAGCGGCGCGCCGTGCCGCATCGGCGTAGGCACGGTGGATCGTCTTGATCTCGTCGCGCGTCAGTTCGTGTACCGGGTAGATGCGGTGGCCGCCGTAGGGTACGGCCGAGGGCCCGACCACCGGCCAGCCGTCCGGATGATCCGGGGGCAGCTGCGCGCCGCCTTCCCAAGGTTTGAGCTCCGAGCCCTTGCGCCCAGTGTGGCCAAGCTGGATGGCCGGCACGGCGCCGAATGCCTTGATGATCGCTGTGACCCGCTTCAGGCCTTCGATCTGTGCGTCCTTCCAGATGCCGGCGCAGCCGACGCTGGTGCGGCCGTCCGGCGTAATCGCGATCTGCTCCGGGAACACCAGCCCGAAGCCACCCGCAGCGCGCGAACCCATCAGCATGATGTGGAAATCGTTCATCTCGCCATCGACCGACCGGTACATGGTCATCGGCGACATCGCGATGCGGTTGCGCAGGGTGACGCCCTTGAGCGTGTACGGGCTGAACAGATGCGGCATGACCTGGGTTCCTGTCGGTGGATGGGTGACACCTGGCGCTACGGATCGACCGTGCTGTCCGGACGCAATCCTTGCGCCTGCCGCTTCAGCTCGCCGACTGTCTACGCTGTGGCCGGCTTGGTGACCAGCATCGATTTCGCCATCTTTTCCAGTTCCTCCTTGGAGATGCCGAAGTCGATCGGCTCCGGCACCACGATGCCGCGCTGCACGGCCGGACGGGCGCGGATCGCTTCGATCCAGCGCTGCAGGTGCGGCAGGTCGCCGATGTCGACGCCGGCCCAGAAGTGGATCGACACCCACGACCAGTTGGCGATGTCGGCAATCGAATAATCGCCGGCCAGGTATTCGTGATCGGCCAGCCGGGCATCGAGCACCTTGTACAGGCGCTTGGTTTCGGTCTGGTAGCGGTCGATCGCATACGGGATCTTTTCCGGCGCATAGCGGAAGAAGACATTGGCCTGGCCCTGCATCGGGCCGATGCCGCCCATCTGGAACATCAGCCACTGGATCACCTGCGAGCGGCCCTTGCGGTCGGTCGGCAGCAGGCGGCCGTACTTCTCGGCCAGATAGATCATCAGCGCGCCGGACTCGAACACCGCGAAGTCGCCCTCGTCGCGATCGACGATGGCCGGAATCCGGCCGTTCGGGTTGATCTTCAGGAACTCCGGCTGCTTCTGCTCGCCCTTCATCAGCGCAATCGGGTGCACGGTGTACGGCACGCCCAGCTCTTCGAGGGTGATGGAGGCTTTCCAGCCGTTCGGGGTGGCCGAGGTGTAGAGGTCGATCAAGGGGTGTCTCCGGGATGGGACGGTCAGGGGTCAGACGATCGCGTGGCGATCGAGCACGGTGAAGAAGGTCGCCGGTTCCGGGCGGACCCGGTAGTTGTCGGTCATGTCGCAGTAGATGATCCGGCCGCCGGCGGTGGTGATGAACACGGTCGGGCGGGGCACGTCGCTGTCGTAGCCCAGCGCCTGGAAGCCGGCCGGCAGGCCGTCCTTGACCTTGATGCCCAGCGCTTCCGCCGCGCGGTTGCCGGTATCGGTCAGGAAGCGCATCGGCGCATCCATCTGCTTGGCGAGCTGCTCGCTGCTGGTTTCCGACTGCGGGCTGACTAGGTGCACGGCCACCCCGCGACGCGCCAGTTCCCGGTACTGCGCGGCGATCTCGCGGACCTGCGCCACGCACAGCGGACACCAGTTGCCGCGATAGAAGATCCACAGCGCCGGGGTCTGCACCAGCGCGGCGGTCCGCAACTGCTCGCCGTGTTCGCCGAGGCTGAAGTCGGGCAGCGTGTTGCCGATCGCCAGCGCATCGTTGTCGGCGGCGCCGAAGCGCGAATACCAGTGGACGTAGGCCAGCGTGCCGACGATGCCGACCATCGCCGCCAGCGCCACCGCCGTCAGCGACGCCGGGCCGGGCAGCAGCAGGCTCAGCGCAGTGCCGAGCACGCCAGTGGCGAGGATCAGGCCGAGGTTGCGCGAGGTCCGCGCCCGCGGCATCAGCATCAGCTGCGAGAAGAACAGCGCCGGCCCGGCGCAGGCCAGCGCCGTGCCCAGCCAGCGCGAGGTCCAGCCCTGCTCGCCGATCATGATCAGCGCGGTGATCAGGCCGGCGACGCCGGCCACGATGTAGGCGGTGACGAACAGCGATTTCAGCAGGTTCATGGCGAATCTCCGGCGGTGGGCGGCAAGCGTGTTCAGTCGAGCGCGCGCAAGGCGACGCGGACGATGTCGTCAAGGCGTTCGGCTGTCGGCTTCGACTTGGCAGCCAGGTTGAGCCCGGACAGCGTGTTGACCAGGAAGCGCGCCAGTGCTTCGGGCGGCTCGCCGGTGGTGATCGCGCCCTGCTGCTGACCACGGCGGACGGCGGCCAGCAGGGCCGCTTCCAGCTGCCGGATCGCGGCGGATGCGGCGGCCATCACCTCGGCGTCGTGCGGTGCGATCTCGGTCAGGCAGTTGTTGATGAAGCAGCCGCGCTGGCCGGCTTCGGTGCGGGCGACGGCTGCCGTGGCGCGCAGCGCTTCCTCGATCTCGGCGCGGCTGGCATCGGGCCGGCCGAGCGCGGCCAGCGGGCCGTCCATCAGCTGCTCGGCGTAGCAGCGCATGGCTTCGACGACCAGCGCCTGCTTGCTGCCGAAGCTGGCGTACAGGCTGCTCTTGCTGAGCCGGGTGGCGTCGAGCAGATCGGTCATCGACGCCGCGTTGTAACCCTTGGCCCAGAACACCTCGAGGGCGCTGCGCAGCGCCTGTTGTTCATCGAAGCAGCGTGGGCGGGCCATCGGAGGGCGGTCGATTCTGATTCTGGACTGACCGGTCCATAATTGGAGGGCGGGCCGTCCCTGTCAATGCAGGGCGCATCCGCAGTCTGCGACCGATGTCCGTTTCCGCCATTCCCGGCCACCGCCGGCCCCGGCATGATCCGCCCTCGATACCCGATGCTGCGGCCACGACCGCAGCCACCATTCCGAGGAGGATTCATGTCCGCTGCGATCGACGCCTATCTGCCTTTGCGCCGCCTGGCCTACTGGGCGCAAACCACGCCCGATGCCGTCTACCTGACCCAGCCGCTGGCCGATGGCACGGTGCGCACCTTCACCTGGGCCGAGGTCCACGACACCGCGTTGCGGATGGCGGCGCACCTCGCCGCGCAGGGCTGGCCGGCGGGTTCGCGGATCGCGATCCTGTCGAAGAACAGCGCCTGGTGGTACCTGGCCGATTTCGCGATCTGGCTGGCCGGTCATGCCTCGGTGCCGATCTACCCGTCGCTGACCGGCGAGTCGGTGCGCTACGTGCTCGAACACGCCGAAGCCGAGGCGGTGTTCGTCGGCCAGCTCGATTCCAGCGATCGCGCGGCGATGCTGGCCGGCATTCCGGACGACGTCGAGGTGATCCGCCTGCCGACCGCCCGGGAGCCGTTGCCGGGCGGCCGCGCCAGCCTGGAATGGGACGCCGTGGTCGCCCGCCACGCGCCGCTGCCGAACCCGCCGGACCGCGGTCCGGAGGAGCTTGCGACGATCATCTACACCTCCGGCACCACCGGCTTGCCGAAGGGCGTGATGCACCACTTCCGGGCGATGGCGGTGTCCGGCTATGCGCTGAAGCTGGCTTATGGCGCGACACCGGACGACCGCGTGCTGTCCTACCTGCCGCTGGCCCACGTGGCCGATCGCGTCGCTTCGGAAATGCACTCGCTGACCACCGGCCTCAAGGTCTGGTTCTCGCTCGGGCTGGAGACCTTCACTGCCGACCTGCAGCGGGCCCGGCCGACCTTCTTCCTGTCGGTGCCGAGGCTGTGGACCAAGTTCCGGCAGGCGATCAACGCGAAGATTCCGCAGCCGCAGCTGGCGGCGATGCTGGCTGATGCCGAGAAGGGTCCGCTGGTGCGCAAGCAGATCCTGACCCAGCTCGGCCTCGATGCCGTCCGCGTGCCGACCTTCGGCGCGGCGCCGATGCCGCCGGACCTGCAGCAGTGGTACCTCGATCTGGGCCTCGACATGCTGGAGGTCTACGGCATGACCGAGAACATGGCGGTGTCGCACCGCACCGGCGCCGGTGCGGGTCGCATCGGCTGCGTCGGCCAGCCCTCGTATCAGGTCGAGGCGCGGCTCGATCCGGCTAACGGCGAGCTGCTGGTGAAGTCGCCGGGCCAGATGATCGGCTACTACAAGGACGCGGCGAAGACGGCCGAGTCGATGACCGCCGATGGCTACTTCCGCACCGGCGATGTCGGCACCATCGACGCCGACGACTACTTCCGCATCACCGGCCGCGCCAAGGAAGCGTTCAAGACCGGCAAGGGCAAGTACGTGGCACCGGCGCAGATCGAGAACAAGCTCGGCGCGCATGGCTACATCGAAGCCTGCTGCGTCGCCGGCTCCGGCTTCCCGCAGCCGTTCGCGCTGCTGATGCTGTCCCCCGCCGGCAGTTCAGCCGCCGCCGCTGCCGGCCGCGAGGCGGTGAGCGCGGCGCTGGCCGCGCTGCGCGAGCAGGTCAACGCCACGCTTGACCCGCACGAGCGGCTGGAGCGGCTGATCGTCGTGCCTGATGCCTGGACGGTCGACAACGGCCTGGTGACGCCGACCTTCAAGGTCAAGCGCAGCGAACTGGAAGCCCGCTACGGCGCCCGCTTCGAGCAGTGGGCCACGGCGGTCGAGACGCTGGTCTGGGCCTGATCGCGGTCTGCGCGGCGCGGCTCAGCCGGCCCAGGCACGCTGCACCATGATCGCGGCGGCCACCAGGCTCAGCAGGCCGAAAGCCTGCTTCAGCCGGCCCGGCGCAATGCGACCCGCCAGCCGGCTGCCGGTCGCCATGCCAAGTGCGGCACCGCCGGCGAACGGCAGCGCCATCGGCCACAGCAGATGGCCGGAAACGGCGGCCACGGCGACGCTGCCGGCGGAGACCAGCGCGATCACCGCCAGCGAGGTGCCGACCACGCTGCGCGCGGTGAGATTGGTGTAGCGGGCCAGGGCCGGCACGATCACGAAGCCGCCGCCCACGCCCAGCGCGCCGCTGAGAACGCCGGACAGCGCGCCGGTGCCGATCAGCGCGCGGGCGCAGGGCGCGGTCCACTGCAGACGGCCGCGCTCGCCGTCCTGCACGCAGGGCATGCTGCGATCGGGCGTGACCGCCGCCGCGCCCGGTGCGGCATCGCGGATCATCCGGATGGCCACCGCTGCCAGCACGGCGGCGAACAGCGCCGTCATCGGCCGTACCGGAATCTGGTGGGCGACCCAGCTGCCGAGCGGCGCGGCCAGCACGCCGACAGTGCCGATCAGCGCTGCCGCGCGGTAGCGCAGCTGCCGTTGACGAAACGCCAGCAGCGCACCCAGCGCCGCCGACAGTCCGACGGCGAGCAGCGCGATCGGGGCTGCCTGCACTACGGTCAGATGCAGGGCGAGGATCAGCAGCGGCATCGCCAGGATGCCGCCGCCAGCGCCGGTCAGCGCCAGCGCCAGCCCGATCAGCGCACCGAGACCGGCGGTCACCATCGTGGCTTCCATCGACGCTAGCGTCCCAGGTCCGGCCGCGCCATCCATTCGCGGCCCTTGAGCATGCCCTGCCAGTACAGCGGCGGCAGAATGCGTTCCTTCAGCAGCCAGGCCAGCCGCGAGGGCTTGCGGCCGTCGAGCAGCCAGGCCGGGAAGCTCGGCGCCAGCTTGCCGCCGTAGGTGAATTCAGCCAGCACGATCTTGCCGCGCTCAACCGTCAGCGGGCAGGAGCCGTAGCCGTCGTAGCGGGCGTCGAGCGGCTGGTCGCGCAGCTGGGCGATGACGTTGTGCGCCACCACCGGCGCCTGCTTGCGCGCGGCGGCAGCGGTCTTGGCATTGCCGGTGTTGCCGGCATCGCCGAGGCCGAAGACATTGGCGTGGCGCCGGTGCTGCAAGGTGCCGGCATCGACATCGACCCAGCCGGCGGTGTCGGCCAGCGGGCTGGCCTTGATGAAATCCGGTGCCCGCTGCGGCGGCACCACGTGCAGCAGGTCGAAGGATCGCTGCACGGTCTCGCGGCTGCCGTCGGCGAGCGCCCGGCTGAAAGTGGCGACCCGGCGCGGGCCGTCGACGGCGGTCAGCGTGTGGCCGAAGCTCAACGTGGCCTCGTAGCGCTTGACGTATTCCATCAGCGCCGGCACGTAGTCGGCGACGCCGAACAGCACCGCGCCGGCATTCAGGAACTCGATCTTCACGTCGCCGATCCGGCCGTGCCGCCGCCAGTGATCGCCGGACAGGTACAGCGCTTTCTGCGGTGCACCGGCGCACTTGATCGGCATCGGCGGCTGCGTGAACAGGGCCTTGCCGCGGCGCAGCGCCTGCACCTGCTGCCAGGTGTACGGCGCCAGGTCGTAGCGATAGTTGGAGGTGACGCCGTTCTTGCCGAGGGTTTCCGACAGGCCGGGAATCGCTTCCCAGTCGAGCTTCAGGCCAGGGCAGACGATCAGGCTGCGATAGCGGATCGCCCGGCCGTCTTCCAGCAGCATCGCGTTCTGCTCGGGCTCGAAGGCGGTCACGGCGGCCTTGATCCAGTGCACGCCGCGCGGAATCAGCGCCGCCATCGGGCGCACGGTCTGCTCGGCGCGGAACACGCCGGCGCCGACCAGCGTCCAGCCGGGCTGGTAGCAGTGCCGGTCGGCCGGATCGATGATCGCGATGTCGAGCTTCGGATCGCGGGCCAGCAGGCTGGCGGCGGTGGCGATGCCGGCGGCACCGCCGCCGACGATCACCACGGTGTGGAAGGGATCGCCGTGCGGGCTGCCGCTTGCATCGCGGGCCGGGTTGCGGGCAGGGGTGTCGAACGGACGCGGAGTCGGGCTGGCGGCGGACATGGTCGGGGTTTTGGGCACTTCAGGGGCGGACCGCGGCGCTTTCACAGCGCGTTGAGCGGGATCTTCAGGTAGCGCCGGCCATTGGCTTCCGGCTCCGGCAGCGCGCCGGCGCGCATGTTCACCTGCACCGACGGCAGGATCAGCACCGGCATCGCCAGCGTCGCGTCGCGAGCCGTGCGCATGGTCACGAAAGCGTCTTCGCTGATGCCGTCGCGGACGTGCACGTTGTGCGCGCGCTGCTCGGCGACGGTGCTGGTCCAGCTCGGCGCGCGGCCGTTCGGCGGGTAGTCGTGGCACAGGTACAGCGTGGTTTCGGCCGGTAGGCTCAGCACCTTGTTGATCGAGCGATACAGGCTGCGCGCGTCGCCGCCGGGGAAGTCGCAGCGGGCGGTGCCGTAGTCGGGCATGAACAGGGTGTCGCCGACGAAGGCGGCGTGGTCGTCGCCATCGCGGACCACATAGCTCAGGCAGGCCGGCGTATGGCCGGGCGTGTGGATGACGCGCGCTTCCAGCGTGCCGATGGTGAAGCGGTCGCCATCGTGGAACAGGCGGTCGAACTGGCTGCCGTCGCGGGCGAAGCCTGGCTCGGCGTTGAACAACTCGCCGAACACCGTCTGGACGGTGCGGATCTGGTCGCCGATCGCGATCCGGCCGCCCAGCCGCTCGCGCAGGTAATGGGCCGCCGACAGGTGATCGGCGTGGACATGGGTTTCCAGATGCCACTGCACGGTGGCGCCGAGTTCGCCGATGCGCCGGATCAGTGCGTCGGCCGAGGTGGTAGCGGTGCGGCCGGACTTCGGGTCGTAGTCGAGCACGCTGTCGACGATCGCGCAGTGCTGCGTGCTGCGGTCGAGCACGAGGTAGCTGATCGTCGAGGTGGCGGGGTCGAAGTGCGCTTCGACCGCAAGGCGCGAGGCCGTGTTCATCGGAAAGACTCCTGTGGCGTCGCTGCGAGCGGCGGATGGCGGATTGCAGCCACGCGTCGTGCCAGCTCGCGACGTCGGCGCAAGCGTTTGAATCAGCGAAGATTCCCGGATCAGGACGGCATCTGGCAGCGACTGTGGCAGCGCCGGACCTGACAGTTTCGGCAGACGCTGGCAGCGGATTGGCAGTGCGCCGGATCGGCGCTAGGCTGCCTGCCGGCGCAGCGGGCGCCAGAACCGGCGGACCCTGCGATGACGATGGCGGATACCCGGGTGCAGGCGCTGGTTTCGTATCTGGAGCACGAGGCGACGCCGATGATCGTGCTCGATACCGACTACAACATCCTGGCCGCCAACACCGCCTACCAGCGCCAGTTCGCGACACCGCGCCAGCAGGTGCGCGGCCAGAAGTGCTTTCGGGTATCGCACCAGTATTCGGTGCCCTGCGACCAGGCCGGTGAGCACTGTCCGATGAAGCAGGCGCTGGCCAGCCGGGCGCCGGACCGCGTGCTGCACGTCCACCACACGCCGCGCGGCCCGGAGCATGTCGATGTCGAATTGCGGCCGATCCTCGACGAAGCCGGCGAAGTGATCGCTTACGTCGAGCGGCTCGGCAGCGTGGCGGCGGCATCGGCCCAGCCGCGTGAGGACGGGCTGGTCGGCCGCTCCGATGCCTTCAACGCAGCGCTGTCGGCGCTGCAGCGCGCCGCGCCATCCCAGGTGCCGGTGCTGCTGCAGGGCGAATCCGGCACCGGCAAGGAACTGTTCGCCCGGGCGCTGCACCAGGCCAGCCCGAGGGCGCGTGGCTCGCTGGTGGTGGTCGATTGCACCGGGCTGTCGGAAACGCTGTTCGAGAGCGAGCTGTTCGGCCACGAGCGCGGCGCATTCACCGGCGCGATGCAGCGCAAGATCGGGCTGGCCGAAACCGCCCACGGCGGCACGCTGTTCCTCGACGAGATCGGCGACGTGCCGCTGCCGATGCAGGTCAAGCTGCTGCGGCTGATCGAATCCGGCACCTTTCGCCGGGTCGGCGGCATCGAGACGCTGCGTGCCGATTTCCGGCTGGTGTCGGCCACCCACAAGCCGTTGAAGGCGATGGTCGAGGCCGGCAGCTTTCGCCAGGATCTGTACTACCGGATCAGCGCGTTTCCGGTGCAGCTGCCGCCGCTGCGCGAGCGCGGCGATGACCTGGCGCTGCTGGTCCAGAGCCTGCTGCGCCGGGTCGGCGGCAGCACGCCACTGCGTCTCGACGACGAAGCGCTGGCGACGCTGCGCCGCCACAACTGGCCGGGCAATGTCCGCGAGCTGCGCAACGTGCTGGAGCGCGCCCGGCTGTTTGCCGACGACGGCGTGATCCGGGTACGCGACCTGCCGCCGGACCTGCTCGACGGCCCGGGCAGCGGCCGCGCGCCGCTGCCGCTGCGGCGGCGGTCGGTCGACGAGAAGGCGGCGCTGTCGCATGCGCTGGCGACGTTCGACGGCACCCGCGCCGCGCTGGCCGCAGAGCTGGGCCTCAGCGAGCGGACGCTGTACCGGCGGCTCAAGGCCTTCGGGCTGGCCTGAACGGTCGAACCGCCGGGCGCTGCTGCCAGGACACTGCCAGCCACTGCCAATTTTCCGGTGACGCCGGCAGGGCTGGCAGCGCAGCGCCGCATCGCCTCCCGTGGGATGGCGGCAAGCTGCTGATCCGAAAGAAATTGCCATCGAGCGCCGGCATGGCATGCGGTTTGTGATGAAGAGCCGGCGATGCGCTTCCGCGCACGGCCGGCCGAGCTTTTCCGGTCGGGTGGGTTCCGGGATGCGGTCATCGATTTCCGCTTTTCCAGAGGAGCATTCGACATGGACGATCCGCTGTTGCTGGCCCGCATCCAGTTCGCGGCCAACATCACCTTTCACATCCTGTTTCCGACCTTGTCGATCGCCCTCGGCTGGGCGCTGCTGCTGTTCCGCCTGCGCTACACCCGGACCGGCGACGAGCGCTGGATGTCGCTGTACCGCTTCTGGGTGAAGATCTTCGCGCTGTGCTTCGCGCTCGGCGTGGTCAGCGGCATCACCATGAGTTTCCAGTTCGGCACCAACTGGCCGGGCTTCATGAACACGGTCGGCAACATCGCCGGCCCGCTGCTGGCCTACGAGGTGCTGACCGCGTTCTTCCTCGAGGCGACCTTCCTGTCGATCATGCTGTTCGGCATGAACCGGGTCAGCGCGCGGGTTCACACGCTGGCGACCGCGCTGGTCTGCTTCGGCACCACGCTGTCGGCGTTCTGGATTCTGGTGCTGAACAGCTGGATGCAGACCCCGGTCGGCTTCGAGATGCGCGACGGCGTGGCCCATGCCACCGACTGGCTGGCGATCCTGTCGAACCCGTCGCTGCCGTACCGGTTCGTGCACATGCTGATCGCCAGCGCGCTGACCGTCGCGTTCCTGATCGCCGGCCTGTCGGCCTACCGGCTGCTGCGCCGCGATCGTGGCCCGGAAGTGACGCTGGGCCTGAAGGTCGGCGTCTACGCGGCGGCGGCGCTGATTCCGCTGCAGATCGTGGTGGGCGATCTGCATGGCCTCAACACCCTGCATCACCAGCCGGCCAAGGTGGCGGCGATGGAGGGCCTGTGGGACACCACTGCGGGCGCGCCGGCCGTGCTGTTCGCGATTCCCGATGAAGCGGCACAGCGCAACCGCTACGAGATCGCGATTCCGAAGCTGGCCTCGCTGTACCTCGTCCACGATGCCGACGGCGTGGTCCGCGGCCTCAAGGACTTCGAGCGGCATCCCCGGATGACGCCGGTGTTCTGGTCGTTCCGGGTGATGGTCGGTGTCGGCCTTTTGATGCTGGCGGTGTCGTGGCTATCGGCCGCTGCGCTGCGACGTGGCCCGTTGCCGACCTGGTTGCTGAAGGCGCTGACGGCGATGAGTTTCTCCGGCTGGTTCGCTGTGGTGGCCGGCTGGTGGGTCACCGAGATCGGCCGCCAGCCCTGGCTGGTGACCGGCGTGCTGACCGCCGCCGATGCCGCGTCCAGCGTGCCGGCACCGCTGATCGCGACCTCGCTGGTGATGTATCTGGCGCTGTACGCCGTGCTGATCGTGGCCTTCGTCTCGGCCGTCTTCCATCTGGCCCGCAAGGGCACGCCCCCCGCGCATGGCGAAGCCGCCGTGCCGCTTGCCGGAGCCCTGCCATGAATCCTCTCGAAGCTGTGCCTGCCGGCCTGACCGGCGCCGCGTTCTGGCTGCCGCTGATCTTCGTCTGCCTGATGGGGCTGGCGATGCTGCTGTACGTGATTCTCGACGGCTACGACCTTGGCGTCGGCATCTGGCTGCAGCGCGCCGAGCCCGCGCAGCGGGACCGGATGATCGCCGCGATCGGTCCGTTCTGGGATGCCAACGAAACCTGGCTGGTGCTCGGCGTCGGCCTGCTGCTGGTGGCGTTTCCGCTGGCCCATGGCGTGATCCTCGGCGCGCTGTACCTGCCGGTGGCGCTGATGCTGGTCGGCCTGATCCTGCGCGGCGTGGCCTTCGACTTCCGCGCCAAGGTGAAGTCGGAGAAAAAGGCGCGCTGGGACCTGGCCTTCCACGCCGGCTCGCTGCTCGCCTCGCTCGCCCAGGGCACCATGCTCGGCCAGCTGATCACCGGCTTCGACGCGTCGCCGGCCGGGCTGCTGTTCTCGATCTTCATCGGCCTTGGCCTGGCCGCCGGCTATGCGCTGCTGGGTGCCAGCTGGCTGATCCTGAAGACCGAAGGCGCGCTGCAACTGCGGGCGCTGCGCTGGGCGCGGCTGTCGGCCTGGGGTACCGGCGCCGGCATCGCGGCGGTGTCGATCGCGACGCCGATGGTCAGCCCGTCAATCTTCGCCAAGTGGTTCTCGCTGCCGCAGTTCTTCGCATTGCTGCCGATCCCTCTGGCCTCGCTGGCGATGTTCGTGCTGCTGCAGGTGTTCCTGTCGCGGCTCAAGGTCGACGCCGGCAGCGGCAACGCCAACGGTCTGCGCCGCTGGTCCTGGGGGCCGTTCGCCTGCAGCGTGTCGCTGTTCGTGCTGGCTTTCTTCGGTCTCGCCTACAGCCTGTTCCCGTATCTGGTGCCGGACCGGATCACCATCTGGAACGCGGCGGCGGCGCCGGAAGCGCTGATGGTGATGCTGGTTGGCGCGCTGCTGGTGCTGCCGGCGATCCTCGGCTACACGGCGTTCGCCTACCGGGTGTTTCGCGGCAAGGCTTCGGATCTCCATTACGGGTGACTGCCGGAGGCACCCGTTCGGAGCGGCTCACGATGGGTTAGCAGACTTACCGTGACCGCCTTGGGCATCATCGCGGCCACGCTCCTCTTTTGGCCGAAACTGCCCGCCTCCATGGAAAACCTCGATCTGCTGCCCGTCATCATCGGTGTCGGCGACATTACCGATCGCCCGGACAAGGGCCAGTCCGGCCTGGAGCCGCTGCGGCTGATCGAAGTGGCCGCGCGGGCCGCCGATGCCGACGCCGGCGGCGGCTGGCTGGCGAAGCTGGATCGCCTGTACGTGGTGCCGCAGCTGACCTGGCCGTACGCCGATCTGCCGGGTCTGGTGTCGAGCGCGCTCGGCATCGCGCCGACCGTGGTGCCGACCGAGGGCATCAGCGGCGATTCGCCGGTGCGCTATCTGAGCCAGGCAGCGGTGGAGATCGCCAGCGGTCGTTCGGTGGCGGCGCTGATCTGTGGTGCCGAAGCCTTCGGCTCGCTGCGCGCCGCTGCCGCCCAGCGCAAGGCGCCGGATGGCTGGACGCCGGGTGGCAAGGCGGCGCCGTTGATCGATGGGTCTTCATACGTCACCAAGCTGGCCGCGAAGTACGGGCTCAAGGACCCGACCGAGGTCTACACGCTGTACGAGAACGCGTTGCGCGCCGCCAACGGCCTGACCGCCGAGGCATCGACCGCCGAATCGGCCGCGCTGTGGGCGCAGTACGCGGCGGTGGCGGCGACCAACGCCTACGCCTGGGACCGCGCCGGCCATGATCCGGCTGCAATCGCCACGGCCTCGTCGAAGAATCGGCCGATCAGCTATCCCTACGTCAAGCGGATGGTCGCGCAGCTGTACGTGAACCAGGGCGCGGCGGTGATCGTCACCTCGCGTGCGGCGGCGCTGGCGGCCGGCGTGCCGGCTTCAAAGCTGGTCTATGTCGGCTCCGGTGCCGGGGCTTCGGACATCGACGACTTCCTGTCGCGACCGGGCTATGCCGAATGCCTGCCGATGGAGCTGGCGCTGACCGAGGCGCTGAAGGCAAACGGCTTGAGCGGTCGCGATGTCGATGCCGCCGAGATCTATTCCTGCTTCCCGTGCATTCCGAAGCTGGCGCTGAAAGCGATCGGCGGCCTGCGCGATGGCGTGGTGCCGAGCGTCACCGGGGGCTTGAGCTTCTTCGGTGGCCCGCTTGGCGATTTCATGAGCCACGCGATCACCGCGATGACCCGGGTGCTGCGCGCCGGCAGCGCCCACAGCGGCCTGCTGTACGGCAACGGCGGTTATGTGACCAAGCATTTCGCGGCTGTGCTGCTGCGCGATCCGCCGGCCGCCCTGCCGGTCAGCCTTGATCTGAACGACACGGTCGCCGCCCGCCGCGCCAGCCTGCCGGCGCTGCGGCTGTTTGACGACTACGAGGGGCCGGCCACGGTCGAAACCTATCTGGTCAAGTTCGATTCCAGCGGCGACCCGCAGCTGGCATCGATCGTCGCCCGCACGCCGGACGGCGCCCGCACCGTGGCATTGCTGCATGCGCACGACTATCGCGGCCAGGCGCTGCTGATCAATGGCGCTCGCGAGCCGATCGGCCTGCCGGGACAGATCGCCAAGGTCGACGGCCTGATGCAGTGGACCTTCGACGACGCGGTGCTGCCGCCGGTCGGCGCGCCGGGCAGTCCGGTGTTGCTGGAGCGTCGTGATGGTCATGTCGCCGTGGTGACCTTGAACCGGCCGCTGCGGATGAACTCGGTCAATGCGCGGCTGGCGCGGGCGATCGCCGAGATCATCCAGGTGACTGAGGCGGACCCGACGATTCGCGTCGTGGTGTTCGCATCGTCGCGGCCGGAAGTGTTCTGCGCCGGGCTCGATCTGTCGGCGCTGTCGAACCCGCGCGCGCTGCAGGAGCTGATGCGCATCGAGGGCGGCTTCGCCGGCTATGTCAACGCCGTGCGCAGCAAGCCGTGGATCGCGGCGGTGCGTGGCCAGGCGCTGGGCGGCGGTTTCGAGCTGGCGTTGGCCAGCGAGCTGATCGTGGCCGCCGACGACAGCCAGTTCGGTCTGCCGGAAGTGAAGCGCGGCATCATCGCCGCCGCCGGCGGTGTCGCCCGGCTGCCGCGGGCACTGCCGCGCAATCTGGCCGCCCAGGCGGTGCTGACTGGCGAGCCGATGTCCGCCGAGCTGCTGCACCGGCATCGCGTCGTCAACGCGCTGGCGCCGGCCGATCAGGTGATCGACACGGCGGTCGCGCTGGCGCAGCGGATCGCCGCCAATGCGCCGCTGGCGATCGCCGAAAGCCTGAAGCTGCTGAAGCTCGGCGTCGACGTTTCGGACGCCGAGCTGTCGCGGCTCAGCATGGAAGCCGGCGCCCGGCTGATGGGCACCGCCGACGCCCGCGAAGGCGGCCAGGCGTTCATGGAAAAGCGCGCGCCGGTCTGGAAGGGCAAGTGAGCGCCGGCCGGCCCGCCGAGCCGCTAACGGCGCGGCCGGGGCGCGCCGTATAGTCGCGGCAGGCGCCCGCAGCGCCCGACCGGGCCGACAGAGCCCCGCCGCCAATATCGAGGAGTGAACCGCAATGCGTCTGCTGATCCGTGTGGTCGTGTTTGTCGCCGTGCTGCTGGTGGGGCTGGTCGGGATCGGATTCCTGCTGTCGGACCAGGTGCATGTCGAACGGCGTGTCGAGATCGCCGCACCGCCGGCGGCGCTGTACGCGGTGCTGAACAGCTTCGACAAGTTCGAGCAGTGGTCGCCGTGGGCCGGCCTGGACCCGGCGATGAAGGTCGAGATCAGCGGCCCGCCGGCGGGTGTCGGTGCGCGTTATGCCTGGCATGGCAATGCCGAGGTCGGCTCCGGCAGCCAGGAGATCATCGCCACCACGCCGGACCGCTCGGTGACGCTGAAGCTGGTGTTCGACGGCTTCGAGCATCCGTCGACCACGGTCTACAGCATCGAGCCGAAAGGCGAGGGCAGCGTGGTCAGCTGGTCGATGGACTCCGATCTCGGCCATGACCCGGTGATGCGCTATGTCGGCCTGGTGATGAAGAAGGAAATCGAGGTCGACTACGACAAGGGGCTGGCGCGCCTGAAGACGCTGGCCGAGGCCCTGCCGGCGCCGTCCGGCGATGCCGCTGCACCGGCCGCCGAGCCGGCCGCCGCACCGAGCCCGGAGGGCGCCGGCTACTGAGCCGGGCGCTCGGCGCGGCAGCGCTGCGCGGGGTGTTCCCCGCCGGCTGCCGCCGCTGCCGCAGCAGGTCTCCGCAGACGGGCAGTGCGCCGGTATCCTTCGCGCGATGAGCGATCCGGCACCCGTTTTCGATTCCAAGGCCTTCCTGTCGCAGCTGACCAGTTCGCCCGGCGTCTACCGAATGTACGACGCCGGCGACGAGCTGCTGTACGTCGGCAAGGCGCGCAATCTGAAGAAGCGTGTCGGCAGCTATTTCCTGCGGGCCAGCGGCAATCCGCGCATCGAGTCGATGGTCGACCAGATCGCTCGCATCGAGGTGTCGCTGACCCACACCGAAGATGAGGCGCTGCTGCTGGAAGCCACACTCATCAAGGAGCAGAACCCGCGTTACAACGTGTCGCTGCGGGATGACAAGAGCTACCCGTTCGTCAAGATCAGCAACGGCCACGACTACCCTCGGATCGGCTTCCATCGCGGCAGCAAGGACAGCGAGGCGCGCTACTTCGGGCCGTTCCCGAGCGCCACCGCGGTACGCGAAACGCTGTACACGCTGCAGAAGCTGTTCCGCCTGCGGCCCTGCAACGACACCTTCTTCAGCAACCGCCGCCGGCCCTGCCTGCAGCACCAGATCCGCCGCTGCTCGGCACCCTGCGTGAAGCTGATCTCCACCGAGGATTACGCGCTCGACGTCAATCGCGCGGTGCGCCTTCTCGAAGGCCGTGGCGACGAGCTGGCCCGCGAGATCGGCACCGAGATGGAAGCAGCCGCCGAGGCGCTGGAGTTCGAGCGTGCCGCCAAGCTGCGCGACCAGATCGCGGCACTTGCGCGGGTGCGCGAGAACCGGGCGATCACCGGCGGCGCCGACGAGATCGATGTGATCGCGGTCGCGCCGCATCCGTCGTCGAGCTGCATCGTCGTCACCTCGGTGCGCGATGGCCTGAACCTCGGCCACGGCAGCTTCTTCCCGAAGCATCCGCACGGCATGGAAGTGCCGGAACTGCTGGGCAGCTTCCTCGGCCAGTACTACCTGAGCCGGCCGGTGCCGCCGGAGGTGCTGATCAGCCATCAGCCTGACGATCTCGAATGGATCGAGGCGACCCTGGCGCACGCCGCCGGCCGCAAGGTGAAGATCAACGAGCCGCAGCGCGGCCCCAAGCAGCGGCTGATGGAGATGGCGATCAACACCGCGCAGCAGGCGCTGTCGACGCGGCTGGTCGAGGCCGCCAGCATGGACAAGCGCCTGCTGGAACTGCAGCAGGCGCTGGATCTGGACGCGCCGCCGCGCCGGCTGGAGTGCTTCGATATCAGCCATTCGATGGGCGAACGGCCGGTGGCGTCCTGCGTGGTGTTCAACGAGGAAGGGCCGCTGAAGATCGCCTACCGCAAGTTCAACATCGAAGGCATCACGCCGGGCGACGACTACGCGGCGATCAAGCAGGCGGTGTCGCGGCGCTTCGCGCGCGTGAAGTCCGGCGAGGTGCAGGTGCCGGACGTGCTGTTCATCGACGGCGGCGCCGGCCAGCTCGCGTCGGCCTGCGAGGCGCTGGAAGAACTGGAATACGAGGGCGTGCGGATCGTCGCGATCGCCAAGGGGCCGACGCGCAAGCCGGGGCTCGAACAGCTGATCCTGCCGGAGCGCGATCAGCCGATCATGCTGCCGCCGGATTCACCGGCGCTGCACCTGATCCAGCGGATTCGCGACGAGGCCCACCGCTTCGCGATCACCGGCCACCGGGCGCGGCGCGACAAGGCGCGCGTCACCTCCGGGCTGGAGGCGATCGAGGGCCTGGGGCCGACCCGGCGGCGGGCGCTGCTCAATGCCCTGGGCGGGCTCGGCCAGATCAAGCGTGCCGGCATCGACGAGCTGGCGCGCGTCGACGGCATCAACCGGCGGCTTGCGGAGCGGATCTACGCGCACTTCCATTGACGTCGCGTTGACGAACCGGCAGTGGATTCCTCGCCCGTTCGTTGCCTGATGACCCACCGCGCGCCGTCTGCCCGCGGCATTCGGCTCGATTGCAGCGCCATGCGACCACAAGGCCCCGCTTTTGCTGGACACTAGCCACTGACCACCGGCCACGAACGGCATCGCCTCCAGGACATGCGGATCAATCTCCCCACAGCACTGACGCTCGGCCGGGTCGTGGTCATCCCGATCGTCGTCGGACTTTTCTACATCGACTGGCAACACGCGCGGCAGGCCACGGCGATGCTGTTCGTGGCGGCGGCAGTCACCGACTGGTTCGACGGCTGGCTGGCGCGGCGCTGGAACCAGACCTCCAACTTCGGCGCGTTTCTCGATCCGGTGGCCGACAAACTGCTGGTGGCCGTGGCGCTGGTGATGCTGCTGCGCGACGACCCGCGCAGCGTCATGGGCGTGCTGGTAGCGATCATCGTCGGCCGCGAGATCACCATCTCCGCGCTGCGGGAATGGCTGGCCGAACTGGGTCAGCGCAAGCGGGTCGCCGTCGGGGTGGTCGGCAAGATCAAGACCGCGTTCCAGATGACCGCGATCAGCCTGATGCTGTGGAAGCTGCCGGTCGCCGACATCGATGTCTACCGCATCGGCTACGGCCTGCTGTTCGCGGCGGCGGCGCTGACCTTGTGGTCGATGGTGGTCTACCTGCGGGCCGCATGGCCGGTGATGCGCGACGAATTCTGAGCGGCCCTTCAAGCGCGTCCCGCGCTGCTTCGGAGACCGGCGGCGAGGGGCGGGCGGCGGTGCAGGTTTTTCGCAGGAATGGCTTGACACTCTGCCTTCAGCCACTAGAATACGCGCCTCGGCAACACGCTGCGGGAATAGCTCAGCTGGTAGAGCGCAACCTTGCCAAGGTTGAGGTCGCGAGTTCGAATCTCGTTTCCCGCTCCAACGTGAAGTCAGACAGAAACCTCGTGAGCAACGAGGTTTTTTCGCTTCAGGAGCCTGGCTTCGGAAGCAGACGGGTCAGGCACGCGAGGTGCTGACCCGGCAGCAAGCGGTACGTGGGCTACATGGCAGATCGGTTATGCAGAGGACTGCAAATCCTCGTAGGTCGGTTCGACTCCGGCTGTAGCCTCCACTTTCAAACCCTCGTTCGAGGGTGGCGTTGCACGCTGCGGGAATAGCTCAGCTGGTAGAGCGCAACCTTGCCAAGGTTGAGGTCGCGAGTTCGAATCTCGTTTCCCGCTCCATTGCCGGCCTCGGCCGGACGCCCTTCGCGGCTGCCGCCGCAAACCTGACTCTCCGCTTCTTGGTGATCGTCAGCCAGGCAGACGCCTGAGCAGGCGGCTCAGCTGTGTGCGCAGCGCAACGGCCGCACCGGCCAGCGCCACGATGACCATGCCGATGATGCTGAGCGGGTCGGCGACATGGCCGAAGACCAGCCAGCCGAGCAGACCGGCCCAGACCAGCTGCAGGTACATCACCGGTGCCAGCACCGACGCCGGCGCGTGACGGTGGGCGGCGGTGAACAGGAAATGGCCGAGCCCGCCGGCCGCGCCGGTGCAGAAGAACAGCAGCATCTGCGCCATGTCCGGCCAGCGGCCTTCCCAGAACCACGGCAGCATCAGCCCGTAGACCAGCGAGCCGACGATCGCCGTATAGAACAGCATCGGCACGGTGCCTTCGGTGCGCGCCAGCAGCCGCGACATCAGCTGGTAGCTGGCGATCAGCACGGCGCCGATCAGCGCGCAGACAACGCCGAGCGGATCAAGTCCCGCACCGGGCCGGGCGATCAGCAGCACGCCGGAGAAGCCGGCCACGGCCGCCACGATGCCGTAGCTGCCGACCCGTTCGCCCAGCACCGTGCCGCTGATCAGCACGACCAGCAGCGGCGACAGGAAGACGATCGCAGTCGCCTCGGCGACCGGCAGCCGGTGGAAGGCGATCGCCATGATCACCGACGCCAGCGCCAGGCAGGCCGAACGCAGCAGCACCAGACCGGTGCGCTGGGTCTGCACCAGCCGGCGGCCATGACCGGGCGCGAGGATCGCCAGCATCAGCAGGCCTTGCACGGCGTAGCGGATGGCGATCACCACTGGCGGCGCGTAGTGCTCGGTCAGCACCTTGGTGGTGGTGTCCATGCAGGCGAACAGCAGCACCGCCGCCATCACCAGCAGCGCAGCGCGCAGGGGGTGGCTGCCGATAGCAGCGCTGGCGATGACGGGAGCCGGCGCGGCGGTTGCAGCAACGGAATCGGCGGGCGGCGGCGTCGTCATCGGCGGAGCGGGTCGGTGGGCGCGCATCTTAGGCTGCCGACGTCGGCCGTGCCGGCCGCCCGTGACGGCACAGGCCCGCCGATGGTCAGCCCTCGCACGGGATGCCGGCAGCTCGATCAGGGCTGCCGGACCGACACCCCGAGCTGGCTGCTCCCTGCTTCGAAGGCGCCTTAAGCCCCGGCCTTCAGGCCGCGCAGGCCTTGGCAGTGCGCTGCCAGGCGGGGCGCTGCTCCAGCCGGGCCAGATAGGCGCGCACCTGCGGGTAGCGGTCGAGCGGCGCGTGGGTGGGGAACGGAATCGCGGTGCCAGCCGCCATCGCCAGCGTGTAGTAGACCATCACGTCGGCGGCGCTGAAGCGGTTGTCGACCAGGTAGTCGCCGCCGGCCAGCGTCCGCTCGACATGCGCCAGCATGGTGTCGTACTCGCCCATCGCGAAGGCCTGCAGGCCGGGCGCGTCGGACTGGGTCAGCACCGACAGCAGGTCGATCAGCACCGGGTACATCAGCGTCGATTCCGCACTCGCCATCCAGTAGTCGTAGGCGCGGCGCGCGGCGCTGCCGGGCGCTGGACGCAGCCCGTGGTCGCCGTGGCGATCGAGCAGGTAGTCGCAGATCACCGAGGATTCCTCGACGACGATGCCGTCGTCCTCGATCACCGGCGCCTTGGCCAGCGGCGTCACCGCCCGCAGCGACGGCGGCGCGCGAAAGGTCTGCGGGTCGCGCAGGTGGCGGACCAGCTCGTAGCGCAGGCCCATTTCCTCGGCCAGCCAGACGATGCGCTCGGAACGGGACAGCACCAGATGATGGATCTTCAGCACGCGGGTTCTCCTCCGGTTGCGGGATGCGTCCGGCCCCTCGTGCCGCTTCCGGGCCGGATCGCGACTGCGACTTTAATTCACTCGCTGGTTGGCGACCGCCAGCAGGCTGCGGCATTCGCCGACCATGCGTTCGATCAGCTCGGCGCAGGTCGGGATGTCATCGATCAGGCCGACCGACTGGCCGGCCCAGATCAGGCCGGCATTGACGTCGCCGGTTTCCAGCGCCACGCGGCCCTTGGCGCCGGACACCAGGTGCTGGATGTCGGCGAAGCTGCAGCCGCCCGGGCGGTTCTCGATCGCCACCACCTCGTCCGATACCGGCGTCTTCAGCACCCGGCCGGTGTTGTGCAGCGTGCGGAAGATCAGGTTGGTGTCGCGTTCGGTGGCCTTGACCAGCAGCTGCTTGATGTTGTCGTGGATCGGCGCTTCCTGGGTCACGCAGAAGCGGGTGCCCATGTTGACGCCTTCGATGCCGAGCGCGAATGCGGCGGCCATGGTCCGGCCATCGGCGATGCCGCCGGAGGCGATCAGCGGAATCCTGACCTTGCGGGCGGCCAGCGCGAACAGGATCAGGCAGCCGATGCCGTCCTCGCCCGGATGGCCGGCGCATTCGTAGCCGTCGATCGACACGGCATCGACGCCGTTGCGTTCGGCCGACAGCGCATGCCGCACGGCGGTGCACTTGTGGATGATCTTCACGCCGCGCGCTTTGGCCTTGAGGATGAATTCCTTCGGGTTGTTGCCGGCGGTTTCCAGCACCGTCACGCCGTTGTCCAGCGCAGCGTCGAGATAGGCCTCGTACGGCGGCGGCTTGGCGCTCGGCAGGATCGTCAGGTTGACGCCGAACGGCTTGTCGGTCATCTCGCGGCAGCGAAGGATTTCCTTGGCCAGGTCATCCGGCGTCGGCTGGGTCAGCGCGGTGATGATGCCGAGACCGCCGGCATTGGAAACCGCAGCGGCGAGTTCGGCGCGGCCGACCCACATCATGCCGCCCTGGATGATCGGGTACTGGATGCCCAGCATTTCGGTGACTCGGGTCTTCATCGGGGCGGTGTCGTCGGGTGGTGAAAGGGATGCGGGCAGGCGCCCGGCCGGGCCAGCCGGCGGCAGGGCCTGAAACGGATGACGGCGAGCATGCGGGCCAGGCCAGCAGCCGCTGCCCGCCTTTCGTCTGGGCCACGAAAAAGCCCCGCCGATCGGAGATCGACGGGGCTTGCCGGCATGGCCCGAAGGCAGCCGGATCAGCTCATCGCGAAGCCCTGGTAGTCGTTGGCGGCCACCTCGTCGCACTTGCCGCGATAGGTGCCGACGCCGCCGCAGTACGACAGCAGGCGGCGCGGCTTGCCTTCGACGTTCGAGCCCATGTACCAGCTGTCGGTCTTGACGATCAGCGTGGCGTTGGCGATCGAGTCGTGGTGCTCCACCCAGGCATCCTCGAAGGCCTTGGTCGGCTCGATCTCGGTGACGCCCTTGTCGCGCAGGCGGATCAGGCAGTTGCTGATCCAGTCCACCTGCTGCTGCAGGCAAGTGGTCATGTTGCACAGCGCGGCCGACGGCGCCAGCGGAGCGGCCGTGGTGAACAGGTTCGGGTAGCCGTGCTTGCCGAGGCCCATCGCGGTGCGGATGTCCTTGCCCCAGTCTTCTTTCAGCGAACGACCGCCGCGGCCGCGCACGTCGATGCGGCTCAAGGCACCCGAGCCAGCGTCGAAGCCGGTGGCCAGCACCAGGATGTCGACTTCATGCACGGTGCCGTCCTTCATCTGCACGCCGTTCGGGACGATCCGCTCGATCGCCGATTCGCGGCAGTCGACCAGCTGCACGTTCGGCCGCAGGTAGGCTTCGAGATAGTTCGATTCCAGCGGCACGCGATGGGTGCCGAAACCGTAGTCCGACGGCTTCGGAATCAGCTTGTCGCACAGATAGGGATCGTTGTTCAGGCGTTCGCGCATCTTTTCGCGGACGAACTCGGAGATGTCGGCGCTGGCCGCCTCGTCGGAGAACACTTCCGGGAACGCCGACAGCCACAGCGCCAGCGAGCCGTCCTTCCAGTAGTGCTCGTAGATCGCCCGCCGCTGCTCCGGCGTCTTGTCGTACCAGGAGCCGTTGGCGAAGTCGTACTCGAAGCCCGAGAACGTCGACTGCACACGTGACTTCAGCGACTCGAAACCGTCGACCTTCTTGGCCCAGTCGGCTTCCGAGTACTTCGGGTTGTTCATCGGGATGATGTACTGCGGCGTCCGCACGAAGGCCTTCAGCTTGCCGACCTTCGGCGAGATGGTCTGGATCACCTGGATGCCGGTGGCGCCGGTGCCGACCACGCCGACGGTCTTGCCGGTCCAGTCGATCTCGTCCTTCGGCCAGCGCGCGGTGTGGAAGATGCGGCCCTTGAAGGTGTCCTGGCCCGGGAAGCGGTTCTCCAGCGGCGCCGACAGCATGCCGGCGCAGCTGATGAAGAAGCGCGCGGTGACGGTGTCACCCTTGTCGGTGGAAATCTTCCAGAGCTTCCGGGCTTCGTCGTAGTGGGCGGCGGTGACCCGAGTCGAGAAGCTGTAGTGCTTGCGCAGATCGTTCAGATCGGCGACGTGGTTCAGCCACTTCTCCGTTTCCGGCTGCGCCGGGAAGCGTTCGGTCGGCTTCCACTGCGCGTACATGTCCTTGGAGAACCAATACTGGTAGATCTCGGCCTCGGAATCGAAGCGGGCGCCGGGGTAGCGGTTCCAGTACCAGGTCCCGCCGACGTTCGAACCGGCCTCGAAGGCCTTGACGTTGAACCCGGCTTCGCGAAGCCGATACACCTGGTACAGGCCGGCGACGCCGGCACCGATGACGACTGCGTCGTATTGTGCCGTTGAGGTGGCAGGGGTCTTGGCAACTGCGGACATGGGATCTCCTCCGGTTGGTGTCTGGGGGCCAATGTTCGAACCGGGAACGGTCAAGGCCTGATTGACATGAAACCAGAAGCGCCGCCACTGCAAAAGCGGGGGCGGCCCATGCCGAAAACCTGCCCGATCGGGTGGCGCGCGGCCTGGCCGCGGAGGTGCCGATCGTGGCTGGCGTGCTGCCGGCAGCGGCCGCCGGCATGTTAGAGGCCAGAAACGACGACACCCGCTGCGCCGTAGGCGCAGCGGGTGTCGCCGAAGGCCGGTCGGTGCCGACCCGGCCTCGATGCAGATTTCAGCCGATCAGCTGCGGACGCAGGCTGCGATCTTCGCCGGAACGTCGACCGTCGCACCGTTCAGCTTCAAGGTCAGCGGCGCAAAGCCGGTGGTCTTGCCGATCGTCTTGGTGGTCGACAGCACCGTCGCGTTGTACGAAGCGCCGAGCAGCGCCTGCAGGTCGGCCAGCTTGCTGCCGTTGCCGGCGGCGGTGGCGATCAGGTACGAGACGGCGACGACCGGATAGGTCGCAAAGTCCTGCGCGGCCTTCTTGGTCGCGATGACCGGCGGCTGGGCGTAGTCGTTCGGCAGCACGGTCAGCAGGCAGCCCGGGATCGCCGAGGCGTTCTGGCCGGTGACGTCGAGCACGGTCGGACGGCCGTTGGCGTCGTTGGCGCCCAGCACCTTGTCGAGCGACACGTTCAGCGACAGGCCGGTGGAGCCCTTGGCCAGCAGGTTCTTCGACGGGCTCAGCTTGTTGTAGACCACGGCCGGGCAGGTGTACTTCACCGCCTTGGTCGGCGACGGCTGGAACACCTTGCCGCTGCCGGCGCAGGTCACGGCGTCGCCGCCCGGCGGGATCACGCCCGGCGTGCCCTTCGGCAGATCCTTCGAACGGGCCACGGTCGCGAACTTCAGGCCGGCGCCGCCTTCACGCTTGGTGCGGCTGACCGTATCGGCCACGTCGGCGTAGCCGATCGCGCCTTCGGTCGCCGCCACCGTGGTGACGATGCTGCCGTTGCCCGACACCGCCAGCGAACCGGCCGGCAGGGTGGCGCCGGTCGGCAGGCCGGTCGAGAACACGTTGACCGTCTTGAAGCCGGTGACGGCGGTGTCGCCGGTGGCATTCAAGGTTGGGCAGGCGGCCGACAGGAAGTTGGTGAAGCTGAAGGTGGTGCCCGAGCTGTCCGAACGGGTGATGACCTTGATCGGCCGCGTCAGCGTGGTGACCTTCGGCGTGCTGGTCAGCTGCGCCCAGTCGGTGATCGAGCCGGAGAAGATGCCGCAGATGTCCGAACGGGTCAGGTTCAGCTGCTTCTTGCCGAGATCGGGATTGTTGTAGACCACGGCGACGCTGCCGGCGACGGCCGGAATCTGCACCTGCTGGCTGTAGAGATCGCCGTAGTTCTGCGCCGGGGTACCGGCCGAGGTGTTGAAGGCGTTGACATCAGCCTGCGACAGCGGCGCGTCCGAGCCACCGAAGTCAGCCTTGCGGGTCGGGGCCGACACGCCGGCCGGCGTGCCGGTGCCGTAGTCGCCGCACGGAGCGGTAGCGACCAGCGTGTTCTGGATGATGCCGCGGCCAACGCCCGAGCCACCCTGGCAGTACGACACACCGACGCGACCCGTCTTCTGGTCCGGCGTGCCCGACGCGGCCGTGCTCTTGGCGAACTCGACGAAAAGCGACGCCTTTTCGGCGGCATTGCTGTTGGTCTTGGCGCCGGCAGCGGGCGGCAGGGTGTTCGACAGGCGGCGATTCGGCACGGCATCGAGCCAGGAATCACCGACATAGGCGTTGATCGGGAAAGTAGCGCCGCCGCCGTACAGCACGACCGACGGCTGTTCGATGGTCGCTGCGCCAGCGGCATTGGCAAGCGCCAACGCGGCCGCCGCGACGATCGACTTCGATGAATGAGACATGAGGCCCCCTGAAAGCAAAAGACAAAGTGGATACTTCTGGAATGCAACGCGAAACCTGGACAACGCGACGGCACCACACCGTGCTCGAACGAGCGGCGGCACCGTAGGGGTTGAACGTGTCAAGGCAGTGTCAATTTCGTGAAACCGCATCGGTAGCGATGCCAGTCCACTGGCGTGCACTCCACTAGCGGCTGCTGAAGTTGGCGTTGGGCAGCCGTTGCGGCCGCCGCAGGTAGGCTTCAGCGTTGCAGCAGCCGCAGCGGTACCTCCACTGCGCAGCCGGCGGCAGCCAGCACCAGACTGGCGCGGTCGATGCGCAGCAAGGTGCTGCCATCGGGCAGGCGGCTGCCTTCGCGGAACACGGCATCGTCGATGACGATGAAGCGCCGCGGCGGCTCCGCCGCATAGACGCTGGCGAACGCACGCGGCAGCGGAAAGCGGCCGCGTTCATCGGCCGACAGATCGCGCCATTGCGCCGGCACCTCCGGCGTGCTGGCGGCGGTGCAGGGGCCTTGATAGACGCTGGCAACGACCGGCTTGCGCGGATTCAGCGGCACCGCTGCGGGCTGCTGCAAAGGCGGCCCGGAGGTGACGATCACCGGCCCTGCCGCTGGTTCGTTCGCCGAATCGTCATCGCGCTCATCCGATAATTCATCTGCGGCGGTCGGCGGCGCTTCCTGCGTCGACTCGACGCCGGTCGGCTCGGCCGGCGCCGCGATGGCTTCGTTGTAGGCATAAGGATCGTCCTCCACTTCGGTCATTTCGCTGTCGGCCGATTCGCTGGCCGGCGATGGCGCTTCCGGCATGGCGGCCGACGGCGGGACCTCGGGCGCGGGCGCGGCGATGGCGTCGCCTTCGGGCGGGATATCGCTGCCGGACGGAGGCGGCGGCGCAATCCCAGCCGCCGCGTCGCCAGCGATGACCGGCACCGCCGCTGCCGCTACTACCGGTGCAGCGATCGGCCGCTCGCGCAGCGCCAGCAGCAGCGCGGCAGCCGCCGCCACCAGCAGCGCGCCGGTCATCAGGCGTCGCCTGTCATCAAGCCGCCGGGGCATTCGCGCCATCGTGTGGGTCAGGGGGTGGTACAAGCCGATGTCATCATATTGACAAATTATTTAACTTTAATAACGGCGCGGTCTGCCTTCTGCGCAGATCCAGTGTGGTGACACTCCACCCGCCGGAACGACGGCCACAGTCGACGGTGTATCCACTCATTGTCGATTCGGGGATTGCTGCTTGCGCATTGCTGGCCTGTCACTGCAACACGCGTTGGCCGCGATGGTCGTGCACGCCTGCCTGCCTGTCGTGGCGGCTGAGCCGGCGCCAGTGGAGCCGGCGCCTCGAACCGTCGCCGTGCCGGTGCGCGACCAGCGCTTCGACATTTTCGAAATCGCCGTCGACGGCAACACCCGGCTGAACGACATCGACATCCAGCTGGCGCTGGAGCCTTTCGTCGGTGAAGGTCGCAAGGCTTCCGATGTCGACGCCGCCCGCAGCGCCCTCGAACAACTCTACAAGCAGCGCGGCTACAAGAGCGTTGCGGTGACCATTCCGAAGCAGACGATCAAGGATGGACTGGTCCTGCTCGAGGTCGTGGAAGGCAAGGTCGGCAGCCTTGAAGTGATCGGTAGCCGCTACAGCTCCATCGACCAGATCAAGCTCGAAGTGCCATCGCTCGCCGAAGGCCAGGTGCCGGACTTCGCGAAGGTCGAGCAGGAGCTGAACTACGTGAACCGGCTCGGCTACCGCCGGGTCACGCCGGTGCTGGCGCTGGCGGCGACACCCGGCGTGATCGACGTCGACCTGAACGTCGACGACCAGCTGCCGCTGCGGCTGTCGGCCGAGGTCAACAACCGCCACGGCCGCGATACCTCGTTCATGCGCACGGTCCTCACCGCCGGCTACGACAACCTGTTCCAGCTCGGCCACAGCATCACCCTGAGCGTGCAGCTGGCACCGCGCCGCATCGATGACGGCCGCGTCTACTACGGCTCGTACCGCATTCCGCTCGGCGACGGCAGCTGGAATCTCAGCGCGACGGCGCTGCGCACCGGCAGCAATGTCACCGCACTCAGCGGCGTCGATGTCAACGGCAGCGGCCGCAGCTTCGGGCTGTCGCTCGGCAAGCAGTGGCCGGCGCTCGGCGGCGTCTACTACCCCGGCATCTCGGTCGGCATCGACTACAAGAACTTCAACACGGTGGCCAGCGTCGGCCCTGGCGCGGAAATCCGCACGCCGGTCGAGTACCTGCCGGTGACCCTGAGCCTGACGCAGCTGCTGCGCCTCGAACAGCAGTCCTTGCAGAACGATTTCCGGCTCAGCGTGGCCTCGCCGAAGCTCGGCAGCGACGCCGACACCATCGATCTCAACCGCTTCAAGGCGCGCGGCCAGATGCTGCAGCTGCGCAACAGCATCAGCTACGAACGACGGCTGCCGGGCGCGCTCGAACTGGGCCTGCGCTTCAGCACCCAGATCACCGACCAGCCGCTGATTTCCAGCGAACAGTTCGCCGGTGGCGGCATGGACAACGTGCGCGGCTACCTCGAAGCCGAGGTGCTCGGCGACTACGGCTACTTCGCCTCCGCCGAGCTGCGCGCGCCATCGCTGAGCGACTACGTGCCGTCCAGCCTGCTGCGCCGCGTGGTCAGCGAATTCCAGCCCTACGCCTATTTCGACAGCGCCGACCTGAAGCTGCGCGGCCCGTTCCTCGACAACAGCAGCCCGCGCGCCAAGTACCTGTCGAGCTTCGGCTTCGGGCTGAGTTTCGAGCTGATCGACCACCTGAGCGGCACGCTCGACTGGGCCATGCCGCTGCATCGCGGCGCGGTGACCGGTGATGGCGACAGCCGCCTGCTGTTCCGCATTTCCGCATCGCTTTGATCCCGAGCTGGAGCCCTACATGACCGCCTGCTGCATCCGAACTCTGCTGGGCCGCCTGTGCGCGGCCGTGTTGCTGCTGGGCTCCGCCAGCGCCCAGGCCTGGTGGAACCCGGACTGGGCCTACCGCAAGCCGATCACGCTGGACGCCACGCCGACCGGCGCGGCACTGGCCGGCGAGGTCAAGGACGCCGTGGTGCTGGTGCGCCTGCACGAGGGCGTTTTCAACTTCGCCGAAGGCGGTGCCGATGGTGCCGACCTGCGTTTCATCGCCGAGGACGACAAGACCGAGCTGGCGCATCACGTCGAGAAGTACGACCCGGTGTTCAACCTGGCCTTCGTCTGGGTGCGGGTGCCGCTGCTGGCCAACGGCAAGCCGGCGCCGATCTGGCTGTACTACGGCAACCCGAAGGCGACGGTGCCGGTGGAGAGCAAGAACAGCTATCCGGCCGACCAGCTGCTGGTCTACCACTTCGCCGACAAGGACAAGCCGGTGCAGGACGCCTCCGCGTTCGCGCATCACGCCACCAGCGCAGCGCCGGCACTGGACGACAGCGGGCTGATCGGCAGCGCCGCGCGCTTCGACGGCGCCACGTCCGTGCTGCTGCCGGCGTCGCCGAGCCTGAATCTGACGGCGGGCGCGAGCTTCACCTGGTCGGCCTGGGTGAAGAGCGCGGCCGGCGCCAGCGGCGTGCTGTACAGCTTCCGCGATGCCGGCGGTGCCGCGCTGCTGATCGGCGTCAATGCCGGCCTGCCGTATGTCTCCGCGCAGGCGGCCGGAGCCGCAGCCGCGACGGCGCAGGCCACGGCGGCGCTGGGTGCCGACAGCTGGAACCTCCTGACCGTCACCGGCGGCCAGGAACTGCGGCTGTACGTCGACGGCGCGCTGGCGGCGACCCTGCCGCAGCCGACGCCAGCGATCACCGGCGCCGCCGTGCTGGGCGGTGATGTAGCGGCCAGCGGCCAGCCGCTGCGCAGCGGCTTCGTCGGCGAGATCGACGAACTGCAGATCGCCAAGACCGAGCGCGATGCCAATGCGCTGCGGCTGGCGGCGGTCAACCAGGGTGCGGCCGACCGGCTGGTCAGCTTCGGCACCGACGAGGCGCAGGCCGGCGCCGGCGGCAGCCACTTCGCGGTGATCATGGATTCGCTGACCCTGGACGCCTGGGTCTGCATGATCGTGCTGGCGCTGATGATGCTGGCCAGCTTCTACATCATGGCCCGCAAGGGCCGGCAGATCGGCGCGGCCAGCAAGGGCAACCGCCAGTTCATGGCGCTGTACCAGCAGCACGACGGCGATTTCGCCAGCCTTCAGCAGGCGCTGCCGGCGGCCGCGGAATCGCCGCTGAGCCGCATGTTCAAGGTCGGCCGCACGGAAGTCGGCAAGCGCGTCGCCAAGGCTCCGGACGCCGCGCTGTCCTCGCAGTCGATCGACGCGATCCGGGCTTCTCTGCACGGCACCCTGATCCGCGAGAACCAGGAGCTGAACCGGCTGATGGTGCTGCTGACCATCGCCATTTCCGGCGGCCCGTTCATCGGCCTGCTCGGCACCGTGCTCGGCGTGATGATCACCTTCGCCTCGGTGGCGGCCGCCGGCGAGGTCAACGTCAACGCGATCGCGCCCGGCATCTCGGCAGCGCTGGCCGCCACCGTCACCGGCCTGTTCGTCGCCATCCCCTCGCTGTTTGGCTACAACTACCTGCTGACGCGCGCCAAGGAATGCAGCGCGGACATGCAGGTGTTCGTCGACGAGTTCGTCACCCGGGTCGCGGAGCAGTACCGCGGCACTGGCGCGACGGCCTCGCAGCACGGCTGACGGAGCGCCTGCCATGCAAGTCCAGGAAGACAAGCCGTTCGACGACATCAACATCACGCCGATGCTGGATTTGTCCTACGTGCTGCTGGTGATCTTCATCATCATGTGCACGGCCTCGGTGCAGGGCATCAAGGTCAACCTGCCGAAGGCCAGCAGCCAGCCGGCGCTGGCCAAGCCCAAGACCGTCGCGATCACCATCACCAACGACGGCAAGATCTTCATGGACGCCGTGCCGGTGACGCTCGAGGAACTCGGCGCCCGGCTGCGCCAGAAGAAGGCCGAGGTGCCGGACCTGCCGGTGGTGGTGCGCGGCGACGGCGAAACCCAGTACCACAACGTCGTCGACGTGCTGAGCCTGCTCGGCCAGCTCGACATCACCCAGCTGGGCCTCGTGACCCAGCGGCTGGTGCAATAGGCCGCCCGCCGCGTCATGACCGAAATCCCGACGCCGCGTCGTGCCGCGCGCCGCTGGCTGCTGCTGGCGGCCGCGCTGCTGCCCGCTGGTGGAGTGGCCTGGCTGCTGCTGTCCGGCGGCGACAAGCACCCGCCGCGAAAAGTGGTGCCGGCGGTGGTGCAGCTGAAGCTGATCGCGCCACCGCCCCCTCCGCCACCACCGCCGCCGCCGCCGAAGGATCTGCCGGAGCCGGTGAAGCTGAAGACGCCGGAGCTGAAGGTCGAGCAATCGCCGCCGGAGCCGACGCCGCCGGCGCCGGGCCCGAAGTCCGATGCGCCGCCCGGCCCGCCGGCGCTCGATGCCGCCGGCGAGGGTGCCGGCGACGGCTTCGGCCTCGAAGGCCGACCCGGCGGTGCCGGTTATGGCGGCGGCGGTGGCGGGGGCGGCGGCAGCATCGGCAGCTATGTCGACGGCCAGATCCGCAACCGCATGCTCGACGCCATGCGCAAGCGCAAGCGGCTGCGCGAGCAGAAATCGCAGATCGACTTGGCGCTGTGGTTCAGCCCCGAAGGCCGTCTCGAAAAGGTCGAGGTGCTGCATTCCAGCGGCAAGCCGGACCTCGACCAGCTCTATGTCGACGCCGCGCGCTCGTTCGATCTCAGCGGCGTGCCGCAGATCGCCAGCGTGCCGCAGCCGCGCCGCCTGCGGCCCGGCAGCCGCGAACGCAGCGCCGACGGCTACAGCCTCGACTGACCCCCGCCGCGCCGCGTCCGCTTCCCATTCGTCAACTCCTTGCGCCTCATGAACGATTTCCCGAAAGCCTCGTGCAGTCCCTTCCGGCTCACCGCCATCGCGGCGGGCGTCGGCCTGCTGGTCGGCCTGCCGTCCGGTAGCGAGGCCGCCGATGCAGCGCGCCACGTCGTCGCGCAGGGCGAGGTGCTGTCGGCGATCGCCGCGCGCCTGTGTCCGCCGAACACGCCGGCCTGCGTCTGGCAGCAGTCGGAAGCGATCTACCGCGCCAATCCGAAAGCGTTCCGGGGCGCACCGGAAGCGCTGATCGCCGGCAGCACGCTGCTGCTGCCGGCGGCCCAGCCGCCGAGTGGCGAAGCCGCCATCGCCGCCGCAGTCGCCGCTGCGGGCAGCAGCGCCGCCAACGCACCGCCGGCGCCGACTGCACCGCGCGTGTTGCCACGCGCCAATCCGGCACCGGCACCGGCATCAGCGCCGGCGTCTGCCCCGGTGGCCGCTGCCGCCGTGACATCGGCATCGGTGCCCGCCGCGACAAGGCCAGCCCCGGCCGCAGCCGAAGACCCGGAGGCGCCGGTCGCCGGACGGCTGCAGCAGGCCGAGCCGGAGACCGCTGCAAGCCTGCAGACGCCGTTGCCGACGGTGGCCGAGGCCGCCGCCGCGGGCGCGGGCACGACAGCAGTGGCCGCCGCCGCGCCGTCACCGGCGCCCGCTGCATCGGTGTCCACGCCTGCAGCTGCACCTGCGCCGGCACCAGCGCCGCCGGCCGCTGCCGCTGCCCGCACCGCCAACGCTGCACCGCCTGCCGCTGCCGCTGCCCCGGCACCGGCACCGGCCGCCGCGCCGCCAGGCCGGGTCCGGGTGCCGTATCTGTCGGAACTGGAACGCAAGCGCCTTCGCGATGACCTGCGCGAGGAAATCATGGACACCGCGCGGCGCGAGAACTGGGCGCAGCCGGATGCGATCCCGGAATGGCTGAAGCGGATCAGCCTCAATGCCGACCTGCTGGTGCGTGGCGAAGGCCAGCTGTACGAGAGCGGCAACAACAACCAGTTCTTCAATTTCCAGGCGATCAACGGCGGCCAGCCGATCAACACCACGCCGCCGGCCGCTGGCGAGCCGCTGGCACTGCCGTTCCTGAACACCACCGAAGATCGCCAGCTGCTGCGCCTGCGCGCGCGCATCGGCGCCCGCTTCACGGTGACGCCGGATCTCAGCGTCAACGTCCGCCTGGCCTCGGGCAACGGCGTGTCGCCGGTCAGCACCAACCAGACGCTCGGCAACGATTTCAACAAGCTCAACATCCTGCTCGACCGCGCCTACCTGCGCTATCAGCCGGACCCCCGGCTGGCGCTGAACCTGGGCCGGGTGCCGAACCCGTTTGCCGGCGCGCTGGACCTGATCTGGGACCGTGATCTGGCGTTCGACGGCCTCAGCCTCAGCTGGTCGGAGCGCGTTGCCGGCAACGATTTCCGCATTCGCGGCGGCGGCTTCTCGGTGGAAAACACCGACCCGAACTATCCCGGCAACAGCATCAACAAGGTCGGCAGCTACGACAAATGGCTGGCCGCGCTGCAGGTGGAATGGAGCCGCATGCTCAACCAGGACACCGCGCTGCACGCCGACAGCGCGGTTTACGAGTTCGTCAACATCGAAGGCGAGCTGTCGTCGCCGTGCTTCGCGCCGAACGTCAACGTCACCTGCGATACCGACAGCTCGCGGCCCGGCTTCGTGCAGAAGGGCAACACGCTGTTCGGCATCCGCGACCTCCGGCTGATCAACCCGGGCGATCCGGCCTTCCAGTACTTCGGCCTGGCCTCGAAGTTCCGCGTGGTGTCGTTCGGCGGCGGCGTCGACGTGCGTGTTGCCGGCCCGCTGCATCTGGCCATCGACGGCGAGTTCGCGCGCAACGCCGCGTTCAGCCGCCGGCGCATCGTCGACCGCATTCCGGTCAACAACTACGGCCCCTGCGCGCCCGGCGTCGGCAGCTGCACGCAGCAGGTCGATATCGGCCGCGACGCCTACCAGCTGCAGGTGCGCTTCGGCCACCCGGTGCTGCGCCATTTCGGCGACTGGCAGGGGCAGGTCGGCTATCGCCATGTCGAAAGCGATGCCGTGCCGGACACCTTCACCGATTCCGATTTCCACCTCGGCGGCACCAACTCCAAGGGCTACTACATCGGCGGCTCGGTCGGCTTCACCGACAACGCCTCGATCGGCGTCCGCTACCTGAGCGCCACCGAGATCAGCGGCCCGAAGCTCGGTATCGACGTGCTGCAGCTCGATGTCAGCGCCAGCTTCTTCTGATCCCGAGGATCGCCCCATGCGTCCAGGCCTTGCCCGTTGCCTGCTGCCGCTGCTGGCCGCCGTGCCGATGCTCGTCGCCGCCGAAGGCGCGCTCGACACCCGGCTGCGCGACCAGCTGCGCCAGACCATTCTCGAACTGCGCCAGCTGCAGGACGAGAACGCCCGGCTGAAAAGCCAGCTCAACGCCGCGCCGGCCAGGCCGGCCGCCGACCCCGAGGCCGAGCAGCGGCTGCGTCGCGCGGTTGTCGAAGCCGGCCGGCTCAGCACCCAGGGCGCGCTGCTGGCGCAGGAACTGGACAGTGCCAAGGCACAGATCGCCGAGCTGAATCGCCGGCTCGACAGCGCCAGCGCCGAAGGCCGCGCCGCCCAGGGCCGCGAGCGCCAGATCGGCGCCGAGCTGGCCGCGCAGCGCGCCAGCAGCGCCAGCTGCGAAAGCCACAACGCCGAACTGGTCGCGCTCGGCCGCGAACTGGTCGACCGCTACCACGCGCGCGGCTTCACCGACGTGCTGCTCGATCGCGAGCCGCTGACCGGCGTCCACCGCATCCGCTTCGAAACCCTGGTGCAGACCTACGAAAGCCGCCTGCGCGAGCAGCGCGTGGTGCCGCCGCCTGCGCCGAATCCCGCCACTGCCGACGCTTCCAGCCCATGACCGATACCGCCACCCCCGCCGCCACGCCTGCGCTCGTCGAGCACCTCGGCATCGACGGCCTCACCGACCTGCTGCAGCGCGCCGGCTTCCGTGCCAACGCCGCCAGCGACGGCCAGCGGCCGCTGGTGCAGAGCGCCGTGCAGGGGCTGGGCTTTCTGCTGGTGCCGGGCAATCCGGCGCGCATCGCCGCCGACCGCTATGTCGACTTCAGCTTCAACTGCCTGATCCGGCTGGAAACGCCGTTGCCGGCGACGCTCGTCGAGCAGTGGAACGAGAACAAGCGCTTCGGCCGCTGCTTCCAGCGCGATGGCCTGCTGGTGCTGGCCTTCGACGTGATGCTGGCCGGCGGTGTCGCCGACCGCTTCCTGCTGGCGCAGTGCGAGATGTGGGATCGGCTGATGCACGACTTCATCGCCCATCTGCGCCAGACCCCGGCGGGCAACGCCGTCCGCCAGCCGGCCTGATTCCCCACGCTACGTCCGAGTGCGCGCCATGCCCCGTTCCCGCCGTTCGCCGTCGCTGCCGACCGCTGCGCCGCTGCTGCTGTCGCTGCGCGGCCGTCTTCGTTGGCTGGCGCTGCAGGGCCTGATCGGCGCGCCGGTCGGGCTCGGGCTGGCGCTGCCCGGCGATGCCGGCGCGGCCGGCTTCGGCACCGCGCAGTGGTTCGGCCAGGCAGGGGCGACGCCGGTGACCGGTGGCCGGCCGGCCAACACCGGCCTGCCGACCGGTGCGGCCGATGGTCTGGGCGGCGTGATCACGCCGGACCAGGCGCGGCTGCGCGCCGATCGCTCGCTGCGCGATCTGAACCGCTCGCTGGAGCAGATCAACGTCGCCCGCCGCGACCAGCAGCTGGCCGCGCAGGCGGCGCTGTCGCTGAACGCCGACATCCCCGACGGCCACGTCGCCGGCGGCCTGCTGGAAGTGCAGGAAGCGGTGGTCCAGCGCAGCGACAGCCAGGGCTGCGTCAACGCCGCCGCCTGCCTGTGGGTGAACGCCGAGCTGCCGGTGGCTACGGTCGACAACGGCCATCACACGGTCACCGTCGAGCAGACCGACAGCAAGGCGATCCTGACCTGGGATTCGCTGCGCGTCGGCCGCAACACCACCTTGCACATCGACCAGCGCGCCGGCACCCAGAGCGATGGCCGCAACGATTGGGTGGCGCTGAACCGGGTCAAGCCGGGAGCCGAGCCGACCGTCGTGCAGGGCCAGATCAAGGCCGAGGGCACGGTCTACCTGATCAACCAGAACGGCGTGCTGTTCGGCGCCGGCAGCCAGGTCAACGTCAATTCGCTGCTGGTCTCGACCCTGCCGCTGTACCAGACCGGCACGGTCACCAGCCTGGCCGAGACCAGCGCCGCGCAACTCGACGCCAGCAACCGCCTGTTCCTCAGCACCGGGCTGACCTCGGTCGGCACCGGCACCGCCAACGGCAACGTGCTGGGCATCGCCGATGCCGGCAATCTGAGCATCGAGACCGCCGCGCAGCTCGATGCCGTGCTGCCGGCCGACATCCGCATCGAGCGCGGCGCGACGATCTCGGTGAACCAGGAAGGTTTTGCGCTGATCGCGGCCCCGAACATCCACCAGGCCGGCCGCATCGCGGCCACCGACAGCCAGGTGGTACTGGCCGCCGGCGTCGGCGTGACCTTGACCAACAACAGCGGCGGACGCGGCTTCACCACCGCCACCGGCGGCCGGATCAGCGACCGCAGCAACGGCGGCGCCGACATCACGCCGGCCTTCGCGATCGACAACACCGGCATCGTCGAGTCGCTGCGCGGCAGCCTGACGATGCGCGCCACCCGCATCGAGCAGGACGGCGTGCTGCTGTCGACCACCAGCGTGTCGCGGCCGGGCAGCATCGACCTGCTGGCCCGCGACCAGGCCGGCACCCTGCGCTACGGCGCGGTTGGCATCGGCGCCGGCGCGCTGGCGGCGATCCTGCCGGACGACGCCACCGCCGCCGCCGACACCACCAATTCCACCGACAGCGCCGACGCGCTGTTCCGGCCGCTCGGCATCACCATCGGCGGCGCCGCGATCACGCTGGCTTCCGGCGCCTTGCTGGAAGCGCCGGGCCACAAGGTCAGCCTGACCGCGGTTGCCGAGAACGACGCGGCGGTATCGGCCGCCGGCCTGCGCGATGGCGAGATTGCCGGCCGCGTCTATCTGGACCGCGATGCGGTGATCGACGTCGCCGGCCTGTCCGACGTGCGGGTGCCGCTCGCCAACGTGCTGGTCCGCGTGCCGCGCCTGGGCCTCAACGAACTGGCCGATTCGCCGCTGCAGCGCAACGGCCTGCTGTTCGGCAGCGCCGTGGTCATCGACAGCCGGCTGTCCGGCGTCCGCGACGATGGCGTTGCCTGGGTCGGCACGCCGCTGGCGAACGTCGCCGGCTATGTCGAGCAGATCTCGCGCAGCGTCCGCGAGCTGCTGTCGGATGCCGGCGATATCAGCCTGATCGGCGGCGAAGTGATCGGCCGCGAGAACTCGGTGCTGAACCTCAGCGGCGGCTACATCCACTACCTCGGCGGCCGGCTCGACAGCACCCGGCTGGTCACCGCCAGCGGCTCGGTGGTCGACATCGGCAACGCCGATCCCAACGTCCGCTACGTCGGCTTCGCCGGCCAGACCGTCGAGGCGCATCCGCGCTGGAACCTCGACCGCCGCTTCGTCAATCCGCTGCTCAGCGCCGTGCTCGGCAGCCGCTACGAGGCCGACGACATCTGGGGTGGCGATGCCGGCGTGCTGACCATTGCCAGCCAGAGCGGCAGCCTGCTCGGCTCGACGGTCGAAGGCCGTGCGCTGGCCGGTCGCCAGCAGGTGCTGAGCCGGCAGCAGCCGCTCGGTGGCGGCGTCACCTTCGGCGGCAACATCGGCAGCCAGATCTATCCGGGCAGCAGCCCGGCGACGGCAGGGCTGAGCTACCGGCTGGCCGAGCGGCTGCCGGGCGACCCGTTCGGCGCCGGCTTCGCCGCCGGCACTGCGCTGGCGCCGCGCGGTGCTGATGCCGGCAACCGCGACGACAGCGGCTGGTGGGTGACGGTGCCGGTCGCGACTTTGCGCGACGGCGGCATCAGCCGGCTCAAGGTGCTGGCCGACCTGCCGGAAGCCGTCGACCTCGGCGGCGAGATCGTCGTCGAAGCCGGCACCCGCGTCGCCGTGCCGGCCGGCGGCAGCATCGAGCTGAGCGGCTCGCGACTGCGTGTCGACGGCGAGCTGACTGCCCACGGCGGCAGCATCACCCTGCAGGCCACCGGCCGCAGCTACAACGCCGGCAGCACCACCGCCGCGCAGACCGCCGCCGACCAGGAATCGGCGCGCGGCGACATCGTGATCGCCGACGGCGCGACGCTCGATGTCTCCGGCCTCTACGTCAACGATGCCGGCGCGGCCGCCGACGCCGTGCACGGCGATGCCTGGATCAACGGCGGCAGCATCCGCCTGACCACCTTGCAAAGCTCGCAGCAGTCGCGGCTCGGCACCGACAGCAATGGCGACGAGCAGGTCGATGTCATCGACCTGACCGGAAGCATCCGCCTCGAAGCCGGCTCGACGCTCGACGCCCGCTCCGGCGCCTGGCTGCGGCCGGACGGGTTGCTGCAGCGAGATGCCAACGAGGTCGCGCTCGGCAACGGCGGCAGCATCGCGCTGCGGACCTACGTGGCGGCGCAGGTGCCGTTCGGCCGCGATCCGCTGCTGGCGCTGCCGACCGTGCTGCCATCGGCCGCCGGTGGCCTGCTGCTCGATGGCCGGCTGCTCGGCTTCGGTTTCAACCACGGCGCCAGCCTGCTGCTGCGCGCCGCCGAGTTCCAGATCGGCGGCACGCTGGCTGCCGATCGGCCGTGGGCGACCGCGCTGGCACCGTCGCTGTTCACCGACAACGGCTTCGGCCGCATCGAGCTGCAGGCGCTCTACGACGCCCGCATCGCCGACAACACCGTGCTGCAGCTGCAGCAGCGCAACCTGCTGCCGGTGGCCGGTGGCGACGGCCGGCTGGCGCTGTTCAAGCTGCCGACCGGCACGGCGCTGGATGCGCTGCAGGCGCGCGGCGCGGTCACGAGCGGCCTGCTCGATGACTTTCGCCGGCGGCCGGTGGATCTGGTCATGAACGCGGGCGAGTACCTGACCTGGGGTCAGCGCGATCCTCTGGACCCGAACCGCATCAGCGCGCCGGACCTGAGCGCGGCCGGCATCACCGGCACGCTGAGCATCGGCCTCGGCGCCCGCGTGCTCGGCGATCCGGGCGCGAACTTGAGCTTCGGCTCGCTGAACCAGCTGACCGTGCTCGGCAGCCTGATCGCGCATGGCGGCAAGATCACCCTGAGCATCGACACCGCGCGCGGCGGCTATGCGCAGAACCCCGGCTTCGTCTCGGACGGCAACGCTTACAGCAAGGCCGGCAAGTCGATCTGGCTCGGCCCGGACAGCCTGATCGATGTCTCCGGCATCGCCGTGATCGATCGCAGCAGCGCGGCAGCGCTGGCCGGCACTGATGTCGCCGGCCGCGTGCTCGGCGGCGGCGAGGTCACGCTGAGTGCGGACACCGGCATGGTCATCGCGGTCAGCTGCACCGATCTGGCCGACTGCCCTGGCAGCGGGCCGGCGCTGGCCGGCGGATCGTCGAAGCCGGCCGCCAGCGACCAGCCGACCGGGCCGACGCCGTCGTTCGGCGACAACAGCGGCGGTGGTGGCGGCGGTGGCACTGGCGGCGGCGGAGGCGGCTCCGGCGGCACCGACCCGCAGTTCCCGGTGGTCCGCCAGGCGACGATCAACCTGTCCGGCACCGAGGCCACGGTCGGCGTGCTGTTCCCGTGCACGCGATTGCCGCTCGGCACTGCGTTGTTCAGCGATGGCGGCAGCCTGCGCATCGGCGCCGGCACCGGCCTGTACTTCGACGCCCGGCTGCTGGCCGATGGCGGAAGCCCCCAGGCACGCGGCGGCACTCTGGCGGTGACGCCGCTGATCGGCCGACTCGGCAGCAGCAATGGTTTCGATGGCGCAACGCGGCTGCAGTTGTCGGCTCGGCCGGCCGCGCTGCCGGCGGCGCTGAAGCTGCCCGGCCGGCCGCTGAGCAGCGATCCGGCCGCGCAGCCGGATGGCGTGATCCGCTTCGGCGTGTCGGTGCTCGATGGCGCCGGCTTCGACAACCTGATCCTCGGCAGCGATCCGCTGTTGATCGCCGACAACGATCCGGTGCCGATCGACATCATCGACAGCCTGAACATCGCGGTCGGCCGCTCGATCAGCATCAACACCCTGCACCTGAACGCCCGGCCGCTGAACGCCGATGGCAGCGCCAGCGACGCCCGGCTGGAGATCGGCCTGAACGCGCCGTACGTGTCGCTGCACGGCTACCGGCAGGGCGGCATCTACGAGGAAACCGCGAACTGGCAGCCGGCCAAGGGCGATGCGCGGCTGAACGTCAATGCCACGGCGATCGACATCGGCGGCCATCTGGCGCTGGACGGCTATCGCAAGGTCGACCTGTTCGCCCGCGAGGACATTCGCTTCGTCACGCCGCCGGCGTACAGCAACATCCTCGGCAACAGCCTGCGCTACGAAGCGGTGCCGGCCGTGCTGCAGGTGTCGGCCGACATCGAGCTGTCCGCCGGCCGCCTGTATCCGGCCACCGGCAACAGCGCCTACATCATTGCCAACAACGCCTCGCTGTTCGGCCCCGGCCGCTCCACCGCCAGCGTCAGCTTCAAGCTGGCGGCCGGCGCGCGGGCGACGCCGCTGTCGGTCGGCGGCCGGCTGGTGGTGATGGCCGACGAGATCCGCCAGGACGGCGCGCTGTACGCGCCGGGCGGACAGATCTACCTCGGCGTCGCCAAGGACGCCGACGACTTCAGCAACTTCGCGCTGCTGCAGTACCCGACCGGCGGTGGCGACACCGGCTTCCTGCTGCCGGTGCCGACCCGCAAGGTGACGCTGTCGGACGGCAGCATCACCTCGGTGTCGCTCGATCGCCTGACCGTGCCCTACGGCCGCACGCTGGACGGCCAGAACCTGTTCTTCAACGGCACCGGCAATCGAGATGCGCGCGTCGACGAACTGCTGCAGTCGCCGGAAAAGGTCATCGGCATCACCGGTGCCGATGTCCGCGTCAACGATCTTGCCCAGATCAACCTGCGCGGCGGCGGCGATCTGATCGCCTCCGAATGGGTGGCCGGCACCGGCGGCTCGCGCGATCTGCTGTCGAGCGAGAACATCCGCTTCGTCAACGGCGTCGCCACTCCGGTGCCGCTGTACGCCGACGGCCGCCCGGTCTACGCGATCGTGCCGGGCTACGCTGGCCTCGCGCCGTTCGATCCGCAGTTCCTGTCCGATCCGCTGATCGGCCAGTCGGTCCATCTCAATGGCGCGCCGGGCCTGCCGGCCGGCGACTACGTGCTGCTGCCGGCCGCCTACGCCCTGCTGCCGGGCGCCTATCGCGTGGTGCAGGACACCCGGATCGAGGCGCTGGATGCCTTGTCCGACTTCACGCCGGGCCGGCTTGCCGATGGCAGCCTGCAGGCCACCGGCTATTTCCGCGACACGCTGACCGGCGCCCGCGATGCCCGCAGCACCGTGTTCCAGGTGCAGGCCGCGCCGGTCTGGCAGCAGTACTCCGAGTACGCGCTGACCAGCCTGAACACCTATTTCAGCGACCGTGCCGCCGCCGACAACACGCTGCTGCGCGCGCCGGGCGACGCCGGCAAGCTGTCGCTGCTGGCCGGCGAATCGCTGGCGCTGAATGGCCGCATCGTCGCCGGTGCGCCGACCGGGCTGGCCGGCGCCGAGCTGCAGATCGCCGCGCCGCGCCTGCAGGTGATCAGCGGCAGCGCCACCGCCACCGATGGCTATGTGAGCTTGAGCGCCGAGCGCCTGAATGCGATCGGCGCATCGCGCATCGTGCTCGGCGCCACCAGCATCGATTTCGCCGGCGTCATCGAAAGCTTCAACGTGATCGCCAACGATCTCGACATCGCCACACTCGGCACCGCGCTGCAGGCGGGCGAGATCGTGCTGGCCGCCAACCAGCCGGCCGCCGGCAACGGCATCACCGTGCGCGCCGGGGCCGGGCTGCAGGCGGTCGGCAACGCCACCGGCCGCGATGGCCGGCTGATCACCATCGGCTCGCTGCCCAGCAGCTTCGACGAGGAAACCGGCGCGCCGCTCGATGCCGTCAGCGGCGATGGCGCCTTCCTGCAGGTGTCGGTCAACAACGCCAATGTGCCGAGCCGCGACTACGTGCCGGGGCAGTCCTACATCGACGTCGACGGCCTGCCGCGCACGGTGCCGGGCACCGCGATCGGCACGCTGCGGATCGGCGATGGCGCGCGGCTGATCGCGCCCGGTTCGCTGACCCTGGAAGCCTCCGGCCTCATCAACCTGGCCTCGACCACCGTGCTCGACAGCCAGGCGCTGACCGTGGCGCTGCCGCGCATTGTCATCGGCAACGCCACCGGCGCTGGCGTGGTCAGCAGCGGCGCGTCGCTGCGGCTGGGCAGCGCGATCCTCGACGAGATCGCCGGTATCGCCTCGGTGAGTCTGATCGGCAGCCAGTCGATCAGCTTCGACGGCGACAGCCGGCTGCGCGCCGGCCGCGAGCTGGTGCTCGACACCGGCCTGCTGATCGGCGGCAGCGGCACCGCGCGGCTGGAGGCCGGCGCGATCCGCTTCGTCAACACCGAAGATTCCGAGGCGCTGGCGACGGCCGCCATCGGCGGCGGCACGCTGCTGGCGGTGGCCGATCGCGTGCTGTTCTCCAGCAGCCGCGATTTCGCCAGCCTGCAGCTGACCAGCAACCAGGTGTTCTCCGGCTTCGCGCGCATCGATCTCGACGCCCGCCAGGCGGTGATCGCCGATGGCGACGGCCGCATCGATTTCGGCAGCGCCGCCATCGGGCTGGACATGCCGCGCTTCGCCAGCCGCAGCAATGCCGACCTGCGGCTGACCACGCTGGGCGCGCTGACCGCCCGCGACAGCCATGCTGCGCCGATGACTGCGCCGGGCCTCGGCCTCGGCGCGCGAGTCGCGATCGACGCCGCTGCGATTGACTGGAACACCGGCCTCGATGCCCGCAGCGGCCAGATCCGCCTGAGCGCGACGGCTGGCGATCTGCTGCTCGGCAACGCGGCGCGGCTCGATGCCTCCGGCAGCGTCCGCAGCCTGTTCGACGCCACGGTTGCCACCGGTGGCGGCAGCCTGCGGCTGGAAGCGGCCGGCGGCGACATCGTCGTGGCCAGCGGCGCGGTCCTGGATGTTTCGGCGCCGGTGATCCCGGCGGGTGCGACTGGCGCGGTGAAGGTCGACGCCGGCCAGATCGAACTGCTGGCCACGCAGGGCGAGATCGCCATCGACGGCCGCCTGATCGGCCGCCAGAGCGGCAGCGGCGCGCATGCCGCGCTCGGTCTCAACAGCGGCGGCGCGATCGATCTCGATCGCCTGGCCGCGCAGATGGCCGACGGCGGCATCGACGGCGCGCTGGACGCGCGCAGCCGCAGCGGCAACCTGCAGCTGTCGGCAGGGCAGCAGCTGCGCGCGCAGGCGGTGCATCTGGTGGCCGACAGCACTGCCGACGGCGAAGGCCGGATCCGCATCGACGGCAGCATCGACGCGCGCGGCAGTGCCGGCGGCGAGATCCTGCTCGACGGCCAGCAAGGGGTGGCGATCGGCGGCAGCCTGCTGGCCAGCGGCAGCGCCGCCGACGAGCGCGGTGGCCGCGTCGAACTGGCGCTGGGCAGCCGCAGCGACGGCGGCTTCGACAGCCGCTACGGCTACCAGACCGTGCTGCGCGACGGCGCCGCGACGATCTCGCTGGACCGCGACGCCGTGATCGATGTGCGCGGCGGCAGTGCCGGCGGCCACAGCGGCGGAACGCTGCTGCTGCGCCTGCCGCTGCTCGCCGATGGCGGCATCGGCCTGGACATCGCGCCGGGCGCGCAGCTGCTGGGCGCGGCGCAGCCGACCATCGAGGCCTATGCCCGCTGGGACGCGGCCGATGCGATCGGCAGCACGCCGCATTTCGACGGCGTGCTCGACCCGGCCGGCAGCAGTGGCGTCGCCGGCCGCGCCAGCTTCGTCACCGACACCTTGACGGCCTTCATCCGCGACCCCGGCTTCAGCTTCGGCACCGCAGCCTTGCCGGGCACCGGCTGGCGCGCCCGTGTCGGCATCGACCTGGTCAACAGCAGCAGCGCGATCAACGGCGGCGGCATCACCGTCGCCAGCGCCTGGAATCTGGCGGCCGGCAGCCTCGACGCCGATGGCCGCCCGCAGCTGCTGCTGCGCACCGATGGCGTGGCACCGGCGATCAGCCTGCGCGCGCTCGGCGACGTGCGCATGGACGCCAGCTTGAGCGACGGCTTCTTCCAGTTCGTCAATCCGTTCCGGCCAGCGGCGGGGCTCGATAACCGGGTGTCGCCGGGCGGCATCGCCGGCAATCCGCTGCCGCTGCACACGGCTTCGCTGCTCGGCCTGGTGGCGGGCGCCGATGGCGTGCTGCAGCCCTACGATTCGAGCAGCTTCCGGCTGGTGGCCGGCGCTGATCTCGACAGCGCCGATCCGCTGGCGCGGCTGGATCGCTTCCACTCCTCGGCCGATGTGCTGATCGCCGGCAACACGCGGGCGGCTTCGCCGGTGCAGCCGGAGCTGAGCTTCGTGATGCCGACCCTGCTGCGCACCGGCGTCGGCCGTATCGACATCGCCGCGACCGGCGACCTGCAGCTGCTGGATGCCGACGCGCCAGGCGTGATCTACACGGCCGGCCATGCCGGCGTGCCGGTGGGGGGCCTGCCGGGCGCGGCCAGGCTGGTGACGGTAGCGGCCGGGCAGGCACCGGTGATCGACAGCGGCGTCGTGCAGCCGACCGGTGCCGGCGATCTGCGCATCCGCACCGGCGGCGACATCGTCGGCATCACCCAGGTTGTCGACACCGATGGCAGCCGCACCGGCAGCGCCGGCACCGATCTGAGCCAGTACTGGTGGCCGTGGCTGCAGGGCAGCTGTCTGGTGACCACCGAGGGCTGCAACGCGGCGGCGCGTTCGTCGCTGAACTTCGGCATGTTCGCGCAGGGCGTGATGAGCGTCGGCGGCAATGTCGACATCGTCGCTGGCGGCAGCATCCGCGAGCTGTCGGTGTCGCTGCCGACCACCTATCGCCTCGACCCGGACGCGGCCGATGGCTTCCAGCGTGTCGGCGGCGGCAAGCTCCGCCTTGAAGCGGGTGATGACTGGCTGGGCGGCTCTGCCTTCGTCGCCGCCGGCAGCGCCCGCCTGAAGGCCGGCGGCCGCATCGGCGCCGGCAGCTTTGACGCGCCGGTGATCGGCCTGCAGGACGCGCAGGTGGATGTCGTGGCCGGCCGGGCGCTGGTACTCGGTGGCGCGTTCAACCCGTCCTACCTGTTCCAGAACTTCGATTCGCAGGCCTACAGCACCGACTCCGCGCTGAACGTGCAGGCGATCAGCGGCAACCTCAGCTTCGGCAGCCTGCAGACGACGCCGGGTGCTGCCTACGGCAGCAACCTCGACGCCGGCATCGGCGCGGTGGTGCAGGACGGCCTGCCGTACCTGCTGCCGTCGACCGTGCGGCTGACGGCCGGGCAGGGCAGCCTGCGCGTGCTGCGTTCGGGCGAGCTGTTCCCGTCGCCACTCGGCCAGCTGAGCCTGCTGGCGCAGGGCGATGTGGCGCTGTCGGCACCGGTCAACAATGCCTTCCTCGGCCTGATCGATGCACCGCTGGCGGTGCTGCCGTCGGTGCTGAATCCGCTGACGATCGCCAGCGTGCAGCCGAGCTTCATTCGCTTCGGCCTGCAGTCCGACCTGCGCCTGCACAGCCCGGACGCGCTGCACGCACGCGATGCCGAGCCGCTGCGCATCTACAGCGAGCAGGGCGATCTGATCGACGGCGATGCGCGGCGCAACTATGGCGGCGCGCTGCGCGTGGCCAGCACCAAGGCCGCGCAGCTGCGCGCCGGTCGCGACATCGTCAACCTGCATTTCAGCGGCCAGAACCTGTATCGCAGCGATGTCACGCTGATCGCCGCCGGCCGTGATCTCTACGAGCCGCGCCTCGAACAGGGCCAGTCGATCCCGACCTTGGAACTGGGCGGCCCCGGCACGCTGACCCTGACCGCCGGCCGCGACATCGGCCCGCTGACCTCGGCCAACGATGCGCGGGCGCTGGGCTATCTGACCATCAACGGCCCGCAGTACCCCGGCATCCGCACGATCGGCAACCTGGCCAACGCCTACCTGCCGCGTGAAGGCGCCAGCATCGACATCCGCTACGGCATTGCCGGTGGCGTGAAGGTCGATGCCTTCGCCGAGGCCTACATCAACCCGGCGGTGCTGCACGATCCGCTGAACCCGGCTGACCGTCTGGGCACACCGGACTACAGCGCCAAGCTGGTGGCCTTCGTACGCCAGCTGCTGATCGACGATGCAGCGCGCAGCGGTCAGCCGCTGCCGGCGACCCTCGATGCGCTGACGCCGGAAGCAGCGTGGACGGCGTTCCAGGGCCTGGCAGCGGTGCAGCGCGAGCGCTTCGTCAGCGCCGTGTTCCTGGACCTGCTCGATCAGGTCGGCCTCGACTACAACGGCATCGGCCGCACCGTGGTCGACCGCGCGCATCTGGACGGCGTGCGCTATTCGGTCGACAACATCCGCTTCCTCGGCCAGTACGGCCGTGGCTACGAAGCGATCGAAACGCTGTTCCCGGCCGCGGCCGGCTACACCGAGAACGATCTCGGCGGCAGCCGCAACGGCGCGATCCGCCAGCGTCGCACCGGCGAGCTGGACGTGCGCGGCAGCACCGTGCAGACGCAGTTCGGCGGCGATGTGTCGATCCTCGGCCCGGGTGGACGCATCCTGGTCGGCAGCGCCTCGGCACCGCCGTTCGCGCCGGCCACCGCGACGACCGCTGCGGTCGGCCCGAACTCGCAGGGCCTGCTGACCTTGCAGGGCGGTTCGATCCGCGTGTTCGCCGATGACAGCGTGCTGCTGGCGCAGAGCCGCATCTTCACGCAGCAGGGCGGCGACATCCTGATCTGGAGTTCCAACGGCGACATCAACGCCGGCAAGGGCGCCAAGACCAGTTCGGAAATCCCGCCGCTGCAGACGCGCTGCAACGACGATCTGTTCTGCCTGATCGACGCCGGCTCGCAGGTCAGCGGCGCCGGCATCGCCGCGCTGCAGAGCAAGCCGGACGCGCCCGCCGGCTCGGCCAATCTGATCGCCCCGGTCGGCACAGTCGATGCCGGCGATGCCGGCATCCGGGTCAGCGGCAATCTGAACGTCGCCGCGCTGCAGGTCGCCAACGCCGACAACATCCAGGTCAGCGGCAGCAGCGTCGGCGTGCCGACCGCGCTGGTCGATACCGGCACCGCCGCTGCCGCCGCTGCCGGCGCCGCAGCAGCCAGCGCCACGGCCGCGCAGGTGGCCGATGCGGCACGCGGCAACAACGCGCCGGAGTACGAGCTGTTCGTCGAGGTGCTGGTGTCCGACGGGCCGTGATGCAAGACACGGCGCGCCAGCGAATTGGCGCGCCGTTTTTTCGTCAAATTGCCACGGTGGTGAAACAGAGCGCGTTTACATTTCCTTCAACAGATCGGGCGGAGTGAAGCGCGCAGTGGATCGGCTCCCGTCACCGACATGCATCGAGTAGAGCCATGAAGTGGGGATGGGGAATCGGGCTGGTGCTGGGCCTGTCGATGTCGCGGCCGTTGCCGGCTGCGGATATCGACATTCCGGGCCTGTTGCTGAACGAGACCAGAACGTTCGCCGGCAACCAGTTCTTCACCGCGTTCGCATCGGCCTGGCAGGCCTATGACCCGAATGGCGTCTACACGCTGGTGATGCGCGAGCGCCCGACCGGGCGCACGGTCAGCCAGATCTCGGTGCTGCGGAACGGCGTGGTGATGTTCCAGCGCTACATCGGCATCAACGCGCGTGCAGCCGAGCGGGCGGGGCGGGATGCCTCGGCGGCGGTATTCCAGTCGCTGATGTCGGCCGAACTCGACCGGCAGCTGGTCGACCCTGATCTGGGTGCGGACGAATTCCGCTAGTGCAGCACTCACGGTTTGTCGTACGCGCTGCACTAGCACCAGCGATTACTGATTCTGGATTGACGTGGACCTTGCATGAACAAGCTGAATGTCGTCGTGGTCATGGCAGCAAGCCTGGTGGCGGCCGGTGCCGCACTGGCCGGGCCGCTGGTCTACCAGCCGGTCAATCCATCGTTCGGCGGCAATCCCTTGAACGGCACCGTGCTGCTCAACGAGGCGCAGTCGCAGAACAACTACACGGCCCCGGTGCGCAAGCTCAGCCCTGCCGACCGGCTGGCCAATTTTCAACAGAATCTACAGAACGCGATCCTGAGCAGAGTCCAGTCGGCGGTGCTGTCCAAGATCGTCGGCGTCGACGGTGGACTGGTGCCCGGCACCGTCGAAACCCAGGACTACATCATCACCGTGGTGGACAACGGCGGCACCGTGACCGTCACCACCACCGATCGCACCACAGGTCAAACGAGCACGTTTGAAATCGGCAGCACCACCGATCCGTAAGCGACAACGAGCAGCACGACGTCATTGATCAGGTTTCATTCAGGGAGAACTCCATGTTGAAGAAGAATGCAATTGCGGTGGTGCTGGGCGCGATGTTCGCGGTGCCCGCGATCGCCGACGACACCGCTTCCGAAGCGGTCATCTACCAGTACGACCAGGCCGGCGCCACGGCGTCGATCAACCAGGTGCTGAACGAAGGCCTGCCGCAGGCAGCTGCCATCATCCAGAGCGACAGCAAGGACGGCGTCGACGACGCCAGCGATTCGCTGAACTACGCCGCCGTGATCCAGGGCGTGATCGAGACCGGTGACGGCGGCGTGTCCGTCGACTCCACCGGCCTGGCGGCGACCAATGCCGGCACCGACATCCTCAGCGGCATCACCGGCGCCAACGATTTCCTCGATCCGGTGCTGGTCCAGCCGGACGACAACTTCACTGGCGCCACGCCGTACACCTACGAGCTGCTCGGCCAGGCCTCGAACAACTACGGCATCATCCTGCAGGACAGCCAGTCGGAGTCGCAGGCGATCATCGTGCAGTCGACCAGCGACGTCGCCGACTCGATCATCCCGAACCAGAACTCGCTGCTCAGCGACTCGGGCATTCCGGCCAACGACAGCGCCACCTACGTGGCGCCGACCGCCGATGGCGTGGTCGCCTCGACGTTCTACGACGCGGTGCTCGACACCGAAGTGCTCGCCACCTTCAGCGGCGGCGAACTGCTGGTCAGCGGTCTGACCGATGTCACCGTCGGCGATGGCTTGTTCGCCGAGCCGAGCACCAGCGAAGGCAACCTGGCGTTCATCCGCCAGGGCGCCCATCTGGAGTTCAGCAACCTGAACGCCGGCACGGGCGACATCGACGTCGATGACGATTTCGACGGCAGCGATGTGGCGCTGAACCTGGCGGCGATCATCCAGTCGGCCACCAATTCGTACGCGCAGATCGGCCAGCAGGGCCAGCGCAACAGCTCGGCGATCCTGCAGAACGACGGCAGCAGCGCGGTCGGCAACAACGCCGCCGAATCGTTCCAGTACACCGGCGACGAAGGCGCGCCGAGCGACGAGTTCTCGCTGATCGCGCAGGTCGGCGGCTTCAACGTCGCGCAGACCTACCAGGCCGGCAGCTTCAACACCTCGTACGTCTATCAGAACGGCGACGGCAACGTGTCGGTGGTCGACCAGTCGGGCCTGCTGGATGGCGCGACGCAGGCGGTGGCCTTCGTCTACCAGTCGAACGCCGGCGAAGGTGCCGACATCAACACCGGCAACTACGCCAGCGTCTACCAGCACCTCGTGCCGTAAGGCATCGCTTCAAGCTGTTCCTTGCAGCGCTCCCCCGGCGATGGCCGGGGGAGCCGCTCGTCGTTTTTCAGGTCTCTGCCCAGAAGCTTTCCATGCGCAATTCGGTACTCGCCGTTGTCCTCGCCTGCGTCTTCGTCAGCGCCTGCGGCCCGCTCGGCACGCGACCGGAAACCACGCTCCGTCGCGCCTCGCTCGAACCGGCGACCAACCTGACCGATGACCTGATCAGCCTGCCGCGTCCGAAGGGACGCATTCCGGCAGCCGTGTACGCGTTCCGCGACCAGACCGGCCAGTACAAGCAGGCGCCCGACAGTTCGCTGTCGACTGCCGTCAGCCAGGGCGGTGCGTCGATGCTGGTCAAGGCGATGAACGATTCCGGCTGGTTCACTGCCGTGGAGCGCGAAGGCCTGCAGGACCTGCTGACCGAGCGCAAGATCCTGCGCGCGATCGACCAGCCGGACGACAAGTCCGGTGCCAAGGGCAGTGTCGGGCCGGGCACCGGCGCGGAGTTGCCGTCGCTGATGCCGGCCCGGGTGCTGCTGCAGGGCGCCATCGTCGGCTATGACTTCAACGTCTCCACCGGCGGCCTCGGCGTGAAGTACCTGGGGATCGGTGCGTCCGAGCAGTACCGCAAGGACCAGGTCACCGTGAACCTGCGCGCCATCGACACCAGCAATGGCCGCGTGCTGCACTCCATTTCAACGACCAAGACGGTCTACTCCACCCAGATCCAGCCGGGTGTCTATCGCTTCATCGGCTTCCGCGAACTGCTGGAGGCCGAGGCCGGCTACACCTACAACGAGCCGATCCAGCTGGCGATCCAGGAAGCCATCCAGCAGGCGCTGCTGTCGGTGATCGTCGAAGGCGTGGTTCGCCGCAGCTGGGATCTGGCCGACAACCGCGACCTTGCCAATCCGGTGATCCAGCGGACGCTGGCCGAGCTGAACGGCCGGCGGATCGAAGTCGCCGAACGGGCCCGCGCCGACAACGAGCGCAAGCTGGCCCAGGCCGATGCGCAGGACGCCGCCCAGCGTCGCGCCCGCCGCGCGCAGGCCGATCAGGCGGTGATCAGCACCGGCATTCCGGCCGCCGATGCCGCCGACGATCGTCGTCCGGCTGCGCCGTCAGCCTCTGCACCTGCACCGGTACCCGCCGCGTCTACGCCTGAGTCGGTCGACAAGCTGGCGGCAGAGGCGGCATCCCGGCCCCGGCCGGCGGCGGCCCGGCGCAGCGCCACGCCGGCGCTGCCGCAGGAATCCTTTCATTCAGTGGATCGGGAGGATCGATGAAACGCGCGTGCCGCCTGCTTGACCGGCTGGGGTTGCTGTTGATCGCCGGCAGTCTCAGTGCGCCTGTCGCTGCGCTGCAGCCGGGCAGCATCAGCGAGGCACAGTCCGCGCAGCACGACTGGATCACGACTAACAACGGCCGCGACGACCAGCAGCGCGATCTGGAAGCGCAGCTGGCCTATGTCGACCAGAACGTGAACTTCGCGATGATCGACCAGCTGGAAGGCGTGCGGAACCGTGCCGAACTGGAGCAGCACGGCAGCGGCAATCTGGGCTTGATCGCGCAGGGCTTCGGCGACGACAACACTGCCCGGCTGACGCAGGATGGCGACGACAACCACGCGGTGATTACCCAGGCCGGCCAGCGCAACATCGTGACCGTGCTGAACCAGACCGGCAGCAGCAACTACGTGAACCTGGTGCAGCAGGGCGATGACAACCGGGCGACGGTCGATCAGCAGGGCAATGGCAATCGGCTGGATCTGCGCCAGCGTGACGCGTTCAACGTCGCCGACATCAGCCAGCACGGCGGCACCGATCTGACCGTCGTGCAGAGCAATCCCGATGGCAATGTCGCGGCGGTCAACAGCCTGACGCTGCGCAGCTTCACCGAACCGGGCAGCGATCCGCTGATCCGCTCGATGAGCTTCGACGGCCCGCAGGCGCGCGAACTGTTCCTGTGCAACGGCAGCGCTGCCTACTGCGAATCGGTGCGCTGAACGGCAGGCGGCTGCCCGCCGCTGCAACCAGCCTGCGTCAGGATCTCAGCGGCCGCTCTGGGAAATGAAGGCGACATTGCCGCTGCCGATCTGCACGATGCTCGCGCTGTTGTAGTGCCCGGACTGCAGGATCGTCGCTTGATTGGCGATCCCGACCTGATTGATCGACGCCGTGTTGTGATCGCCGGTCTGCTGGATGCTGGCGAACTGCAATGCACGGGCGATGCCGTCTTCGGCGGCCTGTACCGAGCTGCCGCCGGAAACGGCGGATGTGTCGGCCACGAAGGAGGTTGTCTCCGGAATCTCCGAAGGCCCCAGGTCCGGATTCGCCGCCTGTGCAGGCGCGCCTAGCGACAGCCCCAGCATCAGCAACGAAACAGCCGGGGTGGCGATGGCAAGCGAGGTCGAACGAGGCATGGCAGGAATCCCTTGGAAGATGGATTCGCCATCGGCAGGCCAGCGCTGCGCTTGAATGAACAACTGCGAACGGTTGCCCGGAACCGATCGACGGCATCGTCTTCAGCCGATGATCCAGTCACTCGCGGGCTTGATCGCCCGCCGGGGGCGGCTGCCCTTGCCGTTGTGCGCGATGCCCTCAGTTGACGCCCTATCGCGTGTCCACTGCGGCGCGGCACGCGGCGAGCGCTGCAGCTGGTCGCATGAAGGAAACCGCCTGGAATCAGGCTGCGCATGTATCCGAACGTGATTGCAGGGATGCAGGTATGCCCCGGGCAGGAATCGAACCTGCGACCTACCGCTTAGGAGGCGGTCGCTCTATCCACTGAGCTACCGGGGCATGGCTTGGAAAGGTGCTGCAGTGTCCTGGCTGGTGCGCCCGGCCGGAATCGAACCGGCACGACCGAAGTCACAAGATTTTAAGTCTCGGGCGTCTACCGATTCCGCCACGGGCGCGCGGGCCGGATTGTATCGCCGAAGCGTCCAACAAAAACGCGGCGCGGGATCGGGCTTCGATCCGGCGCCGCGTGATCAGCGAACTGACGGTTACGAGCGATCGCGGAAATGCGTTTCGACTTTCTCGTCCTGGCCCTTGACGTCGACGCAGACGCTGGCGGTCGGGCGGGCAAGCAGGCGTGGGATGCCGATCGGCTCGCCGGTCTTCGTGCAGTAGCCGTACTCCTTGTCGCGGATGCGGCGCATCGATTCATCGATCTTCCGCAGCAGCATCGATTCGCGTTCGCGCAGGCGTAGGTCGAGCCAGTGCTCTTCCTCGGCGGTGGCGCGATCGGCCGGGTCAGCGAACACTTCGCGCTGATGCAGGCGTTCCTTGACGTCGAGTTCGCGAGCGAGAACTTCCTCGCGCATCTTCAGCAGGCGCTGGCGGAAAAATTCGATCTGCACATCATTCATGTACTCATCGTCCGACATGTTGCGGATGTCGTCGTCGGTGAGGTTCACGACATTGTTCATCGTGGCAGCAGGGGCTTTCGGCGCGCGTGCAGGACGTGCGGGCTTGTCGGTGACCGTGGGGGTCGCCGGTTTGGCGGCTGAGTTTTTTACGGCGACGGCTCGGTTGATGGCGGGACGTCCGGCTGCGGGACTGTTGTCGACCGGCGGCTCGGGGCTGGGACCTGGCTTCTGGCTACTTACGGCTTTTTTTTTTCCACGGAGGCCGCCTTGGCGGCCGGCTTCGCTGCCGCTTTCTTGGCGACGACCGGCTTGGCCGCGACCTTCTTGGCAACCGCCTTTTTCGCGACTGCTTTTTTGACAACTGTCTTCTTGACCGCCGCTTTCTTGGCGACGGCTTTCTTCACCGGAGCGGGGGTGGCTACCTTCTTGGCGACAGGCGCCTTGGCGGCAGCTTTCTTGGCGGCCGGAGGCGACTTGGCCGTGATCTTCTCGATCAGCTTCTTGACCGCCTTGACCGCTTTGGAGCCGGAAGCCGGCTTGGATGCCGATTTTTCGGCAGGCTTGGCTTTCGTCGCAGTCTTTTTGATGGCCACCAGCTTCTCCTGCAATGCGCTCCGGGGACGTAAAATCGGTTCAATATCAGTGAATCCGATAGCGTCGGTTTATAACATTCACCCCCTAGTGCGTCAATGAAACCAAGGCCTGCCGAACTGCAAGATTGGCGGCCGTCGGCCAGCCTCGAAACCCTGCGCCAGCGTGCCGGCCTGCTGCGCCGGATCCGGGCATTTTTCGAGGCACGCGGAGTGCTGGAGGTCGAAACGCCGGTGCTGTCGCGGGCAGCCACCGTTGATCCGCAGATCGACAGTTTCGTCACCCAGGACGGACGCTGGCTGCAGACCTCCCCGGAGTTCGCGATGAAGCGGCTGCTGGCCGCCGGCAGCGGGCCGATCTGGCAGCTGGCGCGGGTATTTCGTGTCGACGAACGCGGCCGCCATCACAACGCCGAATTCACCTTGCTGGAATGGTATCGGCCCGGCTGGGACCACCAGCAGCTGATCGACGAATGCGATGCGCTGTTGCAGGCACTCGGCGCGGCGTCGGCGGCCTGCACGCGCCTGCGCTATCGCGAGGCATTCCGGCAGCACGCCGGGGTTGATCCCTGGCAGGCGCCGCTGACAAGCCTGCGCACGGCCTTGCCGGCGTCGGTTCGGGAACTGGCGCCGCCGGCCGGCGCTGAAGGGCAGCAGCGCGATTTCCTGCTCGATCTGCTGATGAGCCATGTTGTCGGGCCACAGCTGGGTCAGGACGCGCCACTGGTCCTGTACGACTTCCCTGCTTCGCAGGCGGCGCTGGCGCGGATTCGTGCCGATGACCCGCCAGTCGCCGAGCGGTTCGAGATCTTCTGGCGCGGCATCGAACTGGCAAACGGCTTCCATGAACTGACTGATGCCGGCGAGCAGCGGCGCCGCTTCGAGGCCGATCAGGCGCGTCGGGCCGCCGATGGACGAACCGTGCCGCCGTACGACGCGTCGTTGATCGCGGCACTCGAGCACGGGTTGCCGAACTGCGCCGGAGTTGCGATCGGGGTCGATCGTCTGCTGATGCTGCTGCTGGAGCGATCGAAGATCAGCGAGGTGCTGGCGTTCGATGAGGCGTGTGCCTGAGGCGCGGTCAGCCGCCGATGATGTCGCGACCGAAGCGCAGGATCAGCGCGCTGACCACGACCACGAACAGCAGGCGGACAAAACCGCTGCCGCGCGCCATGGCCAGACGTGCGCCGCACAGCGCACCGGCGACGTTGAACACCGCCATCGGGATCGCGCAGCTGTAGAGCACGCTGCCGCTGGATACGAACCAGCCGAGCGCCGCGACATTGGTGATCGTGTTGACCGCCTTGGCTGATGCCGATGCCGCCAGAAAGCTGAAGCCGAACAGGCCGACGAAGGCGAAGATCAGGATGCTGCCGGTGCCAGGGCCGAAGAAGCCGTCATAGAAGCCGACCGCGCCGCCGATGACCATCCCGGTCAGGGCTTGCCGGGGCGGTGACAGCGTCGGCGCATGGCGAGCGCCGAGGTCCTTCTTCCACAGTGTGTAGAGCGGCATCGCTACCATCAGCACCAGCAGCAGCGGCTTCAGTGCGGCATCGCCCATCGCGCTGACGGCGCGGGCGCCGGCAAACGAGCAGGCCGCTGCCGCGAGGCCGGCGGACAGCACCAGCTGCCGGTCGATCGCGACACGCCGCGCGTACTGCAGCGTGGCGCTCGCCGTGCCCCAGATCGCCGCGAACTTGTTGGTGCCGAGCAGCACCGCCGGCGCGGTCTCGGGCATCAGCACGAAGAGCGCGGGCAGCTGGATCAGGCCACCGCCGCCGACCACCGCATCGATGAAGCCGGCCAGGAACGCGAACCCGCACAGCGCCGCCAGCGTCGGCGTCAACGCGTCCGCCAGCTCCGGCATGGAACGCGATCAGAGCAGCTTCGACACCGCCGTCGGAATCTTGTAGCGCTTGTCGGCCAGCAGCTTGTTCAGCAGCTGGGTCAGCCAGGAGCGCGAGGAGGTGAAGGTCTTCAGCTTGATGAAGCGTTCCTCGCCTTCGGATTCGATCTCGTAGCGTTCGACGGTGACGGTCACCGGATCGCGCTCGCCCTTCAGCATCGCGCGTGCGGTCAGACGGTTCACGGCGGTGTCGATGGTGACGTCGACGATCTCGCCATAAGCCGACAGCTTGTCGTTGACAAAGGCCTTCAGCGACAGCGCGAGCGCGCCGTCTTTCACGCCGCGGGCAAGTCCCTTGAGCATGGTGATGTTTCCTGATTCAGAGGATGTCGGACGCGAATGCTGCCAGACGCGAGCGTTCGCCACGCGCCAGGGTCACATGGCCGCCGTGCGGCCAGCCGCGGAAGCGGTCGACGACATAGGTCAGGCCGGACGTGGTTTCCGACAGGTACGGGGTGTCGATCTGGGTGAGGTTGCCGAGACAGACGATCTTCGAGCCCGGCCCGCAGCGGGTGATCAGCGCCTTCATCTGCTTGGCGGTAAGGTTCTGCGCCTCGTCGATGATGATGAAGCGGTTCAGGAAGGTGCGGCCGCGCATGAAGTTCAGGCTGCGGATCTTGATCCGCTTGCTGAGCAGGTCGTTGGTCGCGGCGCGTTCCCAGTCGCCGGCATTGCTGGTCTGGGTCAGCACTTCGAGGTTGTCCATCAGCGCACCCATCCACGGCGTCATCTTTTCCTCTTCGGTGCCGGGCAGGAAGCCGATGTCATCGCCAAGCGGCACGGTGACGCGGGTCATGATGATTTCGCGGTAGCGCGGTTCGTCGAGCGTCTGGGCCAGGCCGGCAGCCAGCGCCAGCAAGGTCTTGCCGGTGCCGGCGGCGCCGAGCAGCGAGACGAAATCGACGTCCGGATCGAGCAGCAGGTTGAGCGCGAAGTTCTGCTCGCGATTCTTGGCGTGGATGCCCCAGACCGGCGTCTTGCCGGCGCGGTAGTCGCGGATCACATGCAGCTTGGCGCTGTCGCCATCGAGCGCCTGAACGGTCAGTTCAAGCCCGCGTTCGACGTCATCCGGCAGGTACAGGAATTCGTTGACGTGCCATTCCTTGACCTTCGGTCCGCTGACCTTGTAGCAGGCGCGGCCGCGCTCGTCCTGCCAGCTGTCCATCTTCTCGCCGTGCGTGGTCCAGAAATCGTCGGGCAGCTTGGCGTAGCCGGAGTACAGCAGATCGAGGTCGTCGAGCACCTGATCGTTGTGGTAGTCCTCGGTGTGCACCCCGACGATCGCCGCCTTGATCCGCAGGTTGATGTCCTTCGACACCAGCGTGATCGGCCGCGACGGGTGCTGCATCTGCAGCGCCAGTGCAGCGAGCAGGATGTTGTTGTCCGGCTTGTTGCCCGGCAGCATTTCCGGCAGCGCCGCGGCCGAGGGCCGGGTCTGGAAGAACAGCCGGCCGGAGGCTGGCGCCGTCGGCGTGCCGCCGCCGTGGCCATTGCCGTTGCCATTGCTGCCCTTGTTCAGCGTGCTCGGCAGCGGAATCCCTTTCTCGATCTGTGCGTGATCCTTGCCGTGCATCAGTCCGTCCAGGATGCGGCTGACCTGGCGCACGTTGCGGGAGGTTTCGCTGGTGCCCTTCTTGCCGTTGTCGAGTTCCTCGAGCACGACCATCGGGATGTAGATGTCGTGCTCTTCGAAACGGTACAGGCAGCTCGGGTCGTGCATCAGTACGTTGGTGTCGAGCACGAAGATCTTCTTTTTCATCGGTTTCCGGGACATGAAACAGACGAGCCGACGCGCGATGGATCGCGCGTCGGCTCAGGGGATGCTTGCAGGGAGTCCGGCAAGGGCGTCAGAGGGCCTTCACCGCCTCCAGCACGTCGGCCGCGTGGCCTTTGGCGGAGACCTTGCGCCAGTCCTTGACGAGCTTGCCTGAAGCGTTGAACAGGAACGTGCAGCGGTCGATGCCCATGTACTTCTTGCCGTACATGCTTTTTTCGACGATGGCGCCGAAGGCGTTGCACATGGTTTCGTCGCCGTCCGACAGCAGCAGGAACGGGAAGCCGAACTTGGTGCAGAAATTGTCGTGCGACTTCACGCTGTCCTTCGACACGCCGACGATGTCGGCACCAGCGCTGACGAACTCCGGGTACAGCGCCGTGAATTCGTTGCCTTCGACGGTGCAGCCAGGCGTGTTGTCCTTCGGATAGAAGTAGACGACCAGCTTCTTGCCCTTGTAATCCTTCGCCAGTTTCACCGTCTTGCCGCCGCTGGCGGGCAGGGTGAGATCGGGAATCGTGTCGCCAGTGCTCAGACTCATGCAGCGGGTCCTCGTGGGTTTCAATGTGAAAAGGTGGGTCTGCTGGCGATCAGACTACACCCGACTTGCCGGTTTCAAGACCGCAAGAATCACGCCTTGTCCAGGCCCCGGAGATCAGCTCTTGATCGGGTCGAGCATGCCGTCGGCATTGAGATCGTCGCAGAGGTCCATGAATGACTCGCGAAGCGCCTGCGGATGCTGGTTGACCGGCACGTGCAACACCATCTGCACGCTGACCATGCCGGCGCCGGTGTGCGTGGACTGGTACTTCTGGGTCGACATTTCGGCCACCTGCACGTCCTGGCTGTGGAAGAACTCCAGCAGGTGCACCAGCAGGTCCGGCTGCTGCGGGGCGATCACGTCGGCGGCGTAGGGGCGGAATTCCGGGTTCTGCTCGCGCATGTTGCAGCGCTGAAAGCGCACCTGCAGCTCCAGCTTTTCGGCGATCCCCGGCAGTGCGGTTTCCAGCCGGCCGAGCGCGCTCCAGTTGCCGGACACCACCAGGTTGGCCGTCAGGCGGTCACCGATCGGGGCGATCCGGCAATCCTCGACCTCACCGCCGCGCTCGCGGATCGCCTTGAACAATTCCAGCGCCAGTTGCGGACGCGGCTGGCCCAGGACGGAAATCGACAGCAGGTTTTCGGGAACGGCCATTGCGCGGGAACGTATGCGGGGGTGCAGGAGTCAGGAGATGGAGAGGTCGGTCTGTCTGGCCCGGCGGGCCGCTGACCTTGTTCCGTTATAATCGCAGTTTAGCCACCCGCACCCAACTCCGCATGATCAAGGGCAGCATAGTCGCGATCGTCACGCCGATGACGCCTGCTGGCGAGGTCGACTTCGATGCGCTCGCCGCACTCGTCGAATGGCACGTCGCCGAAGGTACTGACGCCATCGTGGCGGTGGGCACCACCGGCGAATCGGCCACGCTCAGCGTCGACGAACACATCGCCGTGGTCCGCAAGGTCGTCGAGGTGGTTGCCAAGCGAGTGCCGGTGCTGGCCGGCACGGGGGCCAATTCGACCGCCGAGGCCATCGAACTGACCCGGCTGGCCAAGGATGCCGGCGCCGATGCCGCGCTGATCGTTACGCCGTACTACAACAAGCCGCCGCAGGAAGGCCTGTATCGCCACTTCAAGGCGATCGCCGAAGCGGTGGCGATCCCGATCGTGATGTACAACGTGCCGGGCCGCACCGGCTGCGACATGCTGCCGGCCACCGTTGCGCGGCTGGCGCAGCTTCCGAACATCGTCGGCATCAAGGAAGCGAAGGGCGAGCTGTCCCGCGTCCGCGAACTGCTGGCGCTGGGCCTGCCGAAGGATTTCGCGCTGTACACCGGCGACGACGCCACGGCCCGCGAATCGATGCTGCTGGGCTTTCACGGCGATATCTCGGTGACCGCGAACGTCGCGCCGAAGCTGATGCACGAGATGTGCGTGGCCGCCATCGCCGGTGATGCCGCAACTGCGGGCATGATCGACAGCCGGCTGACGCTGCTGCACAAGAATCTGTTCCTTGATCCCAATCCGATTCCCGCCAAGTGGGCGCTGGAGGCGATGGGCAAGATCCGCGGCGGCATCCGCCTGCCGCTGGTGCCGATGAACCCCGATCACGTCAACCTCGTGCGCGACAGCCTGCGCGCGGCAGGAGCGCTCTGATGTCGACCCGCAAACGAATGAAGCAGACAGCCGGCCTGCGCCGTGGCATCACCGTCGGCCTGCTGCTGGCGGCTGCCCTCGGCAGCGGCTGCACCACCAACGCCTACTGCAAGGCGCCGCAGGCCTACGAGAACGCGCCGTCGATCACGCCGATCAAGGCGCCGGAAGGCCTGACCGTCGCGACCCCGAGCACGGCCCTGAAGGTGCCCGATGTCAAGGTCGACTCCGTGACCTTCGGCTACTACGTGCCCGATCCCGCGAAGCCCGCCGAGTCCCAGCTGCGTTGCCTAGACCAGCCACCGGCGCTGGTGTTGGCACCGGACCCGACGCCGCCAACGCCCTGAGCCCGCACCTTTCCGATAGAATGCGCGCGCCGCGACGCGGCAAGGTTTGTAGAAAACGGAGAGATGTCCGAGTGGTTGAAGGAGCACGCCTGGAAAGCGTGTATACGGGTCAAACCGTATCGCGGGTTCGAATCCCGCTCTCTCCGCCAACAAGGCGTCCCGGGTCATCCCGGGAAGTACCAAGCCCCTGAGAAATCAGGGGTTTTTTATTTTCTGCTGACCCGTGTGTCCCGGGTTGTCCCTCCCGGATGAGGGTCAGAATGTGGGTCAATTTGGGCTAAGGTACCTGACCCACATTCACGGGCAGACCAGATGACCAGCATGACCGCAGGGCGGTTGAAAGCCCTTTCGACGACTCCCGGCCGACATCGGATCGACGATGGTCTGTACCTGCTCGTGCGCAACGTGGGCAACTCGACCTGGGTCTTCCGCTACGTGTCGGTCGCCGGAAAGCGCCGAGACATGACCATCGGCGCGTTCGATGCCATCTCGCTGCCCGACGCTCGGGCGGAAGTTATTCGCTGGCAGGCAGAGCGAAAGCAGGGCCGAGACCCGATCGAAGTGCGAAAGGCATCGATGAGGATGGCGGCCTCCGAGGCAAAGGCAGCGGTGACGCTTCTGGAGTACGCGACCGAGTACCACGCGCTGCGCCTGCCGACCTGGAAGAACGACAAGCACGCCGCGCAGTGGCTGTCGTCCCTGAACCACCTCGGCAAGCTGCTCGCGCTGCCGCTTCCCGAGATCACGAGCGCCAACCTGCTGGAGGTTCTCGAACCGCTCAACCTGGACCATCACGAGACCGCGACCCGGATTCGGCAGCGGGTGGAAGAACTCTTCGATCGGGCGATCATCGCCGGCATCGTTTCCGCAAACCCCGCCGCATCTTTGAAGCGCGCGCTTCGTGCGCCCTCCGGCAGGAAGCATTTTGCGTCATTGCCGTACCGGGACATCCCCGAATTCCTGCGCCAGCTCCGGGACAGCGATGCGTCCCAGTCGACGCGTCTGGCATTCGAATGGCTGGTGCTGTCGGTCGGTCGGACCAGCGAGGTCACCCGGGCGAGATGGGGTGATCTGAGCGAGGACCGGGCCCGATGGACGGTCGCGCCAGAGGACATGAAGAACGCCGGCATGCACGAAGTTCCGGTCACCGCGCGCATGCGCGACATCCTCACGGCCATGGAGCCGCAGCGCGGCACCGGATGGGACTGGATCTTTCCGTCGCCTCAGGGTCGCAGGGAATGCCTCAGCAATGGCGCCCTCCTGGGCGTGCTTCGACGGATGGGCCTCGCAGGGAAGGCAACCGCGCATGGCATGCGCGCCTCGTTCTCGACCTGGGCCTACGAGAACACCCAGTTCCGCAGCGAGATCATCGAGTCGGCGATGTCGCACCAGGAGGAGGATGCGGTCAAGAAGGCTTACAACCGCGCCACCTACTGGGAGCAGCGGGTCGAGTTGGCGGAAGCCTGGTCGGCTTTCTGTCTGCAGCGGACGAAGTGATCAAGAAAAACGGAAGCTCATCGGCGTTTACCCCCAGATCGCTGCCAAAGCACCAGAGGCTGTTTGCAAAAGGTGTTTGGCCGACCGTTTGAATCCACCAAGCCATATCTGCCGCTCCTTGGGTTGGCAGGTATAGTTAGCCAGACCAGACCAGGACTGATCACGGGAGCCCATGATGTCATCCGTCAATATGCTGGAAGCCAAGTCATCGCTGTCCCGCCTCGTTGAATCCATCGAGCAAGGGCGTGAGCGAGAGATCGTCATCGCCCGAAATGGTCGGCCGGCAGCCAAACTTGTACCCATCGATGCTGTTCCTGCCGGCAAGCGCCTTGGCATTGCCAAGGGGAAATTCAATGTGCCGGACACCATCGACGCCCACAACACCGAGGTAGCCGACCTGTTCCTGGGCGGGCAGAAGCCTTGAACCTCCTGCTCGATACGCACGTCGCCCTCTGGGCGATCACCGACAGCCCGAAGCTGCCTAAGAAAGCCCGAGAGATGATCGAGTCGCCCAGGACTTCGATCTGGATCAGCGCCGCGACGATCTGGGAGATCGCCATCAAGCACAGCCTGGGTCGAGGCGACATGCCCGTGTCCAGCCAGGACGCGCTGCGTTACTTCCAAGAGTCCGGCTACCGGTTTCTGCCCATCGAGCCGGAACATGCGGCAGCCGTCGAAGACTTGGCGGCGCACCATGCCGATCCGTTCGACCGCATCCTTGTGGCCCAGGCCATCGTCGAGCCAATGCGGCTCATGACCCACGACCCGATCGTGGCGCGATATAGCGACACCGTGATCGAAGTCTGACGCGGCAGCCAATATCCGGAGAGCAGGCTGCTGATCCCGTCAGGCTCCGCCGACCAGTCGATCGACCATGCGGCGAGCGAGCGGCGCGACCACCGATACGGTCGGGAAAGCGATGCCCCAGGCGGTGATCCATGACGCCAGCAAGGCGGCTCCGAACGGTGCGTCGAACCCCGACACCCGAAGGATCGTGACGGCCGAAATGATCAGCGACATTAGGCCGGACAGGATGAAGCTGAACAGCAGCGGGGCGAGCTTGCGCGGAATCATGCCGTCACCCCGTTTCCGGACGCGACCGGATCATGGCAAGTGAAGCGCGCCACCGTCTGCGCGAAATTGCGGCCGAACAGGATGGCGCCGCGCGTGTCGCCCGGCGGGAAGGCATCGGCGGCAGCGCCGTGGCCGGCCTGCGCCATCAATCCCGTCCAGGATCCCAGCCGGTTGGCAGCCTCGTCGCAGGGCACGCCCGCGCGCTGCTCCGGCATGACCGGATTGCCGACCCAGATCATTCCGTGCTGCATGCAGAACACCAGCATCGATTGCAGGGTCGACTGCTTGTCGCCGGACGGCAAGGACGACACGGTGAATCCTGCGGCGAGCTTGCCCTTCAGCTTCTGCTGCCGCCACAGGCCGCCGGTCCTGTCCATCAAGGCCTTGAATGGCGCGGACACTCCGCCGAGGTAGGTCGGTGATCCGAGAATCAGGCCGTCGTACCGGCTCAAGACTTCAGGCGCCGCGATCAGCTCCTCTGCCTTCAGCAGGCTGACTGTCGCCAGCGATTCGCTGGCCGCGCCTTCGGCAATCTTGCCGGCGATGTATCCGGTATGACCGTGGGCGCTGTGATAGACGACGGCGATGGTGTTCATGGCGATGCTCGATGGGGTTGAAGGGGGCTCGCAGGTTCAGTGCGTGATGCGGGACAGTGCCGAGGCGGCGAGGAACAGGCCGGCACCGAACACCGTGTGGTTGACCAGGCTGCGCAGGCAGTTCGGCAGCGGTCGCGGTGTCCTGGAGGCGAAGAACCCGAGCCCCATCGCGGGCTGCATGACCAGCAGCGGCGCGGCGACCGAGGCGACGCCGAACAGGATCGCGGGGACAAGGGTCGGCGCTTCGATCCAGCGGCTGCCGGCCAGGGCGGCAAGCAGTCCGGCGAAGCCGATGCCGATCAGGTAGTGAACGGCCCAACCCAGCGCGAGTTCTCCTTGCACCGGTGCGGCCTTGGCGATCGACGCATGCGCGAACCGCCCCTGCGCCAGATGGCCTGCCCAGCGGCCGATCATCGCGAAGTTGAGCGTCTGAACGCCGAGCCTGCGCAGCACGACGAGCCAGGCGTCCATGATCAGGGTGGCACCACAACCGATCGCGACGATCGACAACAGGATGGATTGCGTGGACATGCTTCGAGCCTCGGGATGCTTGCGATCGGATGACCGTGAGGCGACCATAAAAGTTGAAGTCGACTTCAACGCAAGAGGCCCCATGGACATCTCGCAGGTCGCAAGGAGAAGCGGCGTTCCGGCATCGACGCTGCGCTACTACGAGAAGCAGGGTCTGATCACCTCGCTCGGCCGGGTCGGCGCCCGTCGGGTGTTCGGTCCATCGGTGATCGAGCAGCTGGGACTGATCGCCTTGGGCCAGGCGGCGGGTCTGTCACTCGACGAGATCCGGCTGATGCTCACGCCCGGCGGGACGCTGAACGTCGATCGCGCGCTGCTGTCACGCAAGGCCGGCGAGATCGATGCCCTGATCAAGCAGCTGCGCGCGGTCAGTCGCGGCTTGCGCCATGCCGCGGAATGTCCGGCACCGAGCCATGCCGAGTGCCCGACCTTCCGGCGGTTGCTCGGTGAGGCGGCATCAGGCGCCTTGAGCAAGGCACCGGCGCCCATGGCGCGCACGACGAAGCCGTCCGGCAGGAAGCCGGAATAGCCGAGATGGGCGGCCGGCACGACGGCACTTCCTGCGCGCGAATTCGAGCTTTCCCGAACAACGCAGACTGCTGGATCACGAGAACGAAGGGACACGGATACCGTTGGTCGTATCCACCAAGAGCAGCACCATGTCCCGACATCGCTTGACCGCCCTTGAAGTCGCTCCATCCGACCCGCCTGTCCAGTCCCCGCCGTCGTCGTTGTTCGATCGCCTGATGCGTATCGGCGAGGTGCAGGCAATCACGGGTCTGGGTCGCAACACGATCTACACGTGGATGAGTGCAGGAAAATTTCCCTTGCCGATCGATCTTGGTGGTTGCCGAGTGGCTTGGCGCGCATCCGACATTGCCGGCTGGATCGCCTCTCGGCCGCGAGTGAAATCTGTCCGGATCAAGCGAGGCGTCAGGCCGTGGGAAATCGAAGGCGCCCATCCTGCCGGCGGATGACCACGTCGCTCGTTCGCCGACAGATTGTGTATCGGCTTTCAGAATCGCCGGACTGGCAAGCAACGATCCCGGGTTGAATTCGATCGAGACGGTTCCGTCTGTCGCCGAGGAACGGCCGGAAGTTCGATCGTCGCCTCTGCGCACGTCAGCTGCCGTTTCCAGCTGCGCCTCACAGGCGACAGCGATTTTCTGACGACGTCCCTGAATCGCTACGCGCTTGCGCGCGCGTCTAGCCGATCGCTGACCGACGAACGGCGCCAACCGCCGCGCCGTGTCGACGGCCAGCAATCGCCGGCTCCGCCGGAACGCTAGACCCGTGCTCGCGCTGCGCGGTGGGTTCGCCATGCGAGGTGCGGGGGCATCAGGCCCCGCACCGTGGCCATTTCCGATCTCAGACGCGGCGGATACCGCCAGGCGAGACGGAAGGGATGCAACCGGCGCATGCAAGCGGCGCAGGGTGCAACGCCGGGGCTGAACCGGCACTGCGAGAACTCGCTTGCATAACGACCATTACGTTATGGCGGTCATGACGTTATGGGGCTGCTGGAGGACAACGAATGAACTACGAGACCGTGGCGCGCGTCGCCGACGAAATGCGGAAATCGGACCCGGCGGGCCGCAACCCGAGCGTGCGCAAGGTGTTCGCCCGCGCTGGCGGCGATTACAACCAGGTCGCCGAGCACATGAGGACCTGGCGGGCGCAGCAACCGCTGGGTCCGGCGGCTGTCCCGCCGGAACTGACACTGAATCTGCTCAAGGCGCTGCGCGACGAGATCGCCCATCACCGCGGCGCTGCTGCCAGCGAGCAGGCGCGCGAGCTGGAGGAATGCCGGGAAGAACTGGAAGACCTGCGGCGTGAGTACGCGCTGTCGCTCGCCGGCAAGCGGGAACTCGAACAGCAGGTCGCGCTGGTGGCCGCCGAACGCGAACGGCTGGCGGCCGATGGCGTCAACCTGTCGATGGCGGTCGAGAAACTGCAGGAGCAGCTGGCAACGGAGCGGGCGGTGGCCGAGGGCGCACGGATCGACCTGGCCCAGACCCGGCTCAAGGCCTCGGGCGATGCCGAACTGGTGACCACGCTCCGGTCCGAACTCGATGTGCGGCGCTCGGAGATCGACGCGGAGCGTGGCGGTCGCGTCGATGCCGAGCGGCAGCTCGCCGGCGCGACTGCGGCGCTGGAAGCACAGGCTGCGAACATTGCCGACCTTCAGGGCCGCTTGCAGGCTGTCGAGTCGGCGCGGTCAGCCGCGCAGGCGAGTCTCGATGCCGAGCGGTCTCTTCGCTTCGGCGCGGAACGCGAGCGCGACGTCGCGCTGGAGCGGGTGGCAGCGGCGGTGGCGCGGGCCGAGGATCTGCTGAGCCGGGAGTCCGTGCTGCGGAATTCGGCAGTAGCTCATCGCTAGGCGGCGATGCGGGGGGCGTCTGGACGGGCGGTGCGCCACCGCACTATCCTCCCCGTCAGGCGCCCGCCCTACTTGTGCACGAGTAAGAACAGGCATCGCAGCATCTCCTCGAGAACCTCGTTTCCAGGCGCCTCGTCGTCGGCAGTTAAACGTGCACGAAAGTCCGATCATGGCGAGGCCAGGAGCAGGTTTTCCATGTCCATCAAATCCCTCGCGCATCTTGCGCACCAGAGTGGTGTGGCCGCTGCCGGCCCAGCTTTCAAGCGGTCCCATTTCTACGAGTTGATGGCTGCGGCCTTCGGCTATGGCTCCTATGCGGCTCTGGGAGCCGAGTCTGTCCTTCTCAAGCGCAAACCACTGATCGCCGAGTCGACGGCCGGCCGTTTGGCCAATGTTCGATCGAGGTGCACTTCACTGGGATACGGCGACCCGGTGTCGGAGATTGTCGCGTCCGTCATCTGCAGCGTGCTGGCCGAGCAGGATGTCGATGTCATCCGGCTGAACGATCTCGTCGAACGTCTCCGCGAAAGCGGCGACGAGTGCGAGTCGTACCTCGATCAGTTCCTGCAGGCTGAGGAGGTGCGTTCATCGATTCTTCGGGAGAGTCTTCAGTCCGCCGCCGAACGCGGTTCTGCGCTGGCTCACTACGCGATCGCACTGCTGCATGCGTATGACCTTCCCGACGATGAAGACGATGGCACTGCCAGTGCCTACTGGTCCCGGCAGAGAAGGGCCGGCGTCGAACTGTCGGGCGCGAAGGCCGAGTGGGCTGACGAATACGATCGGCGCGAAGAGAGCAACAGCAGGTACGAGCATCATCTGCGTGCAGCGGCATCGCTCGGATACAAGCACGCACTGGTCGACGTCGCGGAGCGATTCGGGGACGCGTCCGTATTCGAATCGCGACTCGATCTGTCGGACCAAGACCCCATCAGGATGGCTGTCTTGGCCCGGTCAGTGGGTCGCCCGGATCAGGAGAAGCACTGGCTCACGATCGCTGCCGAAGGCGGGAATATCGAGGCCATGCTTGATCTGATCGATGGTTTTGACGCCGACGATCTGAAGGCCTGCTGGAAATGGCTACATCTTGCGAAGCTTCATGGGACCGATTTGACAGCGAACGATCACCACGCGATCAATGAGGATGGCAGCCCCTACGATGATGACGTCGGAGGCCCGATGTACGTGGACGGCCGGGATGGGATCAAGCTCAAGGGTCTTAACGCTGAGGAGGATCGGCAGGCGAGGGTTGCGGCATTCGAGTTGTTCGAACGCACTCGCGGCCACTAGTTGGTGGCCTGAGACATACGGTAGCCCATCGGGGTTCCTCGCTTCGGGTGCCAGCACCGACGTTCGCGGTGTTGGCACTTTTCAGGTTCCAATCGAGGGAAACCTTGAGGTTCTGCTGTTGTGTAGTGTCTGGCGTCACGAGACGTTGCTAGGCCGGCTGCATGAGTAAAGGACAGCTGCGGTGACTGATTCCACCGCAGCTGTCGAGCCTAGGCTGGCCGCGATCTTCATGACGCTTCCACGGCCCGCCGTGCGCCGATCTGCTTGTCGGTTCCCGGGTCCCGACTAGTCGTCCAGCTCGTCGTCGTAATCGTCCAGATACTCGGGCTCGGAGTACGGCAGGTCCCGGTCGTCGTCGAAATCCTCCAGCTCATCCTCAACAGGATTCTCGTCGCGCTCCTGAACGGCGGCCGCATCCCGGCGACCCTGATCGGCCGCCGCGGTGGCCGTCTGCTTGAACCGCGGATACAGCCCAACGCCGAACGGGTCATGGTCCAACACCCGGAACTCGCCCTCGTCCAGCAACTCGTTCTCCGAGTCGACCCGGCGGGCGTTCTCGGGCCGGATCCACTTGTGGGGCCCGGGGAGGTACACCCGCTCGACCAGATCGTGGCGCCACTGGGTCGCATAGGCAGCCACGATCGCCGGATCGGTCGACGCATAAATAAGCCCGGTGATCTGGCCGGTGCGCAGCGCCGTCCAGTACTGCCACAGCTTGTGGGCGCGCGAGGGATGCGCCTCGGGCGACTGCTGGATCTCGATCGCGGTCACGTGGTGGGTACGGCCGTGCGCCTCCTGCTCGTATTCGGGGATCGGATACAGCACGATCGCATCCGGAATCTTCCAGGCGGCCCGCGATTCGTCCTGGTGCCCGACCGCGAACCCGGCCCTCAGAATCTGCCGGGGCGCCAGCACCTCGGCGCTGTTCCGGCTCTTCGCCACCAGTTCGGCAGCGAGCCGCTGAGCGACCAGATTGTGGCGCGCCAGATGGGTTCCGATGGTGCCCGGGTTCGTCTGCGGCTGCAGGCCCTCATCGAACTCGTTGAGGTGCTCGCTGATGAACCTCGCGCCGGCGGGCGTCAACCGGAACATCCAGGTGACCACACCGTGGCCCTGAATTCGGGCCAGGAGGCCGTCGCTGACCAGGCCCGCCAGCGTGTCGGCCGCAGCCGACTTTTTCAGGTCGAGCAGCAGGCCGGTGACGACGCTGTCGGTGTAAGTAAATCGGAAAATCCAGTGAAGCAAGTCAATCCGCTTTTGCTGGTGGCGCGGAATAGCGCGGTTGCCGTCGAACTTCATGTTGTTACCTCTTGGTGGGGGAAATCACCCCTGCGGTATCCCCAGTTCACGAAGTCGAATTCGTCGGTCGATAGACGCCACTCCGGAATGACTGTCCGGAGGTCTGTCCGGAGCACGGCCGCGATCAAACCGCCCCGATGGCCCTCCCCACCGCGGTGCGGCGAGGCCCCAACCGGGCCATCGGTGCGGTTTGATCGCTGCCCTTCCAAACCGTTGCTGTACAACGGTTTTCCAGCGAGCCCGCCCTCTCCCCAGTGGGGGCCCCAGGGCGGGTTCTCGGGTTCCGCTGCGCCCATTCGGGCTCCGCTGCGCGCGTGGCGCGCCGGCCCCCCACCGCCTCCGGCGGCGACCTCGCTGCGCTCGGCTACGGAAGGCCGTGATCGCTGGCGCGACACGACTTTCCTTGCCCCTCCGAGCCCTTCCGGGGCTCTCGGGGTCCGCCACGACGTCGCTGGCGAGCGCCGCCGTGGTCGGAACGCGGTCCGCCCCCAAGTGCGGACGCACAGCGGTGCGTCCTCCCTCGGGGACCCCCTAGCGTCCCGCTCCGGTCCAGAGAGGTCGCCGCCGGAGGCGGTGGGGGGCCCACGCTCGGGGTGAGCTTTTCTGCCGGCCCGCCCCAGTGCGCCGCTACGCGACCGGCCAGAGGCCTCGCACCGGGTCCCGTAGCGGGCCGGCAGAAATCACCCGCTCGCTGGTTGGAATTCCGGCCCGCGATGAAGCTGCGGGCCTGCGCGTGCGAGGGCACGCGCCGCAGTCCCGGCCCGCCCCCAAGCGTCGCTGCGCACCGCTCGGGGCCCCTCTGCGGACCGGGCCTGCGTTGGGTCGGTCTGATTCAGGATCAGTAATCGGAAACAGAAAAACCCCGTGTGCGGAGCGATCGACTCGTCCGCACACGGGGTCTGGTTGCCAGCGACGTGTCAGACCGGTTCAACGCCCGGATTCGCACCCGTGGTCGCGTCCGGCGGCAACTGCCTGCGAATCACCGCCAGCGCCTCCGCGATCTCCGTCTCCAGGCTGAACTCGTAGCCGGCACGCTCGGCCGCGTCGCGGACCAGCCGCAGTTCCTGCGCGAGTTCGGCCGACAGCGTCAGCTTGATAGCCACCGTTTCCGTTTTGCGAGAGAGACCCATGGATGTACCCCTTTCAATACCCGGACGCCCGGGCACAGAAGCGGTATCCCGCTCGCGTGGATGCTGAAGAGCCGGCCAGCCAGCACCGACAACGGGTCGTCAGAGGAACCGATCAACGAATCTGGCCATGCATCACGATTGATGCGGTGGAAGGACGGCCGAGCGGCCCGGTGCAGGGCCGCATCCGGGTAATCTTCAATCCCGTCCGTGCGAGCGCCTCCGTGCTGCCCGCGGCCCTATCGAACGAAAAATAAAACAGGCAAACATGATCACCGGCGAAATCAAAAGCCAGGTCGACCAGATCTGGAACGCATTCTGGTCCGGCGGCATCAGTAACCCTCTGGAGGTCATCGAGCAGATGACCTACCTGCTGTTCATCAAGCGGCTGGACGAACTGCACACCGTGCAGGAGAAGAAGGCCAACCGCCTCGGCCGGCCGATCGACAAGCCCGTGTTCGGGCCGTCGCCCGAGCAGCAGCGCCTGCGCTGGTCGGTGTTCCGGCAACTGGGTGACGCCAAGACCATGTACGAGGTCGTGGCGGAGAAAGTATTTCCGTTCATCAAGTCGCTGGGTGAAGGCAGCACCTACGCCACCCACATGAAGGACGCCCGTTTCACCATCCCGACGGCAGCGCTACTGGCCAAGGTGGTGGACATGCTCGACGCGATCCCGATGGACGATCGGGATACGAAGGGTGATCTCTACGAATACATGCTCGGCAAGATCGCCAGCGCCGGCCAGAACGGCCAGTTCCGCACGCCGCGCCACATCATCAAGCTGATGGTCGACATGATGGCGCCGAAGCCTTCCGACACCATCTGCGACCCGGCCTGCGGCACGGCGGGCTTCCTGGTGGCCGCGGCCGAGTACCTGCAAGCGCACCATCAGGCGGCCATCTATGCCGACGCCGCCGCGGCCCGTCGCTTCAACAGCGACACCTTCCACGGCTTTGATTTCGACAGCACCATGCTCCGGGTCGGCAGCATGAACATGCTGCTGCACGGCGTGGAGAACCCAGCGATCGAGAACCGGGATTCCCTGAGCCAGGGCCATGCCGGGGTCGAAGGGCAGTTCTCCCTGATCCTCGCCAACCCTCCGTTCGCGGGCAGCCTCGACTACGAGAGCACCGCGAAAGACCTGCAGGCGATGGTCAAGACCAAGAAGACCGAGCTGCTGTTCCTTGCCCTGTTCCTGCGCCTGCTCAAGCCCGGCGGCCGCGCTGCCGTGATCGTGCCGGACGGCGTGCTGTTCGGCTCCAGCAATGCCCACAAGACCCTGCGGCGGACCTTGGTCGAGGACCACAAGCTGGACGGCATCGTGTCGATGCCCTCCGGCGTGTTCCGGCCCTATGCCGGTGTTTCCACGGCGATCCTGTTTTTCACCCGCACGGATTCCGGCGGCACGGACCACGTCTGGTTCTACGACATGCAGGCGGACGGCTATTCGCTGGACGACAAGCGCAATGCGCTCGATCAGGCCAGGCATGAGACCAACAACCTGCCCGATGTCCTGCGCCGCTGGCAGCAGCGCAGTGCCGAGGCCAGCCGCACCCGCACCGAGCAGAGCTTCCTGGTGCCGAAGGCCGAGATCGCCGGCAACGACTACGACCTGTCGATCAACCGCTACAAGCAGATCGTCTATGCCGAGGTGCAGCACGAATCGCCGAAGAAGATCCTGGCGGAGCTGAAGGCGCTGGAGGCCGAGATCCTCAAGGGGATGGAGGAGTTGGAGGGGATGCTTCAGTGACGGTGCAGCGAGTTCTGGCTGGTGACTTGATGGCGCGGCGTAGCGGATCAGTCGATCCGGCCAAGTTCCCGAACGAGGTCTTCGAACTGCACAGCATCCCGGCTTTTGATTTGGGTAGGCCGGAAATTGTCCGTGGCAGTGAGATCGGTTCGACGAAGCAGATCGTGCAACCTGATGATGTGATGATCTCGAAAATCGTTCCGCACATCCGTCGGGCCTCGGTCGTTGGGCCATCTACTGGCCTACGGCAGATTGCATCTGGTGAGTGGATCGTTTTCAGAGGCGAGCGCATCCACCCGGCATACCTTCGTCACGTCCTTATCTCGGACGATTTCAACGCCAGCTTCATGCGTACAGTTTCAGGTGTCGGTGGCTCGCTGCTGCGTGCGAGGCCTTCAGAGGTCGCGAAGATTGAGATCCCGCTTCCACCCCTCACCGAACAACGCCGCATCGCGGCGATTCTGGACAAGGCCGACGCGCTGCGCGCCAAGCGCCGCGACGCCATCGCCAAGCTCGATCAGCTTTTGCAGTCCGTATTCCTCGACATGTTCGGCGACCCGGTGACGAATCCGAAGGGGTGGCCGATGTATGCCCTCGAAGAAGTTGCAGATTTTTTTGCAGGAAACTCTCTCCCTGAAGCTGAGCCATTTGAAAATCAAACTGATGGATTTCTCGCGCTCAAGGTCAGCGACCTCAATCTCCCCGGTAATGAGGATGCTTTGTCGATCGCTAAACAGTGGATCGATGGAGCCCGACGTGGAGCCATCCAATGCCCTGCAGGTGCAATTATTTTTCCAAAGCGAGGCGGAGCAATTGGGACGAACAAGAAACGACGACTCATGCGTGCCGCGTATCTCGATCCGAACCTGATGGGTGTGTCCCCAAAAGACGAGAGACTAGCTCCGTCGTATCTGTATCACTGGTTCAAGCGATTCAACCTTTCGGATATAGCCAGCGGCTCTTCTGTGCCGCAGCTGAACAAGCGCGATCTGGCTCCATTAGAAATTCTTGTTCCGCCGCTGCCCAAGCAAAAGCGTTTTGCCGCTTTCTGCGAATGTTTGGTTCGACAAAGTGGGCAGAGCGCCGCCTCGCTTGCCGGGAGCAATAAAATGTTCGACGCGCTTCAAGAGGCAGCTTTTTCAGGGAATCTGTAGCCCGTAAGAACTTGCAGCCCATAGGCTGGATTGCAGCGGAACGGAATCCCAGTGATCCCGGCACCGCACGCGCTCCGAAGCTGCGTTTCACTGCGCTCTACCCAGCCCTCATCGCTCTCAGCCAATGTTGTTAGTTCACACTTAAAGCATGGCCCAATTCTTCCCGACACGCAGCAGCGCCCGCTTCGACACCCAGGGCGAACGCCGCCTGGCCGATCGACTCGCCGCAAAGCTGGAAGACGACTACCTGTGCTGGTGCAATGTGCCGGTCGGGCCGAAGGCCTTGCAGCCGGACTTCGTGATCCTGCATCCGCAGCGCGGCTTTCTGGTGCTGGAGGTCAAGGACTGGAAGCTGGACACGATTCATTCGATGGATCGCGGCATCGCCCAGATCTTCGATGGCGGCGTGCTCAAGTCGGTCAAGAACCCGATGACGCAGGCGCGGGCCTATGCGATGGAGGTGTCCATCGCCTTGCAGCGGGACCCGGCGCTGAAGCATCCGCCCGGCTCGCCGCACGCCGGCAACCTGCTGATGCCCTACGGCTGGGGCGTGGTGCTGACGCGCATCACCCGCAAGCAGTTCCGCGATGAAACCAATCTGGCCGAGGTGCTGGACCCGCAGCGGGTGATCTTTCAGGACGAGATGACCGAAGGGGTGGAGGTCGAAGCCTTCCAGCAGCGGCTGTGGGACATGTTCCCGCATGTGTTCCCCTGCAAGTTGAGCCTGCCGCAGATCGACCGGGTGCGGTATCACCTGTATCCGGAAGTGCGGGTCAGTGCGACGCCGGGGCAGTTCGGCCTGTTCGCGGACGAGGCGGCCAGCCTGCCGAATCTGGTACGGGTGATGGACTTGCAGCAGGAGCTGCTGGCGCGCTCGATGGGCGACGGCCATCGGGTGATCCACGGCGCGGCCGGCACCGGCAAGACCATGATCCTCGGCTATCGCGCCGCACAGATCGCAAGCAGCACGACCAAGCCGGTGCTGGTGCTTTGCTACAACAAGACTCTGGCCAGCCGGCTGCGGCAGGTGATGGACGCCCGGGGCCTCGGAGACCGCGTGACCGTGCGCAGCTTCCACGCCTGGTGCCGCGAGATGCTGGTGGCCTATCAGGTGCCGCTGCCTGCGGCCTCGCTTCCGGTCGGCGAAAAGATGGCGCAGATGGTGGAACGCACCATTGCCGGCGTCGACCGCGGTCAGATTCCGCGTGGCCAGTACGCAGCGGTGATGATCGACGAAGGCCATGACTTCCAGCCCGAGTGGTTCAAGCTGGTGGTGCAGATGGTCGATCCGGACACCAACTCGCTGCTGGTGCTCTACGACGACGCCCAGGCGATCTATCGCGGCAAGGGCGGCATCGACTTCAGCTTTTCCAGCGTCGGCATCAAGGCCCAGGGCCGCACCACCATCCTGCGGCTGAACTACCGCAACACGCTGGAAGTGCTGTCGGTAGCTCGCGCCTTCGCCATCGAACTGCTGACCGAACGCGGAGCCAGCGAGGACGGCGTGCCAAGCATCGCCCCGGAAAGTGCCGGGCGGCGTGGCGCCTATCCGGAGCTGATTCGCTGCGAGGGCGACTGGCAGGAGTGGGACTGCATCACCTCGCGCATCGCCGACGAGCACGGCAAGGGCCGCGCTTTGAGCGACATCGCGGTGATCTGCCGGACCACCGAGCAGATCCGCCGTGCGGAGCTGGCCCTGAAGCGCGTCGGCATCGCCTGCGCAGCAGCGGCATCCGGTGCCGGCAAGGCGGACCTATATGACGCGGTGGACAGCGTGAAGATCGTCAGCATGCATTCCAGCAAAGGGCTGGAGTTCGGCATGGTGCTGATCCCGGCACTCGGCGAGATGCCGAGGACCGGCGAGCCGGACGCCGACGAGGCACGGCTGCTGTACGTGGCCATGACTCGTGCGGTCGACAGCCTGGTGATGACCTACCGCGAGCATTCCGACTTCACGCGGCGGGTGCAGGAGTCGATTACCGGGGTGCGGGAGCGGCTGGAGGCGGCGGCGTGAGCGGGGCGGTGTGTCAATCTGCGCAGATGCGTTTCGTTTATTGCGATTATCGGCCGGCCGGGTCAAGATGACAGGACAAAATGTCATTACCCGGAGACTCCCTGCCATGTCCAACCCGTCTTCGATCAGCCCTTTGCCAGACGCCCAGTCGGTGCATCTGGCGCTGGAAAGTTCCGCCGCGCTGGCGCGCCTGCTGCGCGACCATCCCGAGCAGGATCGAGCGCATGTCCGCATGGATGGCACCGACCTGATCCTGCCGAGGCAGGCGATCGAATTGCTGCGCGGCCTGCTGTCGGAGATGGCGCAGGGCAATGCCGTGACCATACTGCCGGTGCATGCCGAACTGACGACGCAGGAGGCCGCCAATCTGCTGAACGTATCGCGGCCGCATCTGGTCAAGCTTCTCGAAGAGGGGCAGCTGGCGTTCAGCAAGGTCGGCACGCATCGCAGGATCAGCCTTTCCGAGCTGAAGGCCTACAAAGTCCGCCGTGACGAGCAGTCCGAAGCTGCGCTGCAGGCGTTGGCCGACCAGGCCCAGGCCCACGACATGGGGTACTGATGCGCTTCGTCGTCATCTACGACGCTTGCGTGCTGTACCCCGCGCCATTGCGCGATCTGCTCTTGCGGCTGGCATTGACCGGGCTGTTCGCGGCGCGCTGGAGCGAGCAGATCCAGCAGGAGTGGACCCGTAACGTCCTCATCAATCGCCCTGACCTGTCCGACAAGTTGCCGAGAACGGTGGAACTGATGAACAGCGCCGTTCCGGACGCGCTGGTCACCGGCCATGAGCCGCTGATCGAGGGCCTGACCTTGCCCGATGTCGATGATCGCCACGTGCTGGCCGCTGCGATCAGGGCCGGCGCCCAACTCATCGTCACCTTCAACCTGCGCGATTTCCCGGCGGCGCAGCTCTTGCCGTTCGGGGTCGAAGCCGTGCATCCGGACGAATTCATCACCCAGCAGTTCGATCTGCATGAAGGGCGGATTCTGTCCGCCGTGCATGCGCATCGTCAGTCCTTGCGGAATCCGCCGAAGACGATCGCCGAGTATCTCGACACGCTTGCTGCGCAGGGACTGGTGGTGACCGTGGAGCGCCTCAGGAGATTTGCTGATGTGCTGTGACCCATGTCCGCTCCTGGGCGCGGTCAACGCTTAGCCTGCCCGCCATGAGCAACTTCCAGTTCCTTCAGGCCGAATTCAAACCGCTGCTCGAACCTGCCAAGGGTGCCGAGCAGCTGGTGCATTCCGACTCCCGCGCCGCCTGCATGCGGACGCGCTTCGCGCTGGAACAGGCGGTGCACTGGCTGTATGCCCATGACCGCGATCTGCGGATGCCGTATGACCGCAGCCTCAACGCGCTGCTGACCACGGCGGACTTCGAAAAGCTGCTGCCGCCGCCGATCCTGCAGAAGGCGCGCCTGATCCAGAAGCTCGGCAATCAGGCGGTGCATTCGAGTCAGTTCATCGGGCCGGGCGATGCCCAGAACCTGGTCCGCGAGCTGTTCCATGTGCTGTTCTGGCTGGCCCGGACCTATACCCGTGCCAGCGATCCGAAGGCCATCGAAGCGAGCTTCGATCTCAACCGGATTCCGAAGCTGGTGCGCGCCGATGAAGCGGTGGCGCTGACCCGGGACCAGCTCAAGAAGCAGGAAGCGGCGTTCCAGCAGCAGATCGACGCCCAGCACAAGGCGCTGGAAGCCCGTGAGGCCGCGATTGCCGAAGCGGCAGCCACGCTGGCCGAGCGGGAAGCGATGCTCGCCGAGGTCAATGCCGAACTCGCCGCTGCCCGTGCTGAACTGGCCAAGGCCAAGGCGGCCAACCTCAAGGTTCCGGACGATCACGATTACAACGAGGCCGACACCCGCAAGCACTTCATTGACGTGCTGCTGCGCGAGGCCGGTTGGGAGGTCGGCAATACGGCGGCGATCGAGGTGCCGGTCATCGGCATGCCGAACGAGAAGGGGGAGGGCTTCGTCGATTACGTGCTCTGGGGCGCGGACGGCAAGCCGCTGGCGGTGGTCGAAGCCAAGCGCACGCTGAAGGATCCGGACGTCGGCCAGCAGCAGGCCAAGCTGTATGCGGACTGCCTGGAAAAGATGAAAGGTCAGCGGCCGCTGATCTTCTATTCCAATGGCCATCACACCTGGCTCTGGGACGACCGCCGCGCTCCGCCGCGCGAAGTACAGGGCTTCTACACGCGGGACGAGCTGGAGCTGGCGATCCAGCGGCGCAGCCTGCAGGTCGATTTCAAGACGCTGGCCATCAACAAGGCGATCGTCGAGCGCAGCTACCAGCAGCGAGCGATCCGCTCGATGTGCGAGTCGCTGGCCAAGGGCAAGCGCGCCGGCCTGCTGACCATGGCCACCGGCACCGGCAAGACGCGCATGAGCATCGCGCTGGTCGAACTGCTGAGGCGCGCCAACGGGGTCAAGCGGGTGCTGTTCCTGGCCGACCGCGTGGCACTGGTGAAGCAGGCCGCCAACGCCTTCAAGGCCCACCTGCCGGATTCCAGCCCGGTGAACCTGGTTACCGAGAAGAGCGGCCAGGGCCGGGTGTTTCTGTCGACCTACCCGACGATGATGGGGCTGATCGAGGAGATGGAGGGCGACCGTCGCAAGTACGGCATCGGCCACTTCGATCTGATCGTGATCGACGAGGCGCACCGCAGCGTCTACCAGAAGTACGGCGCGATCTTCCGCTACTTCGACAGCCTGCTCGTCGGCCTCACCGCCACGCCGCGTGACGAGGTGCATCACGACACCTACCACCTGTTCGGTCTGGAAACCGGAGTGCCGACCGATGCCTACGGCCTCGACGAGGCGGTGGCCGACGGCTATCTGGTGCCGCCGAAGGCGCATTCGGTGCCGATCAAGTTTGTGCGTGACGGCATCAGGTATGCCGAACTCAGCCCCGAGGAAAAGGAGCACTGGGAGTCGCTCGACTGGGGCGACCGCGAGGAAGACGAGCCGCCAAGCGAGGTCAGCGCGTCCGAGGTCAACAAGCAGCTCTTCAACGAAGACACCGTCGACCTGATGCTGCAGCACCTGATGCAGCACGGCCTGAAAGTGGAAGGCGGCGACCGGCTGGGCAAGACCATCATCTTCGCGGTGAACCAGAAGCACGCGGAGTTCATCGCCCGGCGCTTCGATGGTGGACATGCTTGACACCGGCATCGACGTGCCGGAGGTAGTCAATCTGGTGTTCTTCAAGGCGGTGCGCTCGAAGGTGAAGTTCCTGCAGATGATCGGCCGCGGCACCCGGCTGTGCCCCGATCTGTTCGGGCCGGGCGAGCACAAGACCGAGTTCCACATCTTCGATTTCTGCGCGAACTTCGAATACTTCAACGAGAACCCGAAGGGCGCGGTGGCCAGCCTCGCGGAACCGCTCGGCAAGCGGCTGTTCAAGCGGCGGCTGGATCTGCTGACGGTGCTGCCGAAGGCTGACGTTTGTGCCCACGGAGAGATCGAGGAAGACGGATTCAAGGATCCCCTGGCGGAGTTGAAAGCTGACCTCGCCGGCGCCCTGCGCACCGAGGTGCAGGCGATGAACCTCGACAACTTCATCGTCCGCACCGAGCGGGAGCATGTGACCCGTTTCCAGCAGGACGACAGCTGGGTGCAGCTCGACGAATCCGCGATCGCGACCTTGAGCCAGCACGTGGCCGGCCTGCCGAGCGAACTGCCGGCCGAGCACATCACCGCCAAGCTGTTCGACTTGACCTGCCTGAACCTGCAGCTGGCGCTGGTCAACGCGACCTCGGACTTCGTCAGCTACCGGGACAAGATCATCGCCATGGCGAGCGATCTGCAGGCCAAGGACGCGATCCCGGCGGTCAAGGCCGAGCTGGCGCTGATTCTCGAAGTTCAGACCGAGGAATACTGGCAGGGCATCACCTTGCCGCTGATCGAGCACTCACGCCGCCGCCTGCGAGGCCTGATCCAGTTCATCGACCGCACGTCGATCAACCCGGTCTACACGGTGCTGAAGGACGAGATCGGCACCGCCTCCGAAGTCACGCTGAAGGACTTCAGCAGCGGCATCAACCTGGCGCAGTACCGGCGCAAGGTCGAACGCTACATCCGCGACAACGAAAACCACGTCGTCATCGCCAAGCTGCGCCTCAACAAGCAGCTGACACCGACCGACCTCGCGGAGCTGGAACGTTTCGTCTACGAGTCCGATGCGGTCGGCGGCAAGGACCAGTTCAGGCAGGGCTTCGGCGATGACCGGCCGCTGACGGTGTTCATCCGCTCGCTGGTCGGGCTCGACCGCACTGCGGCCAAGGAGGCCTTTGGCCGGTTCCTGGACGCCAACCGCTACAGCAGCCAGCAGATCCGCTTCGTCGAAATGATCATCGACCGCCTGACCCAGAACGGCGTCATGGATCCAGGCCTGATGTACGAGCCTCCGTTCACCGGCGTGCACCACGAAGGTCTCGATGGCGCGTTCCGGGACGCGGATTCCGAGGCGATCATCGCGATCGTTGACGGCATCAACCGGATGGCGGCTTAAAGGCAGGGACCGCTTATTTGCAGCAAAGGGGGCGAGCTGCGCCAGACATCATCTTGATGAGAACCGCGAGCGCGGAGTTGGTGCTCCGCACTCGGGGTTGGCAGCATTTCTGATTCACGATCTCAAATCACAGGATCGCTCTGAAGCCGGCTTCAATTGAGGCCGATTTTCAGATTGCCTTGCCTCGATCAATCTGAAGACCCCGCCGAACCGGGGGCCGACGTTGTTGCAAGGTGATTCAGTGCACGCACTGTGAGGCGTCGATTTCGGCGATGTCGAACAGCTCTTTCGACAGTCGGTCGTAGCCAAAGAAAGCGATCACGCCGGCCTCGTCGGCACAGATTGCAGCTTCGTAGCGATCAGGTTCCGGCTGCGCGGAGCAATGGCCGCGCTCGCACACGAACTGCCCACCCGCAGTGCGGTACAGCGACAATTCGATCCACTTGGACGTGTGCGTGTTCAACTCGGAGTCAGCCGGCCTGTTGTTGACCTCTGCCAAAAGAATCCCCTGAAAAATGAGATCCGGGCCGTCATCCTGCAAAGCAACAAAAGTTTCAGCGGTCATCAGAATCATCCTCTTGCTCGGGATAAGGTCGCCCGAAATTCGACTGCGAAAGTCATCGCAAGAGGGCGGTATCCGATCGTTTTGATGTTGTGCGTTTACCCCGCGGGCAACTTTCAGTCGGCCGCAACACCATCGTCGATGGCATCGACAGGATGGCGGCGTAAGGGCAGGGCGAGCCCGCTGGCTCGACACAGAGGGGGCGCTGTCTGCCTGGAGTGGAGCGCCCCAGCGCTCGGTCGCACCGAATCTCGCGCTTACGGGGATGGGCGGCCCAGATTCTCGTCGAGCAGGTCGGCCGGACGAACCCGCAGAGCTTCGGCGATCCGGCCGACAGACTCCAGCGTGGCCGTGCGTTTCGCGCTTTCCACTTGACTGACATAGGCCTGATCGCGGCCGATCAGCTGACCCAATTGCTCCTGGGACATCCCCTGGCGTACGCGTTCAAGCCGAACGCACAGGCCGAAAATTTCCTTTATTGACGACGGCTTGCGAGGCGTTGGCATGCCGGAAAGCGTGGGTCGCTTGCCAGCCATGGTCTATTGCGATATAGCAATAAATAATTGATAAAATCGTAATGAAAATTGTTCGCTGAGAAATCGCAGGGCTTTGCGAGCCATCAGCGGGGAATGAAGTGGCTGGACGCTCAAGAGGGGGCGTCGAGAACGGCAGCAAAACGACGAGGGCTTCGATGGATTGCAGCAACGTGGTTCGACGGCGATGGCCGAATTCGGTGCCTGCCATGTTGGTCATGGTGGGGGCGCTGGTCGGATGTGCATCGCCGGGGGTTCCGGGTCCGGCTGCCGTTGCAAACAGGCCCGGGGAGGATGGGCTGGAAGCGAGGATCACCGAGCTGGTCGGTGCTGAGGTTCGGCGCCGGAAGCTCAATGCCGAGTTGGTTACGAGTGAAACGCCGTACCTGCGATACAAGGTTGCGGACAATCAAGTGATGGTCGGCATCGTCGAGGCAGCATTGACCAAGGCTTGCCGGGAATACGGTGGCGCCTGGGACGACAGGGGCAACACGCGGTCATTCGTGCTGTCCGCCGGTCATTTCGGAGCGAAGCGTGCGGATGGGCAAGTGTGGCCTACCCCGTCGGGCCGCCAAGACACCGAAAGCCGGCTGTCGCTGCTGATGGACACCATCAACGAAAACGGTGCCCACGAGTCTGCGGCCTACCTCGCCAGCGTGTGCCTGCTGCCAGGTCATCGCGAAGCAGTTCTGGCCGCCTATGAGGACCGGCCCGGCGAGTCCGTGTTCGACCGGGTGCGTCCCGACGCGGCGCGCTTCTATGCGCAACCGGAACTCAGGCGGTACTACTGGTTCTCGGTCGGCAGCTTTGACCGTTACGCGGCGCGCGTTCCCGCCATCCGGGCCGATTACCTGCAGCGGGTGGTTGCGATCCGGGACTCGATTCGTCCGCAGACCGATGCCCTCGCAGAAGCCGACAAGGCAGCAGCCCGTGCTGACCAGCAGCGTCGCGATGCGGCCGATGCGGCGCGCCGGGCCATCGAATCGGCTGCGGCGGAGCGGTTCCGCTCGGCTGCTGCCGTCAAGAAGGAAGTTGGTTTGATGGTTTGCTCGGGAGACAACAGGCTGGCCTACGTTGAACAAATCGCCGGTGCACGGGTGAAGCTGACGATCCGCGGCCAGGCTGCCGGTACCTTCGAGGAGTTTGGTCGCTACGGTCCCCGGTCATTGAAATCACGGTCTGGTCAGTACCTTCGCCATGACGAAGCGGGCCTGATCGAGGATCCGAATTTCCTCTTTCAGCCGCTGACCAGTGCCGTGCGTTTCACCAGCGCACCGGAAACCATCTGGGATCTCAGCGAACGCTGGGGTATGTGTGAGTTCCGATGAGCACGCCGCTGAATTCGCAAGCGGCGCTGGCTTCCGCGGGGAGGCAAGACGCGGAGAGCGACGAGCCAAGAGATTCGGGATCAGCGCCGATCGGTCTGTCCATGGCCGAACGGCAGCACGCAGTATCTCCGCCTCGTCGTCGCGATCTGATGCTCGCCGCAAGAGCAGCCGCGCTGGATCAATTCCTGATTCCGGTTGAGGCGATCCATGACGAGCGGTCATTGCAGGCGTTCCTGAAAATCGTACTCAAGGACTACCAACTGCTGAGCCTGACGCTGTTGAAGTCGCGCATTCCCCGTCAGCAGTTGCAGGCACAGCATGCGGATGTGATCCGCGTGCTGGCGCAGGCCGACGTGATCACGCCGCTGTGACGTCGAAGCGGATTGCAGGTCGATCCGCGCAGCACGATGTACCGATCCAAAACCCAGTGAAAAGGAGCAACGATGAAGATCCGTCACAACCCGCTGGTCAGCGCCTCCTCACAGAGCGGAGCCCAGTACATCGAGCCGCCGGCGCCGAAGGGCGACCTCGACAGCCGCCTGGCATTTTTCATCTTCATGCATCGCGTTGCTGATCCCGATCCGATCCGTCGGCGCTGGTACACCGCGCTGTGCAACAACGTGCATCGTTGGACGGAGCCGAGGGAGTACCGGCCGAGCGAGTCGCCGGTCCGCGATTGCATCGCCTTTGTTCGGGAGCATGGCGGGACGTATTACGAGGGCCTGATCGTGCGGCCCGGCAAAGAACAGACTCCGAGCGTGGCGGTCTGGGCTCGACTCACGGATCGGATCGTCTGCTTCACGCATGACCTGACTAGCCTGCATGGCATGGTCGGCATTCCGTTTTCCGACGATGCGCTCACGGAACTGCATGATCTTGTCGAGTTTCCCGGGCCGTTCCTGTTTCATCAGGATCCCTACGTCCTCGAACGCGCGGTGCCGAAGTCGATGTATCGTTCGCACAATGTGCCGTTTCGCTTGCAGTAGCCCTGCCAACTGATCATGTCTGACCCTTCGGAAGAAGCCCTGCGCGCTGCGAAAGAACTGACGGACCGCCAGTACCAGCGCATGCAGACACCGCGACAGGAAGCTGCGATGCGGTCGCTCATGGATGCGTCAGAAGAGCACATCTGCGCATTTCTTGAGCAGCACTATGCCAAGGGTGTGGACAAGGCCTGATGGGTCAGTGGTGACCTGCTCCCCTGAAACAGTGCCATCGGGCAGTTAGCTAGAGTCCGCCCTGAGAGCAGGAGCGGACATGAAGAAGCGGTTCAGCGAAGAGCAGATCATCGGTTTCTTGAAGGAGGCGGATGCCGGGGTTCCCGTGAAGG
>JAPLSA010000006.1 GCA_026398815.1 Gammaproteobacteria bacterium
GCTTGACCTGGTAGAAGTCTCGCCGAATGCAGATCCACCGGTCTGCAAGATCATGGATTACGGCAAGTACATCTATCAGAAGGACAAGCAGCAGCAGGCGGCCCGGAAGAAGCAGAAGCAGATCCAGGTCAAGGAAGTGAAATTCCGGCCGACCACCGAGGAAGGCGACTTCCAGACCAAGCTGAAGCACTGCAAGGAATTCCTCGAAGAAGGCGACAAGGTGAAGATCGTGATCCGCTACAAGGGTCGCGAACTGGCTCACCAGGAACTGGGCTTCAGGCTGATTGACCGCCTCAAGGCCGAACTGGACGAACTGGCGCTGGTCGAGCAGCACCCGAAACTCGAAGGCAAGCAGGCCATCATGGTGATGGGCCCGCGGAAGCACTAAGCACACTGCAAAGTCATCCTTGCGGTGGATGACTGATACACCAACACATTGGAGCCGTAAGAAATGCCGAAGCTGAAGACCAACAAGGGCGCCGCCAAGCGCTTTTCCCGCACCGCGAAAGGCGGCTTCAAGCGCTCCAGCGCGTTCAAGCGCCACATCCTGACCAAGAAGTCGCCCAAGCGCATCCGCGACCTGCGCGGGCCGACGATGGTGCATGCCTCGGACAACAAGGAAGTCCGTCAGCTGCTCCCGTACGCCTGAACCTTCGGGTTCTCCGGCGTCACCTAGTGGTAGAAGCGTCGCTTACATAGAAGATTCGCTCAGCGAACACGATCATCAAAAGGTAATCACCGATGGCACGAGTCAAACGCGGCGTCACTGCCCGCGCACGTCACAAGAAGTTGCTGAAGAAGGCCAAGGGCTATTACGGCGCCCGCGGCCGCGTCTACCGCGCTGCCAAGCAGCAGGTCATCAAGTCGGGTCAGTACGCCTACCGCGATCGCCGGGTCAAGAAGCGCGAGTTCCGCGCCCTCTGGATCCAGCGCATCAATGCGGCAACCAACGAGCTGGGTCTGTCGTACTCGAAGTTCATTCACGGTCTGTCGCTGGCGGAAATCCAGGTCGACCGCAAGATGCTTTCGGACATCGCGATCCACGACAAGCCGGCGTTCGCCAAGCTTGTCGAGCAGGCGAAGGCCAAGCTCGCCGCCTAAGCTGTCCGGCTGCAAAACGGGGGAGCGGCGTCATTCGCCTCTCCCCTTTTTTGTGCCCTCGAATTCCCCTGAATTCACGAGTTCCGTTGCCATGAACGCGACTTCCGCACCCAACCTCGACGACCTGCTGATCACCGCGCAGGCCGATATCGCTGCCGCCGCTGATCCACGTGCGATCGAAGCGCTCCGCGTCGATCTGCTGGGAAAAAAAGGCCGGGTCACCGACCTGCTGAAGAGCCTCGGCGCGATGCCGCACGAGCAGCGCAAGGCCTTCGGCGAGCAGGTCAACAAGGTCAAGGAGCTTTTGTCGACACAGCTCGAAGCCCGCGCCCGCGCGCTCGCCGACGCCGAACTCGAACGCCGCCTGGCCTCGGAAACCATCGATGTCACCCTGCCTGGCCGCGGCGAACCGGCCGGCGCCCTGCATCCGGTGTCGCGGACGATTCGCCGCATCGAGCAGATCTTCAACTCGATGGGCTTCGAATCGGTACAAGGCCCGGAAATCGAGGATGACTGGCACAACTTCCAGGCGCTGAACATTCCCGAATCGCACCCGGCACGGGCGATGCAGGACACCTTCTACGCGCTGAACGGCGCGCGCCTGCTGCGCACCCACACCAGCCCGGTGCAGGTGCGGACCATGCTCGACCGCAAGCCGCCGATCCGCATCATTTGCCCGGGCCGGGTCTACCGGGTCGATTTCGATCGCACCCACAGCCCCATGTTCCATCAGGTCGAAGGCCTGTATGTGGCTGAAAACGTGGGCCTTGCCGATCTGAAGCACGACCTGACCACGTTCCTCAAGCTGTTCTTCGAGCGCGATGTCGAAGCGCTATTCCGGCCCTCGTACTTCCCGTTCGTGGAACCCGGCGCCGACGTCCACATCCGCTGGGGCGATCCCGACAAGGGCACTCGCTGGCTCGAAGTGCTGGGCTGCGGCGTAGTCCATCCGAACGTGCTGGCGGCAGTCGGCATCGACCCCGAGCGCTACACCGGCTACGCCTTCGGCATGGGTGTGGAACGCCTGACCATGCTGCGCTACGGCGTCGACGACCTGCGCCTGTTCTTCAACAACGACCTGCGCTTCCTGGAGCAGTTCAAGTGAAGCTTTCCGAAAACTGGCTGCGCGAGTGGGTGAACCCGCCGGCCACCGCCACCGAACTCGCGCACAAGCTGAACATGGCCGGCCTCGAGGCCGAAGCCGAGGTGATGCTGCCCGTGCTGCCGAAAGGCATCGTCGTGGGCCGGATCCTCAAGACTGCACCGCATCCGCAGGCCGATCGCCTGAGAGTCTGCGAAGTCGATGCCGGCACTGGCGAGGTGCTGCAGATCGTCTGCGGCGCCGCCAACGCCCGTCCTGGCATCCTGGTGCCGGCGGCCCTGCCCGGCGCGATCTTGCCGAACGGCACCCAGATCACCAAGGCCGCGCTGCGTGGCGTCGAGTCCAGCGGCATGCTGTGCTCGGCGTCCGAACTCGGCCTGGCCGAGAAATCCGAAGGCCTGCTGGAACTCGATACGAGCGCGAAGCCCGGCACGCCGATCGAGCGGCATCTCGGCCTGGTCGACAACATCCTGGTGCTGGAGCTGACGCCCAACCGTGGCGACTGCCTGAGCATTGCCGGCCTCGCCCGCGAAACGGCGGCGCTGTACGGCATTCCGGTCAGCGCGCCGCGCATCAAGCCCGCCGTGGTCGAGCCGGAAACGCGGATCAACGTTGTCGTCGAGGATGCGACCGCTTGCCCGCATTACGTCGGCCGGGTGGTGGAAGGCCTGAACGCGGCCGCGCGCACGCCGGACTGGATGGTCGAAAGGCTGCGCCGCTCCGGCATCCGCGCGATCCACCCGGTGGTCGACATCACCAACTACGTGCTGCTCGAACTCGGCCAGCCGATGCACGGCTTCGACGCCGCCCGGCTGCGGGGCGCGATCCGCGTGCGCCGGGCCCGTGCCGGCGAGCAGCTCAAGCTGCTCAACGAGCAGACCCTGAGCCTCGATCCGCGTGACCTGCTGATCTGCGACGACAGCGGCCCGCTGGCACTGGCCGGCATCATGGGCGGCGACGCGTCCGGCTGTTCGGCAGCCACCACGACCATCTTCCTGGAATCCGCCTGCTTCGAGCCGGTCACCATCGCCACCGGCGGACGCCGCCACAAGCTGCTGTCCGACTCCCGCTACCGCTTCGAGCGCGGCGTCGACCCGGCCTTGCAGCGGCAGGCGCTGGAACGCGCGACGGCGCTGGTCCAGGACATCTGCGGCGGCCGCGCCGGACCGATCGTCGAGGTCGGCACCGCGCCGCACCACGTTGCCGAAATCGCGCTGCGCCATTCCCAGGTCAACCGCCTGCTCGGCTGCGAGATTCCCGCCAGCCGCATCGTGCCGCTGCTGCAAAGCCTCGGGATGAGCGTTGCGCCGACCGGCGCCAGCAGCTGGAAGGTCAAGGTACCGCCGCACCGCCATGACCTGCGGATCGAAGCCGACCTGGTCGAGGAAATCGGCCGCCTGCATGGCTACGACAACATCGCCCCACGCGCCTATGCCGCCGAACTGGCGCCGTTCTCGGCCAAGGAGACGACGCGGCAGCTGGATCGGGTCAAGGACGCCCTGATCGCGCGCGGCTATCAGGAAGTCGTCACCTACAGCTTCGTCGATCCGAAAATCCAGGCGCAGCTCGATCCCGCCACGCCAGGCGTGCCGCTCGACAACCCGATCGCCGAAACCATGGCGGTCATGCGGACGACGATCTGGAGCGGCCTGATCCCGACCTGGCAGTACAACCGGCAGCGCCAGCAGAAGCGCGCCCGGCTGTTCGAGGCCGGCGCGGTCTATGCGCTGGCGGGCGACGCCAATCGCGAGGATGCACGGCTCGCCGGCCTGATCGCCGGCCCGGCACAGCCCGAGCAGTGGAGTGCTGCGACCCGTCCGATCGACTTCTTCGACGCCAAGGCCGATCTCGAGGCGCTGTTCGGCAGCGCACTCCAGTACGAGACCGCCCAGCACCCTGCCCTGCATCCGGGCCGCACGGCGCGGATCGTTCGCGATGGCGTCGCCGTCGGCTGGCTCGGCGCCCTGCATCCGAAGCTTGCAGATGCGCTGGATATCACGGACGCGCTGTACCTGTTCGAACTGGACTGGGCCGCCGTTCGCGACATCGCCCTGCCGGCGCCGGGCGGCGTGTCGGAGTTCCCCTCGTCGCGCCGCGATCTTGCCTTCGTGGTCGACGAATCGGTGACATCCGATGCACTTTCCGGGGTCATCCGGGAGGCGGCCGGCCCGCTGCTCCGGCACCTTCAGATCTTCGATGTCTACCGCGGAACAGGCCTGCCCGCCGGACGCAAAAGCATCGCCTTCGGCTTGATTTTTCAGGATTATTCCCGCACGCTGAATGTGGAGGAAGTCGACGCCGCCGCGCATTCCGTTGCCGCCAGCGTTCATGCCCGACTGGGTGGTTTGGTAAGAGACTGACAATCGTGGCGTTGACCAAAGCCGAATTGGCCGAAGCCCTGTTCGAGGAACTGGGCCTGAACAAACGGGAAGCCAAGGAGTTCGTGGATTACTTCTTCGAGGAAGTGCGCGAGCGCCTGGAACACGGCGAAGAAGTGAAACTGTCGGGGTTCGGGAACTTCGAACTCCGCGACAAGAGCCAGCGCCCTGGCCGCAATCCGAAGACCGGCGAAGAGATTCCGATCTCCGCCCGCCGCGTCGTCACCTTCCGTCCTGGCCAGAAACTGCGCCTGCGAGTCAGCGTCGATGAAGACGACGCATAAGCTGGCGCCGCTGCCTGAAATCCCGGCCAAGCGCTATTTCGCGATCGGGGAAGTCAGCGACCTGTGCGGCGTCAAGGCGCACGTGCTGCGCTACTGGGAGCAGGAATTCCCGCAGCTGAAACCGGCGAAACGGCGCGGCAACCGTCGCTACTACCAGCAGGGCGATGTCGAGATGGTGCGGCGCATCCGCAGCCTGCTCTACGAACAGGGCTACACGATCGGCGCTGCTCGCCTGCGCCTGAAGGATGCGCCCGACGCCGAACCGGTTGCTCTGCCGACCGCACCGGCTGACGGCGGAAGCCGGCAGCAGCAGCTCCGCGATATCCGGCTGGAACTGCAGTCCCTGCTGGATCGCTGGCCATACTGAGCCGGTCTTGAAGCTCGCCTGCCGCCTTCAGGGCAGGCTACAATTGCAACTCGCGGGGCGTAGCGCAGTCTGGTAGCGCACTTGCCTGGGGGGCAAGTGGTCGCAGGTTCAAATCCTGTCGCCCCGACCACTTCATCAAGCAGCACAACAAGAACGGCCACTTCGAGTGGCCGTTCTTGTTTCCGGCATCCCTATCCGGACTTGAACTGCTCGCCGAGGCTCAGGTGTCAACACCTCACTCGGCGACGGTCATCGTTTCCAACGACAACCGCAGCGATGCGCCCTTCGCGCCGATGCTGCCGGTCCTGGCTCTGCAAGCGATGCAGGACCAAGAGCCTGGCATCAACGCGTCAGATCGCTCTTGATCGCCTTCAGCACCGCTGCCACTTCGCGCGGCAGCGACTGGGCCAGCTGGTCCAGCACGGCCACCTTCTGCTTCAGGTCCGTGACCGGAGCGAAGCGGCTGGCGATGGCGGCCAGCGCGCCGCTCAGGTTGCCGGTCTCGCCGGTCGCTGCGACAGCCGCCTTGCGGCCGCGCTTGCCGCCCGCCTTGGCCGACGACGCCGCCTTGTTCTTGGAGCCCTTCTTGCGGCCACGACGCGGAGCATCGGCGATCGCAACGGCAGACGCGGCGTCGGCAAGGCGATAGATCACATTGCGACCATCGCGCTCGGTCTCGACCAGGCCCTGGTCCTTCAGCTTCTTCAGATTCAGGAATGCGGCCGCACTCGAAAACCCGCCTTCATTGATCAGATCGGTCGTCGATCGCGCGCCTGCACCCAGCAGGCTCAGGATTTTGGCGCTGACACCCGTAACGCGGGTTCCAGCGCTCGATTCGGTGTTTTCGGAGTCGGACATGGAGTTCTTCTTAAGGGATGAGTCCCAGATTCTACACGCCCCGCCGATTCATCCAATCGCCGGCATTCCACTGCCGCGATTTTCCGAATCGATCCGCGCGCCAATCGGCGCCTCCATCGAGGGGCAACACGGGGGTCCACTACGAACCGTCCATACCGTCATGAGCCGACATCCGGCCAGCGTCGCGTACGCATGCAGAGTTCGCGCAGCACATCTGCACCGCAGCCTTCAGGCTTTCAGCAATTTCTTGGCGAGACTCCAGCGATGCACTTCGCTGGGACCGTCGTAGATCCGGAACGGGCGGATGTCGCGGAAAATGCGCTCGACGACGGTCTCGCCCGTCACGCCACTGCCACCCAGCACCTGCACGCTGCGATCGACGACGGCCCAGGTCTTCTCCGAACAGATCACCTTGGTGCGCGACGATTCGAAGTTCGCGCGCGCGGCACCGCCTTCTTCACCCGCGTCGGCGCGATCAAGCACTTCGGCGCAATAGCCGATCGCCATCCGCGCCAGATGCAGATCCATGTCGTTGTCAGCCAGCATGAAACCGACACCCTCGTGATCCCCAAGCCGCTTGCCGAAGGCCTGGCGTCGCCGGGCGTAATCGAGCGCCACGTCGTGGGCGCGGCGCGCCGCGCCAAGCCAGCGCATGCAATGGGTCAGACGCGCCGGCGCCAGCCGCACCTGGGCGTAGCGAAAGCCCTCGCCGACTTCGCCGAGCACATCGCTGGCCGGCACCCGCAGATCATTGAAGTGGACCACGCAGTGACCGCCTGCAAAGCAGCGATCCAGGGAATCCATCTGCCGCTCGATGACGATGGCCGGCTGCGCCATGTCGGCGAGGAACATCGTCGCCCGGCCATCTTCCAGGCGCGCCATGATGATCGCGAAGGCCGCGCCTTCGGCACCGGTGATCAGCCATTTGCTGCCCGTGATGCGGTAGTGATCGCCGTCGCGAATGGCCGTCGTCTGCAGCATCGACGGATCGGAGCCAGCGCCCGGCGCCGGCTCGGTCATCGCGAAGCAGGATCGTGTTCTTCCAGCGACCAGCGGCGCCAGCCAGCGCACCTTCTGGGCGTCGGTAGCGACCGCCTCCATCAAGTGGATGTTGCCCTCGTCGGGCGCGTGGATGTTCATCGCCACCGGACCGAGTGGCGAATAGCCGGCCTCCTCGAAGACCACGGCCTTCTCGATATGGCTCAGATGCAGGCCGCCGAGCGCCTTCGAGGCATGCACGGTCAGCAGGCCAGCGTCCCGCGCGCGGGCGATCAGCTCGGCGCGCAGCGCGTCGGTCGGGCCATGGTCGGTCTGCCGCGGATCGCGCTCGTAGGGAATCACCTGCTCGGCGATGAAGCGGCGGGTTCGCGCCTGCAGTTCGAGCAACGCGGGAGAGAGCTGGAAATTCATGGTCGACGGTCCGATTGGAGCGGCGGCCACGATAGCAGCGCGGCCCGGCTGCCCACCACGAACCGGGTGGCGGCCCTCCACTGTGCGGTGCGCATCGCGGCACTCAGCGCACCAGCAAGGTCTCCACTGCCGGCAGGCCGGATGCCGGGCCTTCCCAGCCCTGCAGCGCCACCCAGGCACGCTCGCGCAGCAGCTGCGCTTGCGCGTGGTCCATCACGGCGGTGTTGACGGCCCGCAGCGCGGCGTCATCGGCCGTTGCCGCAGCGGCGGTCACCAGTGCGCCGACCGCCGCCCGCAGACGCTGGTTGGCCGCTTCCAGTGCCGGCGGTTCGACGCCGGCCCCGGCGAGCACGCTGCGTCCATCGTCGGCAGCAGCAGTCAGCGCAGCGAGCGCCGCGCCGGCCTCGGGAATCCTTGCCGCCTGCGGGGCCAGCTGCGCGGCCAGCTTCAGGTAGCTGTCCAGCTCGACGCAGTCATAGCGGTATTGCAGCGGCAGGCGCTGCGCCATCAGATGGAGCATGCCGACGATCAGCTGACCCTGTTCCTGTGCCAGCTTGTTGGCCGGATCGACCGCCGGCAGCACGACATCGGTCAGCGACTTGATCAGCGCCGGAATCTGGAACGACGGCCGCAATTCCATCAGAGCACCTCCGCCATCTGGGTCCGCAGTTCTTCGAGCAGCGAATAGGCGATGCCGGTGATCCAGGCGACCAGCACGTCCTGGTGGGTCTTGCCGTTGCGTGGCGCCCGGTAGCCGGTCGCCAGCACGATCGCCACGGCCTTGTAGTTGTTGAAAATGTCGTAGTAGCGCATGCGCAGCGGATCAACCTTCAGGCCGGAGGCCTTTTCGTAACGGGCGACGAAATCGGCCATCGACAGGAAGCCGCCGATCAGGAAGGTCTTGCCGTCCTCGGCCAGATGGCCGAACGGCCGCTTGGCGCACCAGGACAAATCCTCATGGCGGTCGCCGAGATAGGCCAGCTCCCAGTCCAGCCAGGCGCTGATCTTCAGATCGGCTTCCGTGTACAGGAAATTGCCGAGGCGGTAGTCGCCGTGGACGACCGAGATTCGATCGACCGGCGGCATGTGCCGGCGCAGCCAGGCCATCGTCAGCCGCATCAGCGGCACGTCCTGGTGGGCGTCCTCCTCCCAGACCCGCTCCCAGTGGTTCAGCGCCCATTCCAGCGCCTGGGTGCCGGGCGCCGGCCGGTCATAGGCGGACAGGTCGGCACGCTGCCAGTCGAAGCGATGGGTGGCGGCCAGATGGTCGACGAACTGCTGGCCCAGGGTTTCGCGAATCTCCGGCGGCATGAAGGTGCCGACGCCGGACACGCCGCTGCTGGAAGCCGTGGGCTTGGTCACGCCGTTGGCGAAGCCGTAGACGATGGCCGGATACGGCAGGTGTTCGCCGTAGGCATCGATCCAGTAGGTCGGCGGCACCGGCACCACGCCTTCCAGCGCCTTGATGATCTGGAACTCGCGCAGCCGGCTGGTTTCGGTGATCGCTTCCGATGGCTCCATGCGCAGCACCAGCGGCGTCGTCGTCGGCGCGCCGCCTGGCGGCGTCCAGTCGAGCGTGAAGGCCATCTGCAGCTTCGAGGCACCGCCGGACAGCCAGCGGCAGTCGCGCACCGTGAACGGCGTGGCCAGCCGGGTCTTCAGCAGCGCCTGCGTGCCGGCCTCCAGCTGGGCCAGCGTCACCGGCGCATACGGCGGACCGGCTCGGCGCTCGAGCTTGCGGCTCAGCACCCGGTCGATCTCGGTTTCGCAGGGGAAGCGCCGGCGCAGCTCGGCGATCCATTCGGGGCTGGGCCGGTTCTTGTCGATCACCGCCTGGGTCATGTCGGAAACTCCTTCAGCAACGTGTGGCAATGGCGTCGCGGTGGCGGGTCAGGTATGCGCGGCTCAGGCCCAGCTGCTGCACGCCGTAGCCCCGCTCACCGGCGCAGTTCACCCGCATCAGGCTTTGCACGTAGCTGTTCGAGGGATACGGCGCCCAGTAGCAGGCATTGAGCGCCGACCAGGTCATCGTCCAGGACCGGCCGCGCACATCGGTCAGCGACAGCTCGCCGCCCAGCGGTAGCGCCTTGCGGTACTGCTGCTCGCCGCTGCAGGCGGTGATGCCGTAGGTCTGGCCGTCTTCCATCAGGTAGCCGCTGACCAGCGGGCCGAAAGCCCCGGTGCGGGCGATGTCGTGGGCGACGAACAGATGCGCGGTCAGCCGCTCGCCGAAGCTGGCGTGCCACCAGATCACCGAGCTGTTGTCGCGCTCCGGGCGCGGGCCCCAGCTGCGGTCGCCGGTGTCGACGCAGTCCACCGCGTACTCGCGCCCGCGCACTTTCAGGCGGCCGCGAATGCGGTAGGTGACGTCGTAGTGGCCCGACCACGAGGTATCCCAGGCGCCGCCGTGGCGGGCGGCGGCCAGCGGGTCCTGCGCCGGATCGTTGAGGTCGTAGGGTTCGTGGAGCGCGACGAAATCCAGCTCGAAGGCGGTGTCGTCGATGCCCTCGTAGCGCACCCGGTAGTGCTTCACCGGATCGACCGCGGTGATCGTCAGGCCGTTCGGCAACGTGAAGTCGAGCAGCGACTTCGGACACGGCAGGTGCTGCTGGTTGTCGATGTACAGCTGCTCTTCCCACAGCTCGCTGATGCGGTCGTGCAGCGACACATCGCAGGCACAGACGCCGAGCATCGGCCGGGTGACGACATAGACGATGCCGCCGATCGTCGTGCCCGGCACATGGAACGGCAGCGCAATGGTTTCCACCCATTGCCAGTGGGAATCGGGCCGGAAATGAAACTCGGCATCCTGCGGATGGATCATCGGTTTCTCTCGCAACACGGGGGCGCGGCGTCCGCGCGTGCCGGCGGACTGCCGCTATCAACTGCCAGGCGTCCCGCCTGTCGGCGCGACAGCCGGCAGGCCGGCAGGACGCTTCAGCGCGGCTGCAGCGAGGCCATGTAGGCCAGGTAGTCGGTTGGCCACATGAACTCGGACCAGCCCACCGCCGCCTCGCCGTCGATCGTGCAGCGCATCGCGCCTTCGACCAGCGAGCAGGTCGGCACCGGCGGCATCACCAGGGTCGCGAAGTATTCGCCGTCGACCTTCAGGCGCCGGCCGATGGCATCGGTCACCGTCGCGGTGATGGTCTTCTGGTGGTAGCGGGCATCGGTGGTGAAGTCGACCGCCACATCGACCACCTCGGCGAACAGGCCATCGCGATTGACGTAGCCGCGCAGCTCGCTGCGGCCGCCGACCTCGATCTTCCAGAAATGCAGCTGGGTGCCGGCGTTGTAGGCATGCAGCCACTTCCAGTGCTGCGGCTGGCCCCAGTCGCGCGTGCCCCAGGAGTGATCTCGGGCGCAGAAAGTGTCGAACGGAAGTGCCTTGCCGTCGACGGTCACCGTGCCGCGCAGGCGGCCGGCCTGCTCCAGACGGTCGGTCGCCGCGAACGCCGGGCAGCCGTTCGGGTGGAAGCTGTAGGCATAGGCCGGGTGCAGCGCCTCGTAGGCCGCTTCGATGCTGACCCGCTCGGTGGCGACCTTGAACGTCGCGCTGCGCAGTTTCAGGTCCTGGGCCAGATGCAGGCGGCCGACCTGCCAGTCGTTGAAATTCTTGTCCGGGCCCATCGGAATGCCGTCGACGGCCTCGAAGACCGGCGTGGCGCCGATGCCCGGGCCGAAAGCTGCCAGCGCGGAACCGGCCAGGTTGTCCTTGTTCACCCAGGTGTAGACGAAGGCGGCAATGCCGTGCTCGGGCAGCGACAGCACATAGGGGATCGATTCCCGCTCCAGCGGCAGGTCGCGCAGCGCGTGGCGGCCGTCGTTGGCGGGGTCCAGTACCGGCAGTGCGCGCGGGTGGGCAGGAAGGGTCATCGGCAGTTCCTCGGTCGTGGTTCGTGGGTGGGGATTCAGCGGGCCAGCAGGTCGACAAGCGGCGGCACCGACTTCGGGTCCGGTTCCCAGCCCTGCATCAGCAGCATCGAGCGCTCGCGCAGCAGCTGTTGCTTCGACATCGCCAGCACCGTCGCCTGCACGGCACCGCAGCTGCCGGCGTCGCCATCGCGATGGACCGCGCTGACCAGTTCGCCGGTGGCGCGCCGCAGCGCGCGGATGCCGGCTTCAAGCTCGGCCGGCGACGCGCGGGCCGCTTCGAGACTCTGGCCGGCGGCAGCGGTGGCGTCGTGCAGCGCGGCCAGCGCTGACTGGGTGTCCGTACCGCCGCGGGCCTCGCGCGCCAGCTGCTCGCTGGTGGCGATCAGCCGAGCCAGCTCGTCGCGGTCGAAGGCGAACTGCACCGGCAGCTGCTGCGCCAGCAGCGCCAGCAGGCCGATCGACAACTTGCCCTGCTCGATCGCCAGCGTGTTGGCCAGATCGATCGCCGGCAGCACCACTTCGCTCAAGGCCTTGATCACCGCCTGCAGCTGGATCTGGGGACGCATCTGCATGTCAGCGGCGCTCCTCGATGAGGCTGCGCATTTCCTCGAGCAGCATCGGCCCGATGCCGATCAGCCAGGTGACGAGCACGTCCTGGTGGGTCTTGCCGCCGGCAGCGGCGCGGTAGCCGGTGGCCAGGCTCAGCGTCGCCATCATCCAGGCGTTGTAGACCTTGTACCAATGCATGGTCCGGGCATCGACCGCATAGCCAGTGGCCTGCTCGTAAGCGGCAAGGAACGCTGCTTCCGGCATCAGGCCGGAAGTCAGGAAGGTCTTGCCATCCTCGGCCAGCGCGCCGAACGCGCGGCTGGTGGTCCAGGCCAGGTCCTGGTGGCGATCGCCGATGCGGCCCAGTTCCCAGTCCAGCCAGGCGCTGATCCGGCAGTCGGGCTCGGTGAACAGGAAATTGCCGAGGCGATAGTCGGAATGGACGATCACCGCACGATCGAGCACTGGCAGGTTCGCACGCAGCCAGGCCTCGGCCAGCCGCATCAACGGCACGTCTTCATCGGAATCCTCTTCCCAGACCCGTGCCCACCAGTTCACGCCCCATTCGGCGCACTGCGTGGTGCCGGCAGCCGGGATGTCGAAGGCATCGAGTCCCTTGTCGCGGAAGTCGGCGGTGTGAATCTTCGCCAGATGCTCGACGAACTGCGGCGCCAGCTGCGCGCGCAGGGCGGCCGGCAGCTGCGTGCCAAGGCCGCTGACGCCGCTGGCGGCGGCGCTGGGCTTGGTGACGCCGGGCGCGAAGCCATAGATCAGCGCCGGATACGGCAGGTACTCGCCTTCTGGATCGCACCAGTAGACCGGCGGCACCGGCACCACGCCTTCCATCGCGCGGATCAGCTGGAACTCGCGCTTGCGGCTGGTTTCGACGATCGATTCGCTCGGCTCCATGCGCAGCACCATCGGCGTGCAAGACAGGCCGTCCTGCGGGTGCTGCCATTCGAGCGTGAACGCCATCTGCAGCTTCGACGCGCCGCCGGACAGCCAGCGCGCATCACGCAGTTCGTACGGCGTGCTGAGTTCGGCATCGAGCAGGGCGCGGACGCCGTCAACCAGCGTGTCCAGCGCCAGCGGCTTGAAGCCGGGGCCGGCACGGCGCTGCATCTTGCGGGTCAGGATGCGGTCGATTTCCCGTTCGGTTGGAAATCGCTGGCGCAGCGCGGCGATCCAGTCCGCAGGGGGCTGGCGCTTGTCGGGATACATCGGTGGCTCCTCGTTCGCAGGGTCGCCTTTTCTCGATCGCCGCAATGGGCATATCGGAAGGCGTGACGAAATCATCTGCGATGAATTGACACTATGTCAATTTTGAATAGACATAATGACAATATCTGCGAAACTGTCTTCCCGAACGCCTTGCCAGGCGGTCGCATCCGCCCGCCCCATTGCCCCACGCCGAGCCGCCATGACGCAGATCGCGCCCCGCCCGACCCGACGCACCCGCGCCAAGCAGGGCGACCAGCCGAAGCAGTCGATCGAAGACCGCCTGCTGGCCGCCACCGAGCGGCTGCTGGAACAGGGCCATCGCTTCGCCGCGCTGAGCGTCGAGCAGCTGACCGACGAAGCCGGCATCGCGCGCGGTACGTTCTACCTGCACTTCCGCGACAAGGGCGAGCTGGTCGCCCGGCTGATGAGCCAGGTGACCGAGGAAATCATCGCCAGCACCGGCACCTGGATGAGCGATGCCGACGCCGCCGATCACCACGAACTGCAGCAGGCGCTGGTCGGCATGGTGGCGACGTTCAAGAAACACCAGGCGATCCTCGCGGCGGTCAACGACACCGCGCCCTACGATCGCAACGTCGCCAGCCTCTACAAGACCATGGTCGATCGCATCTGCGCGCAGAGTCGGGTGTCGCTCGGCATCATCCGGCGCAAGGGCTTGAGCCGCCCGGGCGCCACCGACGACGTCGCCGAAGTGATGAGCTGGATGATCGTGATGTACTGCGCGCGCTTCGTCGGCGAGCGCAACGGCGCGGAGCTGGAACGATTGGCCGAATCGCTCGGCTACATCAGCGCCAGCACCGCCTTCGCCGACCCGAGGTAAGCGCCGGCGCACCGGCCATCGCGCCGGTGCCGCCGACGACGGCCGACATCGACGCTCCGCAGCCCGGCAGTGCTACGGTCGCCCGCCTGCAGCTCCTGCGCGCTGCCGTCATCCTCACCCGTCCTGTCGCCGACCCGCACCACGCCTGTCATCCGTGCTGATCCACACGCCCCATCATCTGCTGCCGGTGAACCGTGACGGTCGCGACTTCGTGGTCGGCGATGTGCACGGCCACGCCGCGCTGCTCGATGGCCTGCTGGCGGCGGTGCACTTCGAGCCGAGCCGCGATCGCCTGATCGCGCTCGGCGATCTGATCGACCGCGGGCCGGACAGCCTCGAGCTGCTGCAGCGCGTGGCCACGCTGCCGTGGTTCCACTCGCTGCGCGGCAACCACGAGGCCCTGCTGCAGGACTCGCTGCACGACGTGACCTCCGCGATGCTCTGGCATCGCAACGGCGGACAGTGGGGTCAGGCCTTGGCCGATGCCGAGCTGCGGGCGCTGGCGCGATGCGTCGATGGCCTGCCGCTGGCGATGACCTTGCCGCTGCGCGACGGCCGGCGCATCGGCCTGGTCCATGCCGAAGTGCCGATCGGTGCTGCCTGGTCGGATGTCGAAGCGCTGAATCGCGACCTGCCCCGCGCGCCGCGCGCTGCCGGCCTCGCAAATGCAGCCGATAGCGCGGCCATGCAGGACAGCCTGCTGTGGGGCCGTCGGCGGATCTCGGCCTGCGAACGCCTGCATCGGCTGCTGGCGCCGCAGGCGCTCACCGACACGCTGCAGGCCCGGCTGTCGCGCGCCTTGCAGCCGGTGCTTGGCATCGACCAGATCATCGCCGGCCACAGCTACGCGCCGGATCGAAGGCCGATGGCCTGCGGCAACCTGCTGTTCATCGACACCGGCGTGTTCGAGCACGATGGCCGGCTGACCTTGTTCGAACCGCTGCGCCAGCACTACTGGCAGGCGCGCTACGGCTTTGACGGCCGCCCGCAGCTGCTGCGCCACGAGGGCGAACCCGCGCCGCAAGCAGCGTGGCTGCATCAGTTGGTAGCCTGAGCACGCAGCAGCTTGCGACAGACGTTGCAACTGCGCCGACATGCGTCAACAAGCTTCATTCAGCATTCTTGCAGCCAGTCCGTATACTCGCCGCTGCTGTGCATGATCACAGCGCCGTCCATCCCACTGAACACAAGCAGGAGAAACATGGCCAAAGCATCCCCGGCACCCAAGAAAGCAGCAGCGACGAAGGCAGCGGCCACCAAGGCAGCTCCGAAGCCGAAGGCAGCTGCTGCGGCGCCCGCCGCCGCCAAGCCGATCAAGGAAACCCTCAACAAGACCGGCCTCGTGGCCCATCTCGTCGAGAGCAGCGGCATCGACGCCAAGGGCGTCAAGAAGGTGCTGGAAGCGCTGGAAGGCGCGATCGCCGGCTCGGTCAGCAAGAAGGGTGCGGGCAGCTTCGTGCTCCCGGGCTTCCTGAAGATCACCGCCGTGAAGGTGCCGGCCAAGCCGAAGCGCAAGGGCATCAACCGCTTCACCGGCCAGGAGCAGACCTTCGCCGCCAAGCCGGCCTCGCTGAAGATTCGCGTGCGCCCGCTGAAGAAGCTGAAGGACGCGGTGGCCTGAAGCTTCAGGCACCGGCAGCACAAAGAAATCGGGCCTGGTGCCCGATTTTTTTTGGGCCACGATTGCGCTGCTGAAGTGCGCGAACCCGACGAGAAGCAAAAGCCGGGGCGCTGCGCGCAAGGCGCAAAGGGAAAAGAAAGGGAACAGAAAGGAAAACAACAGCAGAAGCAAAAACCTTTCGGGTAACAGCGAAACAGCGTTCCCGTGCATGCCTCGTGCGAACGGGTCGCCACCCGTCTTTCGATGATCGCCGTCGCTGTCCTGATCTCTTCTTTCTTTTCCCTTTCTTCTTCCTTTCTGTTCCCTTGCGCCTTGCGCGCAGCGCCCCCGCTGTTTTTTACGTTGCTGCGCGGTTACGGAAGCAAGGTCAGGCCGCGAGGCCTCGACCGATGATGATCTTCTGGATGTCCGAGGTGCCTTCGTAGATCTGGCAGACGCGGACATCGCGGTAGATGCGCTCGACCGGGAAATCCTCGACATAGCCGTAGCCGCCGAAAGTCTGGATCGCCACCGAGCAGACTTCCTCGGCCACTTCCGACGCAAACAGCTTGGCCATGCAGGCCTGTTCCAGGCAGGGCACGCCGGCGTCCTTCATGCGCGCCGCCGACAGCACCAGCTGGCGCGCCGCTTCGAGCTTGGTCTTGGCATCGACCAGCCGGAAGCTGACTGCCTGGTGGCCAAGCAATGCCGTGCCGAACGACTTGCGCTCGCCGGCGTAGCGGATCGCGGCATCGAGTGCAGCCTGGGCCATGCCGACCGCCTGCGCGGAAATGCCGATGCGCCCGGATTCCAGCGACGACAGCGCGATCTTGTAGCCCTCGCCTTCCTCGCCGATGCGGTGCTCGACCGGCACTTCCATGTCGTCGAAGCTCAGCGACGCGGTGTCGGACGCCTTCTGGCCGAGCTTGTGCTCGAGCTTCGACACCGAGAAGCCGGGTGTGGACGACGGCACCAGGAAGGCGCTGATGCCGCGCTTCGGATTGGCCGGATCGGTGACCGCGAACACGATCACGTACTTGCCGATCTTGCCGCTGGTGATGAACTGCTTGGAGCCGTTGATCAGGTAGCGATCGCCCTTCAGCACGGCGCGCGAGCGCAGCGCGCTGGCGTCCGAGCCGGCATGGCTTTCGGTCAGCGCGAAGGCGCCGATGTACTCGCCGCGCGCGGCCGGCTTCAGCACCGCTTCCTTGTGCGCGGCCGAGCCGTAGCGTTCGAGGATCGCGCAGTACGGCGCGTTGTGGACCGACATCATCGTCGACACCGCGCCATCGCCTTCGGCGACCGCCATCAGCGCCAGCGCGTAGGACACGTAGTCGGCGCCGGCGCCGTCGTAGTCCGGCGACACGGTCATGCCGAGCAGGCCCATCTCGCCAAGGCCCTGGATCACCGCCGGCTCGATGGCCTGGGCTTTCTCGCGCGCGGCGGCGCCGGGGGCCAGCACTTCGCGGGAGAAGCGGCGGGCGGCGTCGTGGATCTGGATCTGGTCGTCAGTGAGCATGGTCGGGGGGCGTGAACAGGAATGGGGCGATAACGCGCCGCAGCTTAGGCCTGCGGGCCCTTGAAATGAGCCGCCCGTTTGGCTAGGAAAGCGCTGACGCCTTCGCGAAAATCAGCGGTCTTGGTGGCGCTCTTGAACGAGGCGCGCTCGGCTTCCAGCTGGTCGTGCAGCGTGCTGCCGAACGTCGACTGGGCCAGCCGCTTGTAGTTGCCGAAGGCCTGCGTCGGGCCGCTGGCGATCTTTGCGGCCAGTGCTGCGCTTTCGGCGGCCAGCTGGTCGGCGGCCACCACCTTGTTGACCAGACCCGCCGCCAGCGCGGCCTCGGCATCGAGCTGTTCGCTGAGGAACATCAGCGCCGCTGCCCGGCGACTGCCCAGCAGGCGCGGCAGGAAATAGGTGCCGCCGCAGTCCGGCGCCGCGCCGATGCGATCGTAGGCGAGCAGGAAGCGGGTGCCCTGCGCCGCGACCACCAGATCGCAGGCCGCCATCAGCGACAAGCCGGCGCCGGCCACCGCGCCGTGCACGGCGGCAATCACCGGCGCATCGATCGAGCGCAGGGTTTCCACCACCGGATGCAGCGCGTCGAGCAGGGCGTCGATGACCGTGTCGGCGGTATCGAAATCGGCGGCAAAGCCGGACAGGTCGCCGCCGGCCATGAAGGCCCGGCCCTGGCCCTGCAGCAGCACGCAGCGCACGCGCGCATCCCCGGCCAGCGGCACCACGGCCGCGCGCAGCGCCTCAGCCAGCGGCACGTTGAGCGCATTGAGCACGTCGGGACGATTGAGAGTGAGCGTCGCCACGCCGGTGGCGGCGTCGAGCGACAGTTCGGCAAGGCTCATCAGGACAACTCCGGAAGCAGGGGTGAACGTCGGTGGGATCAGTGGGCCAGCAGGCGGCCGGCAAGGCGGTCGCGCAGGCGGTCGTCGAGCCCGATCGCCTGCGCCAGATAGCCATCGATCGAGCCATGCCGGGCGCCGATCTCGGCCAGCGCGGCGTCGAGATAGTCGGCGCGCGCGGCGATGATCGCGGCCAGCATCTCCGGCGGCGCAGTGGCGCCGAGCAGCTCCTGCAGCAGCTTGGCAACCTTCAGCCGCAGCGAGTCGCGATTGCTCGCATCGTTCGAGCGCAGGTAGTCGTCGAGCACCGCGTCCTCGGCAACGCCGACGGCATGCAGCAGCATCGCCACCACGAAGCCGGTGCGGTCCTTGCCGGCGGTGCAGTTGACCACCAGCGGCAGATGCTCGGCCTGCTCGTCGAGCAGCAGCGCGAACACCTGCTTCAGCACCGGCACGCAGACGGTCGGCAGGTCGCGGTACAGATGGCGCATCAGCGCCGCAGCCCCGTCGGCCGTGGCATTGGCGCGCAGGCCCTGCACCAGCTCGGGCATCAGCACCCGGATGTCGGTGGCCACCGCAAGGTTCATCACCCGTGGCGCCGCACCCTCCGGCCAGCGGTGCGGCCGCTGCAGCCGCTCGCCGTCGCTGCGCAGGTCGCAGCAGACCTTGGGCGCCATGCGCGCCAGCCGCGCGAGGTCATCGGCATCCAGCGCGTCGAGCGCGTCGGAACGGTAGATGAGGCCGGAACGGGTCCGCCGGCCATCGCGGGCCGGCAGGTCGCCGATGTCGCGGAAGTTCGGCGCGGTCTTGAGCAGGGGCATGATCGAGGAGAGGTCGGCGAAGAGGGGATCGGCAGGCGGCGCGTTGCCGCCGGCCTTCCCGCGCCGCCGTCTGCCGCAGCCGGCTCAGGGCGTGCCGGACGGCACGAACTTGTCGGCGTGGATTCTATCGGCCTGCACGCCCAGCCCGATCAGCCGCCGTTCGACGGCCTCGACCATGCCGAGGTTGCCGCAGATGAAGGCCGCGGCCTGCGCGTAGTCGATGCCGAGCGCTTCGTCGAGCGCCGCCGTCACCATGCCCCGCGGTCCGGTCCAGGCCGAGCCGACCGGCTCGTGCGACAGGATGGTCACCAGCCGCACGCGGTCGCCGCCTTCGGCGAGCAGCGCCTGCAGGCGTTCGTTGGCGAACACGTCGGCCGCCGTGCGGACACCGAACACGATGGTGAATTTCGCGGTCTTCGAACGGCGCAGGCGATCGCCGACGATCGACAGGATCGGCGCCAACCCGGTGCCGCCGGCCACGCACAGGCCATCGCGGTCGAGATCATCGACACCCATCACGCCGAACGGACCTTCGACCCAGAACTTGACGCCGCTGCGGTCCTCGGCGAACAGCCATTCCGAGAAGCGGCCGCCGGGCAGGCGCTTGACCAGGAAGCCGACTTCGCGGGCGCCGCTACCATCAGCCGGCGGTGCGTCGTAATACGAATAGCTGCGCCGGGTGAACGAGCCGGATTCGGCGATCGTGCAGTACTGGCCGGCGTTGAACGCCACCGGCTCGTCGAGCGCCAGCCGCAGGTCGATGACCTCGCCCGGCAGCTTGCGGTAGCGCGTCACCTTGGCCGACACGTAGCGCACCGGCAGCTGGGTGCCGGAGCCGAGCTTGACGTCGATCACCAGGTCGGTGCGCACCTTGGCCTGGCAGGCCAGCACGAAGCCGGCCTGGATCTGCTCGTTGGTCAGCGGCGACAGCGCCAGGTCGACCATCGGGCTGACGCGCCCGCCGACCAGCCGGGTCTTGCACTGCCCGCAGACGCCGACCCGGCAGTTGTGCGGGTAGTCGATGCCCTGCGCGACCGCTGCCTTCAGCAGCATGTCGTTGCGGCCCACGTCGAAGCTCTGCTCGCTGCCATCCTTGCCGCGCACGGTGATGCGGCAAAGGTCGGTCCGGGTGGCGGCCGGTGCGGTCGGTTCCATCAGCATGGTCGGGGCCCCGGTCGCTTACGCGTACTTCCAGAGGCCGGCCGGCAGGTCCCGCTTCGGGTCCGGCCGGTTCAGCTCGTGCCAACCGGCACGTTCGTTCTCGCGGCGGGCGATCTCGCGCTCGGCCGGCGTCGCGTAGTGCTCGTCCCAGTGCTTGAGCAGCGGCTTGATCATCATGAAGAACAGCGGCGGCACCAGCGCCAGCAGCACCACCAGCAGGAACTGCGGCTGCAGCGGGCCGTTGGTGTCCGGCTCCAGCGCATAGAACGGCTTGTAGCTGTCGTCGTGGTGACCGGCGTGGTTGGTGATCTCCAGCGCCAGGATGCGGGTCAGCGGCGTGATGTGATTCCAGGTGTGGTGCTTCTCGAAACGCCCCGGCGTCGCCGACACCAGCCCGTAGTGGTTCACGTAGTTGAAGACTTCCAGCAGCATGCGCGGGCCGAAGAACAGCGTTGCCGAGGCCAGCAGCAGCCCCTTCCAGCCACCGAGCGCGAACAGCACGGCGAGGAAGAGGCCGAAGTAGGCCGCCTTGAAGACCCAGGCGTTGCGCGGGTCGTACCACTTCCGGCCGCGCTTGGTCCACATCATCTTTTCGAGGTGATAACTCTCCTTCCACTGGGCCGGGAAGGTGCGCAGGAAGTGGCCGTAGACGGTGTCGCCGCGGCGCGCGTAGTCCGGGTCGTCCGGCGTGGCGACGCGCATGTGGTGGGTCACCACGTGGGTGATCTCGCGCCACGGATCGAACACCAGGCACTGGCCGATGCGGCCGAGCCAGCGCAGGAACACGCCTTCGCGGTGGAACAGCTCGTGCACCGGCGGCGCGCCGATCACGAAGCCGATGAACAGCGTGCTGATGAACGCGCCGACCGCCGACGAAGTGGTGGCGAAGTGCTCGTGCCCGACCAGCCAGGAATAGAACAGGATGTTGACGAAGCTGGCCAGCACGGTGATCGACACGATGACGTCGTAGATCCAGGCGTGGCGCTGCGAGCGGATCGAGTAGTCCGGCTTCAGGAAGGCGTCGAAGAACAGCACGCCGAGCAGCAGCGCCAGGCCGACCCAGGTGAAGTTGCCGCCCATCCACAGCCCGTAGGCGTGGCTGGACAGGATCACCGGCGACAGCAGGTACTTGAAGTAGTCGAGTGGGTTCTCGGCCCGGGCCGGGCCCGCGTTCTGGATCGCTGCGCTCATCGCTTGCTCCTGGTTGCGATTTTGATGAGCGAATCTTCAGCGGCGCGGTCGGGCCGCGTCCCATTCCATAGTTTGGCCGGCGGGCGGCGCCTCAGCGCGACATCAGGTTGAGCGCCCGCGCCCGCGCCAGCGCCGCCGACCGGCTGGACACGCCGAGCTTGGTGTAGAGGTTGTAGAGATGCCACTTGACGGTCGCCACCGACAGGCTCAGGCGATCGGCAAGCTGCTGATTCGAAAGACCGGCCTCGATCAGGCTGAGCAGCTGCAGCTCGCGCGCGGTCGGCGTTTCCAGCAGCTGGCCTTCGCCCTGCAACTGGTCGAGATGCTCGACCAGGAAGGAGTTGGTCAGCGGCAGGCCGTTGCAGATCTCGACGAAGAAGCGGCGCTCCTCGTCGAGCACGAAACCCCAGGACTGCGGCTTGGTCTCGTTGACGAGGCCGGCGATGGTCTCGGCACGATCGCGGAACGGCCGCAGGATGCGGCGGCGGGCCGCCAGACCGATGGCGCGCACGAAGTGGCGCGCCGCCGGCTGCGGGTTGTGGGAGCAGATCGCCACCGCCATCTCGGCCAGCGCCAGTTCCACCAGCCGGCCGTTGCGGCCATCCTGCCGGGCGATCCGCGTTTCGGCGGCGATCAGCGCCTCGGCCTGGCGCAGCTGGCCGGCAGCGATCAGCAGCTCGATCTGCGCGGCGGCATAGAGATCAGCGGCGCGCGCTATCTGCAAGCCTTCCAGCGCCGCCAGCCGGGGCTCGCCGCCGGAAGCGGTCAGGCCGATGTGAGCGCCTTCGGCCAGCGCGTCGTCGAGCCGGCCGAGCCGCACCAGCCGCTGCACCAGCATGCAGGACAGCATCAGGCCCAGGCGCGGCGGGTAGCCGGCGGCGATCTCGCGCAGCAGCGGAATCGAGATCGGATCATCCGGCCGGCCGGACCACAGCTTCACCGCCGCATCGAGGCCGTCGGCCGTGGTGTCGACCACGCCGTGGGTGTGGGCGCCGCGCAGGCCCTGGTTCAGCAGGCCGCGCGCCTCCTCGTCGAGCCCCATCTCGACCGCGCAGCGGGCGGCAACGAAGGCGATGGTGCGGGTGATGCCGGCGCCCTCGCCGAGCGCGGCGCGAGCCCGGGCCAGCGCCGCCTGAATGTCACCGTGGACGGCGGCGTAGTCGCCTTCGAACATGTCGATCATCGCCGCCAGCAGCTGCACCCAGCCGACGCCGTAGGCGCTGCCGCTCTGGGCGATCGCCGCCTGGGCGACGCGCATCATCTGCCGCGATTCGACGAAGCGGAACGCGCTGCTCAGCGAGATGCTGGCGGCGGCGGACACAGTCGCCACGTCGAACGGGTCATCGGCGCCGCGCTCGGCCAGCCAGCGGGTCAGGTGCACGCGGGCGTCGGCGAGGCGATCGGTGTAGATGTCGACGCAGACGCGCAGCACCTCGATGCGCCGCTTCAGTTCGGCCAGCGGGCCGGGCTTGCCGCTGCTGTCCTGCTCGCGCTCGACGCGCAGCGCCAGCCGCTCGTTGTGCTGGCGCGCGGTTTCGTAGCGGCGGTGGAAGACCAGCGCGAAGACGTACCAGAAATCGGCTTCCCAGCCGACCTCATGGCCATTGCCGTGCAGGCGTTCGATCCATTCGATGTACTGGCGCAGATCGCCGCGATCGCGGACGAAGGTCGCCGCCACCCGTTCGAGAATCGCGCAGGCCAGCGCCGCCGATCCGGCCGCCAGCGCGTAGTCGACGGCGTCGAGCCAGCGGCCGTTGCGCTCGTTCCATTCGGCGGCGCGGGTCAGGATCTGCGTGCGCCGCTCGGCCGGCACGGCGCGCTGCGCCTCCTCGGCCAGGAATTCGCGGAACAGGCCGTGCAGCCGGTACCAGCTGCGGTTGCGATCGAGCGGGATCACGAACACGTTGCGGCGCAGCAGCAGCGCCAGGTGGCGGTCGGCGTCGTCATCGCCGGTGACCTGCCGGCACAGCTCGGCGCAGAAGCTGCGCAGCGGCGAGATTTCCAGCAGGAAGCGGCGCGCCTCCGGCGAAAAGCCGGCCAGCACCTGCCGGTTCAGCAGGTTCGACAAATCCTCGTCGGCGCCGGAGAAGCGTTCCAGCGCTTCCAGCGGCTTTTCGGCGGTCGACAGGATGATCTGCGCCAGCCGCACCGCCGCCTGCCAGCCCTCGGTCTGGCGGGCGATGCTGTCGATCGCCGCGTCGCCGAGCTGCGCGCACAGCTCCGGCCCGAACAGCGTGCGGATCTCGTCCGGCCGCAGGCTCAGGTCGGCGTAGCCAATCTCGCGCACCCGGCCTTCGAGGCGGGCGCGGGTCAGGTTGAACGGCAGCTGCTCGGTGCTGGAAAACAGGAAGTGCACCGACGACGGCGAGCGGAACAGCAGCGGGTCGAGCAGCAGGCCCAGCGTCTCGTCGGTGCAGTAGCCGAGGTTATCGAGGAACACCAGCGACGGCGCCGGCAGCTGCGCCAACGCGTCGATCAGCGCATCGACGCGGTTCTGTAGCGGCTCGTCGCCGCGCAGCAGGGTCTGCGTCGGGTGCGGATCGGAATGGCGGCCGATCAGCGCGTCCTCGAGCAGGTCTATGACCCGCTCGGTGCTGGTGTCGCGATCGTCCAGCGCGATCCAGTAGCTGTTCAGCCCGGCCGTCGAGAAATGCTTGTGCAGCGCCGTGGCGAAGGTGGTCTTGCCGTAGCCGGTCGGCGCCACGACCGAAATCAGCTTGATCGCCGGCGTCACGCTGCGGCGCATCTCGGCCAGCAGACGCGTCTGCACCAGCGCGAACGCGAGGTTCGGCGGCTCCAGCTGCGCAGTTCTGCCTCCACGCACCTTGCGGGCGGGCGTCTTGAGGTCGTTTGCCATCTGACCTGCCCTTATTGTTGTGACGGATTGCGGAGTGTACCGGGGCCGGGCCGGCCGGCGGGAACCGCGCGCGATCCGCAGCCGGTTCAGCCGGCCGGCACCTCGCGCAGGCTGGAGAAGTCCAGCGCCCCGTGGCCGGCCGCGCTATGCCGGCGGTACAGCTCGCGGGCCAGCGCACCGAGCGCGATCGGCGCCTGCACGGCGGCGGCGGCTTCGGCGGCGAGGCCGAGATCCTTGAGCATCAGGTCGCTGCCGAAGCCGCCGCTGTAGCCGCGCGCGGCGGGCGCGCCGTCCATCACGCCGGGCCAGGGGTTGTAGACCTCCAGCGTCCAGTTGCGGCCGGAACTGCGGGCCATGATGTCCGACAGCACGGTGACATCCACGCCGCTGGCGACGCCGAGCTGGAGCGCTTCGATGGTGCCGATCATCTGGATGCCGAGCAGCATGTTGTTGCAGATCTTGGCGACCTGGCCGGCGCCGTTGCCGCCGGCGTGGAACAGGTTGCGGCCCATTGCGCCGAGCAGCGGCCGGGCGCGCTCGAAGGCTTCCGCCGTGCCGCCGACGATGAAGGTCAGCGTGCCGGCCGCCGCCCCCGCCGTGCCGCCGGACACCGGCGCATCGATCATGGTCAGGCCGCGCGCGGCCGCCGCTGCGGCCACCTCCCGCGCAGTGGCGGCGGCGATGGTGCTGCAGTCGATCAGCAGCGCGCCGGCCGGGACGGCGGCGAGCACGCCGTCGGCGCCGAGGTACAGTCGCTGCACGTGCGCGCTGGCCGGCAGCATCGAGATGACGGCGTCAGCGTCGGCGACGGCATCGGCCGGGCGCTCGGCGATTTCGGCGCCGGCTTCGGCAAGCCGCTGCAGCGGCGCGGCGCTCAAGTCGAACACGCGCAGCGCGAAGCCGGCCTTGAGCAGGTTCAGCGCCATCGGCGCGCCCATGTTGCCGAGGCCGATGAAGGCGATCTTGTGCATCGGGGACATCTCCGGAATGAGGGTCAGAGGTCGGCCAGCGGATGGACGCCGCCGGGCCAGGCCGGCGGCTGGAAGTGCGCCTTGATGCGGGCCGGCGTCGCCGCCGCCCAGCGCGGCGACTGGTCCTTGTCGATCAGCAGCGCCCGCACGCCTTCCTCGAAATCGCCGTGCGCGCAGCACTGCAGCGCGACGACCAGTTCCAGCCGGAACACGTCCGCCAGCGACAGCGCCGCACCGCGCTGGTACAGCGTCCAGACCAGCGCTGCGGTGGTTGGCGAGCCGGCCGCGAGCGCGGCAGCCGCCTTGGCCAGCCAGCTGTCGTCGCTGCGCAGGCCGGCAATCGCGGTCACCACCTCGGCCAGCGATGCGCCGCTGCACAGTGATTCGATCAGCGCCGCGTGCTGTGCCAGCTTCGAGGCCGGCAACAACCCGGCGGCCTGCGCCGCGTAGCCGTCGAGCAGCTGGCCGAGGCGCGTGCGGTCGAGCGTCGCGTCACCGCGCCAGTCGAGCTGCGCCAGCGCCGCGAACACGGCGTCGCGATCGGCCGCGCGCAGGAAGTGATCGGCCAGCCGCGCGTGCAGCAGATCGTGGCCGTTGACCGAGGCGCCGGTCAGCGCCAGGAACAGGCCGGCCTTGCCCGGCAGCCTCGGCAGGAACCAGCTGCCGCCGACATCCGGGAACAGGCCGATGGTGATTTCCGGCATCGCCACCCGCGAGGTCTCGGTGACCACGCGATGGCTGGCCCCGGCGAACAGGCCAAGGCCACCGCCCATGACGATGCCGCTGCCCCAGACCAGCAGCGGCTTCGGGTACTGGTGAAGAAGAAAGTCGAGCCGGTATTCCTCGGCGAAGAACGGACACGCGTCCGGATTCGGCAGGCTGCCCGGATGGCGGCGCATCGCTTCAAACAGGCCGCGCACGTCGCCGCCGGCGCAGAAGGCTTTTTCGCCGGCGCCGCTCAGCACCACGCAGGCGATGGCCGGATCGCCGGCCCAGGCGCGCAGCTGGCCGTCGAGCAGGCGGATCATCGCCAGGTTCAGCGCATTCAGCGATTTCTCGCTGTTCAGCAGCGCATGACCGATCTTCTTGCCATTGGCAGCCGAGACTTCGCGGAACAGCACCGGAGCCGGCGTGGCGAGGCTTGCCGAATCAGCCATTGCACCACTCCGGCTTGCGCTTGCCGAGAAAGGCGTTGACGCCTTCCTTCTGGTCGCGGGTATCGAACAGGTCGACGAAGGCTTCGCGCTCCACCGGCAGCGCCTGCTTCAGCGGCATCTGGCGGCCGCTCTGGATCAGGGTCTTGCAGATCGCGACACTGGTCGGGCTCTGTTTCGCAGTCGTCTCGGCGAGCTTCAGCGCAGCGTCCAGCGCAGTGCCGGTCGGCACCACTTGCTCGACGAGCCCGATCCGCTCCGCCGTCGCTGCGTCGATGCGCTCGCCGCACAGGATCAGGCGCTTGGCCCAGCCCTCGCCGACCAGCGCCGCCAGGTTCTGGGTGCCGCCGGCGCAGGGCAGCAGACCCACCGTGGCTTCCGGCAGCGCCATCTGCGCCTGCGTTTCGGCGATGCGGATATCGCAGGCCAGCGCGCATTCCAGACCGCCGCCCATCGCGAAGCCGTTGATCGCCGCGATGCTGACGCCACGGAAGGCACTCAGGGTTTCGAAGGCTTCGCCGAAGCGCCGCGCCATGTCGCGGGCGCGGGCCTTGTCGCCATCGGCGAACAGCTTGAGATCGGCACCGGCGGAAAAGAACTTCGGTCCGTCACCGGTGATCACCAGCGCGTAGATGTCGCGGTCGGCGTTCAGGTCCAGCACCAGGGCTTTCAGCGCGGCGAGACTGTCGGCGGTCCAGGTATGGGCCGGCGGATTGTCCAGCGTGACGATCGCGGTGTGGCCGCGCTTCTCCAGTTTCAGGTTCGTGTATTTGGTCATGGCTGTGTGTTGGTTGAGAGAAGAAGTTCAACGCAAAGGCGCAAAGGGAAAAGAAAGGACGCAAAGAAAAGATCGAACGGGCAACACAAGGACTCCATTCCGCTTTTCTCGATGCTTTCTTTGCGTCCTTGCTTGGGCTTCTCCTTTGCGCCTTTGCGTTGAACGGTTGCTTGTCTTTTCGTTTTCGAGCGGAGCGGCAGCAATCACCGCAAAACCTCCGGCGCGCCCTCGCGCAGGAAGGCACGGGCCACGATGACCCGCATGATGTCGTTGGTGCCTTCGAGGATCTGGTGCACGCGGCTGTCGCGGACATGCCGTTCCAGCGGGTACTCGCGGCTGTAGCCGTAGCCGCCGTGCAGCTGCAGCGCCTGGTTGGCGACGTTGAAGCCGATGTCGGTGGCGTGGCGCTTGGCCATCGCGCAATAGGTGCTGGCCTGCGGGCTGTCGCTGTCGAGCATCCAGGCCGCCAGCCGCACCATCTGCCGCGCCGACACCAGCTCGATCAGCATGTCGGCGAGCCGGAACTGCAGGCCCTGGAACTCGGCCAGCGGCTGGCCAAACTGCTTGCGGGTGTTCAGGTGCGCCTGCGCGCGTTCGATCGCCGCCTGCGCGGTGCCGACCGAACAGGTGGCGATGTTGATGCGGCCGCCGTCGAGCGCCTTCATGGCGATCGTGAAGCCCTCGCCTTCCGCGCCCAGGCGATTACCTTCCGGCACCACCACGTTGTCGAAGCTGATCGCCCGCGTCGGCTGGCTGTTCCAGCCCATCTTGTGTTCCTTCTTGCCGTAGCGGATGCCCGGCGTGTCGGCCGGCACCGCGAAGGTCGAGATGCCCTTCGGCCCGGCACCGCCGGTGCGGGCGAACACCACCAGCAGGTCGGTGGCGCCGGCGCCGGAGATGAACACCTTGGCGCCGTTGAGGACGTAGCCATCGCCGTGCCTGTCGGCGCGGGTCTTCAGCGAGGCGGCATCGGAGCCGGCGTCCGGCTCGGTCAGGCAGTAACTGCCGAGCCGCTCGCCGCGCGCCAGCTTCGGCACCCAAAGGTCTCGGATGCCCGGCTGCGCCCAGCGCGCCACCATCCAGCAAACCATGTTGTGGATGGTGATGTAGGCCGCCGTGCTGGTGCAGCCGGCGGCCAGTTCCTCGAGGATGATCGAGGCATCGAGCCGGCTTAAGCCCAGTCCGCCGAGCGCTTCCGGCGTGTAGATGCCGCAGAAGCCCAGTTCGCCGGCGCGGGCGATGGTCGCCAGCGGGAATTCACTGTCGGCATCCCAGCGCGCGGCGTGGGGTTCCAGTTCGCCGCGGGCAAAGCTGCGCGCGGCGTCCTGGTAGGCCCGCTGATCGTCGGAGAGCGCGAAGTTCATGGTGTTCGCCGGCCGGGCTTCGTGCGCCGGGGCTTCAGCGCAGGCTGATGGTCGTGTTGACGCCAACATGGAGGGTCTCGTCGTCGAACCAGCGCTGGGTCACGGTCTTGGTCTGCGTGTAGAACAGGATCACCTGCTTGCCGTACGGGCCCAGGTCACCGAGCTTCGAAGCCCGCGAGCCGGTGAACGAGAACAGCGGCACCGGCACCGGGATCGGCACGTTGATGCCGACCTGGCCGATGTCGATGTCTTCCTGGAAGCGGCGCGCGGCGGCACCGGACTGGGTGAACAGCGCCGTGCCGTTGCCGTTGGGGTTGCGGTTGATGCGCTCGATCGCCTCATCAAGCGAAGCCGCTTCGAGGATCACCAGCACCGGCCCGAAGATTTCCTCGTCGTAGATCGCCATGCCCGGCTTCACGCCGGAGAAGATCGTCGGGCCGACGAAGTTGCCCTGCTCGTAGCCCGGCACCTGCGGCCGGCGGCCGTCGAGTTCCAGCACCGCGCCTTCGGCGATGCCGCGCTCGATCAGGCCGTGGATGCGCTCGGCGGCGGCGCAGGACATCACCGGGCCGACATCGGTGCCGGCCTCGTGGCCGGCGTTCAGCTTCAGCGTCTTGGCGCGCTCGACCAGATCGCCGATCCACTGCTTCGATTCGCCGACCAAGACCACCGTCGACGCCGCCATGCAGCGCTGGCCAGCGGCACCGAAGGCGGCGCCGGCCAGGCTGTTCAGCGTCTGCTCCTTGTGGGCGTCCGGCAGCACCACGGCGTGGTTCTTCGCGCCCATCATGCATTGGGCGCGCTTGCCGGCCAGCGTGGCGCGGCGATAGACGTGGGTGCCGACCCGGGTGCTGCCGACGAAGCTGATCGCCTTGATGTCCGGGTGGTCGCAGAGCCCGTTGACCACCGCTTCGCCGCCGTGGACGACGTTCAGCACGCCCTTCGGAATGCCGGCTTCCAGCGCCAGTTCCACCAGCCGCATGGTCACCAGCGGGTCCTGCTCGGACGGCTTCAGGATGAAGGTGTTGCCGGTGGCGATCGCCATCGGGAACATCCACAGCGGGATCATCGCCGGGAAGTTGAACGGCGTGATGCCAGCGCAGACGCCGAGCGGCTGCAGCAGCGTGTAGGTGTCGACACCGGTGGCGACGTTGTTGGCCAGCTCGCCCATCTGCAGGCTGCCGATGTTGGCCGCGTGCTCCACCACTTCCAGGCCGCGGAAGATGTCGCCCTCGGCGTCGGGCAGCGTCTTGCCCTGTTCGGCGGTCAGCAGCGCCGCCAGCTCCTTCATGTGCTCGCGGATCAGCTGCTGGTACTTCAGGAAGATCCGCGCGCGCACGCCGATCGGCGTCTTGCGCCAGGCGACGAAGGCCTGCTTCGCCGCCTCGACCGCCGCATCCAGCTCCTGCGGCGTCGCGAACGGCACCCGCGCCAGCACCTGCTGGGTGGCCGGGTTGATCACCTCGCGCCACTGGGTGGCCCGCGATTCGACGAACTGGCCGCCGATCAGCAAGGGCACGGTGGCAACGGGCGTCGCTACGGCGGACGGCGCGGAAGGGGCGGCAACGGTCATCGAAGGTCCTCGGAATGGGTCGCCGGGCCGGGCCAGGAATGCCCTGTTCAAGCGCAGCGATGTTTTGCATTATTCGCATCCGAAACCGTGAAACCAGCACTGAAAAGGCGAATTGATGTGAAGATCCGCGGCGGCTTTTGCAAATCTTGCGAATCATCCTGATATGGCCAAGGCCTACATGGGGGTACGGCTGCAGCGGCTGCGCGAGGAGCGCGGCATCAGCCAGGTGACGCTGGCCAAGGCGCTCGGCATTTCGCCGAGCTACCTGAACCAGATCGAGCACAACCAGCGGCCACTGACGGTGCCGATCCTGCTGCGCATCAACGCCGAGTTCGGCATCGACGTGCAGCTGTTCTCCGACGATCAGGAAGCCGGCCTGATCGCCGATGTCCGCGACGTGCTGGCCGATGCCGGCGCGGAAACGGTGTCGATGGCCGAGCTGCGCGCGCTGGCCTCGAACATGCCGGCGGTGGCGCGGGCGATCGTCGAGCTGCATCGCCGCAACCGCGGCCTGACCGAGCGCGCCGACGGCCTCGCCGCGCGGCTCGGCGACGGCCACAAGCTGGCCTCGTTCGCGCTGCCGGCCACCCATGACGAGGTGCGCGACTACTTCAACCGCCGCCACAACCACGTCGCCGAACTGGACGAGGCCGCCGAGGCGATCTTTGCCGACAGCGCGATGGCGGTCGGCGACGTCGCGTCCAGACTCGCGCAGCGGCTGAGCAGCCGCCACGGCGTGCGCCTGCAGATCGTCTCCGGCACCGATGGCGGCGACGCCGTGCTGGCCAAGCGCAGCTACATCGCCGACACCGGCACCCTGCGCCTGCCCGACCATCTGCGGCCCGGCCAGCAGGCCTTCCAGATGGCGGTGCAGCTGGCGCTGCTGGAAATCGCGCCGCTGCTCGATCGCCTGATCGCCGATGCCCAGTTCACCAGCGAGGAATCACGGCGGCTGGCGCGGATCGGCCTGGCCAACTATTTCGCCGGCGCGCTGGTGATGCCGTACGCGGCGTTCCTGCAGTCGGCGGAAGGCCTGGCCTACGACATCGAGCGGCTGGCCAACCGCTTCGGCGTCGGCTTCGAGGCGGTCTGCCACCGGCTGTCGACCTTGCAGCGGCCGGGCATGCCGGGGCTGCCGTTCTTCTTCGTGCGCGTCGATCGCGCCGGGAACGTTTCCAAGCGCCATTCGGCCGCCGATTTCCACTTCTCCAGGGTCGGCGGCACCTGCCCGCTGTGGATCGTCTACGAGGCGTTCAGCCAGCCGGAAAGAGTGCTGACCCAGACGGCAGTGATGCCCGACGGCCGCAGCTACCTGTGGATCGCCCGCCAGGTGGTCAGCGGCCCGGTCGGCTACGGCCGGCCGCAGAAGACCTTCGCGGTCGGCCTCGGCTGCGACCTGCGCCACGCCCACCGGCTGATCTATTCACGCGGCCTCGATCTGTCCGACCCGGACGCCGCCACGCCGATCGGCACCGGCTGCAAGGTCTGCGAGCGCAGCCGCTGCCCGCAGCGGGCGGCGCCGTCGTTGCTGGATCATTGATTCCTTCAGCCGGTGTACTCGCGCCCGAAGATGTGGCGCGCGATCACCCAGCTCTGGATTTCGTTGGCACCTTCGTAGATCTCGCCGATCTTGGCGTCGCGGTAGATCGATTCCAGCGGGAAATTCTGGCCCGGACCGGATAGCGTTTTGACGAAGCCGTAGGCGCCGCAGACCTGGATCGCGTCGCGGGCCAGATCGCAGGCCAGACGCGAGCCGACCACCTTGGCCATCGCCGCTTCGATGTCGGCGCCGCCTTCCTTGTCGAAGCGGATCGCGGCCTTCTGGTACAGGCCGCGCGCCATCTCGATCTGGGTGGCGTGCTCGGCGAACTTGTACTGCCAGTGCTGCATGCGGGCCAGCTCGCGGCCGAACACCTTGCGCTGGGTCATGTAGTGGGTCGCGAAGTCGAACGCCGCCTGCCCCATCGCCACACCGACCGCGCCGATGCCCATGCGACCGAGCACCAGGGCGCTGATCGCGGTGCGCAGGCCGCTGCCTTCCTTGGCGCCGACCACGTGATCATCGGCGACGAACACGTCCTTGAAGGTGATGTCGGCGGTCAGCTGCACGTGGTTGCCCATCTTCAGATCGGGTGCCGACACGGTGACGCCGGGCTGGTGCATGTCGGCCAGCAGCATGGTCAGCGTCTCGCCGGTCTTGCACAGCACCAGGATCAGGTCGCCGACCGGCGAATTGGTGATCCAGCGCTTGACGCCGTTGATCTTGTAACCGCCCGGCACCTTGGTGGCGACGGTTTCCATCGAGGCCACCGACAGATCGGTGCTGGCGTTCGGCTCGCTGGTCGCGAAGCAGCCGACGAACTCGCCCTTGATCAGCTTCGGCAGGTAATGGTTGCGGATCTGCGCCGGCGCCCGCTCCAGCGTCTTGCCGACCAGGATCGCCTGGCCGTCGTAGAGCGCCGATGCGAGGCTCGGCGAGTAGTAGGCCAGTTCCTCGAGCACGGTCAGCGTCGCCAAGGTCGGGTATTCCAGACCGCGGCCGCCGACATCCTTGGCGTACGGAATCTCGTAGATGCCGGCTTTCGCCATCGCTTCGAATTCGGCGCGGGCGAAGTTCTCCTTCGACTCCGGCGTGGTGTTCAGGCGATGGGCGACCGGCGCCAGCACCTCGTCGCAGAAGGCCCGCACTTCCTTGCGGATCGCCTTGGTCTCGTCCGGAACGAAGATGTCGCTGTACAGAGTGTCGGCCTTGCGGGGCGGGCGGGCGGTGGCAGTCATGGGCACGAGGTTCCGGGGAATAGACGAGCCGGCATGGTCCACGACCGGGCCCGCCGGCAGGCCCCACTTTGGTTCGGAGAGCGGCCGGCGACGGCACGACTTTGGTCGGGCACGATCAACCCCGGGCTGCCTAAGGTAGTGGCCCTCGGACCCCGCCATCGGGCGTCGGGCTGCGCGCCGGCGGGGACCTCGATAACGACAGCCATCGACGGAGGATTTCACATGCAATTCACCCAGGGCCTGCACCGGGCCGTGCAACAGCAGCCGGACGCCCTTGCCGTGGTCTGCAAGGACCGTCGCCGCACGTTCCGCGAACTGCACGACCGCGTGGCCCGTCTGGCCGGCGGCCTGCAGGGTCTGGGCATCGGCCGGGGCACGCGGGTCTGCATCCTGTCGCTGAACTCCGACCGCTATCTCGAAAGCTACCTGGCGATCGCCTGGCTCGGCGCCGTGGTCAATCCGGCGAACTTCCGCTGGAGCGCACCGGAAGTGATCTATTCGCTGAACGATTCCGACTCGGTGCTGCTCATCGTCGACGACCCGTTCGTGCCGATGATCGACGCGATCAAGGCCGGCACGCCGGGACTCAAGCAGGTGATCTTCACCGGCGACGGCGCACAGCCGGCCGGCACCGTTGGCTACGAAGCGCTGATCGCCGCCAGCGCGCCGGTGGCCGATGTCGAAGCCGGCGGCGACGAGCTGTTCGGCGTCTTCTACACCGGCGGCACCACCGGCAAGCCGAAGGGCGTGATGCTGTCGCACCGCAACGTGCTCAGTTCCGGGCTCGACGTGCTGGCCGAAGGCGCGCTGCCGGAAGGCGTCGTCGGCCTGCATGCCGCGCCGATGTTCCATCTGGCCGACATGATGCTGACCATCGGCCTGCTGCTCAGAGGCGGCCGCCACATCGTGCTGCCGGTGTTCCGGCCAGACCTGCTGCTTGATGTCATCGAGGCGGAAAAGATCACCGACCTGCTGCTGGTGCCGGCGATGCTGCAGGCCTTCGTCGATTTCCCGGCCGCCAAGACCCGCAACCTCGGCAGCGTGCAGCGGATCATGTACGGCGCCTCGCCGGCCTCCGAAGCGCTGCTCGACCGCACCGTGGCGCTGCTGCCGCAGGTGTCGCTGATGCAGGTCTACGGCATGACCGAGATGAGCGCGGTGATGACCGTGCTGCCGCCGGCCGACCACGTCAGCCGCGCCGCCAACCGCCTGCGCGCCGGCGGCCGCGCCACCTACCACGTGCGGGTCAGGATCGTCGACGAGCAGGATGTCGAAAAGCCGCGCGGCGAAGTCGGCGAGATCATCGCCCGCGGGCCGAACGTGATGATCGGCTACCTGAACAAGCCGGAAGCCACCGCCGAGGCGCTGAAGAACGGCTGGATGCACACCGGCGACATGGGCTACATGGACGACGGCGGCTACGTGTTCATCGTCGATCGCCTGAAGGACATGATCATTTCCGGCGGCGAGAACATCTATTCGGTGGAAGTGGAGAACGCTGCCTCCAAGCACCCGGCGGTGGCCGCCGTCGCGGTGATCGGCATCCCGGACGCCGCGATGGGCGAAACGGTGCACGCCGCCGTGGTGCTGAAGCCCGGCATGAGCCTCACGCAGGACGAGCTGTATGCCCACTGCAAGCAGCACATCGCCGGCTACAAGTGCCCGCGCAGCCTGGAGATCCGAGAGTCGCTGCCGGCCTCCGGCGCCGGCAAGGTGCTGAAGACCGAGCTGCGCAAGCCGTTCTGGGAAGGCCGCGACCGGGCGGTCGGCTGACCCGCCTTCGCAGCCGCCGGGCCGCAGAACGGGCGATGGGTTGCTAGGATTCGGGCCCGCCTCCTCTGCCCGGACCCCGCCATGCCCCTGACCCTGCAAGATCCGACCCTGCTGCGCAGCCAGTGCTACATCGGCGGCCAGTGGCTGGACGGCGCCTCAACGATCGAGGTTCGCAATCCGGCCACCGGCGAGCGGGTCGGCACGGTGCCGAAGCTCGGCGCCGTCGAAACCCGCGCCGCGATCGAAGCCGCCCACGAGGCCTGGCCGGCCTGGCGCGCGAAGACCGCCAAGGAGCGCGCCGCCCTGCTGCGCAGCTGGTGCGCGCTGATCCTCGCCCATCAGGAAGACCTGGCGCAGATCATGACGGCCGAGCAGGGCAAGCCGCTGACCGAATCGCGCGGCGAGATCACCTACGCGGCCTCGTTCATCGAATGGTTCGCCGAGGAAGCCAAGCGGATTGCCGGTGACGTGATTCCGGCGCCGATGGCCAGCCAGCGGCTGATCGTCACCCGCGAGCCGATTGGCGTCTGCGCGGCGATCACGCCGTGGAACTTCCCGGCCGCGATGATCACCCGCAAGGCCGGCCCGGCGCTGGCCGCCGGCTGCACGATGGTGCTCAAGCCGGCGTCGCAGACGCCGCTGTCGGCGCTGGCGCTGGCGGTGCTGGCGGAACGCGCCGGCATCCCGGCCGGCGTGTTCAGCGTGGTCACCGGCGCGGCTGGCGAAGTCGGCACCGAACTGGCCACCGATGCGCGGGTCCGCAAGCTGACCTTCACCGGCTCCACCGAAGTCGGCCGCGTGCTGATGAGCCAGTCGGCCGCGACGATCAAGAAGGTGTCGATGGAACTCGGCGGCAACGCGCCGTTCATCGTCTTCGACGACGCCGACCTCGATGCCGCCGTCGAAGGCGCGCTGATCTCCAAGTACCGCAACGCCGGCCAGACCTGCGTCTGCTCCAACCGCATCTACGTGCAGTCCAGCGTCTACGAGGCCTTCGCCGCCAAGTTCGTGGCGGCGGTGGAAAAGCTCACGGTCGGCAACGGCACCGCCGACGGCGTGCGGGTCGGCCCGCTGATCGACGGCAAGGCGGTGGCCAAGGTCGAGGAACACATCCACGACGCGCTCGCCAAGGGCGGCACGCTGATGACCGGCGGCCAGCGCCACAGCCTGGGCGGCAACTTCTTCCAGCCGACGGTGGTCGCCAACGCCACGCCGAACATGCTGGTGGCCCGCGAGGAAACCTTCGGCCCGCTGGCGCCGCTGTTCCGCTTCGACACCGAAGCCGAAGTGATCCAGCTGGCCAACGACACCGAGTTCGGCCTGGCCAGCTACTTCTATTCGCGCGACATCGGCCGGGTCTGGCGCGTCTCCGGCGCGCTGGAATACGGCATGGTCGGCGTCAACACCGGGCTGATCTCCAACGAAGTCTCGCCGTTCGGCGGCGTCAAGCAGTCCGGCATCGGGCGCGAGGGCTCGCGGCTCGGCATCGACGACTACCTGGTCGTCAAGTACACCTGCATGGCCGGTATCTGATCGCCACGCCCGTCACGGCCCGGCAGCGGGCGTGACGGGCGTCCCCTTCGGTACCACAGACGGGTTCAGCCGAGGCTGCGCAGGAAGCGCAGCAGCTCGGCATTGGTGGCGGCCGGCCGCTCCTGCTGAATCCAGTGGCCGCAGCCCGGGAAGATCACCGTGCCGCGCCAGTCGGTGGCGCGTTCGCCGATCCGGGCGATCGCTTCCTGGCCCCAGCCGGTGGCGACATCGAACTCGCCGCCGATGAACATCGCCGGCACCGTCAGCGGCTGGTCGGCCTGGGCTTCGAGATCGGCCCAGCTGTCGCTCATGTTGCGGTAGTAGGCCAGCGGCCCGAAGAAGCCGGAGCGCTCGAACTCGTTGGCGAAGAAATCGAGATCGGCCGCGTCGAACCAGTCCGGCAGGCGCGGCGGCAGCGGCAGGAAGCGGTCGCACATGCGGCCGCCGTCGGCGATGGTCATCGCGCTGCCGCGAATCAGGGTCAGCTGATCCATCGTCGCGAAGTCCGGCAGCAGCGCCTGCAGCGGCGCCCCGGACAGCGACCAGACGGCGCCGGCCAGCCAGCCGCGCAGATCGGCCTCGATCTCGGCAATCGCGCCGTGCATCGCGCCGAAATGGTCCTGGTAGAAGGTCTGGCCGGGGCCGGCCAGCTCGGCATGCAGCTCGCCCGGATGGCGCTCGCCGAACGGGCTGCCCGGCAGCGCCACCAGCCCGCGCCCGGAGAACGGCACCGACAGGCCGACGACGCCGCGAAACACATCCGGGCGCAGCCAGGCGGCAGTCCAGGCCACCGGCGCGCCCCAGTCATGGCCGACGATCACGGCCCGGCCTTCGCCGAGCGCCCGGACGACGCCGACCACGTCGTCGACCAGCCGATGGATACGGTAGTCCTCGAGCCGGGCGAACTTCGACGAGCGGCCGTAGCCGCGCTGGTCGATCGCCACCGCGCGGTAGCCGGCGGCGGCCAGTGCGTCGAGCTGATGCCGCCACGAATACCAGGACTCCGGAAAGCCGTGCACCAGCAGCACCAGCGGCCCCTGCCCCTGCTCGACGGCGTGGATGCGGGCTCCGTTGACGGAGAGCAGATGGTGCTGACGCTGGGACACGGCGGGACTCGTGGACAGGGGACGGCAGTGTCGCCGAGCCGCTCGCCACAGCGCGCAGGCCCCGCCAGAACGAGAACCGGACGAGGGCGCGCCCTCTGTAGGCCAATCATGCCACGCGAGCTTTCGTGAACGGGATTTCATACTTCGGCCGCGACGTTCCAAAGCGTTCGCCAACCACCCGAGGAGAACAGACCATGAATAACCGATCCCCATACGCGACCCCGCTCGCCGCGTTGAGCCTGGGCCTGATGGCACTGACAGCGGCGCCAGCGGCCACTGCCGGGCCCACGTTCGTCGTCAACACCACGCGCGACGGCTCGCAGATCGCGCCCGACATCGCCAACCTGGGCGCGGCCGGCTTCGTCGTCGTCTGGCAGGGACCGGACAGCAGCGGCAACGGCGTGTTCGCGCGCCGCTTTGCCGCCGATGGCAGCCCGCTCGGCGACGAGTTCCGCGTCCACCCCGACGCTACCGGCGCGCAGTACTGGCCGCGCGTGGCAGCCGACGCCGCCGGTCGTTACGCGATCAGCTACACCGCATCGACGAATGGCATCGCGCAACAGTGGGTGCGCCGCTTCGATGCCAGCGGACCGATCGACGCGCAGCCGGTCCGCCTGCCGATCAGCTTCATCGGTCCGACGCTGAGCATGGCGCCGGGCGGCACGGCGGCGTTCATCGGGTACGGGGCCAGCACACCGAACGAGGATGGCGAGCCGATCCGCATGCGCCGGTTCAGCTTCGATTCCAACCGGCCGAGCGGCGCGGAGACCACGGTCGCCATCGGCGCCGATTTCGGCGACCGCAGCACAGATGCCTGCTTCCACGCCGACGGCAGCCTGGCGATGGTCTACCTGAGTCCGCTCCAGCCCGATTTCGCCTACCGCGCGACCTTGCTGCGCTTCAACGCGGCGGGCGAGCCGATCGGCAGCACCGCGTTCCTCACCGGCGGAGTGGCGGAAGCCGCCGAACTGAGCCTGGCCTGCCTGACCGACGGCAGCTACGCGGTCGCCTATTCGGATCTCTCGGAGAGCATCGTCGAGCTGGCGTCGGTGTACGTCCAGCGGCTGGGCCACGCCGGCGAGGTGCTGGGCGAGCCGCAGCTGCTCAGCGACACCACGACGCCGCGCGGCGCCAACGGCTCGGGCCCGGACATCGCCAGCCTGCCAGGCGGCGGCTATGACGTGGTCTGGGGGCGGTATCGGGTGTTGTCGGGGGACAGCGAGGATCCGGACGAATTCGAGTTCCAGATCCAGGGCCAACGCTTCAGCAATGACGGTGTGGCCACCACCGGCCGCCGGCGCATCGACCAGGCGCCGTTCCCGCTGGCCCGCGCCCGCTTCCCGGCGGTGGCCAGCGGCAGCATCACCAGCTTCGCGGTCTGGCGCTCCAGCGTCGGCCCGGCGCAGTTCCCGACCGACATCAGCGGCCGCGTGCTGCCCTGAGCGATCCTCCGGCCGCTGGCTGCGTCACTGCGGCGCAGCCAGCGGCCGGACGGGCGGATCAGAGCCCCGGCGTGGCGGCGGCCGCCAGCGCCGCCAGTTCTTTGGTCATCGCCTCGCGGATCAGGAACTTCTGGATCTTGCCGGTCACCGTCATCGGGAAGCCGTCGACGAAACGCAGGTAGCGCGGCACCTTGTAGTGGGCGATCTGGCCGCGACAGAACGCGCGGATGTCCTCCTCGCTGGCGCTCGCGCCCGGCCGCAGGATGATCCAGGCGCATAGCTCTTCGCCGAAGCGCGCGTCCGGTACGCCGACCACCTGCACGTCGGCGATCGCCGGATGGCGGTAGAGATATTCCTCGACCTCGCGCGGGTACACGTTCTCGCCGCCGCGAATGACCATGTCCTTGATCCGGCCGACGATCCGGCAGTAGCCGGCCTCGTCGAGCGTGGCGAGGTCGCCGGTGTGCATCCAGCCGGCGCTGTCGATCGCCTCGCGCGTCTTCGCCTCGTCGCCCCAGTAGCCGAGCATCACCGGGTAGCCGCGCGTGCACAGCTCGCCGGTCTCGCCGCGCGGCACGATGCGGCCCTGGCCGTCGACGATCTTGACCTCGACATGCGGATGGATGCGGCCGACGGTGCCGACCCGACATTCGATCGGGTCGTCGACCGCCGTCTGGAACGACACCGGCGAGGTCTCGGTCATGCCGTAGGCGATGGTCACCTGGCCGACATTCATCCGGCTCATCACCGCCCGCATCACCTCCACCGGGCAGGGGCTGCCGGCCATGATCCCGGTGCGCAGGCTCGACAGGTCGTGGCTGGCGAAGCTCGGATGATCGAGCTGGGCGATGAACATGGTCGGCACGCCGTACAGCGCGGTGCAGCGTTCGGCGGCCACCGCCTGCAGCGTCGCCAGCGGATCGAAGGCTTCGCCGGGGTAGACCATCGCCGCGCCGTGGGTCAGCGCGCCGAGGTTGCCCATCACCATGCCGAAGCAGTGGTACAGCGGCACCGGGATGCAGACCTTGTCGCCCGGCACCAGCTGGATGCCTTCGCCAGTGAAATAGCCGTTGTTGAGGATGTTGTGATGCGACAGCGTCGCGCCCTTCGGATTGCCGGTGGTGCCGGAGGTGAACTGGATGTTGACCGGATCATCGAACTGCAGCTGCTCGCCGATCGCCTGCAGCGCCTGCAGTTCCCCGGGCGATGGCGCGGTCATCAGCGCATCGAAATTGAGCATGCCCGGGCTGCTGTCGCTGCCCAGGCGGACGACCACCTGCAGCGCCGGCAGCCGCGCCGCCGCCAGCGCACCCGGCGGGCAGCTGCCGAGTTCCGGCGCCAGCTCGGCGAGCATCGCCAGGTAGTCGCTGCTCTTGAAGCGGCTGGCGCTGACGATGACCCGGCAGCCGACCTTGTTCAGCGCGTATTCCAGCTCGGCGACGCGGTACGCCGGGTTGATGTTGACCAGCACCAGGCCGGCCTTGGCGGTCGCGAACTGCAGCAGGGTCCACTCGACCCGGTTCGGGCTCCAGATGCCGATCCGGTCGCCGGCCACCAGGCCCAGCCGCAGCAGCGCGCAGGCCAGCCGGTCGACCTGCTCGCGCAGCTCGGCATAGCGCAGACGCCGGCCTTGGCCGAGGTCGATCAGCGCCTCGCGATCGGCGTGCTCGGCGCAGATCGCATCGAAATGACGGCCGATGGTGGCGCCGATCAACGGCACGGCGGAAGCGCCGTGGACGTAGCTCGACGGCGCGGAAGTGGATGCAGGGCTCATTGCCGCGGGTTCTCCTCGATTCGCCAACAGGGGTTGTGCTTGCCTTCTTCGCGGGCGCCTGCAGGGCGCGCCGCGCGGGTAGCGAACTTGTAGCGGGAACGCCGGTGCCGGGAAAGAAGGGGCCGCGCCTTTCACATCGCGTCGACATCGGCCGGCGGCACAATGCCGACCCTTCGCGTTTTCCGATCCCTGCCCGAGTCTTCCCGCAGCCGCCTGCTGCCCGGCCCGCCTTCCGTCATGTCCCGAAATCCCACGCTCGACATCCTGCGCGGTGCGCTGCTGATCCTGATGACCATGACCCACCTGCCGACCAAGTGGGCCGGGGTGCTGGATCAGCCGTTCGGCTTCATCTCGGCAGCCGAGGGCTTCGTGTTCCTGTCGGCCTTCCTGGCCGGCACCATCTATGTCAGCCAGCGCGAGGCGGGCGGCCATTCGACGGCGGTGCGCTGGCTGCTCAAGCGGGCGCTCCACATCTACCTGCTGCATGCGGTGCTGCTGGTGGTGGCGTTCACGGTGGTCGCCTGGGCCGCTGTGCGGCTGAACCGGCCGACCGTGCTGAACCTGCTCGGCTTCTATTTCGAACAGCCGAACCGCGCCGCGCTCAGCGCCGCCGCGCTGATCTACCAGCCGCCGCTGCTCGACATCCTGCCGATGTACGTGCTGTTCCTGCTGCTGACCATCCCGCTGATGAAGGCGGTCGAGCGTCACGGCTGGCCACGCGTGCTCGGCATCAGCGTGGCGATCTGGACGATGGCGCAGTTCGGCCTGCGCCGCTTCGTCTTCGAAGCCGTCGATGGCGGGTTCGGCTGGAACTTCCCGTACAGCGCGCTCGGCTCGTTCGACCTGCTGGCCTGGCAGCTGCTGTGGGTGCTGGGCCTGTGGTTCGGGCTGGTCGGCGTGCACCGCACGCGGGCGGCGGTCAACAACGGCGGCGCGGTGCTCAACGTGGCGCTGGCGCTGTCGCTGGGCCTGCTGGTCTGGCGCCACGTTGGCGGCCGGCCCGGTTTCAGCGATCCGGCCGCCAGCCTGTTCTGGATCGACAAGTGGACGCTGTCGCCGGTACGGCTGCTGAACCTCGGCGCCTTGCTGTGCCTGCTGGTCAGCCTGCGCTGGGAAATCGTCCAGCGGCTGCCGACGCGGCTGTTCGCGCTGCTCGGCAGTTCCTCGCTCTGGGTGTTCTTCGCCCACCTGCTGTCGATCCTGCTGATCCTGCTGGCGGTCGACGGCGACGCCCCGGCCGAAGGCGCCACCGGCATCGCCGTGCTGCTGGCCGGCTACCTGGCGCTGTTCTCGGCCGCCGCCGCGCATCGCCGCTGGCGCGACCTCAAGGGCGGCAGCTGAAACCCTCGGCCTTCAGGCTGTCGAGCATGCTGCCGACGAACAGGTCGCGGCCCTGCTGATCCATCGCCGCCAGCTGATCGGCGCTCTGCTGGCGGAACTGCGACTTCATCGGCTCTTCCAGCTCGCGCACCAGATAGTCCAGATAGCAGGCGACCTGCCGGTCGGTAGCCCCCTGCGGGCCGCTGGCCTTGCAGGCGACGACCAGCGCATAGGTGGCATCCAGACAGATCGCCCGGGTTTCGCTGCGCAGCACGGCGCAGTCGGTCGAGCAATCCTTGATCGCGGCCTCGATCTCGGCGTCACTTCGGCCCCGGCTGCGCTCGCGCTGGATCACGCAGCTGCTGCTGAGCGGGCCGTAGTTCGCGCATTGGCTGCGGCAGGCTTCGCGCTTCGACGAAAAGAACTCCGGGCAGTCGCAGGCACATTCGGCGGCTGGCTCCGCCGCAGCGGCGGCGCGGATCAGGCCGCCACCCGACGCCAGCATCAGCAGCGCCAGCCCCCCTGCCACCACGAGACGCCCGCCAAGGCTCCGGACACGATCAGCGCGCATCGGCCACTCCGGTTCCGCTCAGGCGATAGGGCGGGCAGGCCGCGCCGCTCAGGGTCAGGCAACGTCCGGCGCCGCCGGGCTGCTGCACGGTCAGCTTCAGATCCTCGCAGCGCCGATCATCGAAGTGGATCGGCCCCCAGGCATCCTTGCGCTCGCCACGGGCGATCCGGAACGGCATCACCAGCGTCGCGTCGGCATCGATCATCGCGCCGCTCCCGGCATCGACCACCTCGAACTCGGCGAGCAGCGATTTCAGATCGTCGGCGCCGTTGTTGGTCGCGGCAAAGCGCAGCACGCAGGCCACCGAGCCCGGCTCGCCGCGACTGTTGCGGCCCAGGGTCTCGGCGGTCAGCACGATGTCGATGCTGCCGCCGGCGGCACCCGGCCGCGCCGACGCGATAGCGGCGCCGCGCGGGTCGTCGGCTCCGCAGGCGGCCAGCAGCAGCACGCAGCCGGCCGCCGTAAGGCGCTGTCCCCGGCTCACTTGCGCTTCCTCCGTTCGATGCCGGCCAGCCCGCGTGCCGAAAGACCGATCGACGGACATTCGATGAGCGGGCCGGACATGCAGGTCTGGCCCTTGATCTGCACCTTGAGATCGGCACAGGTGGCGCCGTGGATCAGATCCGGCGGCGTGCGCTGCTGCTGGCCCGGCCCGAGCTTGGTCAGGGCGATCGGGAAATGCGCCTGCAGCGGCGCGCCGGTCGAAGCCTTCATCACCGCGAAGCTGGACATGAAGGCGGACAGCGCCACCGGCCCGCGATTGCTGACCTCGAAGCGCAGCTGGCAGCCGTCCTCCCGTTGGCCGTTGGCGTCTTCCGCCTCGGTCGACGGCACGCCGATGGCGACGATGTCGATGCTGCCGTCCGCAGCGACGGTCGCGGCCGGCAGCAGACCGGCACCGGCTGCCGCCATCACCAGCAGCAGTCGTGCAGCAGAGATCTCGAAACGCAGGTTCATTCGGGGACTCCCGACGCGATGGAAAGGATTCATGGCCGCGGCTCGGCCTGGGCCTGCACGCGGTAGCGCAGCTCGCCACGGGCGCCGAGCAGCACGCCATCGGCCAGCGCCGCACCCGGCGGCCGATGCAGTAGCAGCAGCAGCGGATCGGCTTCGTCGGCGGATACCGGCAGCACCGCCAGCAGGCTGTCACCGCTCGGCATCACCACCGCGTTGCGGCCGTGGGCGCCGACCCATTCGCAGGGCGCTTCGAGTGGCTCCGGGCAGATCGCCCGGCCGGCCGCCCAGTCCAGCACCAGCGCCGCATCCGGTCCGGCCTCGACATGCAGCCTCAGCAATTCGGCACCCGCGCGGGTGCGCAGGCGCGGATCGTCACGGGTCACGGTCCAGTCACCCAGCCAGGCCGCTTCGGCAGCTGCAGCGAGGCCGGCCAGCGGGAGCGCGATCGCCAGCAGCCCGCTGCAGGCAGACAGCGCAACGCGCAGCCGGCTCATCGCCCGGCCTGCCGTGCACGACGCCGGATCATCAGCAGCAGACCGAGCAGCGGCAGCAGGCCGCCGGCCGCGCCACCGCCGCCGCCGCCGCTGCCCGACGCAACCGTACCCGGCGCGCCGGGATCGCGGATCACGCCGTCGGCGACACCGTCAGCGTCACCAGCCCCGCCATCGGTCAGCGCCAGCCGAACCTGATTGCCGTTGATGACGGCGCGGTCGAACAACGCGCAGTCCGGCGTGCACTTCACGTAGCCGTTCGGCGTGACCCCGACCGGGAGGGTCAGCGTGACCTCGACACTGCCGCCAACCGGGATGTTGGTGATGTCGAAAGCGAGGAAATCCGTTACCGGCGTGAAGCCGGCCGGCAGCACGGCGGGGCGGGCCGTCACGCGGGTATTGACGATGGCACCGGCCGACGACACGAGCTGCACGGTACGGCCGTCACTCAGCACGATGCTGCCGAGATTGAGCGGCGGCGGGGGCGGCAAGGCGTTGACGGTCAGCCGTGCCGTCGTCACTGCCCGACCACCGCCCGGGCCGACGCAGTCGAGCGTGAAATCAACGGCGCCCGCCGTATTGCTTGGCAGCGAGACGGCATTCAGCCCGCTGGCCTCGACGGCGAACGGTCCCTCGACGATCAGGCCGGCAAAGCTGCCCTGGCAGGCAATGGCATCCGTCGAGCTCCACATCACGAACGGCGTTTCGCCGACCCGGATGGTCGGCGACACCCAGCTCGCCGAGACGGTCGGCGTGATGGCGTTGACCGTCAGCCGCGCCGTGGTCGAGGCCCGGCCGCCGCCGGCACCGACGCAGCTCAGCGTGAAATCGACGACGCCGGCCTCGTTCGGCGGCAGCGTGACGGCACTCATGCCGTCGGCATCGACTGCGAACGGCGCGTTGCCGATCAGCCCATCGAAGCGCGCTTCGCAGGCGATGGCACGGGTCGAGCTCCACATCACGAACGGCGTCTCGCCGACCCGGATCGTCGGTGACACCCAGCTCGCGGTGACGGTCGGGACGACGGGATTGACGGTCAAGGTCGCGGTGGTCGATTCGCGCTCGCCGTCCACACCGATGCATTCCAGCGTGAACGCCTGGGTGCCTGCTGCATTGCCTGGCTGGAACACGAGCGAGCCGCTGGCATCCACCAGCCCACTGCTGTCGGCAATGCCGACCGAGGTGCCGGTGCAGGCGGCGGCGTTCTCGCTGCTCCAGTTCAGCGTCGAGGTGCCGTCCGCATCGATGCTGGCCGGCGACCAGGCCGCCGTGACGGTCAGCGGCCTCGGCGTGCCGATGGTGATCGAGGCGCTGGCTGTGCCGCTGCGCCCGCCGGCGCTGGTGCAATTCAGATCGAAGCGCGCTTCGCCCGGATTGGGGAACGCGTACTCGATGGCGCCGCTGGCGGCCGCGCTGCCGGTATCGGCCAGCGCACCGCTCAGTTCGTAGGCGCAGCTATCGGCGTTGCTTGCATTCCACGACACCGTCGCGCGGCTGCGCGACACGATGCTCGGCGGATTCCAGCTCACGGTCACCGTGACGGCATCGGGATCGACGATCTCCAGGGTCACCGATTTCGACAGCGCGCCCGGCCCGCAGGCGATGCCGTAGTTGCGGGTGCCGGCGGTGGTGAAGCTGCCCAGCACCCGGCTGCCGCTGGATGGCAGCGGCCCGCCGAGATTGCCGAAGCCGAAGCAGCTGCCGGCCGGCGCGTTCGAGGTCCAGAACAGCGTCACCGTGCGGCCATCGCTGACGGTCAGCGGGCCCGCCGGGTTCAGCCCCAGGTTCAGCTGTCGCGTGCCCTCGGGTCCGCCGTAGCGCACCGGTTCCAGTAGCGCGCGGCTGCCATCCGCCTGCTCGACGTTGTAGATCGCCAGATAGTTGCCCTCGACCAGCCGGGGCGACCAGGCGCTGGCGATGCGGTCGAGAAAGCGGTTCGGCTGGCTGCCGCCGCTGTAGCTGCCGGTTTCGACGCCATCGGCGCTGTAGCGGCGCCCGACCAGATTCACGCCAAGCGAAGCGATCAGCTCGAAGCGGCCATCGGGCTGCACGATCTGGTGGCGCCCGCAGCCGGGTACCGTCTGCACCTCGAACTGGGCGCTGCCATCGAGCGCACGCGCCTGCACGTAGCAGCGCAGGCGCCGGCCGCCGGTCTCGGGATCGTTGAAGTCGCCGCGCCAGTTCAGCACGTAGCCGCCAGTCTTGGCGCCGATCACCGGCGCATCGCGGTCAAAGCTGTTGGTCGCCTCGATGCGCTGCGCCGGGCCGCTGGCCAGGCCGAGCTGCACCGGGCGGACATAGGTCGCCGGCGTCTGGTTGGATTCCGGGTGGCCGACCCAGGTGACCAGACCGCTGCCATCGTCCTGCAGGGCCACGGCGCTGTTGACCACGTCCACCGGGAAGCCGGCGGCATTCGCGATCGATTGCTCGAACATCGGCACCGGATCGCTGGCCGGCGCGGCGACCGGCGCGTAGCGATAGAACAGCCGCGTGCGCACCGGCTGCAGCGCGCCGCCGCGACCGCTCGGGCAGTACTCCGTGCGGGCAAAGGTGTAGGCCGTGTTGCCCGCGGCGTCGACGGCAACCGCCTGCGCCGTCATTCCGGAAACGCCGGTCGCGCCGACGCAGGGTTCCGCGCCACCGATGATCACCGGCAACGGGCCTTCGTCCGGTTCTCCGGGTGCCAGCAGGCGCGTGCCATCCGGCTGATAGCGGCGGATGAACACCTGCCCCAGGCCGTTGTCGCCGGCGATCTGCGCGCCCACCGTGTAGTGGCCATTGGCGCCGACGGCCAGCGACAGGCCGGTCAGCGGGCTGCCGCTGGTCTGCAGGATCGCCGTCGGCGCCTCGGCGGCGCTGCCGTCGGCAGCCAGCCGCTGCAGGTACAGGCGGTCGTCGCTGACGAAGGCGATGACGCTGCGGCCGTCAGCGGCCTGACCGACGCGTATGTCATCCGGCTGGCGGCCATCCGGGCTGGCAAACGGCTGCGGCGATGGCAGCAGTTCCGGGCCGGGAATCGCGTGGGCAAGCGGGGCCGTACCGGCCAGCAGCAGGGCGGCCAGTCGTGGCAAGGGGAAGCGCATGGTCAGCGGGCTCCGGATCGGGCGTGGATGGCGCGTCAGCGACCGAACAGCTTGTCGAAGGCCTTGTCGAGCACCTTGTCGACGCTGCGATCGGTGGCTTCATCGACTTCCCGGTCGGCGCGGGACTTCACCCGTTCCTTCTGCCGCTCCACCTTGTCGTTGACCACACCACTTTCGGCTTCGGCAGCGTCGGCGGCGTCGGCAGCAGCCGCAGCGGCGCCACCACCCCTCGCACCACCCAGCAGGCCTTCGAAGCCCGCCGGCATGGCCGGCATCGCCGTTGGCGCAGCCGGAAGCTTGAAGCGATCGGCGGCCGGTGCGCTGCCGCTGACCCGGACCACGCGCAGGCCGTCATCGATACGCAAGATGCCGAGGTTCTTGCGCTTGAACTCCGCTTCCAGCGCTTTGGCACCTGGCGTGTCGGAAGGCTGGCCCATGGCCTTGGCCATCATTTCCGAGAACGCCGCCATCGAGCTGCCCATCTCGACCAGGGTCGCGTTGCGGGCCAGCACCATCTCAGTCTTTTCGCGCTTGCCGGCACGCGTCGTGTAGTCGACGGTATAGACCTCGCCGGTGATGCCGGCATGGGTTTCGCTCTTCCCGGTGGCGTTGAGGCCGTGGTACTCGGCGATGTCGTCGAGCCCGGTGTCGAGCTTGGCGGCATTGGCCACCGCGCCGCCGAGCATCTTCATCATCGAGCCCATGTCCATCACCGTGTACTTCCCGCCGTTATTGACGACGCTGTACATCTTCCCGTCGCGGAAGATCGAATAGGCTTCCGGCTGATCGCCGCCTTTCTTCACCAACGGGGTCATGCGAAGCTTGTTGCCGTCGAATTCGAACTGCACGCGCTGGGCATCCGCTCCATCGTTGGCTTCGAAATCAACGCTGCCCCCCGCCAGCAGGCGCGGGCTGGACAGCAGCGGAACCAGCACCGCAAGCGACAGCAAGCGGCGGCGAATGGAATGAGCCATGGCGATCTCCAGGGAAAGTGAGGAAGCGGGCTTACGATCCGCTTGTCTTCAATTACGAGAACGGGCGGCATTTCCCATCACGGTCATGGACGAAAACGCGACGCACACCGAAATCGGCGACGCCGGCGCGACGCCCGTCACCGTCCAGGCGGCCGAGCTGGTGCCGCTGTTCTATGCCGACCTCAAGCGGCTGTCGCGACGGGTGCGCAATGGCGCGCCGTCGGCCGATACCTTCCAGACCACCGCGCTGATCCACGAAGCCTGGCTGAAGCTGCACGCCACGCCGCAGTGGCAGAACCGCCAGCACTTCCTGCGCGCGGCGGCGCTGGCGATGCGCCAGGTGCTGGTGGACGACGCCCGGGCCCGGCTGGCCGCGATTCGCAATCACGGCGTCCGGCCGCTGCCGATCGAAGCGGCTGCGGAAGTTGCTGCCGATGCGCCGGACGAGCGCCTGGTGGCGGTCGACGAGGCGCTGGCCGAGCTGTCGGCATTCAGCCCGCGGCTGGCGCAGACCATCGAGTGCCGGTACTACGCCGGCTACACCGAAAGCGAGACCGCCGAAGCCCTGGGCGTCAGCATCGCCACCGTGCAGCGCGACTGGACCAAGGCGCGCGCCTGGCTGTACCAGCGCCTGAAAGCGGGCTGAAGCCGCCGCCGGTCCTATCGGCTCAGCCTGGCTCGGATGAGCGCAGCGCCGTGCGGGCCGCTCGGGCCGCGATCTTCATCGTCAGGATTTCAGCTGGGCCCGCAGGCTGGCGACCTGCTGCTGGTAGATCCCGGCCGACGGCCCGACCACCGCCAGCACGGCATCGGCGCGATCCAGCCGCGCCAGCGCCGCGTCGCGATCGCCGCCAGCCGCCAGCCGCCGTGCCTGCGCCATGTGGGCAATCGCCACCAGCAGGTGCTCAGGCGGGAAATTCGCCGCCACCCGCTGTTCCAGGTCTTCGAGCGTGCGTCGCGCGGCCTCGCCATCGCCGGTCGCGGCCTGGGCTTCGCCAAGCCCGCTCTGCGCGGCCAGCGCGTTCAGGCTGTTGTCGCCCGCGTACTGGCGGGCCAGCGCCAGCGCCTCGGTCAGCTGCGGCAGCGCTTCGGCAGGGCGGTCCAGGCGCAGGTTCAGCTTGCCGAGATTGTTCAGCAGCGCCGCCAGCGCAGCGGACGGCCCGAACACGGCGCGCCGGGTATCGAGCGCCTTGCGGTACAGCGCCTCGGCCTCGGCGATGTGCTGCTCGCGCACTTCCAGCGCCGCCCAGTTGTTCAGCGTGTTCAGCGCATCGACCCCCTGGGTGGCGTCGAGCGCCTCCCAGACCTGCCACGAGCGCTCGTACATCGTGCGCGCCTCGACCAGCCGGTTGGCCTGGAAATAGGCGACCGCCAGGTTGTTCAGCACGATGCCGGTTTCCGGGTGGCGATCGCCGAACCAGCGGCTGCGCTCCGCCAGCGTCGCTTCCAGCGTGGCGATGCCAGCGTCGATGCGGCCGTCGGCACGCTCCAGCTGGGCCTGGGTCAGCCGGCTTTCGAGCAGGCGATTGCGATGCCGTACCGGATCGGCCTGCCAGTAGGCCTGCGCCGCCGCCAGCTGGGTGGCGGCCTCCGCCATGCGGCTCATCCGCAGCAGGCATTGCGACAGGTCGTAACGGGCCTGCGCAGCGACATCCGGGTCTACTGCCGGCTGGCTGATCACCTGCTCGAACAGCGGCACCGCGCCGGCGTAGTCGTTGAACGAGAAATACAGCTGGGCCAGCGCCAGCATGGTGTCGCCCGCGCCTTTCGGATCACGCGCGAAATTGGCGGCCAGCCGCGAGGCGCCCTTGTCCAGCAGCTGCTTGGGCGTGAAGGCCTCGGCACCCGGCGTTTCACCCGCCACCCGGAACAGGGTCAGCAGGTAGTCCTTGACGGCCGCATTGCGGGCCGCTTCCTCGCGAGCCAGATCGCGCTCCTGCGCCGCTTCCCGCGCCTTGTAGGCGATGCCTCCGGCAGCGGCGAGCAGCGCCAGCAGCACGGCGGCGGCGGCGGCGAAGCCGATCCGGTGCCGGCGCAGCAGGCGGCCGATCAGGTAGCCCGGCGCTTCGCCGCGGGCGATCACCGGGCGACTGTCGAGGTGGCGGCGCAGGTCTTCGGCCAGCGCTTCGGCATTGCCGTAGCGATCTGCCGGCCGATGCCGCAGCGCCTTCAGCACGATGGCATCGAGATCGCCACGCACGGCGCGGGCGGCGGCACCCTCCAGCTGCCGGCTCGGCGCGTCGACCTCCGGGCGGCTCAGCCGCTCCAGCGCCCGCTGGACGCCGCTGCCGGCCAGCTGCCACGGCGTGCGGCCGGCCAGCAGCTGGTAGAGCATCACGCCGAGCGCATAGACATCGGTGGCGGCGGTCACCGCGCTGCCAGCCAGCTGCTCGGGGGCGCAGAAATCGGGCGTCAGGCGCAGCGCCAGCGTGACCTCGACACCCGGCACATCGACCGGCTTGGCGATGCCGAAATCGAGCAGCTTCGGCTGGCCATCGTCGGTCACCAGCACGTTGGCCGGCTTCAGGTCGCGATGGACGATCAGATGGCGATGGGCGTGGGCGACGGCATCGCAGACGCGCAGGAAGCAGTCGAGCTTCTGCCGCAGCGGCAGATCGCGCGTGGCGTCATCGAACGGCCGACCCTTGACCAGTTCCAGCACCGCATAAGGCCGGCCGGCATGAACGCCGCCGTCGTAGAGGCGCGCGATGTCCGGGTGTTCGAGCCGCGCCAGCAGCCGCCGTTCGGCCGCGAAGCGGCGCAGGTCGTCGCCTTCCTCCGGGCGCCGCAGCAGCTTCAGCGCCGCCTGCTGCTCGTAGCTGCCATCGGCCCGTTCGACCCGGTAGACCTCGCCGGAACCGCCCTGCCCGATCAGGCCGAGCACCCGCCAGACGCCGATCCGCTCGCCCGCCGGCAGCAGCGCCGCCGCGCCGCCGGCCGCGCCGAGGAAATCGCGGCTTTCGGCTTCGGCCGCCAGCCAGCGCTGCAGCTCCGCCTGCAGCACCGGGTCCAGGCGCTGGGCGTCGATATAGGCGCTGCGCTCGGCCTCCGGCCGGTCGAGTACCTGGTCAAGCAAGGCTTCGAGCTGCGACCACTGCTGCGGTGTCGGGGTATCGGCGGCCATCGGCGGATCGGGCGGATGCGAAGGGTGCCCGGAGTATGCGGCGGGGTGGCGTGAGCCCGGTGTCAATGCGGGCCGTCGTCGGCGACCGCCGGCAGGGCTGACACGCGGTTGTGCAATCCCGGGCGGCTCGGCAGCATCCGGCCTGACCGCGCGGACGACGCGGACCGCCCGACACGAGGAGTCGCCATGACCGAGAAGACCGTCCCGACCGCCGCCGAACTGCTGAAGGACGCCCCCCGCAACTGGGGCCGCTGGGGAGCCGACGATGAAATCGGCGGCCTGAACTTCCTGACCCAGGCCGAGGTGCTGCGCGGTGTCGCGGCGGTGCGCCAGGGCAAGACCTATACCTTGCAGATTCCGATGGGCAAGCCGGGCGGCGATCCGGTCTGGCCGGGCCGCAACCAGCCGCAGCGCATCAATGTCATCGACGAGGGCCATTACCTGTGCGGCAAGGGCCCGCAGTTCCCCGGCGAGCTGCACTACGCCGACGACGTGATGTTCATGTACCTGCAGGGCTCGACCCAGTACGACGCGCTGGGCCACGTCTGGTGCGACGGCAAGCTCTACAACGGCTATGACGCCAACACCACGATCGGCGGCATGAGCAAGGCCTCCGTCTATCCGCTGGCGGAGCGCGGCATCGTCGGCCGCGCCGTGCTGATCGACATGGCCCGCCATCGCGGCAAGGCGGTGCTCGACCCCGGCGAAACCTTCACCCACCTGGACCTGCTGGACGCCGCCGCCAAACAGGGCGTGACGATCGAAAAGCACGACATCCTGATCATCCGGACCGGGTGGATCGGCAGCTTCTACGAGCGCGACCGGGTCGAGTTCTACAAGAACTTCGTCGAGCCGGGCCTGACCTATTCGCCGGAGCTGGTGCGCTGGTTCCACGAGATGGAAATCCCCAATCTGGTGACCGACACCATCGCCAACGAGGTGACGATGGACCCGGTCAGCGGTGTCGCGCTGCCGCTGCACATCGCGCTGATGTCGAACCTCGGCGTGACCTTCACCGAGATCTGCCAGCTCGATCCGCTGGCCGACGACTGCGCAGCCGACGGCCAGTGGAGCTTCCTGTACGTGGCCGCGCCGCTGAAGGTGGTCAACGGCTCCGGCGCGCCGGTCAATCCAGTGGTGGTGCGCTGACCGCGCCCCTCTGCGTACGGCCGCTGCGGCGCAGCACCCCGGCCGCCGACCCGGCTGGCGGCAAGCCGAGGCCCGGCGATCATGAAATCGGCACGGCTGGGCAATGCGCAGCCGCCAACCTTGGCTAACATGGCGACCCCGACCCCCGCACGGCCGGGTTCGGCGGCCTGCCCCGCGCAGGCCGTGAACCACCGCCGTGACGCCAGAACAAACGAACAGGAGAAGCAGCCGTGAGCGAGCAGAAATCGACGATCGTCTACACCCTCACCGATGAGGCCCCGCTGCTGGCGACCGCGTCGTTCCTGCCGATCATCGAAGCGTTCACCGCGCCGGCCGGCGTCTGCATGAAGACCAGCGACATCTCGGTGGCCTCGCGCATCCTGGCCGCCTTCCCGGAATTCCTGCGCGAAGACCAGCGGGTCACCGACGAGCTGGGCGGGCTCGGCAAGCTGACGCTGCGTCCGGACGCCAACATCATCAAGCTGCCGAACATCAGCGCCTCGGTGTCGCAGCTGGTCGCCGCGATCAAGGAACTGCAGGCCAAGGGCTACGCGGTGCCGGACTACCCGGAAGCGCCGAAGACCGACGAGGAAAAGGCGATCCGCAGCCGCTACGCCAAGGTCACCGGCTCGGCCGTCAACCCGGTGCTGCGCGAAGGCAATTCCGACCGCCGCGCGCCGAAGGCGGTCAAGGAATACGCCCGCAAGAACCCGCATTCGATGGCCGACTGGAGCCAGGCCTCGCGCAGCCATGTCTCGCACATGCACCACGGCGACTTCTACCACGGCGAAAAGTCGCTGACGCTCGACCGCGCCCGCACCGTGCGCATGGAACTGCTCACCCGCAGCGGCAAGACGGTGGTGCTGAAGGACAAGGTGCCGCTGCTCGACCGTGAAGTGGTCGACAGCATGTTCATGAGCAAGAAGGCGCTGTGCGCGTTCTATGAAGAGCAGATCGAGGACGCCCACAAGACCGGCGTGATGTTCTCGCTGCACGTCAAGGCGACGATGATGAAAGTCAGCCACCCGATCGTCTTCGGCCACTGCGTGAAGATCTTCTACCGCGAGGCCTTCGAGAAGCACGGCAAGCTGTTCGAGGAGCTGGGCGTCAACGTCAACAACGGCATGGTCGATCTGTACAACAAGATCGCCAAGCTGCCGCAGAGCCAGCAGGACGAGATCAAGCGCGACCTGCACCGCTGCCACGAGCACCGCCCGGAACTGGCGATGGTCGACTCGTCGAAAGGCATCACCAACTTCCACTCGCCGAACGACGTGATCGTCGATGCCTCGATGCCGGCGATGATCCGCAACGGCGGCAAGATGTACGGCGCCGATGGCCGCCTGAAGGACGTCAAGGCGGTGATGCCGGAATCGACCTTCGCCCGCATCTACCAGGAGATGATCAACTTCTGCAAATGGCACGGCGCCTTCGACCCCAAGACCATGGGCACGGTGCCGAACGTCGGCCTGATGGCCCAGCAGGCCGAGGAATACGGCAGCCACGACAAGACCTTCGAGATCACCGAGGACGGCACCGCCAACATCACCGACGTCGAGACCGGCGAAGTGCTGCTGAGCCTGGAAGTCGAGCAGGGCGACATCTGGCGGATGTGCCAGGTCAAGGACGCCGCGATCCGCGACTGGGTGAAGCTGGCCGTCAACCGCGCCCGCAACTCCGGCATGCCGGTGGTGTTCTGGCTCGACAGCTACCGCCCGCACGAGGCGCAGCTGATCCGCAAGGTGAAGATGTACATGCACGAGCACGACACCACCGGGCTCGACATCCAGATCATGAGCCAGGTGCGTGCGATGCGGTACACGCTGGAGCGCGTGGTGCGCGGCATGGACACCATCAGCGCCACCGGCAACATCCTGCGCGACTACCTGACCGACCTGTTCCCGATCATGGAACTGGGCACCAGCGCCAAGATGCTGTCGATCGTGCCGCTGATGGCCGGCGGCGGCATGTACGAAACCGGCGCCGGCGGCTCGGCACCGAAGCATGTGCAGCAGCTGGTCGAGGAGAACCACCTGCGCTGGGATTCGCTCGGCGAGTTCCTGGCGCTGGCGGTCAGCCTGGAAGACCTGGGCATCAAGACCGGCAACGCCCGCGCCAAGCTGCTGGCCAAGACGCTCGATGCCGCGACCGGCAAGCTGCTCGACAACCGCAAGTCGCCGAGCCCGAAGACCGGCGAGCTGGACAACCGCGGCAGCCAGTTCTACCTGTCGCTGTACTGGGCGCAGGCGCTGGCCGCGCAGACCGATGATGCCGAGCTGGCCGCGAAGTTCGCACCGCTGGCGCAGCAGCTGGCCGACAACGAAAAGACCATCGTCGCCGAGCTGGCCGCAGTGCAGGGCAAGCCGGTCGACATCGGCGGCTACTACCAGCCGGACCCCGCCAAGCTGGCGGCGGTGATGCGCCCGAGCGCCACCTTCAACGCCCTGCTGGCCGCCGTCTGATCGCGGCTGCGGCAGCGGGCGCCCCGCCCCGCTGCCGCTGCAGGCCTGCGGCTATCCAGCCGCCACCAGCGTGACCGCCAGATGCACCGCCAGCAGCCCGCTGGCGGCTGCCACCAGTCCGGCCATCCACAGCGCGGCCGACAGCGAATAGCCGCCCGGCCGGTCTTCGGCCGGCAGGCTCGCCAGGTGACGGCGATGCTGCACCGCCGCCACCGCGATCGACAGCGCGCCAACCAGCACGAAGCCGATGCCGAGCAGCGCCGAAACCTGCGTTTCGGCCTGCAGCACCGGGCTGGCCGGCACACCGCGTTCGGCCGCGAACAGCCGCAGGAACAGGCCGAAGCGGGCGACGAGAAAGCCCAGCCCGACCACCGCGATGCCGGTGCGCACCCAGGCCAGCAGGGTGCGTTCGGCAGCGAAGTAGATGCGCGGATCGGCAGGCATGGCGGCAGGCTCTCGGGCAAGGGATGGCGGCGCGGCAGGCCCCATCATCGCCGACCACGGCCGGCTTGGGCGGCACCCGCACCGGGCTCGCACGCGGTATCGACCCGGCAGGCGGCTCGCTACGCTGCGGGCTCGCCTGACCCGAGGTTTCATCCATGGGCACCGAATCCCCGTCAGCCGCGCCGATGCGCCCCTGGCTGGCCCAGTACACGCCCGGCCGCCCGACGGCCCCGGCCACCGAGCATGGCGACGGGCTGTCGATGTTCCGCGCCGCCGTCGCCCGCGCCGCCGACGCGCCGGCCCTCCACTACTTCGACAGCACGCTGAGCTTCGCCGAGCTGGATCGCCACAGCGATGCGCTGGCCTGTGCGCTGCTGGCGCGCGGCGTGGGCCGTGGCGATCGCATCGCGCTGGTGCTGCAGAACGTGCCGCCGTTCGCGATCGCGCTGCTGGCCGCGTGGAAGTGTGGCGCCATCGCGGTGTCGATCAATCCGATGAACCGCGAACGCGAACTGGCGCTGCTGTTCGCCGACTGCGCGCCGGCGGCCGTGATCGCCCACGAAACGGCCTATCGCGACACCCTGGCGCGGGTGCTTGAAAGCCACCCGGTGGCGACCGTCATCACCACCTCGGAGTTGGACTACCAGACGCGCCACGACGCGCGCCTGCTGGCCGGCATCGAACGCCACCGCGCCGACGGCGTGCCGGATTTCGCGAGCCTGAGCGCCGCCCACGATGGTCAGCAGCCGCCACCGGTGCGGCTCGCCAGCAGCGACACCGCGCTGCTCGTCTACACCTCCGGCACCACCGGCCTGCCGAAGGGCGCGATGAACACGCACGGCAACGTCGCGTTCACCGCGCAGGTCTACCGCGACTGGATCGGCCTGCAGGAAGGCGACGGCATCCTCGGCATCGCGCCGCTGTTCCACATCACCGGGCTGATCGGCCATGTCGCGCTGGGCCTGCTGATCGCCGGGCCGCTGACCCTGGCCTACCGCTTCGAGCCCGGCGTGATGCTGGACGCGCTGCGCGAGCGGCGGCCGGCCTTCACCATCGGTGCGATCACCGCGCTGCTGGCGCTGATGAACCACCCGGACGCGCGCCGCGACAGCCTGGCCAGCCTGCGGGCCATCTACTCCGGCGGCGCACCGATCGCCCCGAGCGTGGTCGAGCAGTTCGAAGCGAAGTTCGGCCACTACATCCGCAACGCCTACGGCATGACCGAATCGACCTCGCCGGCCACCGTCTGCCCGGTCGACAAGCGGGCGCCGGTCGACCCGCTGTTCGGCGCGCTGAGCATCGGCCTGCCGACCTATGCCACCGACATCCGCATCGTCGACACCGAAACCGGCGTGCCGATGCCCGCTGGCGAGGCCGGCGAGATCGTCATCCGCGGCCCGCAGGTGGTGCCCGGCTACTGGAACAAGCCGGACGCCACGCGTGACGCGATCCGCGACGGCTGGCTGCATACCGGCGACATCGGCGTGATGGACGCCCAAGGCTGGCTGTACCTGGTCGACCGCAAGAAGGACATGATCAACGCCGCCGGCTACAAGGTCTGGCCGCGCGAAGTGGAAGACGTGCTGTACAGCCACCCGGCCGTGCGCGAAGCCGCCGTGGTCGGCGTGCCGGACGCCTATCGCGGCGAAACGGTGAAAGCCGTGCTGAGCCTGAAAGCCGGCGCCGACGCCAGCAGCGCCGAGATCATCGCCCACTGCCGCGAACGGATGGCCGCCTACAAGGTGCCGAGAGTCGTGGAGTTCATTGCCGAACTGCCGAAGACCGTCACCGGCAAGATCCTGCGCCGCGAACTGCGCGGCTGACGCAGCCCCCTTCCTTCAGCAAGGAGCGACACCATGACCAACAAGGTACTGATCGCCGGCGCCAGCGGCGTGGTGGGCGCCAGCGCCGTGGACGCCTATCTCGCCGCCGGCTGGGACGTGGTGGCGCTGTCGCGCCGCGCGCCGGAAGTGGACTCCACCCGGCCGTTCCAGCACCTGCCCTGCGACCTGCGCGATGCCGCCGCGTCGAAAGCTGCGCTGGCGGCGCTGGCCGGCGTCACCCATGTCGTTTACGCGGCGCTGTTCGAACAGCCCGGCCTGATCGCCGGCTGGCAGGACGCCGAGCAGATGCGCACCAACCTGGCAATGCTCGACCACTGCCTGACGCCGCTGCTGGCGAACCCGGCCAATCGCATCGCCCACGTCAGCCTGCTGCAGGGCACCAAGGCCTACGGCATCCACCTGCATCCGATGCCGATTCCGGCCCGCGAGCGCGCGCCGCGCGACCCGCACCCGAACTTCTACTGGCTGCAGGAAGACTGGCTGCGCGACGCCAGCCGGCAGCACGGCTTCGGCTGGACCATCCTGCGCCCGCAACTGATCCTCGGCCGCGCTCACGGCGTGGCGATGAACCTGATTCCGGTGCTCGGCGCCTACGCCGCGATCTGCCGCGAAACCGGCCGGCCGTTCGGCTTTCCCGGCGGCATCAGCTACGTCTGGGAAGCGGTGGACGCCCGCCTGCTCGCCAACGTCTTCGTCTGGGCCTCGAACACCGAAGCCGCCCACGGCCAGCACTACAACGTGACCAACGGCGACGTCTTCGAATGGCGCAACCTGTGGCCCGCCATCGCCGACGCGCTGGGCGTCGAACCGGGGCCGGACGCGCCGCTGTCGATGGCCGAATTCCTGCCCGCGCAGGCGGCTGTCTGGGACCGCATCATCGCCCAACACGGCCTGCGCTCGATCAGCATCGACGCGCTGCTCGGCGAATCCCACCACTACGCCGATTTCTGCTTCGCCTACGGCGCCACCACCCCGCCCCCGCCGGCGTTCGTCAGCGCAATCAAGCTGCGCTGTGCTGGGTTTGCCGAGGTTTGCGATACCGAGGACACGTTTGTCCACTGGATTGCCGATTTTCAGCGGCGTGGGGTTTTGCCCGGGCGTTGAGATTGGGGAATGAGGTTGCCATTGACCCGTCCAGTAACATTCGTCTTCTCGACGGTGGCTGAAGGACCGTTGAATGGCTGCTTTAAGCCCGAAGCGGACGTTCATTCAGGATGCATCTTGGCGCGTAGCAATGCCGAGGTATAACATCATTTCCAACTGCAGAGAGGTACGCAGTAGATATCGACGCAAACAGCGTGGCAACAAAGCCAAGGGAGCTAAACCAATGCTTGGCGGGACTGCCGAATGGAATATTTGAATTTCTGCCAGTGCTATCGACGCTAGAGCATGAACCAAGATTGGATACTTCAAAGCCGTGAGACGCGGCGATTCTTCGCCAACTCAACATGGGTTCCTTTGAGAGCGTCGATTACGGTTGAGCATGGCCATCCATCGATCACTGAGATTGGCCACGTCAATGAGTATTTTGGGTGTGGGTCGGTAGCGTTTCCGCCTGAGCAACGGGAAGTCGCAAACCGTCTTGGCTGGAGTCAGATCGGGATCAGTCATAGTGCCAAACCATACGCTTATTCAGATGGTCACTACTCGCCTGTTGATCAGTATCAGTACAACGACAAAGAGCCCATAGGCGTAGAGCTTGTTTTCGAACACGAGCAGCCCGTGGTTGGTGGGAGGCGGTGGATACTGAACCCGGATCTGGTGCTTGCTCTTCGGTTGATAAAAGAGGGAACTGACTGGGTTCGGCCGGAAGAGGATTTCGTCGTCGTAGCTCGTGAGGAGTTCGACAAGGCTGGAGACCATTGCCGAGTCGAAATTAAGCGGGAGTTTCTGTTGGACTACCTTGCCGCGCGTGGTCTGTCGCTTCGTCTCAGCTATTACCGACAGCGAGTAGAGAACGTCGTCGCACTGGAGGAAAGCGATTACGCCGGCCTGTCGGAACGACAAGAGACGAGAGATGGTGGTCGTTTTGAGCTACGGATTCGTAGCGTGAACGACATCTTCGGTGGCAGCTGGGCCTCGTTTCGAGTCTGGAGAACAGACATTGACCCGGATGAGGATGCGCCGGTAATGGGTCCTGAAAAAGACGAAAACACAGAATCCGAACACGGCGAAGGCCATCATGGCGGATATCGAGGAGTCCAGGTTGAAGGCGAATATTGGCGCGATGAATGGGTTGACCATCAGCGGAGAAGCCTGCGTGTCAGGGGCGATGAAGACCAAACGCGCCCTCAATTCATTGTCGAGACTGACGGTACGCGCATGCCCTCTTCAGTGCTGGAAGACGAGGACATTGGACGATGGCTCTGGTTCCGCTCCGCAGTCGTTAGCGATCTGCTCGGTCATCGCGGTTTCTCCCTCAATTGGTACACGCGCGAAACCGGGGCTATATGCTCAACATCTGGTTACAAGACTCACTTCGGAATCAACGCCTCTGATCTGATCACGGTCTATGCGTATGACATCGCAAAGCTTCCGACATGGGAGCAGCACGTTTGGGCAGCTCACAACATAGTTCCGGAAGGAAAGGTCTCTTCAGAACTTCTGGAAGCTCAAGTAAAGGCCAAGCCCGCATCTACACATGCTGTCGAAAAGTTGCTCTTAAGAAGCATGCGGATGCTGGAGGCGGGCTTCCAGAGAGAATATGGAATATCGCTCTTCTCTCACGATGTTGACGAGGCGGCTTACATGCAGCAGATCTCACGCTTTGCAAGCAGAGATTTGGCCACGCTGTTGAGGCTGGCCAAGGAACTAGTACGTGTGTTCTCCGACCGCCTCAACGTCCGTGAACTTCGAAAGCTGGCAACCCACTCGGATAAGGAAAAGCTTGGATCGAACAAACTTCTGCAAGATGTGCTCGCTCAGAAAATAGGAGACGAAGCAGCACGACGAGTCTTCGGAGTCATAGCCGGCACGTACGACATGCGGGTAGGAGATGCACATCCGACCGGATCAAAGATTGAGGAGGCCCTGAGCCTTGCAGGCATTGACCGGGACAGATCATTCCTCAAACAGGGTGAGCAGCTCATCCAAAATTTCGGCATGGCAATATGGTTCGTAGGCAAGTCGCTGTTCGATCCAAGGTAACGTTGAAGGCCGTAAGAGTCCGCTCCTGGCACCAAGCTGCCATTCAAAAAGCCACCAGATCAGCCGTCTCCCGGCTGATCTGGTCGCTATTCACATCACCCCTCCGCGTGATACCCCGTCACCCGCTCCACTTCATTCCTGGAGCCGATGATCACAGGCACCCGCTGATGCAGCTTGGACGGCTGGATGTCCATGATCCGTTCGCGGCCGGTGGTCGCGGCGCCGCCGGCTTGTTCGATGATGAAGGCCATCGGGTTGGCTTCGTACATCAGGCGCAGCTTGCCGCCCTTGTCCTTGAGCTTGGCATCCATCGGATACAGGAACACGCCGCCGCGGGTGACGATGCGGTGCACGTCGGCCACCATCGAGGCGACCCAGCGCATGTTGAAGTCCTTTCCGCGCGGGCCTTCCTTGCCGTCGAGCATTTCATCGACGTAGCGCTTGACCGGCGCTTCCCAGAAGCGGGCGTTGGAGGCGTTGATCGAGAATTCCTTGGTGTCGGCCGGAATCTGCAGGTCGCGGCCGGTCATCCGGAAGCTGCCGAGTTCGCGGTCCAGCGTGAACGAATGCGTGCCGTTGCCAAGCGTCAACACCAGGATCGTCGACGGGCCGTAGACGCAGTAGCCGGCGGCGACCTGCGTAGTGCCCGGCTGCAGGAAGGCTTCGTCTTCGGCACCGGTCATGCCTTCGGGGCAGCGCAGCACTGAAAAGATGGTGCCGACCGAGACGTTGACGTCGATGTTCGACGAGCCATCGAGCGGATCGAACAGCAGCAGGTAGCCGCCCTTCGGGTACTGGCCGGGAATCGGGTGCGGGTGGTCCATTTCCTCCGAGGCCAGACCGGCCAGATGGCCGCCCCATTCGTTGGCTTCGAGCAGGATTTCGTTCGACAGCACGTCGAGCTTCTTCTGCGCCTCGCCCTGGATGTTGCCGGTGCCGGCGTCGCCGAGCGCGTCGCCCAGGCCGCCCTTGCCGACGGCGATCGCGATGGTCTTGCAGGCGCGGGCAACGACTTCGATCAGCAGCCGCAGGTCGGCGCCGATCTGGGCCTTGGAGCGCTGCTCCTCGATGAGGTAGCGGGTCAGGGAAATGCCATTCATCTGTCTGGGATCTTCGGGAACGGGAGGGGGCGCGGCAACCTGCGGCCGACGCGGCAGGCGCGCAGTCGGCATTTTACCTGCGGCAAGGGCCATGCCGGCCATGGCCGGCAATGACCATGGCGCGGCTTCCGTTACAGTTGTGCACCGAATCCCCTGCCCCACGCTCCGATGACCGAACCGACCCGCCCCGTCAGCCCTGCCGCCGGCAAGGCCAAGCCCCGCCGCACCGCCAGCGCGCCCGCCCAGAAGATCCGGAAAGCGTCGAAAGCCGGCAGCACAGCCGGCCCGAAAACCGCCGCCGCCGCGCGGAAGTCGGGCTTAGCGCCTGAACCGGGTCCGGCCACCATCGTCATCGACGGCAAGCCGCGCTATCACGAGCCGGCGCCGAAGGAGATCGACATCGACGCGTTCCGGCGGGTGGTCGCCGGCCGCCGTTCGGTGCGCAAGTTCACCGCCAAGCCAATCCCGCGTGAGGTGCTGGACGACTGCCTGGATCTGGCGATGCTCGCGCCCTGCTCGTCCGGCCTGCAGCCGTGGGCGTTCTACGTGGTGCGCTCGGCGGACAAGAAGGCGCGTCTGGTCAAGGCCTGCATGAGCCAGCTGGCAGCGAAGACGGCGGCCGAGCTGATCGTCTGCGTGGCGCATACCGATCGCGTTCACGACTTCGCCCGCAAGATGCTCAAGGAGTGGCCGATGCCGGACGTGCCGCCGCTGGTGAAGCGCTATTACCAGCTGATTCCGTACATGTACACGCCGGGGCCGCTGAACTCGTTCGCGATGGTCAAGAAGGCGGCGATCGCTGCGGGCGGCGTCGTCGCCCCGGTGCCGCGCGGGCCGTACACCAGGGCGGAAGTCGAGCTGTGGGCGGCCAAGAGCACGGCGCTGGCCTGTGAAAACCTGGTACTGGCGCTGCGGGCGCATGGCTACGACAGCTGCATGATGGAAGGCTTCGACGAGGTGCGGGTGTCGAAGCTGCTCGCGCTTCCGGCCGGGGCCTTCCCGATCATGGTGGTCGGTGCCGGCGAACGTGCCGAGGACGGTGTGTTCTGGCCGCAAGTGCGTTTCGAACGCAGCCTGTTCGTGCACGAGGTCTGAACGGCCGGCGCCGCGCGGCGCCGGCCCTGCTGACCGATCAGGCCGGTTCTTCGACCACGTAGAAGCTGGCCACCATCGCTTCGTCACGCAGCGGGATCAGCGCCTGGTAGGCGGCGCTGTCGTACCAGCTGCGGGCGGCGTCGGCCGACGGAAAACGGGCGATCAGCGTGGCATCCGGCGAAACCGCGCCGCACAGCGTGGCAACGCGCTTGCCGCGGCCCAGCACCTGGCCGCCGGCAGCGAGGATCGTCGGGCCGGCAGCGGCCGAATAGGCTTGCAGCTTGGCGGGGTCTTTGACCTGGACCAGCGCGATCATCAAGGCGGACATCGGGGCACTCCGGGCAGCGGGACGGACCCGCAGCTTACGGATGCCCCGGCCGGCCGGTCATCCGGGCGACCACTCCATCGCGCGGCCGGCGGCCGGGCTTCAGGCGGCCTTGGCGGTCCGCCGTGCCACCTTCGGCAGCTGCAGCGGCGTCACGTTCGGGCGCTCGTTCAGGTGGTCGATGTCGACCCAGCGGATCACCGAGATCTTGCCGTTGAAGTCCTCGGCCAGCGCCGTGCAGGACTCCACCCAGTCACCGCAGTTGTGGTAGCTGACGCCGTTGATGTCGCGGATCTCGGCGTGGTGGATGTGGCCGCAGACCACGCCATCCAGTTCGCGGCGCTTGCATTCGCGCGACACCGCTTCCTCGAAGCTGGAGACGATCGACACCGCGTTCTTGACCTTCTGCTTGGCGAACGCGGAGAGCGACCAGTAGCGCATGCCGGCCATCGCCCGCACGCGGTTGAACCAGTAGTTGGCGCTCATCATCGTTTCGTAGGCCATGTCGCCGGCCAGTGCCACCCAGCGGTGGTAGCGGGTGATGACGTCGAAGTAGTCGCCGTGCAGCACCAGCAGGCGGCGGCCGTCGGCGGTTTCGTGGATCGCCTCGTTGACCAGCTTGATGTTGCCGATCTCCAGCCGGTAGTCGACGAACTTGCGCAGGAACTCGTCGTGGTTGCCGGTCACGTAGATCACCTGGGTGTCGCGCTTGGCCTTGGTCAGCACCCGGCGGATCACGTTGGTGTGTTCCTGCGGCCAGTACCAGCCAGACTTCTTCAGCTTCCAGCCGTCGATGATATCGCCCACCAGATACAGCGTTTCGCAGTGGTTGCGCTTCAGGAAATCGGTCAGGAACTCCGCCTTGCAGCCGGCCGTGCCGAGGTGGATGTCGGACAGCCAGATGGTGCGGTAGTGGAATTGCGGCTTGTCGGCCTTCGGCGGCTTGCTGCCGGTGCCGGACGATTCGGCCTTGCTGACTACCTTGCGGCCCGCCTTCGGGCCGGTGCTGCTGTTGCGTGCCATGTGCGCGCTCCGTTCTCTCTTGGGTTCGCGCGCATTGTCCGGGGCGATTGTTGCAGTGCGGCTACAGTCCCGTTGGCGACGGCGACGCCGCCGGCCGCGCCCGTCGGCGCCGGAACGCGCCGGGCGACTGGCCGGTCCAGCGTTTGAAGGCATGCGCGAAGTTGGCGAGATCGCCGTAGCCGAGCGCTGCGCCGACCGAGGCCAGGGTCGCCGACGGTTCGGCCAGCAGCAGCAGCGCCCGCTGCTGCAGGGCGTCGTCGCGCAGCGCCCGGAAGCTGGTGCCGGCCTCGGCCAGCCGCCGCTTCAGGGTGCTGACCGACAGATGCAGCGTGCGCGCCGCCTCGTCGATGCCGACCCGATGGTCCGGGCCGTCGAGCAGCGCCTTCAGCCGGCCCACCGTTTCGTCCGAGGCCGCCGCCTGCCGCTGGGCGATGAGCCCGGCCAGCGCGCCCTGGTAGGCCACCGGATCGGAAAACCGGCAGACCTCGGCCATCGTCGCGTTCGGCACCACCAGATGGTGGAACGGCGCATCGAAGTGCAGCCGGCCGGCGCGCAGATCCGGGTGGTCGGCGAAACAGGCCGGCTGCGGCCAGGCGATGTGCACCGCCAGACTCGGCGTGCCGGCCACCAGGATGGCCAGCAGCCGCTGGATCGCGGCGGCGCAGTAATGCACCGGGAAGCGGTCCAGCACCGGATCGCCGGAACGGGCCTGGATCATCACCACCACGTCGTCGGCGCGGGCCAGGAAGCGGGCGGTGACGCTGCTGGAAATCAGCGGCATGAACTCCAGCAGCCGCAGCACCTCGCCGACCGAGCCGGCGCTGACCAGCGGCAGGCTCAAGGCCGCGAACGAGGTCAGCCGCGCCTGCTCGCCGGCGGCGTGGCCGAGCCAGGCGGCCCGGTCGGCGTCCAGCCCCGGGTACATGGTGCGGAACCAGCGCAGCGGCACCCGCTCGCCGGCGGCGACCATGCCCGGCAGATCGCGGCCCAGGCGCGCCAGCAGCTGCTGCAGACGCGCGGCCGCATCGGCATCGACCAGCTTCGACTCGACGATCTGCGCCAGCATCGCAGCCGGCAGGTCGGCATCGGGCACTTCGGCAGGCAGCCGCATTTGAGCCGTTCTCACAAATCTATGAACCGGCGGACCATAGTCGACACCGCCACGCGGGCACAAGATTCGCCACCGGCCCGAGCCGGGTGAATCCAGGAGCAACGCACGATGGCCACCATGAAGTTCTTGCTGCACGACGGCAGCAGCCGGGAAGTCCCGCTGATCGACGGCACCTCGCTGATGCAGCTGGCGCGCGACCACGGCGTGCCCGGCATCGACGGCGACTGCGGCGGCGCCTGCGCCTGCGGCACCTGCCACGTGGTGGTCGGCGACGCCTGGATCAAGGCGGCCGGCCCGCGCACCTCAGAAGAGCAGCAGATGATGGCGATGACGCCGGACGTGCAGCCCGGCTCGCGGCTGTGCTGCCAGATCACCGCCTCGGCCGCGCTCGACGGCCTCGAAGTCCGCGTTCCGGAGTACCAGATGTGAAGACCTCGATCCCGCTGCCGCTGCCCCGCGTCCTTGAAGCCCCGGCCCGCAACCTGCTCGACCGCGCGCTGGCCAGCGCCCAGTCGCGGGTGCCGATTCCGCTGCAGATCAAGAGCCTGCACCTGCTGCTGAAGGCCAAGCAGCGGCTGCTGAACCAGCCGCAGTTCCCGGTGCCGGTGGAAGCGCCGATTCCGCCGGTGGCCGAAGTGGCGCTCGACGACATCGACGTCAGCAACCCGTTCCTGTACCGCCAGGGCCGCTGGCTCGAATACTTCGCGCGGCTGCGCGAGGAAGCGCCGGTGCACTACCGGCCGCACAGCCCGTTCGGCGCGTTCTGGTCGATCACCCGCTACGACGACATCCTCGCCGTCGACAAGAACCACGAGGACTTCTCGGCCGAGCCGTTCATCATTCTCGGCACCCCGCCGGAAGGTCTCGACATCGAGATGTTCATCGCCATGGACCCGCCGCGCCACGATGCGCAGCGCAAGGCCGTGCAGGACGTGGTGGCGCCGAAGAACCTGCAGGAGATGGAAGGCCTGATCCGCACCCGTGTGCAGGACGTGCTCGACAACCTGCCGGAGAACCAGCCGTTCAACTGGGTGCCGACGGTGTCGATCGAGCTGACCGCGCGGATGCTCGCCACCCTGCTCGACTTCCCGTACGACGACCGCCACAAGCTCGTCTACTGGTCCGATCTCGCCGCAGGAAGTGCCGAGGCCACCGGCGGCACGGCGGCGACCGACGAGACCTTCGAGGCGGTCACCGACATGGCGCGCCATTTCGCGAAGCTCTGGTACGACAAGGCGGCGCGCACGGCGGCCGGCGAAAAGCCCGGCTTCGATCTGATCAGCCTGATGCAGGGCAATCCGGACACCGCCGATCTGATCCGCCGGCCGATGGAATTTCTCGGCAACCTGGCGCTGCTGATCGTCGGCGGCAACGACACCACGCGCAATTCGATGAGCGCCGGCGTGCTGGCGCTGAACCAGTACCCGGCGGAGTTCGCCAAGCTGCGCGCCGCGCCTTCCCTGATCCCGAACATGGTCTCGGAGATCATCCGCTGGCAGACGCCGCTGGCCTACATGCGCCGGGTCGCGACCCGCGACCTGATGCTCGGCGGCCAGTTCATCCGCAAGGGCGACAAGCTGGTGATGTGGTACGCGTCCGGCAACCGCGACGAGCGGAAATTCGAACGCGCCGATGACTTCATCATCGACCGTCCGAACGCCCGCCAGCACATGTCCTTCGGCTACGGCGTGCACCGCTGCATGGGCAACCGGCTGGCCGAGTTGCAGCTGAAGATCCTCTGGGAGGAGCTGCTGGCCCGCTTCGAGACCATCGAAGTTGTCGGCGAACCGGAACGCGTGCAGTCGAACTTCGTGCGCGGCTATTCGGACCTGCAGGTGCGGGTGAAGCGGAAAGTCGCGGCGGTCTGATCGACGGGCCGGGGCTTGCCGCTATGCTCGGCGGCAAGCCCTTTCACCCTTCCCTTCCGCACCCGATGGACGACCGCGCCGCGCTGCTGAACCAGCTGAAGATCGACCGCCGCCACGATGATCCCGACGATGACGAAAGCCGGCCCTGGCTGAAGTGGCTGATCGCGGCGATCGTGCTGGCGCTGCTCGGCGCCGGCGCCTACGCCATGCTGAAGCCGCCACCCGGAGCACCGGTGACGGTGGCCACGGCGCGGCCGGCAGCCAGCGGCGGGGCAGCCGGTGGTTCGCTGCTCGATGCCGCCGGCTATGTCGTCGCCCGCCGGGCGGCAACCGTATCGTCGAAGGTCACCGGCCTGGTCACCGAGGTGCTGATCGAGGAAGGCAGCCGGGTCGAAGCCAACCAGATCGTCGCCCGGCTCGATGACACCAACATCCGCGCCACGCTCGAACAGAGCCGTGCGCAGCTGGACTCGGCGAAGGCGCAGGCCGCGCAGGTGCGGGTCAACGTCGCCAACGCCGAGCGCGATGTCGCCCGCCGCAAGGGGCTGGTCGAGCAGAAGTTCATCAGCATCGCGGAGCTGGATACCGCGACCACCACGCTGGATTCGCTGCGCGCCAGCCTGATCACCGCCGAACGCAACGTGGCGGTGGCGGCGCGGGCCGTCGATGTCGCCCAGCGCTCGTTCGACGACACCACGGTGCGCGCGCCGTTCGCCGGCGTGATCACGGTCAAGGCCGCGCAGGTCGGCGAAATCGTCTCGCCCTTGTCGGCCGGCGGCGGCTTCACCCGCACCGGCATCGGCACCGTTGTCGACATGGACTCGCTGGAAGTCGAGGTCGACGTCAACGAGAACTTCATCAACCGGGTCAAGGCCGGCCAGCCGGCGATCATCAAGCTCAACGCCTACCCGGACTGGAGCATTCCGGCTTCGGTGATCGCGGTGATCCCGACCGCCGACCGCAGCAAGGCGACGGTCAAGGTGCGCGTCGCCTTCAAGGAACGCGACGACCGCGTGCTGCCGGAAATGGGCGCGCGGGTGTCCTTCCTCGGCGATGCGCCGGCGGCCGGGGCACCGGCGCCGGTCGGCGTGATCGTGCCGGTGGCGGCGGTGCTCGGCAGCGGCGACGCGGGCGCGGTGTTCCTGCTCAAGGGCGACAAGGTCGAGCGCCGCGCCGTGAAGCTCGGCGCCAGAACCGGCAGCGACCAGACGGTGATCGCCGGCCTCAACGCCGGCGACCGCGTAGTGATCGGCGACCTGCCGAAGCTCAAGGATGGCGATCCGGTGCGGATCACCGCGCCCGGCGGCGGCTGAGCGCAATGCTCACGCACCGGGCGCGCCGCCGCGCCGTCGCGGTGGGCCTGCTGCTGATGCTGCTGGCCATGCGGCCGAGCGGCGCGGCCACCGACCCGGCGCCGGAACTGCAGCTGCTGGTCTTCGGCAGCACCGATTGCCTGGCCTGCGAGGCCACCGCCGATGCGCTGGCCGCCGATGCCGCGCTGGCCCGCAATGCGTTCGCCGAAGCGACCGGCTGCGTCGACAGCCTGCCGCTGGTGCTCGCCACCGCCGACTTGCTGGCGTCGCGGGCGCCGCCGCAGGCATCCTGATCACCGGCGCAGCGCCTCACGTTCCCCCATCCCGGAGTTCCGATGACAGCCCTGGTTTCGATGCGCGGTGTCTCCAAGCGCTACACGCGTGGCAAGCAGACGGTGGAGGTGCTGAAGCAGCTCGACCTCGACATCGCCAGCGGTGATTTCCTGGCGCTGATGGGCCCGAGCGGCTCCGGCAAGACCACCCTGCTGAACCTGATCGGCGGGCTCGACCAGCCCAGCGGCGGCGAGATCCGCGTCAACGATCGGCGCATCGACCAGCTGTCGTCGAACGCGCTGGCGAAATGGCGGGCGCGCCATGTCGGCTTCATCTTCCAGTTCTACAACCTGCTGCCGGTGCTGAGCGCCGAAGCCAATGTCGAACTGCCGCTGCTGCTGACCGACCTGTCGAAGGCGCAGCGCAGGAAGGCGGTGGCGGCTGCGCTTGCCGTGGTCGGCCTGAGCGAACGCGCCAGCCACAAGCCGAGCGAGCTGTCCGGCGGCCAGCAGCAGCGTGTGGCGATCGCCCGCGCGCTGGTCGCCGACCCGACCCTGCTGGTCTGCGACGAACCGACCGGCGACCTCGACCGCAAGACCGCCGACGAGATCCTGACCCTGCTGCAGGAACTCAACCGCCACCACGGCAAGACCATCATCATGGTCACCCACGACGCCAAGGCCGCCGAGTACGCCAGTCACCAGCTGCACATGGACAAGGGCGCGCTGGTGACCTCGGGGACCGTGGCGTGATGCTTCCGCATTCCCTCCGCTGTCATTCCGGCGCAAGCCGGAATCCAGTCTCGACAGCTTCGGCAGCCTCGCCACAGCGGCCCTGGATCCCGGCTTTCGCCGGGATGACGACGCAGAGGCGCGCATTGACGACGCCGCAGCATCACCCTCGCCGTCATTCCGGCGCAGGCCGGAATCCAGCCTCGACAGCTTCGGCAACCTCGCCACAGCGGCCCTGGATCCCGGCTTTCGCCGGGATGACGACGCAGAGGCGTGCACTGACGATGTCGCAGCATCACCCACGTCGTCATTCCGGCGCAGGCCGGAATCCAGCCTCGACAGCTTCGGCGACCTCGCCGCAGCGGCTCTGGGTCCCGACTTTCGCCGGGATGACGGAGTGGAGGGGCGCTCCGGCACGCCTGCATCACCCTCGCCGTCATTCCGGCGCAGGCCGGAATCCAGTCTCGACAGCTTCGGCGACCTTGCCACAGGGGCCCTGGATCCCGGCTTTCGCCGGGATGACGGAGTGGAGGCATGCCCTGACACGCCCGCATCACCCACGCTGTCATTCCGGCACAGGCCGGAATCCAGTCTCGACAGCTTCGGCGACCTCGCCGCAGCGGCTCTGGATCCCGGCTTTCGCCGGGATGACGGAGCGGAGGCGCGCCCTGACAAGCCCGCATCACCCTCGCCGTCATTCCGGCGCAGGCCGGAATCCAGCCTCGACAGCTTCGTCGACCTCGCCACAGCGGCCCTGGATCCCGGCTTTCGCCGGGATGACGGAGTGGAAGGGCGCTCCGGCACGCCCGCATCACCCTCGCCGTCATTCCGGCGCAGGCCGGAATCCAGTCTCGACATCTTCGGCGACCTCGCCGCAACAGCCCTGGATCCCGGCTTTTGCCGGGATGACGGAGCGGAGGTGTGCACTGACGATGTCGCAGCATCACCCTCGCCGTCATTCCGGCGCAGGCCGGAATCCAGTCTCGACAGCTTCGGCGACCTTGCCACAGGGGCCCTGGATCCCGGCTTTCGCCGGGATGACCACGGGGAGGCGCGCGCCATGAAATTCCTGCCGCTGGTCTGGGCCAGCCTGTTCCACAAGAAGACCCGGCTGGTGCTGACGCTGCTGAGCCTCGTCGCCGCGTTCATGCTGTTCGGCCTGCTGCAGGCGGTGTCAGTGCTGTTCAGCTCGGGGGCGGATTTCGTCGGCGCCAACCGGCTGATCACCCAGGCCAGGGTCAGCTTCACGCAGCCGCTGCCGCTGGCGCTGCTGCCGCGCATCGAAGCGATTCCCGGCGTGGCGCGCGTGGCGTGGTCGCAGTTCTTCGGCGGCATCTACATCGACGAGCGCAACTTCTTCCCGCAGTTCGCGGTGGACCCGGAACGGCTGCTCGACTGCTACCCGGAATGGAAGCTGCCGGACGATCAGCGCGAGGCTTTCATCCGCACCAAGACCGGCGCCATCGTCGGCCGCAAGCTGGTCGAGAAATACGGCTTCAAGATCGGCGACAAGATCCCGCTGAAGTCCTTCATCTTCACCAAGAAGGACGGCAGCCGCGCCTGGGAATGGGAGGTGGTCGGCATCTTCGACGGCCAGGACGATGACTGGGCCGGCCGCTCGAACCTGATGTACCTGAACTTCGGCCACTTCGACGACGCCCGCCAGTTCGGCCAGGGCAGCGCCGGCGTCTACATCATCCGGGTCGCTGATCCGAACGACTCCGAGCGCATCGCCAACGCCGTCGACCGGCAGTTCGAGAACTCGCCGGACGAAACCAAGACCCAGACCGAGAAGGACTGGAACCTGAGCTTCGCGCGCCAGATCGGCGACATCGGCCTGATCGTCACCGCCATCCTCGGCGCGGTGTTCTTCACCATCCTGCTGGTCACCGGCAACACCATGAGCCAGGCCGTGCGCGAGCGGATTCCGGAATTCGCGGTGCTGAAGACACTCGGCTTCAGCGATGCCCGGGTCACCGCGCTGGTGCTCGCCGAAGCCTTCGCGCTGTGCCTGATCGGCGGGCTGGTCGGCATGGTGCTGGCCGTCGGCGCCGCCAAGGTGGTCAGCGGCCTGCTCAATGGCTCGCCGGTGGTGGTGCAGCCGGTGGTCTGGCTGCAGGCGCTGGTGACCATGGTGCTGCTGGCGGTTGCCGTCGGGATCTTCCCGGCGCTGCGCGCGCGGCGGCTGCAGATCGTCGATGCGCTGGCCGGGAGATAAGCGATGAAATTCCTTCGCCAGACCGGGCAGCTGATCCTGATCAACCTGAAGAGCATTCCCGGCCGCTGGGGCGCGACCCTGGTGATCGTCGTCGGCCTGGCCGGCGTGGTCGGCGTGGTCACCGCGCTGCAGTCGATGTCGGCCGGCATGGTCGCCACCCTGCGCGCCACCGGCAGCCCGAACCGCGCCATCGTGCTCAAGGGCGGTTCCAACTCCGAGCTGTCGAGCTTCATCACCCGCGACCAGGCGGTGGTGATCGAGCAGGCCGAAGCGGTGGCCAAGGGCGACGACGGCCGCGCTCTGGCCTCCGGCGAACTGATCCTGATCGCCGAGCGGCCGCTGCGCCGCTCCAAGACCGACAGCAACGTGTCGATGCGCGGGGTCGGCCCGGCCGGCTTCGCGATGCGCCCGGAAGTGCGGATCGTCGACGGCCGGCTGTTCCGGCCCGGCCTGCAGGAAATCATCGTCGGCGTGAAGGCGCTGGAGCAGTTCACCGGGCTCGAGGTCGGCTCGACGGTGCAGATCCGCGGCTCGCAATGGACCGTGGTCGGTACCTTCAGCGCCAACGGCGACGCCCACGAATCGGAAATCTGGATCGACATCGAGACCGCGCAGTCGGCGTTCCGCCGCAACGGCTATTCGTCGATGCTGGTGCAGCTGTCGGCGCCGTCGGCCTTCACGCCGTTCAAGGACAGCCTGACCGCCGATCCGCGCCTGCAGGTCGACGTGCTGAACGAGATCGACTACTTCGCCAGCCAGTCGCGCAGCTTCACGCGGGTGATCGGCGTGCTGGTCACCGTGGTCGGCATCATCATGGGCCTCGGCGCGGTGTTCGCCGCGCTCAACACCATGTACTCGGCCGTCGCCGCCCGCACCGTGGAAATCGCCACCCTGCGCGCGCTCGGCTTCAGCGGCCGCGTGGTGGTGGTCGCGACGATCGCCGAAGCGATGACCCTGGCCCTGCTCGGCGGCGCGATCGGCGGAATCGGCGCCTACGCGTTCTTCAACGGCTACACGGTGTCCACCCTCGGCGCCGGCTTCACCCAGGTCGCCTTCAGCTTCCGCGTCACCCCGGGCCTGCTGCTGACCGGCATGGTCATGAGCCTGCTGGTCGGCCTGCTCGGCGGCTTCTTCCCGGCGCTGCGCGCAGCGCGAATGCCGATCGCGGTGGCGCTGCGTTCGGGTTGAACATTCAGGCACAGACCATGAGCACGATCCGATTCGACCGTGAGGCACTGCTTCACTTCTACGACGACACGCGCACCGCGTTCTTCGATTCGCTCAACCCCAAGGGCCACGTCTCCGGCATCACAGGCCTAATCGGCGAGGAACTGTTGCTCGGCCTGCTGTGCCGCTACCTCAGAACATGCCACGGCTTGAACGACGTGCAAATTCTGCCGGATGTACCCCGACAGCATCTCCCCGACCGCAAGAAGCTGGATGGGTGGATAGCTTCCCAATCATGTAGGCGACTCTTCCAGGTCGAGGTCAAAAACTGGTCGGCGCATTCACTTGGAGGGCGCAGCGTGTCGGCTTCCGCTGGGGAGGAAGCTTTAAAGCGCGAGTCTCGGACCCGATGGAACGAGTACTTCGGCGAGGACAATCTACTCCCAGCAAGTGCGAGAAAAGTCCTACTCGAATTCGATCGTCCCGATGAGCAGAAGGACTTCGAGGTTCAGCCCGTGCTCTGCTTCTGGCATCCAATTGCAGAAAAAGATTGCGCTTCGATGTCGACCATCAAGCGGGAGAACAAAGCTTTGCAAGTTTTTTCTGGATCAAATTTTCTGCGTGCTTTGCAAGACGAGTTCGTAGAGATTGACTCCCCGAGGCTGGAACAGCGCTTGCAATTGCTACACCGCCTCTGCGCTCCACTCCCGCATTAATCAACTGCCCTCCAATGACGCGCACCGGCCCTTCCCGCCACGGCCTGTTCATCTACGCCGTCGATGCCGAGCGGCTCGCCGCATTCTATGAGGCACTGCTCGGGCTCCGGCGCGTGCATGCGTCGCCGCAGGTGATCGTGCTCGGCCTGCCGGACTCCGATCTGCAACTGGTCGTGCATCCGATTCCGCCGGCGATCGCGGCGACCATCGAGATTCGCAGCCCGCCGGAGCCGCGCGAGGACACGGCACTGAAGTTCTTCTTCACGGTGACGAGCCTGGATGCCGCACGCGTGCTGGCGGCCGGGCTCGGCGGCTGCGTCGAGGCGCAGGCCTGGCCGGGCACCGGCTTCGTGGTGTGCCGGGGCTGGGACCCGGAAGGCAACATCTTCCAGCTGCGCGAGTTCCGCTGAGGTCCGGCGGGCGGCAGCCTGCGCTTACTCCTCGCCCTGCTTGCCGCTGCGCACGAAGCTCGATACCCGCCCGAACATGGCCACCATGCCGAGCGCGCCGGCCAGCACGGTGTTTAGCGTCGTGAAGGCATCGCTGAAGCTGTACGAGAACCAGGCGATCAGCAGCACCAGCAGCAGGTAGAACGGCATCCGCACGCGCCGCCAGGTGCCGGCCTCGAAGCCGAGCGTCCACTGTGCGTAGCGGCTGGCCGGCTCGGCGCGCAGCACGAAGCTGCGGAAGGTCGCGCAGACGATGCGCGGCTCCGGCGCCAGCACCGCCAGCCGGCGGGCCAGCAGGTCGTCGAGCACGGCGCGGTTCAGCGGATTCGGCAGCAGGCCGCGCGCCAGCTGATGCAGGGCGATGCGCTCGGCGATCGAGCAGTGCGCCCATTCGCAGCGGAAGTTCGCTTCGACATACGGCATCACCAGCTGTTCGAGATCGCGCAGGTCGCGCAGCGGCGGCGGTGCGCCGGGTTCGCGGGCCAGCGCGGCGTCGAGTGCGGCATGCAGCGCGCTGCTGATTTCGCCGGTCAGCTCGACCAGCGCCACCAGCTCGTCGGCGATGGCGCGGCGCAGGTGGCGGTCATCGACCCGAGCGACCAGCGGCAGCACCGCGTCGGCGCTGCCGTCGCCGGCGTGATGGCAGGCGAAATGGCGGCGCACCGCGCGCCAGCGCCGCGCCTCGTCGGCATCGGGGCCGTCGTCATCGTCCGGGAACAGGCAGGGCTGGCACAGGCGCGGCCACGGCGGCGTGGCCGCCGTCAGCAGAAGCTGCGCGCCGGGCGCTGCGCCGGCGGCGGGCGGACGGGCGATCTCGCGCTCGATCAGCGCCAGCAGCGTCCGTCGCGAGGCCGGAAACAGCGCCGCATCGGCAACGCCGACGATGACCAGCGGCGCGGCCACGAACGCGACCAGCGGCGCGTGGGCCAGCTGTTCCGGGCCGATCACCTGCGCTGCCGCCGCCGGCGGCTGCGGTGCGCCGGCCGGGCCATCCGGCGCCAGCACGTACCGCCAGGCGTCGCGCGGCGGAATCCGGCCCGGCAGCCGATGGCGGACGCCGGCGGCGAAATCGGCCCCGAGCGTCGGCAGCGGCGGCAGGTACGGCAGGTCCAGCCCCAGCACCCGCCGGGCGACCAGCCGCACCAGCAGGTAGACCAACAGCAGCGCGGCGGCGATCACCAGCGTCATCGCCACGGTGCCGATGGCGCCGTTGCCGGCGTCGTAGAGACGCCGCAGCCGCAGCGGCGCCGGATACGGCGCGGACAGGCGCAGCGTCGCCGGCCCGTCGAAGCGCAGCGGATGCCGGTAGTCGAGCACCGCGCCGCAGGCCGGGTTCGCAGGCAAGGCCGCGCGGCGCTGGAAGCGGCCGTCGTCGGCCTGCGGCGGGCCGTCCCCGGCCAACGCCGGCAGCAGCGAGCCGAGCACCGGCCAGACCTGCCGGAGCAGCCACGATGGCGCGCGGAACGCTGCTGGCGCCGCCGCACAGTCGTCATGCCTACCCAGGGTCCAGTCGACGCCGAGCGCGGCCACCTGCCCGGCCTGCTGCAGCGCTGGTGCCGGGCGGCCGACCATCGCCATGCCGTCGAGCGCGGTGCGCCGGATGTCGCCGGTCAGCGCGGCGATCCGGTGATCGAGACTGCGGCCGGTGGCGACCATCGCCTGGCGCAGCTGCGCTTCCTCGACCCTCGGCAGCGCGTTCAGGAAATAGCCGGCTGCCGGCAGCACGGCCAAGGCGATGACGCCGGCCATCACCGCGACGATGTAGCGGTGGCGCATCTCGCGCAGCGTGTCGACCGGCGTCGGCCGCAGGTCATCGCCATCCTGGCCCTGCCAGTGGCGACGCACGCCGGCCGGCGTCCGGCCCGCCTGCCACGGCCGCTGGCTGGACAGCCAGAGCATCGCCCACAGCGTCAGGCAGGCGGTGCCGATGGCGATCACCACGCTCATCGTCAGGTCGTCGGTGGCCAGCCACAGCGCGATCTGGCTGCAGGAGGCCGGCAGCAGCAGCGCCATGCCGAGCCAGAAGTAGCGCCGCCGCAGGCGCCATTGCGGCCACAGCCATTGCCACAGTTCCAGCCGCCAGCCGATCAGCGCGCAGGCCGGCACCACCAGCAGCGCGAAGCCCAGCGCCAGCAGGGCCAGCAGGGCGATCAGGCCGATCATCTCGGCCAGCGCGATCAGGCCGCTGCCGACCGCTGGCGCGCTGACCACGCCGGCGTCGAAGAAGCTGACCGCCATCCACGGCAGGCCGGGAACCGGCTCGACGACGAAGTGATGCCGCCGGCCCCGGTAGTGACCGTCGAGCCGGGCCGGCCGGCCGTTGCTGATCGCCTGCGTCAGCGCCGGATCGTGGTCGACCTCGTCGAGGAAGTTCTCGTGCAGGCTAGTGTCGTCGTCGCTGTGGAACAGCACCGTGCCGGACAGCGGATCGACCACCGCGAAGCCGAGATACGGCGGCCGCAGCGCCGCACTCAGCGAGCGGACATCGGCGGCAACGCCGAACACGCCGGCGAAGCGGCCGTCCGCCGTGCGGCGCGGCACGGCGACCACCAGGGTGCGGGTACCGTCGGTCTTGGCGTAGATGCGCTGCGCGGCGTAGCGGCCGCCGGTGGCGACCACACCGTCCTGGCGCCAGGTGCCCTGCGCCGGCAGCGGCCAGCCGCCGCCGCGCGCCAGGCTGCGGAAGTACTCGCGCTCGGACAGGTCGATATGCGCCGCGCGCGGCTGGCAGCCGCCGGTGGTCAGGTAAGGCTCGCCCTGCACTTCGCCCAGCGCGTTGGTGGCGAACAGGGTTTCGAACGGTGGGCGCGGCCGCAGGCCATCGGCGGCCAGCGCCAGCGGCGCGACATGGCAGAAATTCGTATTGCTTCCGTCGAAGCGGCAGTCCTGCCCGGCCCGCTGGCCGCGAAGCTGGAAGCCGTCGCATTGCAGCAGTCGCAGCCCGGCCTCGGGCGCAGCCGGCTGGCCGGCGAAGCGCGGCCCGGTGTCATCGATCGCCTGCAGCATCCGCCGCACTTCGCCGGACAGCTCGGCCGCCACCGCCTGCGCGTACTGCGCGGCGCGGCGGGCGGCCTGCCGGTGCTCGTCGCCGCGCGCCATCAGCACCAGGATCACCACCGTGAGCAGCGCCGGAATGAACACCACCGAGATCAGCGTGGCGGCGAGCGTCGGACGGGTGGCCGCTTCCTGCGGCCCGAGCAGCAGCACGCGCAGCAACGGCCAGGCGGCGATGGTCAGCAGCAGCGTCACCAGCAGGTACCAGAGGCCTTCGACGCCGAGCGCGGCGGTCGCATCGTCGATCGCCGACTGCCGTTCGATGCCCAGCAGGTACAGCGGCGCCAACGGCTTGCCGCGCCGCTGCACCGGCTTTTCCGGCGCGAACGGCAGCAGGTAGATGCGATAGCGGCGGCCGCCGATCTCGGCGCTGATTTCCGCCGCCTCGCCCAGCTTCAGCTCGCTGCCGAAAGCCTTTTCGGTGGCGTCGGCCGCCGCCGCATTGCCGCGCCCGGCCAGCTGGCGCAGGCGGTCGCGGGCGGCCTGCACCAGGAACGGCCGGACATTGACCGGCGGCACGGTGTCCGGCACCGGCCGGTGGCTGACCTTTTCGGGATCGTGCTCGACCGGCGCGGTGACCGAGGTGATGACCTGGCCCTGCTCGTCGGCCAGCAGCACGCGCTCGAAATGGCGCAGCGCGGCCGGCGCATCGAGCAGGCGCTCGGCCGGCATCGCCAGCACGGCATCGCGGCGCGATACCCGCAGCACGGCGCCACCGGCGTCCTCGTGCAGATCGCGGCAGACCGGCGCGCGGCCGCCGGTGGCCGTGGCAGCCGCTTTGGCTGCGGTGACCGGCGAGCAGTCGGCAGCGCGCCGGATCGGATCGGCCGGCTCGCGGGTCAGGCCCACCTCGCCATAGCGCAGCGCCGCCGGCGGGCCGCCGGTCTGGGGCGGCGCGTCGAGCAGGTAGTCGATGACCGCGAGCCGGGTGTCGAACTCGCCCTGCACACGCTTCAGCGCATGGAAGGCCTGCTCGGAACGCGCCTCGGCCTGACGTTGGACGACCGCGAAGTAATAGGCCGCCACCGGCACCGCCAGCAGCACGGCGTACTGCGCCAGCGACCGCAGCAGGTTGATCGCCTGGCCGCCCACGCCGGCCAGCGCGGCGCCGGCCGTTCCCTGAACCTTGCTCATCGGATTTCCCCGGGCCTGTCGCCCGGGCTTCCTGGCCCGGGTCGCTGCTCTGCGGGGAGTGTCGGCCTTGTCAGGAAAAGGTCAACTGGCGGCCGTGAATCCGGTCACGCGGCGACCCTGCCACCGCCCGGCCAGCCGGCCGGGCATCGTTTCAGGCGCTGCCGGCAGCCGCCGCCAGCCGGGCCAGCGTGCGCGTGCGACCGAGCAGGAACAGCGTGGCATCGATCGGCGGCGACACCGCCATGCCGCAGACCGCGACGCGGATCGGCTGGGCGATCTTGCCGAGCCCGAGGCCCTTGGCTTCGGCGAAGCCGTTGACCGCCGCGTGCAGCGCTTCGGTGGTCCATTCCGGCAGCGCTTCGAGCTGACCGCGCAGTTCGGCGAGCAGCGCCAGCGCCGCCGGATTGAAGTGCTTGGCGGCGTCCTTCTCGTTGTAGCCGTCCAGCTCAGCGAAGAAGAACTTCGACTTCTCCGCCATCTCGACGAGGCTGCGGCAGCGCTCGCGCTGCTGCTCGATGACGGCAGTCAGGCTCGGACCCTGGCTGACGTCGACGCCGATCTTCTCCAGATGCCACTGGAATTCCGGCACCACGACACTCGGGTCGACCGACTTCAGATACTGGTGGTTGACCCACCAGGCCTTTTCCATGTCGAAGCGCGCCGGGCTTGCCGAGACATGGTCGAAGTCGAACTTCGCGATCATTTCCTCGCGGGTGAACAGTTCCTGGTCGCCGTGGCTCCAGCCGAGCCGCACCAGGTAGTTCAGCAGCGCTTCCGGCAGGAAACCCATGCTGCGGTATTCCATGACGCCGAGTGCGCCGTGACGCTTCGACAGCTTGGCGCCGTCGGAACCCAGGATCATCGACACATGCGCATAGGCCGGCGGCGTGGCGCCGAGCGCGCGCAGGATGTTGATCTGGCGCGGCGTGTTGTTGACGTGGTCATCGCCGCGGATGACGTGGGTGACACCCATGTCCATGTCATCGACGACGACGCAGAAGTTGTAGGTCGGCGTGCCGTCGGCGCGGGCGATGATCAGATCGTCCAGCTCGTCGCTGGCGAAGGTGATCGTGCCCTTGATCAGGTCGTTCAGCACCACCTCGCCTTCGGTCGGATTGCGGAAGCGCACCACCGGATTGACGCCGGCCGGCGGCGTCGGCAGCAGCTTGCCGGCTTCCGGGCGCCAGCGGCCGTCGTAGCGCGGCTTCTGCTTGTTGGCCATCTGCTCGGCGCGCAGCGCGTCCAGTTCTTCCTTGCTGGCATAGCAGTGGTAGGCGGTGCCGGCCGCCAGCATCTGGGCGATCACTTCCTTGTAGCGATCGAAGCGCTGGGTCTGGTAGATCGGCGCCTTGTTGTCGCCGTGCAGGCCGAGCCAGGCCATGCCTTCGAAGATCGCGTCGACCGCTTCCTGGGTCGAGCGCTCGCGGTCGGTGTCCTCGATGCGCAGCAGGAACTGGCCGTTGAAGCGCTTCGCGTACAGGTAGGAAAACAGCGCGGTGCGCGCGCCGCCGATGTGCAGGAAGCCGGTCGGGGACGGTGCGAAGCGGGTGGTGACGGACATGGCGCGCGGGCGTGTGGCTGAACTTGGGAAGGCCGCGATTCTAAACGGTTGCCGCGTGCGCTCCCGGCGGCCGGGCGGCGTGCCGAGCGTCACCTGCCAGGGCAGCGCCGGGATCGGCAGCCTGCGGCGCTACACTGTGCGCCGCCTGATTTCCTGTGCCGCGCCCTTGTCCACGCCGACTTCCCGCTCGCCGTCCCGCCTGTCCAGCCTGTTCGTCGAACACCTGACGGTGATCGACTGCGCGCGCCTCGATGCCGTGCGCGGGCTGGTCGGCGAAAGCTGGATCGTCGACATCGAGCTGCTCGGCGAGCTGGATGCGCAGTCGATGGTGCTCGACTTCGGCGAGGTCAAGAAGCGGCTGAAGCGGGCGCTCGACGACAGCGCCGACCACACCCTGCTGGTGCCGCTGCGCGATCCCGGCCTGCAGGTGGCGCACGGCGACGGTCGCGTGACGCTGCGCCATGACGGCGCGGCAGGCCGCATCGACCACGCCTCGCCGGCCTGCGCGGTGACCCTGGTCGACGCAGCGCGGATCGATGCCGACGCGCTGGCCGCCCATCTGGCGCCGATGCTCAAGGCGGTGGTGCCGGACAGCGTCGCCGAGCTGCGGTTGAGCCTGCGCGACGAGCGCATCGACGGCCCGCTGTACCACTACACGCACGGCCTGAAGAAGCATGCCGGGCACTGCCAGCGCATCGCCCACGGCCATCGCTCGCGGCTGGAGATCCGCATCGACGGCGAGCGCGATGCCGCACTGGAAGCCGCGCAGGCGGCGCGCTGGGCCGACATCTACCTCGGCACCCGGGAAGACCTGAAGTCCGACGCCGGCGGCCGCCATCGCTACGAATACCGGTCCGCCGAGGGCGCGTTCATGCTGGAACTGCCGGCGGCGCGCTGCGAAGTGCTGGCCTCCGATACCACGGTCGAATGCATTGCCGATCACCTGGCCGATGCAGTAGCCGCGCTGCGGCCGGGCCGGGCGGTGACGGTGCGCGCCTACGAGGGCGTGATGAAGGGGGCGATCGCCCGCCGCCACGCGGCCTGAGTCCGGTGCCGGCCCGGCCGCCAGCCGCTGCCGGCAGTTCAGCCGAAGTTCAGATCGCCGGCGTAGAGTCGCCGCCCATGAACAGATCCTCGACCGTGTTTCGCGTGCTGACCCTGGCTGCCGTCGCTGCGCTGGCATCGGCCTGCGTGTACGCGCCGCCGTACGAGGAATCGTCGAACTACTACAGCCACTCGCAGCGCTACAACGCCTACAACTACCCGCAGGCCTACTACGGCCCGGGCTACTACGGCGCCGGCTTCTACGAACCGGGCTGGTACGGCAGCTACTACTACCCGGGCGGCTACTACAACGGCCAGCCGTACTACGGCAGCAGCGGCGGCTTCTATGCCGGCCGGCCGTACTACGGCGATCGCGGCCGCGATTGGGACAGAGACCGGGATCGGGATCGGGATCGGGACGACGACCGCAACCACGATCGCGGCGGCCGCCAGCCGCCGGTGATCTACGACCCCAATCCCGGCCGCAAGCCGCCGCGCGAGCCGGGGCGCCGCCCGCACGACGACCGCGACGACGATGGCCCGCGCAACCCGCCGGGCAACCGTCCGCCGGACCGGTCCTACGATCGGCCGGTGGACCGCCCGCAGGACCGGCCGGCCTCGCGACCGCCGACGCCGGGACGCCCGTCGGTCTATCCGCAGCCGCAACCCCAGCCTGCGCCGGCGCCACCGGGCCCGCGCGCCAATCCGCCGGACAGCAGCCGGAGCAGCGATCGCAGCCCGCCGACGCCGTACGGCATCCCTGGCCGCAGCGGCCTGGGCCGGCAGCGTGATTGACGCCGGAGCGGTCGCCGCTGAAGGGCTGCGGGGCGCCCCGCTATAATCGCGGCCCGTTTGCTTTCTCGTTGAACCGCCATGACCGCTGCCTCCCAGGACGTCCGCTTCGAATCCCGCCAGACCATCGAGCAGGTCGAGGAAGGCCATGACCTGGCGCCGAAGTTCGACGAGCACGGCCTGATCGCCTGCGTCACCACGGCGGCCGCGACCGGCGAAGTGCTGATGCTCGGCTACATGAACGCCGAGGCGCTGAAGAAGACCATCACCACCGGCGAGGCGCACTACTACAGCCGCAGCCGCAAGGTGCTGTGGCACAAGGGCGCGACCTCCGGGCTGGTGCAGAAGGTGGTCGAGATGCGCATCGACGACGACCAGGATGCGGTCTGGCTGCGCGTGGAAATCCCCGGCGACGCCAGCTGCCACGTCGGTTACCGGTCCTGCTTCTACCGCTCGATCCCGACCGGCGAAGGCGACTTCACCCGCGTCCTGAAGTTCGAGGAAAGCGAGAAGATGTTCGACCCGAAGGCCGTCTACGGCGACGCGCCGAATCCGACGATTCTCTGAACCGGCGCTCAAGGAATCTCTGAGCCGGCGCTCAAGGAAGCCGCCGCCAGGCTTCGTCCGGCGGCGTTGACCACAGCCTCGGGCGCGCCTGTCGCGCCTCGGAAACGTGCCAGCCGTCCGGCGTGACGGTGATTGCCACCGCGCCGCTGTCGCCGGTCGACAGCTGCCGGATGCCCCGCGCCGCATAGCGGGCGACGACCTCGCGCGACGGATGCCCGAAACGGTGGTGCCAGCCGGCGCTGTGCACGCCCAACTCCGGCGCGACGGCGGCGATGAAGGCGTCGGTCGACGAGGTACGCGAGCCGTGGTGCGGTGTCACCAGCACCGTTGCCGGCAATGACGATGCGGCCTGCGCCCGCAGTTCCGTCTCGCGCCGGGCCTCGATGTCGCCGGCCAGCAGCACGGCGTGATCGCTGAAACGGATACGCAGCACGCAGGAGCCGTTGTTGTCCGATCCGCCGGCTTCCGGCCCGGCCAGCAGTTCGAAATCGACGCCGTCCCAGCGCCAGCGCTCACCATGCACGCAGGGCCGATCGCCGCCGGCACCGCTGCGCAGCGTGATCGGCAGTGCCGCCGCTACCGCCGGCACGCCACCGCGATGGTCGAGATCGCCGTGCGAGACGATCAGCCGGTCGAGCCGCCGCACGCCGCTGCGCAGCAGGTACGGCACCACCACCGAGCGGCCGGCGTCGAAGCCGCCCGGATAGGCCGGACCGGCGTCGTACAGCAGCGTGTGCCGCGCGGTATGGACGACCACCGCCAGCCCCTGGCCGACATCGAGCACGGTGGCGCGGAAGCCGCTTTCCTCGACCGGCCGGGGCGGCGGCAAGGCCAGCGCCGACAGCGCCAGCAGTCCGAACAGGCGCAGCGGCACGCCGGCCGGCGCGAACAGCGCCAGCGCGCCGAGCAGGGCCAGCAGCAGCGCGGCCGGCTCCGGGCTGGCGGCCGCCCAGGCCTGCGGCGTGGCGGCGGCCAGCGCCAGCAGGCCGTCCTGCGCCAGCGCCAGCAGATCGGCCACCCGCTGCAGCAGCGGCAGGCCGATGGCCGGCAACAGCGCCGCCAGCAGCAGCGCGCCGATCAGCAGCGGGGTCAGCAGCGCCGCCAGCGGCACCGCGACGAGGTTGACCAGCGGCCCGGTCAGGCTGGTGCCCTGGAACCAGTACAGGGTCAGCGGCGCGAGCATCACGCTGAGCATCAGCTGCACGGTGATCGCCGCGCGCCAGGCCGGCGGCGGCGACCGCCGCCCGGCCGAGACGTAGAAGATCGCGGCGACCGCCGCGAAGCTCAGCCACAGCCCCGGCGCCAGCAGGGTCAGCGGATCGAGCGCGACGATCAGCCCCCAGGCCAGCGCCAGCGCCCGCCCCGGCTGGCCGAGCCCGCCCCAGGCGCCGGCCAGCGCCAGCAGGCCGAGCATCAGCGCGGCGCGCTGCACCGGCGGCTCGAAGCCGGCCAGCAGCGCGTAGAGGAACGCTGCCAGCACCGATGCGGCCAGCGCCGCGCTGGGCGCCGGCAGCCGCAGGCAGAAGCCCGGGAACAGCCGCCACAGCGCGCGGACCAGCCAGAAGACCACGCCGGCGACGATCGCGACATTGAAGCCGGAGATCGCCACCAGGTGCGTGGTGCCGGTCAGCCGGAACGCCTGCCAGTCGTCCTCGTCGAGCCCGGAGGTGTCGCCGAGCGTCAGCGCCGCCACCATCGGCAACGCCGGATGGCCGGGCAGCCAGGCCTGCAGCCGATCGGCGAACGCCTGCCGCAGGCGCAGCAGGCGGTGGCTGCTGGCGGCCGCGCAGCGTTCGCCGCTGCGCACCGTCGCGGTCGCCCCGATGCCCTGCCGGAACAGCCAGGCCTCGTAGTCGAAGCCACCGGGATTGACGCTGCCATGCGGCGTGCGCAGCACCAGCTGCAGCCGCCAGCAGTCGCCGGCGCGCAGGTTCTCCTGGCTGCGGTACCAGGCCACCCGGACTCTGGCCGGCAGCGCGCGATCGGCCGGATCGAAGCGGAAACGCCAGGTGATCGTGGCGGGCTCGCCGCGCGATTCGCCGTCGAAGCCGCCTTCGTCGCGCTGCGCCTGCGGCAGCGAGGCGATCACGCCTTCGACAACCCTCACCTCGCCGAAGCGCGTAGTCGGCCAACGGCTGTCGATGACTTCGCCGGCCGCCAGCGCCGTGATCGCCGCGCCGGCCGTGAAGGCCAGCAGCAGGCCGCGCCAGCGCCGGACCAGCAGGGCAGCGATCAGCAGCGCGGCGTAGCTCCACAACGGCGGCAGCGCTGCCAGCTGCAACAGCGCCAGTGCGCCGATCGTGAAGGCGAGCACCAGCGCCACCGGCCCGATCTCGGCGCGCTGGCGCAACCACAGCCATCCCGCTGCGCGGGAGCCGCCAGCAAAGACGGCTTCAGCCGGGCCGGGCACCCTGCAACAGCAGTTCGGGCGTCATCGGCACGAGGCCGCCCGACTGCAAGGCTCCGATGCGATCCATGCGCGCGGCCAGCTTCATGTCGTGGGTGACCACGATCAGGCTGGTGCCCATCTCCCGGTTCAGTTCCAGCATCAGCTCGAACACCGTTTCGGCAGTGCGGGTGTCGAGGTTGCCGGTCGGCTCGTCGGCCAGCACGCAGGCCGGCTTGGTGACCAGCGCCCGCGCCACGGCCGCGCGCTGGCGCTCGCCGCCGGACAGCTCGCCCGGCTTGTGGCCGAGCCGCTGGCCAAGGCCGACGCGATCCAGCAGTTGCGCCGCCGTGGCCATCGCCTCGCGGCGCGGCGTGCGCCGGATCAGCAGCGGCATCGCCACGTTCTCCTGCGCGGTGAATTCCGGCAGCAGATGGTGGAACTGGTAGACGAAGCCGAGGCTGGCGTTGCGCACCCGCGAGCGTTCGGCATCGCTGAGCGCGCTCATCTCCCGGCCCGCCACCGACACCGTGCCGGCACTCGGGGAATCGAGCCCGCCGAGGATGTGCAGCAAGGTGCTCTTGCCGGCGCCGGAGGAACCGACGATGGCCATGCGGTCGCCGCGCCGCAGTTCGAGGTCGATACCCGAGAACACCGTGAGATTCAGGCGACCGTCGTCGAAAGTCTTGGCCAGCCCGTGGCAGGCGATGACGAGATCACTCATATCGCAAGGCCTCCGCCGGCTGCACCCGCGAGGCGCGCCAGGCCGGATACAGCGTCGACACCAGACCGAGCGCCAGCGACAGCAGGCTGATCTGGATCACGTCGCCGATCTTCAGGTCCGATGGCAGGTCGCTGATGTAGTAGATGTCCGGCGACAGGAACTGCCGGCCGGTGGCCGCTTCCAGCAGCGGCACCAGGGTCTGCACGTTGACCGCCAGCAGCACGCCGAGGCTGACGCCCAGCACCGTGCCGATCACGCCGATCACCGAGCCCTGCACCATGAACACCGCCATGATCGAGCGCGGCGTGGCGCCCAGCGTGCGCAGGATGGCAATGTCGGCCTGCTTGTCCTGCACCACCATCACCAGCGTGGAGACGATGTTGAACGCGGCGATGCCGACCAGCAGCGACAGGATCAGGAACATCACGGTCTTTTCGGTGGCCACGGCGCGGAAGAAGTTCGCGTGGCTGCGGGTCCAGTCGGACACGAAGTAGGCACCGGGGGTCGCCAGCGCGATCTCGCGCGCCACGCGCGGCGCCTGGAACAGGTCGTTGAGCTTGAGCCGCACGCCGGTGACGTTGTCGCCCATCCGGTAGAGCGCGGCGGCATCGTCGAGATGCACCAGCACCAGGCCGCGATCGAACTCATACATGCCGATGCGGAACACGCCGACCACGTTGAAGCGCCGGAAGCGCGGCAGCACGCCGGCCGGCGTGACGCTGAGCTGCGGGATCATCAGGTCGACCTTGTCGCCGCGCGTCACGCCCAGCTGCTGGGCCAGCTCGTAGCCGAGCACGATGTTGAACGCGCCGCCGGCCAGATCGGCCAGCGTGCCGCTGGTCATGTGGGCGCCAATCTCCGACACCTTGGCTTCTTCCTCCGGCAACACGCCGCGAATCACGGTGCCGGAAATCTCGCCGCCGACCTTCACCAGCGCCTCGCCTTCGATGTACGGCGCGGTGCCGGCGACATCGGGATTCTGGCCGGCCATGCGGGCCACTTCGCGCCAGTCCGGCAGCCCTTCGGTATTGCCCGAGATCGTCGCGTGCGAGGCCATGCCGAGGATGCGCTGGCGCAATTCGCTCTCGAAGCCGTTCATCACCGACAGCACCACGATCAGGGTCGCGACGCCGAGGCCGATGCCCAGCATCGAGGCCAGCGAAATGAAGGAAATGAAGTGGTTGCGACGCTTGGCGCGGGTGTAGCGCAGGCCAAGCAGCAGTTCGTAGCGTTCACCGAGCACGGCGTGCATCCGGCGAAGACAGGCGCGGCGCGGCCGGCTGTCGGAAAAGATGGGTCAAGGTCATCGAAAGATTAGAACACAGGGCATCGCTAGAATCCGTCGACCCAACCGCTCGAAACCCGCACCTTGCGCTCTTCCCCGCTGCCCCTGCCGACCCGCCCGGACGATCGCTGCGGCCTGCCGCTGCTGCTGGTCATCATCGTGCTGCTGACCGCCTGGCGGGCGCTGGCGATCGCCGCCAGCGGGCTCGACCTGTATGTCGACGAAGCCCAGTACTGGACCTGGTCGCAGGCGCTGGACTGGGGCTATTTCTCGAAGCCGCCAATGATCGCGGCGGTGATCGCCGCCACCACTTCGGTCTGCGGCGACGGCCCGCTGTGCGTGAAATCCGGCGCGCTGCTGCTCTACCCGCTGACCACGCTGCTGATCTGGGCGATCAGCCGCCGCCTGTTCGACGCCCACACCGCGTTCTGGACCGCCGTGGTGTTCATCACCCTGCCCGGCGTGGCGCTGTCGAGCGTGATCATCTCCACCGACGTGCCGCTGTTCCTGTGCTGGTCGGCGGCGCTGTACGCCTACCTGAAGGCGCTCGACCACGACACCTGGCGCTGGTGGCTGGCCGCCGGCGTCGCCAGCGGCCTCGGCCTGCTGACCAAGTACACGATGGCGATCTTCGCGGTGTCGGTCGTGCTGCATCTGGCGATCACCCCGGGCCTGCGCGCGCACTTCCGCAGCCCGAAGCTGTATGTCACCGCCGCGCTCGCCGCGCTGATCTTCGCGCCGAACCTGATCTGGAACGCCGCCAACGGCTGGCCGACCCTGGGCCATACCGCGCAGATTTCCGGTCTGGAAGGCGGTTTGAACGGCGGGCAACACGGCCTGAACTGGAAATCCTTTGGCGATTTCATCGCCGGCCAGCTCGGCATTCTCGGCCCGGTGCTGTTCATCGCCTGGCTGGTGCAGCTGGCGGCGGCGAAGCAATGGCTGCGCGACGAACGCTACCGGCTGCTGGCCTGCTTCGCGCTGCCATTCTTGGGCGCGATCACCGCGCAGTCGCTGATCGGCCGCGCCAATGCCAACTGGGCGGCGATGGCCTATGTCGGCGGCACCCTGTTCGTCGTCGCCCGGCTGCTGGAAACGGGCCGGCGATCGCTGCTGGTCGCGGCCCTGGCGCTGAACCTGGCGGTCACCGTGGTCGCCTATCACTTCGATGCGCTGGCCCACGCCGCCGGCATCGAGCTGAACCGCAAGAACGATGTGCTGAACAAGCGCGTTCGTGGCTGGCGCCAGTACGGCGAGCAGCTTGCGGCACGGCAGGCCGCACATCCGGAGGCGATCCTGCTCGGCGACGCCCGCGACCTGATCGCCGAGGCGCGCTACTACGCTGGCACCGCCGGCCGGGCGATGCTGAAGTGGAACCCCGGGCACAAGGCCGACGACTACTACGCGATGTCGACCACGCTCGACGGCCTCGACGGCCGCAGCTTCGTGTTCGTGTCGCGCGAAGCCGCGCTGCCGGCCAGCATGACCGGCCGCTTCGCCGCGACCACCGAGCTGGAGCCGATCCACATCGCGATCCACCGCGACTACGCGCTGGACTTCCACGTCTGGCTGCTGAGCGGCCTGCAGCCTAGCCACTGAGCGGCAACGACTCACTGAAATACCGGCTGTTGACGACATTTTGACGGCGCATTCGCAGCTGATGCATCAATTGCACTGAACTTCGGCGAATCCGCCGGGGTCGGACCTGAAGACCCGCGCGCTGTGCGGGCAACGCGCCGGCCCTGCGGGGACCGGCGCGGCTGATTCCGTCCGCCCTGCCGCCTGCCGATGATCGACCGCGAAACGCTGCTGGAACTCGTCAATTTCACCGATCTGCTGCAGGCCAGCCTGCGGGTCGCCGTGGTGCTGCTGCTCTGGTGGCTGCTGACCCGGGCGCTGAAGGTGTTTCTCGGCCGGCTCGGCGCCCGGCTGCTGGCGCGCGCCGAAAGCGCCGACGAGAACCCGGTGGAGGCGCGCAAGCGGATCGAGACGCTGGTGCACCTGCTGACCCAGATGATCCGCATCGTGCTGTTCGTGACATTGGCGCTGGTGCTGCTGATGCAGCTCGGCGTGCAGGTCGGGCCGCTGATCGCATCGGCCGGGATCATCGGCCTGGCGGTCGGCTTCGGTGCTCAGTCGCTGGTCAAGGACGTCATCACCGGCTTCTTCATGGTGATGGAGAACCAGATGCGGGTCGGCGACGTGGTGACCATCAACGGCACCGGCGGCCTGGTCGAGATGATGACGCTGCGCACCGTGGTGCTGCGCGATCTCGGCGGCGTTGTCCACATCTTCCCGAACGGCAGCATCAACACGGTCAGCAACGCCACGCGCGGCTGGTCGGCCTGCCTGTTCGACATCCGCATCGGCCTGCGCGCCGACCCGGACCAGGCGATCGCCGTGCTGGGCGAGATCGGCAACGCGCTGCAGGCCGATCCGGTCTACGGCCCGAAGATCCTTGCGGCGGCGGAGATCTTCGGCGTCGAGCGCATCGAGGATTCGGCGCTGGTGATCCGCGGCCGCATCAAGACCCACCCGATCATGCAGTGGGAAGTCGGCCGCGAACTGTTGCGCCGCGTGCATCGCCAGTTCGCGGCGCACGGCATCGAGATTCCGTTTCCGCAGCGCCAGCTGCACCTCAGCCGCAACGCGCTGGCGGACCCGCGCCTGGCCGCACTCGCCGGGCTTGCGCAGCCGAACGCCGCCACGGCCGCGCAGGCGCGCAAAGACGCCGGCTGAGACATCCGATCCACCCCAAAGGAGAACGCCCTTGCCGCTGACCAACAAGATCCAGCTGATCGCCTACCCCGACCGCATGGGCGCCAATCTGGCCGACCTGCGCTCGGTGATCGACCGCCATTTCGCCCGGGCGATCGGCGGCATCCACATCCTGCCGCCGTATCCGTCGAATGCCGATGGCGGGTTCTCGCCGCTGACCCACAAGGAAATCGACCCGCGCCACGGCAGCTGGGCCGACATCGAGGCGCTAGCGGCGCGCTACGACATCTGTCTCGACCTGACGCTCAACCACATCAGCGATCAGTCCGCCGAATTCCAGGACTTCATCGCCCGGGGTCACCAATCCGAACATGCCGAGCTGTTCGTTCACGTCGACCAGCTGGGGCCGATCTCGCCGGACGATCTCGCCCGCATCCACATCCGCAAGGAGAAGGAGCCGTTCCGCGACGTACGCTTCGCCGACGGCAGCACCGGCCAGGTCTGGTGCACGTTCACCGAACACCAGATCGACCTGAACTATTCCTCGCCGAAGACCTATGCGCTGATGGAGGACACCATCGCCTTCCTCGCCGCGCGCGGCGTGCGGCTGCTGCGCCTCGACGCCTTCGGCTACACGACCAAGAAGATCGGCACCTCCTGCTTCCTGGTCGAGCCGGATGTCTACGACATCCTCAAGTGGATCAACGGCGTCGCCCAGGAACACGGCGTGGAAACCCTGCCGGAAGTACACGACCACGCCAGCTTCCAGTACGCGATCGCGCTGCACGGCATGCACCCGTACGGCTTCGCGCTGCCGCCGCTGCTGCTGTACACCCTGCTCGACAACAACAGCACCTACCTCAAGCAGTGGCTGCGCATGTGCCCGCGCAATCAGGTCACCGTACTCGACACCCACGACGGCATCTGCATCCCCGATGTCGAGGGCGTGCTGCCGAAGGCGGAGATCCAGGCGGTGATCGACAACGTCGGCTCGCGCTCCGCCGATCCGATCCTGCGTCGCTCGGCGGCCAACGTGCATACCGTCGGCGCCATCTACCAGCTCACCTGCACCTACTACGACGCGCTCAAGCGCAACGACGACGCCTACATCGCCGCCCGCGCGATCCAGTTCTTCGCGCCCGGCATTCCGCAGGTCTACTACGTCGGCCTGCTGGCCGGCCAGAACGATCCGGAGCTGATGGAAGCCAGCGGCGAGCTGCGCGACATCAACCGCCATCACTACACGCTGGCGGAGGTCGACGCCGCCGTGCAGCAGCCAGTGGTGCGGCGGCTGATCGCGCTGATGGAATTCCGCTGCAGCCATCCGGCCTTCGACGGCGTGTTCCACCTGATGTACTCGAACGACTCCAGCGTCGCGATGTGCTGGCGCAACGGCGAGATGCAGGCCGAACTGTTCGTCGACCTGAACTTCAAGAAGACCACCATCCGCTACGTCGACGTGAAGTCGAAGCGCTGGCTCAGCCTGCGCGCCTGAATGCCCGCGTAGCGACAACGCTGCACGGCAACGCGGGGCGGGCCACCGACGCCCCGCCCCGCGCCGCCGCTGGTGCTTCAGCCGACGGCCGCCAGGAACTCCGTGCGCCAGCGCTGCACGTCGTTGTGACGCACGGCATCGTGCAGCCCGCGCAGCCGCTGCGTGGCTTCGTCGGACGGCATGTCGATGGCCGTGCCGATCACCGCCAGCAGGTCGGCCGGATCGTGCGGATTGGTCAGCAGCGCTTCCTTCAGCTCGGCAGCGGCGCCGGCGAACTCCGACAGCACCAGCACGCCGTGGCCCTGGCGCGCGCCCTGCACGGCGATGAACTCCTTGCAGACCAGGTTCAGGCCGTCGCGCAGCGGCGTGATCCACATGACCGACGCGTTCGCGTAGCTGGCCAGCAGGTCCTCGAACGGCACCGCGCGGAAGAAGTAGCGCAGCGGCGTCCAGTCGAGCCGGCCATAGCGGCCGTTGATGCGGCCGACCACCTGCTCGATCTGCGTCTGCAGTTCGGCGTAGACCATCATCTCCTTGGCGGCCGGCACGCAGACCGCGTGCAGGGTGATCTGCCCGTGCAGCTCCGGGCGCGCGGCCAGCAGCGCCTCGTAGGCGAGCAGCTTTTCCAGCGTGCCCTTGGTGTAGTCGAGCCGCTCGACCGACAGGATCAGCCGCATGGTGCCGAGCTGCTCGCGCAGCGTCTCGATCTGCGCCTGCACGCGCTCTGTGGCCAGCAGTGCTTCGATGCGTTCGACATCCAGGCCGACCGGATGCGCCCCCAGCCGCACGCGGCGGCCGTGCACCTCGATCATCGAGGTCATGCGGTCCAGGCCGACGGCGCAGCCGTAGGTCAGATACCGCGGCGCGCAGCTTTCCCAGGCCAGCGGCTTGATCGGCATCACGCCTCGGGCGACGTCGATGAAGTTCTCGACCTGGCGCGGGATGTGGAAGCCGATGTAGTCGCACTGCAGCAGGCTGCCGACGATGGTGCGCCGCCAGGGCAGCACGTTGAAGACGTCCGCCGACGGGAAATAGGTGTGGTGGAAAAAGGCGATGCGGACGTCGCTGCGCAGCTCGCGCAGGAAGGCCGGCACCAGCCACAGGTTGTAGTCGTGAATCCAGACGGTGGCGCCGTGTGCCGCCTCGCGGGCGGCGGCGATGGCGAACTTGCGGTTCACCTCGACGAAGATCTGCCAGTGGTCGTCGCGGAACGTCGCCCGTTCCCAGAACGTGTGCAGGGTCGGCCAGAAGGCTTCCTTCGAGAAGCGCTTGTAGAAGACCTCGACATCGTCGGCGGTCAGCGCCACCCGGGCGGCGACCAGGTTCGGATAGCGCTCGACATCGACCGCCGTGCGCGCCTCGAACGCGCCGGTGTCGGGGTCGATCGTCGACCACGCCACCCAGGCGCCGCGCTGGCCGCTGCTGAACAGGCTCAGCAGGGTCGGGATGATGCCGTTCGGCGAACCGTGCCGGCGGCGCAGCACGCGGCCATCGACGATCGCCTCCTCGTACGGCAGCCGGTGGTAGACCACCACCAGATCCGATTCGCCCGGCTCCTGCACGGCGGTGCGCAGGCTGTCGAGACCGCGTTCGCCGAGGAAGCCGAAATGGCTCAGCGCCTGCAGGATGCCGCCGCAGCCGGGCCGCGTGGCGTGCAGCACCCGCGCCATGCGCTGCGTGCCCGCCAGCAGGCCGGCCTCGGATTCGCCGACGCAGACGCCCTTGAAGCCCTGCTCGTACATCGACAGGTCGTTCAGCGTGTCGCCGGCCACCAGCACCGTTTCCGGATCGATGCCGAGCTGGGCGACCAGCGCGCTCAGCGTCGAGCCCTTGTTGACGCCGCGCGGCAGCACGTCGAGGTATCGCTCGGCCGAGAACAGCAGTTCGCAGTGCAGCTCGGCCGCCCGGTCGTGCATCGCCGACGTGATCACCTCGGCGGCGCAGAAATAGCTGCAGCGGCGCTGCTGCGGCGTGGCCTGGCGGACCAGTTCGGCGAACGGCGCGAAAGCGTCCGCCACCGGCTGCTCGCCCGGCCAGCGCAGCGCGATCTCGTGCTGCAGCGGCTGGATCGGCTGCAGGCTCAGGCCGTCGACGACGGTCGCGCCGACATCGCAGACGATGTAATCGGGCTGCGGCAACGATGGATCGGCCAGCAGCGGCAGCACGGTTTCCAGGCCGCGGCCGGTGACATAGGCGAGTCGGATGTCGGGATGACCGGCAACCAGCTGGTACAGCTGCTGACGGTCGGCGGCGCTACCGCCGAGAAAGGTGCCATCGAGATCGGTTGCCAACAACATGGGTTGCAGTGCTCCTTCGTGCATCCGGTCGATGCGCGGCTGGCGGGACAGCGTCGTTCCGGACGCCAGCCGCCGGGCGCAATCCATGCGGCCAGCAGGGCCGGATACGGGATCACGCCGTGACCATCGGGGTCGGCGCGCAGCCGGTGCGCGCATCGAGACCGGGTTGACCCGCTTGCGGGCCGCGGAATGCGCCGGCCGGCAGGGCGGGCGGCGCGCGATGGGCCGAAATCAGGGGATCGGCCCTAAGGCCTGGCGTCGGGGGCAGGAGTGCCAAGGGTGCGAGCCAGGCCGACAGGGTACCCGACCTGCCGCCGCGATGGCCGCTCGCCGGCTGCCGAGGCACGCTCGTCCTGCAGCGCCGGAAGCCCGGTCGGCCGCCATTTCAAGCGGCAAATCCCGCGTGCTACCGTCGGCCGGCAGATCGCGAACCCGCGTCATGCGGGCCATGCCCCCGCCCGGAGCGCACGATGATCGAACCGTCCCCGGCCACCACCCGCGTGGCCGCCTTCGAGGTCTTCCTGACCCGCTACCTGAACCCGGACGGCAGCCTGACCGCCGATCCACCCGCCTTCGCCCGCGACCGCGAGCAGGCCCGGGCGATGTACGCGCTGATGGTGCGCACCCGGCTGTTCGACCGGAAGGCGGTGGCGCTGCAGCGCACCGGCCTGCTGGGCACCTACGCCGCCGTGCTCGGCCAGGAGGCGATCGGCACGGCGATCGGCCATGCCCTGGCCGCCGAGGACATCTTCATTCCCGCCTACCGCGAATACGCCGCGCAGTTCGCGCGCGGCGTGCCGATGCACGCGATCCTGCAGTACTGGGGCGGCGACGAGCGCGGCATGGCCTATCCGGAAGGCACGCCGAGCCACCACGACTTTCCGCTGTCGGTGCCGATCGCGACCCATGTGCCGCATGCCATCGGCGTGGCCTACGCGATCAAGCTCAAGCAGGAGCGGCGCGTGGTGATGGCCTCCTGCGGCGATGGCGCGACCTCCAAGGGCGACTGGTACGAAGCGATCAGCGCGGCGCGCATCTGGAACCTGCCGATCGTGTTCCTGGTCAGCAACAACGGCTGGGCGATCTCGATGCCGAGCCACCGCCAGACCGGCGCCGCGACCTTCGCCCAGAAAGGCCTGGCCGGCGGCCTGCCGAGCGAACAGGTGGACGGCAACGACGTGATCGCGACGCGCGCGGTGCTGGCCGCCGCCATCGAACGGGCCCGCGACGGCGGCGGTCCGAGCCTGGTCGAAGCGCTGACCTACCGGCTGCACGACCACACCACCGCCGACGACGCCCGCCGCTACCGCGCCGAAGCCGAAGTCGCCGCAGCCTGGGAGCGCTGCCCGCTGAAGCGCTACAAGGCCTATCTGGAAGCGGCCGGCTTCTGGTCGGCCGACGACGAGGCGGCACTGGTCGCCGACGGCACAGCCGCCGCCGAAGCGGCGGCGCAGACCTTCCTGAACCTGCCGCCGCAGGCGCCGGAAGCGATCTTCGATCACCTGTATGCCGAGCTGCCGTCGTCGATGCGCTGGCAGCGGGACGAGGTCCGGGCGCGCGGCCCGGTCGACGGAGGGCATTGATGAACATCCTGATCAAGCACCGCGCCAGCCATGGCGCGGACTTCCCGACGATGCAGGAGCGCGGCCGTGGCTGATCTCGCGCTGATCGAAGCGGTGAACCTGGCGCTGGCTTCGGAAATGCAGCGCGATGCGCGCGTCGTCGTGCTGGGCGAGGACATCGGCCGTAACGGCGGCGTGTTCCGCGCCACGCTGGGCCTGCTCGACCGCTACGGCCCGGAGCGCGTCATCGACACGCCGCTGGCCGAAATGCTGGTCGCCGCGATGGCGATCGGCCTGAGCACGCAGGGCATCCGCGCGGTAGCCGAAATCCAGTTCTCCGGCTTCCTGTATCCCTGCCTCGACCAGGTGGTGAACCACGCCACGCGCTACCGCAACCGCACGCGCGGCCGGCTCAGCTGCCCGCTGGTGATCCGCGCGCCGAACGGCGGCGGCATCCACGCGCCGGAGCACCACTCCGAATCGCTGGAAGCGACCTTCGCGCACCTGCCCGGCCTGAGAGTCGTCGCGCCCAGCAGCCCGGCCCGCGCCTACGGACTGCTGCTGGCGGCGATCCGCGATCCGGACCCGGTGATCTTTCTGGAGCCGACGCGGCTGTACCGGCTGTTCAAGCAGCCGGTCGAGGACAGCGGCGAGGCGCTGCCGCTCGACACCTGCTTCATCGACCGCTCGGGCACCGACATCACCCTGGTCAGCTGGGGCGCGATGATGCACGACACCCGCCTGGCCGCCGACCGGCTGGCCGAGGACGGCATCAGCGCCGAGATCATCGACGTGGCCACGCTGAAGCCGCTCGATCTCGACACCATCCTCGAAAGCGTGGCCAAGACCGGCCGCTGCGTGATCGTCTCGGAATCCGCCCGCGCTGGCGGCTGGGCGTCCGAGATCGCCGCCGGCCTGGCCGAACACGGCCTGCTCAGCCTGTTCGCGCCGGTCATGCGGGTGGCCGGCTACGACACGCCGATGCCGCTCGCCAGGCAGGAACGCGTCTACATCCCGGATGTCAGCCGCATCCTCCACGAGGTGCGCAAGGTGTTCGAGATGGCGCCGCGCTGATCCCGTCACCGCGCCTTCCGCAACCCCACCCTTTCGAGACCGCGAACATGCCCATCTTCAAGCTCCCCGACCTCGGCGAAGGCCTGCAGGAAGCCGACATCCGCGAGTGGCACGTCAAGGTTGGCGACCGGGTCGCCATCGACCAGCCGCTGGTCGCCGTCGAAACCGCCAAGGCGGTCGTCGAAGTGCCGAGCCCGCAGGCCGGCGTCATCGCGCGGCTGCACGGCGTGGCCGGCGACACCATTGAAGTCGGCAAGCCGCTGGTGGAATTCGAGGGCGAGGCCGCAGCCGCACCTGGCGACGCGCCGGCCGCCGACCACGGCGGCGCCCGCAGCGGCGCGATCACCGACACCGGCACCGTGGTCGGCGCGATGCGCGCCGGCAGCGACGTGGTCGCCGAAAAGGCCACCCAGGTCGGCGGCAACGGCACCGGCCTGAAGGTGATTCCGGCGGTGCGGGCGCTGGCCCACCGGCTCAACGTCGATCTCAGCATCGTCACGCCCAGCGGACCGGACGGCATGATCACCGCCGCCGACGTGCAGCGCGTGCACCAGGTGCTGACCGATGTCGGCCCGCTGGAAAAGCTGAAGGGCCCGCGCAAGGCGATGTCGCGGGCGATGAGCCAGGCCCGCGACGAAGTGATGCCGACCACCGTCACCGACGACGCCGTGCTGCACGCCTGGACCACGCCGCAGGACCTCACCGTGCGGCTGATCCGCGCGCTGGTCTCCGGCGTGCAGGCGCAGCCGGCGCTGAACGCCTGGTACGAGGCCAGCGAGATCGGCCGCCGCGTGCTCGGCAAGATCCACCTCGGCGTCGCCGTCGACACGCCGGACGGCCTGTTCGTCGCCGTGCTGCAGGATGTCGCCAGCCGCAGCGCCGAATCGCTGCGCAGCGGCCTGCAGAACATGAAGGACGCCGTGCGCTCCCGGAACGTGCCGGCCGAGGAACTGCGCGGTTACACGATCACGCTGTCGAACTTCGGCCGCTTCGGCGGCAAGTACGCGACGCCGGTGATCCTGCCGCCGACCGTCGCCATCGTCGCTGCCGGCGCCATTCGCGACGCCGTCGTGCCGGTCGACGGCCAGATCGTGATCGCCCGGGTGCTGCCGCTGTCGGTGACCTTCGATCACCGCTGCGTCACCGGTGGCGAAGCGACCCAGTTCCTGGCGGCGATGGTGGCCGATCTGCAGCAGGCCACCTGAGATCAGGTCACCGCCGGCCGCGCGCTCAGCGACGCCAGCGCCGCACCGCCAGCACGCCGAGGACCGTGCCGATCAGCTCGCTGCCGGCCACCAGCGCCGAGGACAGCACGAAGCGCAGGCGGAAGGCGCCGGGCGGCACGCACATGACGTTGTCGGGCGACACCAGGACGTAGTGGTTGATCACGCCGAACAGCAGCGAGGCCAGCATCGCGCCGGTGTAGAGGATGGCGGCGCCGGGCCGGGCCCGGGTCCAGAGCAGCGCAGTGGCCAGCAAGGGCAAGGTGACGATGACAAGCCCGACGAAAGCGGTCTGCAGGGGGCTCAGCGGCACCGGCACCGCGAGGTGGGCGCTGCCATGCCAGAGCGCGATGGCGCAGTGGAGCACGGCGACGACGCTGAGAACGACGGCCCGCTGGCGTTCGCCGGCGGCCATTGCGCCGCCGCCATCGGCATTTCCGCTCCGCTGCCCGTTGCTGCTGTGCTGGTCGATGCTGCTCATCGTGATCGCTCCCCGGTTCGCCGATCGTAGGTGTTCGTCCCCGGCACGGCGTCTTGCGGGGGCGATGTCTGGAAAATGAAGCAGCCGAAGCGCATCACGGTGCTTCGCGCCGCCGTGGCCGCGTGGCGCGCGTACCCGCTTCGGTGGCGCGCTTGCCGGTGCTGCGCGCCGGGCCGTCGCCACTGCGAGCCTTGAGCCGCGCCTGCAGCCGGTCACCGAGCCAGACGCGGACCTCGCCATCGAGGCCGGCCGGAGCCTTGCGTGCCACGGTGCCGGCCAGATCAGCCAGCGAGCTGCCGGCTAGCTCGTCGCGCATGCGCTGTTCGGCACGCAGCATCACCGCGTGGATGGAGCAGACGCCCTGCGTCGACCAGGTCGGCGCCCGGCCCTTGAACAGCGCGCAGCGGCCGCGGATTTCCTGGCACTCGAACAGCGGCTTGCGGCCCTCGATGGCGTCGACGACCGCGAGCACGCTGATCTGCGCCGCCGGCTGGGCCAGCCGGTAGCCGCCGTGGATGCCCGGCGTGGCGCTGACGATCCCGGCCTTCTCCAGTCGCGGAAAGATCTTGGCGACGAACGACGGCGACACCCCCTGCAGTTCGGCCAGATCGCGGCTGCTGGCCGCAGCGGCGCCCGGCTCCGCCAGCCACAGCAGGCAGTGCAGACCGTATTCGACGCTGGTTCCGAGATGGGCCATAACGCGGACGGTATTCGTCCGTGTTCAAGACCGCAAGCCCATGGGACATGACCTCAGTTGCCTGGCCTGTTTCCCGCCGGATCATCGGGCGGGTCGACGGCCGGATCGTCGGCCCGATCGTCGGAGATGGGCAGGCCGGCGGCATTGCGCAGGAACTGCCGCTCGTAATGGCGGTTGCGGCGGCTGCGCTTGGCGTTGGCGCGCTTGTCCTGGCGCTTGTCGACGACCAGATCGGCCAGCCCGCTCAGGTCATCGAGGGTGGCGATGTCGGCGGGCGAATTGCGGCGCGGCATGACGCTGCCACCGTCAGGCGATCGCGCGGCGCATCCACTGCAGCAGCGCCGGCAGCGGCAGCGCGCCGGACTGCCGGGCGATCTCGCGACCGCTGCGAAAGGCGATCAGGGTCGGGATGCTGCGGATGTTGAAGCGGGCGGCGAGCGCCGCTTCGGCTTCGGTATCGAGCTTGGCCAGCCGCGCCTGCGGCTCGATCTCGGCCGCGGCGCGCTCGAAGCTCGGCGCCATCGACAGGCAGGGACCGCACCAGGGCGCCCAGAAATCGACGATCAGCGGCAGTTCGCCGCGCGTGAGCTGGGCATCGAAATTGGCCGCCGTCAGCACCAGCGGCCGGGCGCTGAACAGCGGCGACTTGCAGCGGCCGCAGGTCGGCGCGTCGGCGAGACGCGGCTCGGGAACGCGGTTGACGGCATTGCAGCTCGGGCAGGCGATCAGCATCGGCAGAGCAGGTGTGGGGCTTGCCGGAAAGCTGGGACGATCCGCGCCAGATTAAAGCCCCCGCGCGTATCGTCCCGCCGGCAGCCGACCGACCGGCCGCCGCCTTCAGATGCCCTGGCCGCCGGACACCTCGATGCGCTGGGCATTGACCCAGCCGTTGGCCGGGCCGAGCAGGCTGGCGATCATCGGGCCGATGTCGTCCGGCAGCCCGACGCGGCCCAGCGCCGTCATGCCGGCAAAGAACTGGTTGAAGGCCGGCGTGTCGCGCACCGCGCCACCGAAGAAGTCGGTCTCTATCGCGCCCGGCGCCACGGTGTTGACGGTGATTCCGCGGCTGCCGAGTTCCTTGGCCAGATAGACGGTCAGCACTTCGACCGCGCCCTTGGCCGCCGCGTAGACCGACCAGCCGGGCGCCGAGACGCGGGTCAGCCCGGACGACAGGTTGACGATCCGGCCGCCGTCGGCCAGCAGCGGCAGCAGCGCCTGGGTCAGGAAGAACACGCCCTTGAAATGCACGTTGACCAGCGCGTCGAACTGGGCCTCGGTGGTGTCGGTCACCAGCGCCACTTCGCCATGGCCGGCGTTGTTGACCAGGTGGTCGAAACGCTCGCGCTGCCAGGTGTCGCGCAGCGCGCTGCGCAATTGCTCGACGAAGGCCGGAAAGCTGGCGACGCTGCCGGCATCGAGCGGCAACGCCACCGCCTTGCGGCCCATCGCGTGGATCTCGGCGACCACCGCTTCGGCCTCGGCGCGGCGCTGCTGGTAGGTGATGACGACATCGCCGCCACTGCGGGCAACGTGCAAGGCGGTGTTGCGGCCAAGGCCACGGCTGCCACCGGTGATCAGGGTGAGGGTCGGTTGGGACATCGGGGTTCTCCGGTCGCGCGGCCGGCAGGTCTGCCGGCCGCTTGGATGGGGGTGCGGGGGGTGCGGCGGCGGCGGCCTTGCTGGCCAGCCGTTACCGTGGCCACAGCTTGGCCAGCGCGGCGGCAGGCGTCGTTACCGGAAACTCGGCATGACTTGCCTGATCCTCCGAAATTGACTGCAACGTCATCAGCAGGCCGCTACCATCCGGCCATGTCCGATGCCCTGCGCCAGACCGTGCTGCGCCAGTTCGCCACCGTGCCCGTGCCGGCCACGGGCGCGGCGGTGCTGTCGCCGATCGACGGCCTTACCCTGATCCGTGCGGCGGCGCCCGGTGGCATCGAACACGCCATCGCCCGCCCGCTCGCCTGCCTGGTGCTGCAGGGCCGCAAGCAGGTCACCACCGGCGCACGGACGCTGGCCTTCGGCGCCGGCGATTCGCTGCTGATCAGTGCCGACATGCCGACCAGCAGCCAGATCACCGGCGCGCCGTACCTGTCGCTGGTCATCGATCTCGATTTCGTGCTGATCGCCGAACTGGTCGCGGACATGCGCAGCGCCGATGCCGGTGATCCGACGGCGGTGGCGGATCGAGGATCGGCAACGGCGACGGCGGTCTGCGTCGAACCCACCGACGCCGAAACCGCCGATGCCGCGTTGCGCCTGCTGCACTTGCTTGATCGTCCGCAGTCGATTCCGGTGCTGCGGGCGGCGCTGATGCGTGAACTGCACTACTGGCTGCTGGCGGGCCGGCATGGCGCGGCGATCCGCCGGATCGGCGCGCCGGACAGCCAGGCACATCGCGTGGCCCGGGCGGTGGCCCTGCTGCGCCAAGATTACGGCCGGCCGCTGCCGGTCGAGCGGCTGGCGGCGATCGCCGGCATGAGCCCGTCGTCGTTCCATGCTCATTTCCGGGCCATCACTTCGCTGTCGCCGCTGCAGTTCCAGAAGCAGTTGCGGCTGATCGAGGCCCGCCGGCTGATGATCGCGCAGGGCATTCCGGCCAGCCGCGCAGCGTTCGCCGTCGGCTACGAAAGCGTGCCGCAGTTCACCCGCGAGTACCGCCGCCTGTTCGGGCTGCCACCGGGGCGGGATGCCGATTCGATGCGCCAGTCGATGCGCAGCAGCGTGGCCGCCTGATGGTCACCTCCGACGAACTGCCGCTGCCGCGCGAGGCCAGCAACAGCGCCCTGCCCTACCGGATCCACCCGGTGCGGCCGGTCGACAGCGAGGACTGGCGGCGGCTGCGCAACCTGCTCTGGGACGACGAGGAAGACGGCCACGAGTACCAGATCGAACGCTACTTCCTCGGCAAGCTGATCGAGCCGAACGAGGTGCTGATCGCGCGCACGTCGGACGGCAGGGCGGTCGGTCATATCGAGTTGTCGGTACGCCGCAACCTGCGCCGCCTGCCGGGCCGGAATACCGGCTATGTCGAGGGCCTGTACATCGAGCCGGCCCATCGGCACCGGGGCCTGGTGGTGATGCTGCTGCGCGCCGGCGAACGCTGGGCACGCGAGCGCGGCTGCGGCGCGTTCGCGTCGGACCGCGAGGAGCGGCTGATCGTGCACCGCCGCTTCGGCCAGGCCGTCTGAGCGCAGCTGTCCGGCGGCCGCTTCGAGGATCGCGGACTCAGCCCTGCTGTTGCTGCCGCCACTGGCGGGGTGACAGCCCGGCGTGCGCCTTGAACACCCGCGACAGCGCTGCTTCGCTGCCATAGCCGACCTCGTCGGCCACCTGCTTCAGCGGCCGGCCGCGCAGCAGGGCCTGCTGCGCCAGTCGCAGCCGCCACTGCTGCAGATAGGCGCCCGGCGTGCTGCCGACCGCCTCGTGAAAGGCGCGCGCGAACGCGCTGCGCGACATCCCGGCGCGGGCCGCCAGCGTGTCCAGCGTCCACGGCCGGGCCGGCGATTCGTGCATCGCCACCAGCGCCAGCCGCAGCCGGGGATGGGCCAGCCCGGCCATCATCCCGACCTCGGTCCGGCCCTGTTCCATCAGCTGCCGCAGCACCCGGATCAGCAACACCTCGAACAGCCGATCGAGCACGGCCTGGCGGCCGCAGTGCTGCTGGGCGGCTTCCTCGAACAGCAGCGCCAGCACGGTCTCGCCGCCGTGCAGCGCCGCCAGCGGCAGGCAGCTGACGGCCGGCAGCGCGCGGGCCATCGGATTGCCGGCCCCGCCGCTGAACTGCAGCGCCGCGCAGGTGAAGTCGGCGCCGCTGTCCGGATCGGTGACGAAGCGATGCGCCAGCGGCCGTGGATAGAGCAGCAGGCTCGGCTCGCGGATGGCGATCGGCGCACGGCCTTCGCCGTGCTGTACGTCGACCCGTCCCCGGCGAATCAGGTGCAGCTGGCCAGCGCTGCCGCTGCCGTCCAGATCGGTGACGCCGCACAGCAGGCCAGTCTGGAAGACGCGGGCGCTGACCGGGAACTGTTCGAGCAAAGCGGCCAGGCGATCGGTCATTGAAGGACGATTGATCAAGTATCAAAGATGAATTGCAACTTATCGTACTTGGACCCGGTGCACAGTACCCCTGCCCCGCCGGACTCAATCCCGAGCCCACCGGCACAACGAAAGGAGATCCACCATGTCCATCGCCAAAGTCCTCTACACCGCCGAAGCCACCGCCACCGGAGGCCGCGAAGGCCACGCCGTGTCGTCCGACCAGGTGCTGAGCGTGCAGCTGTCGACGCCGCGCGAACTCGGCGGCGCCGGCGGCCCCGGCACCAATCCGGAGCAGCTGTTCGCCGCTGGCTACTCGGCCTGCTTCCTCGGCGCGCTGAAGTTCGTCGCCGGCAAGAACAAGGTGTCGCTGCCGGCCGACACCACGATCACCGGCCGCGTCGGCATCGGCCAGATCCCGACCGGCTTCGGCATCGAGGCTGAACTGCGCATCCACGTGCCCGGCCTGGCGCGTGAGCAGGTGCAGACGCTGGTCGATCAGGCGCACATCGTCTGCCCGTACTCGAACGCGACGCGCGGCAACATCGACGTGCGGCTGGTGATCGTCGACTGAGCGCCGCCCGCCCCAAGCCGGCCCGCATTGGAATATTCACCAAGGCGGGTTCCGGCCGGCCCGGTGATTGTCTAGCGTGCTCGCGCACGCCAACACACCAGAACACAGGCCAAGGGGAGAGCGACAGATGAAGGCAGCGGTTTACTTCGGCGCAGGCGATATCCGCTGCACCGACATCGACGATGCCCGCCTGCAGGCGGATCACGAGATCCTGGTGCGGGTCACCGGCACCTCAATCTGCGGTTCCGACCTGCACCTGTACCGCGGTGCGCTCGACGCGATCATGGAAAAGGGCAAGTCGCAGACCGGCCACGAGCTGATCGGCGAGGTCATCGAGGTCGGCCGCGCGGTCGCCCGCTTCAAGCCGAAGGACCGGGTCAGCATGGGCTACTCGGTGTCCTGCGGGCATTGCTTCATGTGCACCGCCGGCCAGACCGCGCACTGCGAAACCACCCACAGCGCCGTCTACGGCTTCGGCGTGCCGTTCGGCAACATCAACGGCAGCCATGCCGAAGCGATGGTGATCCCGCACGCCGAAGGCCACGCGATGCGGATTCCCGACGGTGTCTCCGACGAAGCGGCGGTGACGCTGTCCTGCAACCTGCCGTCGGCGATCATCGCCAATCGGCTCGCCGCCATCGAGGCGAGCGATAACGTGGCGCTGATCGGCTGTGGCCCGACCGGCCTGATGACCCTGGATATCGCGCTGCAGCGCGGCCCTCGCCGGCTGGTGGTGCTCGACCGGCTGGACTACCGGCTCGACTTCGCCCGCCGGCGCGGCGCGATCGCTATCAACATCGGCGACGCGGACTGGAAAGCCCGGGCGCTGGCGGAAACCGGCGGGCGCGGCTTCGACAAGGTGATCGAAGTGGTCGGCTCACCGGAATCGCTGCAGGCGAGCCTCGATCTGGTGCGCGCCGGCGGCACGGTGGCAGCGATCGGCGTGTTCTGCGATTCCACCTTCAACCTCGATCTCGCCAACGTGTTCCTGCGCAACATCAGCCTGCACATGAACGGCTTCGCCTCGGTGCAGCCGTTCATGGCCGAGGCGCTGCGGCTGATCGAATCCGGCGTCGTCGAGCCGGACGGCTACTTCACGCATCGCTTCCCGCTGGCCCGCATCGACGAGGCGTTCCGCGTCTTCCACGAGAAGCAGGACGGCGCGATGAAGATGCTGATCCGGCCCTGACCCGGCCCAGAGCCTGCGCCAGCCGCGTTGCCGATCAGCGCAGCCGGAGTTCGACGCTGCCGATGCCGGCGAACGAGGCCGTCAGCCGTTCGCCGGCGGCGATCGGAAAGGCCCGCGTGAGCCCGCCGGTCATCACCCGATCGCCGGGGCGCAGGTATTCGCCATGCGCCGCGAGCGCATTGGCGAGCCAGGCCAGGGCCAGCACCGGATCGCCGAGCGCATCGGCGCCAACGCCGGACGCCAGCACGCCGTCGCTGCCACGCAGTTCGACGACGCAGGTCTTCAGGTCGAGCTGCGGCGTGAACGCCACCGGCACGCCGAGCACGCAACGCGCCGACGAGCTGTTGTCGGCGATGTTGTCGCGCAGCGTGAACTGATAGGCGCGGTATCGGGTATCGACCACTTCGAGACTCGGATAGACCTTGGCGATCGCCGCTGCAGCCGCCGCTTCCGTGCAACCGGGCCCCTGCAGCGGCGCGCCCAGTTCCAGCGTCAGCTCCGGTTCCACCCGCGGATGCACCAGCTGCCCGGCCTCGAGCGTGACCGGCGAGGGTCCCAGCACCATGCCTTCGCCCAGCAGGCCGTAGTTCGGTTCGGCGATTCCCATCTGCTCACGCATCGCCCGACTGGTGTAGCCCAGCTTGTAGCCGACCCGCGCGCGACCCAGATGCGCAAAGCGCAGCCGGGCGATGGTGTAAGCCTCGGCGATGCTCAGATCCGGCACCCGCTCGGTCAGCAGGCGGATGCGCTGGCCCTCGCGCTCGGCCGTCGCCAGTTCGTGCGCCAGCCGCTGCAGCAGCGCATCGCGTCGAGGATCGTAGGCGGGCACTTCCGGGTTCTGGGGCATGCGTGGCTCGTCGCGGTCTTTGAGATCGACAGGTCTGACGGCGATACGCTCGAGACCCGGTCCGGGAACAACTCGGGCGTGAAGGCGCGCTACCCGCGCGACAGCCGCTGGTGGAACGCCAGCAGCGCATCCAGCACCGCCTCCGGCGCCTCGGTCTGCGGGTAGTGGCCGACATCGGGGAGCAGGGTCACGTCCGGGTTCGGGATCAGCTGCCGATAGCGCTCGACCATGTGGGCGCCCGAGATCGGATCGAGCGCGCCATCGATCAGGTGCAGCGGCACTGCGGTGGTCTGCAGCGCACCGACCCAGCGGTCGCGGTGGGCACGGCGTTCGAGGATGTAGCGGATCAGCCGGTGCAGGCGCCGGTGGCCGTGGTCGTGCGCAAGCAGCGACCAGAACACCGTCAGTTCCTCGGCCGACGGCTTGGTCTGGGGGCCGAACACCAGTGAAAAGCTCGGCATGAAGCGCTTTTCGCTGATGGTGGCCGCCACCAGCGGCCCGAGCCGCGACAGCAGCAGCTTCTGGGCGCGCGAGGCGCGATGGGTTTCCGGGAACAGGCCGCCGTTGAGCAGCACGCAGGACGCGATTTCCAGCGAATGGTCGCCGAGCTCGCGCCGTTCGGCGTCGCGGGCCAGCAGTTCCTGGGCGACGGTGTCGCCGACGTCATGGGCCAGCAGGTGCACGCGGCGCACGCCGCGATCGCGCAGCAGCGCCTCGGCGATGTCGGCCTGGGTGCTGATCGGGTAATCCTGCCCGGCCGGCTTGGCCGAAAAGCCGTAGCCGAGCATGTCGAAGGCCAGCAGATGGCCGAAGTGCTGGGTCAGTCCGGCCCAGATCGGGTACCAGTCGAACGAGGCCGTCGGGAAGCCGTGCAGGCACAGCAGCGAGCTGGACTGGTCGATCGCCGCCCCGGCTTCGCGGACGAAGATGGCGTGGCCGCGATGCTGGAAACGCAGCCCGGCCGCCCGCCACTGCGCAAGCGCGGCAACGCTCAGGGCCGCCGTGCGGCTCACGTGCGGTAGCTGGGGTCGACGCGATCGAGCTTGCGCAGCATCGCCGGCCAGACGAAGGCCGCGCCCTGGCCGCGCGTCGCTTCCTGCAGCTGGCGCATGCCGCCGTCGAGGATGTCCTGCGGAATCATCAGCAGGTTGTCGAGATTGGCACCGCCGGCGCCCATGGCCCGCACCTGGATGTTGCAGGCGCTTTCGAAGATGTACATCGCCACCCAGGCTTCGGCGACCGAGCTGCCGACCGTCAGCAGGCCGTGGTTCTTCAGCATCAGATAGCTGTTGCGGCCGAGATCGCGGACCAGACGCGGCTTTTCGTCTTCCAGCAGCGCCACGCCTTCGTAGTCGTGATAGCCGAGGTTCGACATCACGAAGATCGACTGCTGGCTGATCGGCAGCAGGCCTTCCTTGCGCGCCGACACCGCCACGCCATTGGCGGAATGCACGTGCAGCACGCACTTCGCATCCTCGCGCGCGGCGTGCACTGCCGAATGGATCACGAAGCCGGCCGGATTGATCGGATACGGCGACTCCAGCACCTGCCGGCCTTCGAGATCGACCTTGACCAGGCTCGACGCGGTGATCTCGTCGAACAGGAAGCCGTAGGGGTTGATCAGGAAATGGTGCTCCGGCCCCGGCACGCGGGCGGAGATGTGGGTGAACACGAGATCCGACCAGCCGAACATCGCGACCAGCCGGTAGGCGGCGGCGAGATCGACCCTGAGCTGCCATTCCTCCGGCGACACCTTGCTGCGCACTTCTGGAATCACAAGCTTTTCGGGGGCGGTCATGGCGGTCTCCTGCGTCCGGTGTCGGTGTCGTCGTGGCCGGGACGATGCCACAGCCCATGAGAAACGGGCAGCCGGGTCATCCCCGGACTGCCCGTCGGATGTCTGCGCACGGGGCCTTGCCGCCGCCCGGCGCGATCGCTCAGACCGCCGCTTCGGCCTTCCGCACCGTCGAGCGCGTGCGGCCGCTGACCTTGGCCAGCGCGTTCAGCAGCAGATCGACATGGCGTTCGGTGCAGCTCTGGCCCATCAGGCCGATGCGCCAGACCTTGCCAGCGAAATCGCCGAGGCCGGCGCCGATCTCCACACCATGGTCGTTGAGCAGCTGGCCACGACCGGCGGCGTCGTCGACCCCGTCCGGAATCCACACCGAGTTCAGCTGCGGCAGCCGCTCGCCCTTCGGCACCACGTACTTGAAGCCGAGGTCCTCGAGACCTTCGGCCAGCAGTGCATGGATGCGCGCATGGCGCGCCCAGCTGGCTTCCAGGCCTTCCTCGTGCAGCATCCGCAGCGCTTCGTGCAGGCCGAACAGCGCGTTGACCGGCGCGGTGTGGTGATAGGTGCGGCGCGCCGTGGCATTGCCGCCGCTGCCCCAGTAGCTCATCACCAGCGCCAGGTCCTGGAACCACGACACCACCGGCACCTTGCGGGACTTGACCCGTTCCACGGCGGCCGCCGAATAGCTGACCGGCGACAGCCCCGGCGGCGCCGACAGGCACTTCTGGGTCGCTGAGTACACCGCGTCGATGCCCCAGGCATCGACTTCCAGCGGCACGCCGGCCAGCGACGTCACCGCATCGCAGAGCGACAGCGCGCCATGGGCGCGGGCGATCGCGGCAATGGCTTTCGCGTCGGTCAATGCGCCGGTGGAGGTTTCCGCCTGCACGAAGGCCACCACCTTGGCGCCCGGGTTGGCCTTCAGCGCCGCCTCGACATCAGCCGGATCGACCGCCCGGCCCCACGGCGTGGCGACCTTGACGACCCTGGCGCCGGCCCGCTCGGCCATCGCGCAGATGCGGCCGCCGAACACGCCGTTGACGGCGACGATGATGGTGTCGCCCGGCTCGACCAGATTGACGACGCTGGTTTCCATGCCGATCGAGCCCGGCGCGGAAATCGCGAAGGTCAGGTCGTTCTCGGTACGGAAGGTCGCGCGCAGCAGCAGCTTGATCTCGTCCATCAGGCGCACGAACTCGGGATCGAGATGGCCGATGGTGCCCTGCGAGGCCGCAGCCAGCACGCGCGGGTGGACATCCGACGGACCTGGGCCCATCAGCACCCGCTTGGGCGCACTGAAGCCGCCGATGCCGGCCAGACCGGAGCTGAGAAGTGGCGTTGCGGGAGCGGTGGGCGTCGGCATTGGATGACCTGTCGGTGAGCGTCGGTGGCGGGCGGTCGAGGCAGCGGCGGCAGCACCCGGCACATCGCGCGTCTCGACTCGACGGTCCGGGCAGACTTTCAAATAGGCTTTTATTAGCCGAAACAAGCCACTAGAGCCTGTCGCGGCCGCGCAGTACATGCCTGCCGCGCGCCGACGTCAAGCCATGTGCGCGCAGCGCAGCCGCGCGGTTCCGGCTTTCCGCAGCCGATGCCGCTTGGAATGGCGGGGTCATTGCGGCATCGTCCATCCACTTCCCCGCCCGGACCGGTCATGCCGAAAGCCACGCCGTACTTCACGCCCGCCACGCTGCAGTTCCTGCGCGACCTGGCCGCCAACAACAGCCGCGAGTGGTTCACCGCCCACAAGCGCGACTACGAGCAGCAGGTGAAGCTGCCGTTCCTGCGCCTGATCGGCGATCTCGATGCGCCGCTGAAGGCGATCAGCGCCCAGTACGTGGCCAATCCGAAGCCGGTCGGCGGCTCGATGTTCCGCATCCATCGCGACACCCGCTTTGCCGCCGACAAGACGCCGTACAAGCCCTGGGCCGGCGCCAGCTTCTATCACCAGGCCACGCGCGCGGTGATCCGGGGCGGCGATGCCGACCAGGGCACCATGGGCCGGCTCGACGCGCCCGGCTTCTACCTGCACATCAAGCCCGGCGACAGCTTCTGCGGCGGCGGCATCTGGCATCCGCAGCCGGAAACCCTGAAGCGCATCCGCACCTACCTGGTCAACAACCCGACCAGCTGGAAAGCCGCCACCCGCTCGGCCGCGTTCCGCAAGACCTTCGGCGACCTCGGCGGCGACAGCGCCAAGCGGGTGCCGGCCGGCTACGACCCGGCGCACGAGCTGATCGACGACATCAAGCGCAAGGACTACATCGCCTCGGTCGCGCTCGACGACGACACCCTGCTCGCCCCGGACCTGCTGAAGCGCATCGTCCGCCACTACGAGCAGGTCGGCCCGCTGATCGACTGGCTGTGCGGGGCGCTGGATCTGGACTACTGAGCCGGCGGCGCCAGACCAGACGACCCCGCCGAAGCGGGGTCGACCAGCGGCCAGCCGCCGACTGCTGCAGGCAGGGCTTCAGTCCTCAAGCTCGAAGCGCAGACCGGTGACCGCGTTGCCGGCGCCGAGCGTGCCCTTCACTTCCAGCCGCTGGCCGACGCTCAGGCCGTTCCAGAACTGATCGGCGGTAAGCGGGTGGTCGTTGCGGCTGCCGTAGTAGCGGGCGCTGTCGGACGGGGTGACGACATAGCCGTTGAGGCTCATCTGGCGGCTGCCGGGCGCGTCGACGAAGGCACTGACGCCGCCTTCGATCTCGAATTCGCCGATCCGGCCGTCGCCGTCGGCGCGGTCGTCGAAGGCGACCTTGGTCGCGTACAGGCGGCCGGCTTCGACGCGCGTCGAGCGGAACTTCACTTCGACGTAGTCGCCGACCCGCAGGTCAGCCAGCGTGGCATCGCTGTCGTCGCGATCGAAGACGGTGGCGCTGTCGACGAAGTAGCCGGTGCCGCCCAGTTCGAAGGTACCGGCGGCGGCATCAACCGCCGACAGCGCGCCCTTCACTTCGCCGTCGGCGCGGCCATCGCCACCGCGCCGCTGCTTGACCTTCACGTCGCGGGCAAGGATCAGGCTGGCGTCGGCAGCATCGAAGCGGCCTTCGACTTCGATCCGGGCGCCGTCGACCAGCGTGCCGCGCACCCGGGCACCGGCGTAGGACACGCGGTAGCCGAGCGCCCGGAAAGTCTGGGCAGCGGGATCGAGATCCGACACCGGGCCTTCCACTTCCACCTCGGCGCTGCGCTGGCCTTCGGCGCGCTTCACCTCGACGCGGCTGGCGGTCAGCAGGCTGCCGTCCAGCGTGCCGTTGACCTCGACGCGAACGCCATCGGCAAGCAGGCCTTCGACGCTGGCACCGGCGTAGTCGACCTGCAAACTGCCGATGCCGAAGCGGCGCGCACTGCTGTCGAGGCCGGCGATGTCGCCGTACAGCTCGATGCCGGTATAGCCCGGCTGGCCGGCACGCAGGCGCTTGCGCTCGATGCGGGTCGCGAGAATCGCGCCCGATGCCTGCCGGGCGCCGGACACCTCGACGTAGTCGCCGGCCGTGAAGTCGGCAAGCGTCAGGCTCGAATAGCTGTCATCGGCGTTGTCGTCGTACAGCTGCGTCAGCGCGTCGACCTGCACGGTCTGGCCGGCTACCACCAGCGTCGAGGCGGCCAGGTCGATGCTGCTGACGGCGCTTTCCACTTCGATGCGGACATCGGTCGCGGTGACCGTGTAGGCGCTGAGCCCGGCGGTCTGGCCGAGGGTGCTGGCGACGATCACATCACCGGGCTGGACATCGGCGATCGAGCCGCTCTTGCCGTTGACGGTGACCGGGCCGCTGACGGTCATCGCCGCGCCGCCGAGGCTCAGCGCGCCGGGGCTGCCGGACACCACGCCGGCCACCGAAGCCGGCGCCAGCGTGGCCTCGGTGTTGCTGCCGCCACCGCCGCCGCAGGCGCTGATCAGGGTCATCGCCACCAGGCTGGCAAACGGCAGGCGCAGGGGAATCGGGTTCATCGCAATCTCCTCGTGACAACGGAATGGAAGGTTTCATCGGCGTGGGCGGCGGCGGGCTGCCGCAGCGGTCTGCTCGAATAACGATCCACCGCCGGCGTTTATTCCCCGGCCAGCAGCAGGATTCGCTGCAGCGGCGGCGCCAGCGCCGGATGGGCGGCGAAGCAACGGTCGACTTCGGCGGCGATGCGCGCCGCGTCCGCACGGCTGGCGAACAGCTCGAAGCGCTGGCGCTGCCGCCGGCCGCGCACCTGCTCGCGCCGGTTGCGGTACGGCGCGGTTCCGCCGGCCAGTTCGACCGGCGTCTGGTACCAGCCCTCGGCCAGGCCCAGCCCGGCCAGCAGGTCGGCCAGCCGCTCGGCGCTGTCCGGCTCGGCGATCAGCAGCAGCATCACGTCGGCGTTCATGCCGGCACTCCAGTGGTCGCGACCCGGCCGAAGGCGTGGCGTAAGTACAGGATCGGCAGCAGGATCAGGGTCAGCAGGGTCGAGCTGATCAGCCCGCCGATCACCACGATCGCCAGCGGCCGCTGGATCTCCGAACCCGGCCCGGTGGCGAACAGCAGCGGTACCAGGCCGAGCGCGGCGATCGCCGCCGTCATCACCACCGGCCGCAGCCGGCGCGCCGCGCCCTGCACCACCGCCTCGTGCAGGCTCAGGCCATCGGCGCGCAGCTGGTTGAAGCAGGTCACCAGCACGATGCCGTTCAGCACCGCGATGCCGAGCAGCGCGATGAAGCCGACCGAGGCCGGCACCGACAGGTATTCGCCGGACAGGCCCAGCGCGAACACGCCGCCGATCATCGCGAACGGGATGTTCAGCAGCACCAGCGCGGCCTGGCGCAGCGAGCCGAAGGTCGACAACAGCAGCAGGAAGATCAGGCCGATGGCGATCGGCACCACGATCGACAGCCGCCGCGCGGCGCGCTGCTGGTTCTCGAACTCCCCACCCCAGCTCAAGCTGTAGCCGGCATCGAGCTTCACCGCCGCCGCGACCTCGGCCTTGGCTTCCTCGACGAAGCCGACCAGATCGCGGCCGCGCACGTTGGCGATCACCACGACATTGCGGTTTCCGAGTTCGCGGTTGACCTGCACCGGGCCCTCGACGCGCTCCAGCCGGGCGACTGCCGACAGCGGCACGGTTCTGCCATCGGCCAGCGCGATCGGCAGCTGGTCAAGCAGCGCCGGCGCGGCGCGCAGCGTCTCCGGGCCTTTCAGGGTCAGCGCCAGACGGCGGCCGTCGCGATGCACGGTGCCGACCCGGGTGCCTTCGATCTGCGCGCGCAGCAGCGCCTCCAGCGCATCGACCGACAGGCCGAGGCGGCCGGCCGCCGCCAGATCGACAGCGATCCGCAGGTACTGCACGCCACTGTTGGCGGTGTAGTAGACGTCTTCGGCGCCGTTCAGGCCGCGCAGTTCGGCGGCGATTGCCTCGGCCTTGGCATTGAGCTGGCCCAGGTCCGGCCCGAACAGGCGGATCGCGACATCGCCTCGGACGCCAAGGATCATTTCCGAAACCCGCATCTGGATCGGCTGCGTGAAGGCGTAGGCGACGCCGGGGAAATCGGCGAGCACCTTGCGGATCTCGTCGGCCAGCACGTCCTTGTCCGGGTTGCGCCATTCCTTGCTCGGCTTCAGCGCCAGGAAGGTGTCGGTCTGGTTCAGGCCCATCGGGTCGAGGCCGATCTCGTCGGCACCGGCGCGGGCCACCACCATCGCCACTTCCGGCACCCGCGCCAGCAGCGCCTGCTGAAAGCGGCTGTCGAGCGCCAGCGACGCATCCAGCCCCACCGACGGCAGCTTTTCCAGCTGCACGATCAGGCTGCCCTCGTCCATCGTCGGCAGGAAGGTCTTGCCGATCCGCGCATAGACGATGCCCGCCGCCAGCAGGCCGATCAGCGCCGTGGCGATCACGGCTTGCGGCCGGGCCAGCGCCCGCAGCAGCAGCGGCGCATAGAGCGCGGCGAGCTTGCGGACGATCCACGGCTCGGCGTGTGCGCCGTCGTGCAGCAGCCGCGCGGCCAGCACCGGAATCACCGTCAGCGACAGCAAGAGCGAGGACGCCAGCGCGAACACGATGGTCAGCGCCACCGGCGCGAACAGCTTGCCTTCCAGGCCCTGCAGGGTCAGCAGCGGCAGGAACACCAGGATGATGATGACGATGCCGACCGCGATCGGCCCGGCCACCTCGCGCACCGCGCGGGCGATCTGGAAATCGCGCGGCCGGGCCGGGTCCGGCACCGCCAGCCGGGCGACGATGTTCTCGACCACCACCACCGCCGCGTCGACCAGCATGCCGATGGCGATCGCCAGCCCGCCGAGGCTCATCAGGTTGGCGCTGATGCCGAACAGCCGCATCAGCAGGAAGGTGCTGAGCGCCGACAGCGGCAGGATCAGCGCCACCGCGACCGCCGCACGGACATTGCCGAGGAAGGCCACCAGCAGCGCCAGCACCAGCACCACCGCCTCGATCAGCGATTTCGACACGGTGTCGACCGCGCGGCTGACCAGGTCGCCACGGTCATAGAAGGTCTGCACGGTGATGCCTTCGGGCAGAGTCGGCCGCAGTTCGTCGAGCTTGGCGCGCACGCCGGCCACCACTTCGCGGGCATTGGCGCCGCGCAGGCCGAGCACCAGGCCTTCGACCGTTTCGCCGCTGCCGTTGCGGGTCACGCCGCCGTAGCGGGTGACGCTGCCGATGCGCACCTCGGCGACCTCGCCCAGCCGCACCACGCCGCCCTCGGCTTCGCTGCGCAGCACCACGGCGCGCAGGTCATCGAGCGTGCGCAGGCTGCCTTCGGTGCGCACCAGCAGCGTTTCCTCGCCTTCGCTCATGCGCCCGGCGCCGTCGTTGCGGTTGTTCGCGGCCAGCGCCATCTGCAGCTTTTCAAAGGAGAGGCCGCGCGCCGCCAGGGCCTGCGGCGACGGCACCACCTCGAAGCTTTCGACGTGGCCGCCAAGCGCGTTGACATCGGCCACACCGGGCACCGTGCGCAGCGCCGGGCGGATCGTCCAGTCGAGCAGCCGGCGGCGTTCGGCGAGGCTGGCGGTGTCGCTTTCGATGGTGAACATGAACATCTCGCCGAGCGGCGTGGTCAGCGGCGCGACACCGCCCGAGACGCCGGCCGGAAGGTCGGCCATCACTCCGTTCAGGCGTTCGGCCACCTGGTTGCGCGCCCAGTAGATGTCGGTGCCCTCGAGGAAATCGACGGTGATGTCGGCCAGGCCGTACTTGCTGGTCGAGCGCAGCATCGACTGCTTCGGCAGGCCCAGCATCTCGACCTCGATCGGCGCAGTGATCCGCGCCTCGATCTCCTCCGGCGTCATGCCCGGCGCCTTCAGGATGATCTTCACCTGCGGGCTGGAGACATCCGGGAAGGCATCGACCGGCAGGCTCAGCCAGGCCAGCACACCGGCTGCGGCCAGCGCCAGCGCCAGCAGCAGCACCGCCAGCGGCCGGACCAGCGCGAATTCGATCAGCCGGTTCATTCGCCTCCTCCGTGGCCGGCGAATGCGCCCTTGATCGCGATCACTGCGCTCACCGCCACCTGGTCGCTGGCGCGCAGCGCGCCGTGCACGATGCTGCGGCCGTCGCCATGGCCGGCGACCGTGACCGGCACCGCGCGGAAGCCGGTCGTCGTGCGCAGGTAGACCCGGCTGCCGCCGGCCTCGCTGACCACGGCCGAGGCCGGCAGCGACCAGCCATCAGCCGCCGCGCGGCGCACTTCCACCTCGACGATCTGGCCCGGCCGCAGCCCGCCGCCGGCGACCTCCAGTTCGGCGCGCAGCTGCACGCTCTGGGTGCCGGCGCCGGCATCGACGCCGATCGCGATCACCCGAGCCGTGGCCTGCGCCGTGGCGCCACGGCCCTGCACCGCCAGACGATCGCCGATCGCGAGCGCGGCGGCGGCATCGACCGGCACCTGCACTTCGAGCAGCAGGCGGTCGAGACGGGCGATGCGGAACAGCGGCGCGCCGGCCTCCACCCGCTCGCCGATGCCGGCACTGCGCGCCAGCACCACGCCGTCCTGCGGCGCGCGCAGGGTCAAGGCGCTGCCGACGCCGCCTTCGCCAGCGGCGGCACCGGCCAATTTCAGACGCTGGGACGACTCGGCCAGCTGCGCGGCGGCCACCGCGTGCCGGCTGCGGGTCTCGTCCATGCGCCGCGCGGCGATGATGCCGTCGGCGAACAGCGCGGCATCGCGATCACGATCGGCGCGGGCCAGCCGCTCGGCCGCCTGCAGCTGCAGGTGGCTGGCCTTGAGGCTGCCGAGGTCGGCGCTGAACAGCGTCGCCAGCGGCTGGCCGGCGCGCACCGCATCGCCGACGCCGACCTGCAGCGTCTCGACGGTGCCGGCCAGCGGCGCCACCACCGCCCGCTCGGCTGTCGCCGGCAGGCTGACGCGGGCCGGAAAGCGCAGGCCACCGGCCTCCGCCGCCGGCTGCGGCGCCACCAGCCGCACGCCGAGCGCGGCAACCTGGGCCGCGCTGATCGTCACTTCATCCGCACCGGCATGGCCGGCCAGCGGCAGCAGCACGGCCAGGGACAACCACAGTGTTCGACGGCTACGGCAGGACTTCACGGCATCACTCCCAGGATCTGGTTCAGGCGGGCGATGGCCCGCCCGTGTTCAAGTTCGGCGGCGGCGGCATCGCCCAGCACGCCGCGCGCGCGGGTTTCGGTCAGCAGCCGCTCGGCGAGCCCGATCTCGCCGACCGCAAAGGCCTTGGCGGCGTGGGCCAGCTCGCGCTCGGCCAGCGCCGCCCGCTGGCGCAGGCGGTCGCGCGCCTCGGTGGCGGCTTCGAATTCGTGCTCGGCCTCGTGGTGCAGGTACTGGTAGCGGCGCTCGGCCAGCGCCAGCTCGCTTTCCGCCTGCGCGGCAGCGACGGCAGCCGCCGCTTCCGGCGCCCGCGAGGCGGCCGTGATGCCGAGCGGAAAGCTGATGCCGACGCCGAGGCTGGCGACGTTGCCGTTGTCCGGCCCGCCGAGTTCGTTGCGGGCGCCGAGCGTCAGCCGCGGATTGCCGCCCCGGCTGCGGCGCGCGAACTCGGTCTCGGCGCGGGTGCGGGCGAGCTGGGCGGCGAGCGGCGCCAGCAGCGGATTCTCGCCATCGGCGGGCGGCTGGCCGACCGCTTCGGTGAACGCCGCCGGCAGCCGGTCCAGCCCGGTCAGCAGCCGGTAATTCAGCTCGGCGTGGACGCGGACGATGTCTGCTTCCTGCCGCCGGGCCTCGCGATCCAGCCGCCAGTCGCGGGCCGGAATCTCGTCGGCAGCCGCCTGATCGCCCACCGCGATGCGCCGCTGCACCGCCGCTTCCAGGCGGCGCGCGGCGTCCAGCGCCGCATCGGCAACCGCGACACGGACCCGGGCGATGGCCACCGCCCACAGCGCTTCGCGCACCTCGCCCGCCACCCGCAGCTCGCGGCTCTGGCCCTCGGCATCGCGCTGGGCCTTGCTGCCGGCGGCCAGCCGCGCCGCCGCGTCGCGCTGGCCGAGGCGCCAGATCGGCAGTTCGACGCCGCCCTCGGTTTCGCGGATGCCGCTGCGGCCGAGCGGGCCACTGTCCTGCCAGCGCAGGGCCAGCGCGACATCGCCGGCCAGCAGGCTGCCGGCGCGGGCTTCGAGCAGCCGCGCTTCCTCGCGCCGCGCGTCGACCACCGCCGCTGCCGGATCGCGGGCCAGTGCCGCATCGACCACGGCCGGCAGGTCGAGGCCGCCGTCCGCGCTCAGCTCGGCGGATTCGGCAGCGGCCGGTGTGGCCTCGGCCACGGTTTCGGCTGCGGCCAACGTGAGCGGGAGCGTGATGGTGGCCAGCAGGCCGGCGAAGATGACGGGCCACAACAGCGGCCCGATGCGGCGCCGATCGGCAGCGGTGAGGTTTGCAGCGGAAAGTCCGGGGGGACGCATGTCGCCTTGACCTGGGAAAGGGAGCGGCACCTTGCCGGCTCGCGCCTGACCCCGGGATTGACGCAAGATGAATTACGGTTAATGAAACGGACAGCTTGTTGCCATCCGGCGCGCGTCAGAGTGCAACGCACTTTCAGGTTGCCGAGAATTCCGATGTCCACCGCGATGTCCGGTTTAATGCCTTCCCCCTGCCTTCACCGAGCCCTGCCATGCGCTTTCTGCTGATCGAGGATGACCTGCAGATGGCGGGCTACCTGGTCAAGGCGCTGGCCGAGGCCGGCCATGTTGCCGACCACGCCGCCACCGGCCGCGACGGGCTGTTCCTGGCATCCAGCGAAACCTACGACGCGTTGATCGTCGACCGGCTGCTGCCGCTGATGGACGGGCTGGCGGTGATCGGCGTGCTGCGCGCCACCGGCCGGCAGACGCCGGTGATGATCCTGTCGGCGCTCGACGATGTTGACGAACGCATCCGCGGCCTGCGCGCCGGCGGCGACGACTACCTGGTCAAGCCGTTCGTGTTCCGGGAACTGCTGGCGCGGCTGGAAGCGATCGTCCGCCGGGCCCAGCCCAACAGCCCAGGCGCCGTCACCGTGACGCGGTTGCGGGTCAGCAACCTGGAGCTGGACCCGCTGTCGCGCCAGGTGCGCCGTGCCGGCCAGCTGATCGACCTGAAGCCGCAGGAATTCCGCCTGCTGGAATTCCTGATGCGCCACGCCGGTCAGGTGGTGACGCGGACGATGATCCTGGAGTCGGTCTGGGACTATCACTTCGATCCCCAGACCAATGTCATCGACGTCCACGTATCGCGGCTGCGCGCCAAGATCGACCGCGATCACGCCAAGCCGCTGATCCACACCGTACGCGGCGCCGGCTACTGCCTGCGCGAGCCGGAAGCGGTCGCGGCCACCCTCTGAGCCGCTGCGGATGACCATGCGCCGGCTGTCGTGGCTGCGTTCGCTGTCGGCGCGTGTGGTGCTGCTCAACACCGGCATCACCATCGGTCTGTCGGGGCTGATGATCCTGGTGCTGTGCTGGCTCGCCGAAGGCTTCATGCAGGAACATCTCGACGACACCGTGCTCGACGAGATCCGCATCCTGGAAGCGGAGTTCGGCGTCGACGGCCGACGTGGCGTGCAGATGCTGATCAGCCGCCGGCTGACCGAGAACCCCGACGGCCGCCAGGCCTATCTGCTGGTCAACGAGGACGGCCAGTGGCTGGCCGGCAATCTGCCGGCCATGCCGAAGCAGGCGGCCTCGCGCGCCGGCTGGTACGAACTGCCGACCCTGCATCGCGCCGCCGACGCCACGCTGCGGCTGCGCATCGTCCGCCTGATCGACGGCAGCCGGCTGGCAGTCGGCTTCGACAACCACGAGATCATCGCTTTCGTGAACGCGCTGCAGCGCGCGACCAGCCTGGGCTTCGCGGTGACCGTGCTGCTCGGCCTGCTGGCCGGCGCGCTGTCGAGCCGGATGACGCTCGGCAACCTCGACATCATCAACCACACGGCGGTGCGGATCATCGACGGCGATCTCGGCCAGCGCGTGCCGCTGCGCGGCAGCCACGACGAGTTCGACCGCCTGAGCGCGACGCTGAACGAGATGCTCGACCGGATCGGCGAGCTGATGGCCTCCGTCAAGCACGCCACCGACAGCATCGCCCATGACCTGCGCTCACCGCTGGCGCGGATGCGCAACCGCATCGAGATGGCGCGGCTGGCGGCGCCCATCGATCCGGCCGCCCAGCAGGACCTGCTCGACGAGCTGTGCAGCGAAGTCGACCGGGTGCTGACCGTGTTCGCCTCGCTGCTGCGGCTGGCGACCATCGAATCGGGCGTGCTGCGCAGCGGCTTCCAGCGCATCGACCTGCGGCCGCTGGTCGATGACGCGGTGAGCCTCTACGAGGCGCTGGCCAGCGAACGCGACATCAGCGTGTCGCTGTCGATCGGCCTGCCGGCTACCGACGGCGGCGCCGTCGACGGCGATCGCGATCTGCTGTTCCAGGCGGTCTGCAATCTGCTCGACAACGCCGTGAAATTCTCGCCGGACGGCGCCGCGATCGCGGTCACGCTGGAGCAGGTGCAGGGCCAGCTGCAGATCGCCGTCCGCGACCAGGGCCCGGGCGTTCCGGCGGAGCAGCGCGAACGCGTGTTCGACCGCCTGGTACGGCTCGACACCAGCCGCAACAGCCCCGGCTACGGCCTGGGCCTGAGCCTGGTGCGCGGCATCGCCCGCCTGCATCGCGGCGACGCCCGGCTGTTCGACGGCGCGCCGGGCACACTGGCCGTGCTGACCCTGCCGCCGGCCGCCTGAGCGTTCAGCCGTCGCGCGCGTCGCGGTCCAGCCGCAGCCGCAGCAGTTCGCCCGAGCGGCGCCAGACCCAGACCACGATCGCCAGGGTCAGGCCACTGCCGATCAGCACCGAGCGGGTGGCGCCGAACACGGCGGCCGAGGTGCCGGCCTGGAAGGCGCCGAGTTCGTTGGACGTGCTGATGAAGATGCTGTTGACCGACAGCACGCGGCCACGCAGGTGATCCGGCGGCATCATCTGCAGGATGGTGCTGCGGATCACCACGCTGATCGAATCGAAGGCGCCGCTGGCGCACAGGGCCAGCGCCGACAGCCACAGCGTGCGCGACAGGCCGAACACCAGGATCGACAGCCCGAAGCCGGCGACCGCGATCAGCAGGTTGCGCCAGGCATGGCGCATCGGCGGGTAACGGGTCAGCAGCAGCACGGTGACCAGCGCCCCGATCGCCGGCGCGGCACGCAGGATGCCGAGACCGCCGGCGCCGATCTGCAGCACGTCCTCGGCGAACACCGGCAGCACCGCCACCACGCCGCCGAACAGCACCGAGAACAGGTCCAGCGAGATCGAGTACAGGATGATCTTCGAGCGCCAGACGAAGCGCAGGCCTTCGCTCAGGCTCTGCCAGACCGATTCGCCGTGCGCCACCGCGACCGGCGGGCGCGGCCTGATCCGCAGGACCATCAGCGATTGCAGCAGCAACAGCGCGCAGACCACGACCAGGCTGCGCGTCAATCCGGCACCGGCATAGAGGAAGCCGCCGATCACCGGGCCGAGGATCGAACCGGCCTGGCCGGCGCTGCTGCTCCAGGCGCTGGCGTTGGCGTACAGCTCGCGTGGCACCAGGAAGCCGCGCAGCGCGCTGACCGCCGGGGCCTGGAAACCGCGCGCCAGCCCGAACGCCGCGACCACGCCGTAGCAGCCGGCCAGCAGCGCGGTCTGCGACAGCCCGGCGCGCACCGCAGGCAGGGTCAGCCAGGTCAGGAATAGCGAGCCGGTGAGGATGAAGCCCAGCGCCAGCAGGATGATCCGGCGCTTGTCGCGACGATCGGCGACATGGCCGCCATAGAGCGCCACGGCGATGAACGGCAGCGCTTCGGCCAGCCCGAGCAGACCGAGCACCAGCGGATCGCGGGTAATCAGGTACAGCTCGTAGGCAATGGCGATTTCCTGGATCGTGATCGCGATCGTAAACAGGAAGTTGCCAAAGATAAGGTGGCGGTATTCGGCATAGCGCAACGCCGCGAAGGCATCGCCGGAGGCCGGCGTTTCAGGAGAGGATGCCGACACGGGGCTTATTCGGATGCGGTTGCGGCGGCGTCGCCGCCGAGCGTCAGCGCCAGCTGGTACAGCGGCTTCTTCGGCGCGCCGGTGATCTCCGCCGCCAGCCGCGCCGCGCGCGAGGCCGGCAGTTCAGCGAGCAGCAGGCGCAGCACCCGTTCGGCCTCTCGGCTGTCGGCCTGGTCCGGCGCACCTTCGATGACCAGCACGAACTCGCCGCGGCCGCGGTTGGGATCGCCGCGCTGCCAGTCGCGCAGCTCGCCGGCCGGCAGGGTGATGCTCTGCTCGAAGCGCTTGGTCAGCTCGCGGGCGATGCAGACCCGGCGCGCCGGGCCCAGTTCGGCCAGCAGGTCGTCGAGGCTGTCCTCGATGCGGTGGGTCGACTCGTAGAAAATCGCGGTGCGCGGCTCGTCCTTCAGCTGCGCGAACGCGGCCCGCCGGGCCGCCGACTTGGCCGGCAGGAAGCCGGCGAACAGGAAGCGATCGGTGGCCAGCCCGGAAATCGACAGCGCGGCGATTGCCGCGCACGGCCCCGGCACCGTGTAGACCGGCTGGCCCGCCAGCCGCGCCGCCCGCACCAGCGCGTAGCCGGGATCGGAAATCAGCGGCGTGCCGGCGTCCGACACCAGCGCCAACGTGCCCCCGGCGGCCAGTTCGGCGACCAAGCCATCCGCCAGCTTCGATTCGTTGTGGTCGTGCAGCGCCACCAGCCCGCCCGGCGGCGTGCGGATGCCGAAATGGCCGAGCAGCGCGGCGGTATTGCGGGTGTCCTCGGCGGCGATCCGCTGGACGCTGGCCAGCACCGCCTGCGCGCGGGCCGACAGGTCGCCAAGGTTGCCGATCGGGGTGGCTACTACGTACAGCGCGCCGGCTTCGAGGCTGCCTTCGACAGGGAGGGTCACGGACGGAAACACGGGGGTCAGCGGCAGAAAGGCCGTGCCATACTTTACTTGATGACCTCCAATCGCCACGTCCGCGCCGCGCGCCAGCGACGCCTTCCGTCGACTCGCCACGCCACGCTCGCGCTGTCGTCCGCCCTGTTCCTGATCGCCTGTTCATCGACCGGCACGCCGATCGTCAGCCGGTATCCCGGCGGCGGCGGTCATTCGAGCGCCGCTGCACCGGCCGCCAGCGACACCGCGCTGGCCAGCCAGGCCGAGGCGCTGCTGAGCCGGGGCGACCCGGCCGGCGCCTCGCGGATGTTCATGGCCGCAGCGGTGGCCGCCAGCGGCCACGAAGCCAACGACTTCCGGTTGCGCGCCGCTGCCGCCGCCCTCGCCGCCGGCGACCCGGTGCGCGCCGACCTGCTGCTCGACCAGATTCCCGCGCCGTTCGGCGATCAGCCTGGCCAGACGGCGCAGCAGGGCCGCTACCGGCTGCTGCGCGCCCAGACGGCGCTGGCCCGCAACGATCCGCAGCGCGCGCTGCGGCTGCTGCCGCAGGGCGATCCCGGTGGCGACCCGCAGACTGCCGAGCAGACGCTGCTGGTCCGCGCCCAGGCGTTGGCGCGCAGCAACGATCCGGTGTCGGCCGTCGCCACGCTGGTCAACCGCGAGCGCTACCTGAGCGGCATCGTCGCGCTCGGCGACAACCGCGAGCTGCTGTGGAACCTGCTGCAGGGCGCCACGCTGGATACCGCCACGATCAACCGGGCGCTGGCCGCCACGCCGATCACCCGGGGCTGGGTGGAACTGGCGACGCTGGCCCGCCGCCGCGCGCCGCCCGGCGAGCTGGACGGCTGGCGCAAGCGCTATCCGCGCCATCCTGGCGAGGAACGCCTGGCGGCACTGCTCGTCACCGACACGTCGACTGCGTTCGCCGATCCGGCGCTGCCCGGCGTCGGCACGGTGCCGGTGCCGATTCAGGGGGCCGGGTCCACTGCAGTGCCGCTGGCCGGCGCCGGCAGCGTCGCGCTGCTGCTGCCGCAGAGCGGACCGCTGGCCAGCCTTGCCGATGCGCTGCGGGCCGGCTACGAAAGCGCCGCGCGCACCGCCGGCGAGCCGGTGCCGCGCCTGTACGACACCAGCGGCTACGCCCAGGCGCTGGCCGATGGCGCCGGCGTGATCGTCGGCCCGCTGCCGAAAGACGCGCTGACCGCCGTCGCGGCTGCCCCGTCGCTGGCGGTGCCGGTGCTGGGCCTGAACTACCTCGACGGCAACCGCGTGGCGCCGGCCGGCCTGTACCAGTTCGGCCTGGCGCCGGAAGACGAGGCCCGCGCCGCCGCCGAAGACGCCTTCGCCCGCAGCCTGTCGCGCGCGCTGACCATGGTGCCGGCCACCGACTGGGGCAACCGCGTGCAGGTGGCCTTCGCGGCCCGCTTCCGCGAACTCGGCGGCACGGTCGTCGAATCCGGCCGCTACTCCGGCGAGCCGCAGGCCTGGTCCGATCCGGTCAAGCGGCTGCTGCGCTATGTCGCGATCAACGACAAGAAGGCGGCCGCAGAAGCCCGCGCCAAGGCCGGGCCGGATGTCGATCCGCAGCGGCGCAATGATTTCGACTTCGTGTTCCTGGCCGGCCGCGCTTCGCAGGCGCGCGTGCTGTGGCCGCTGTTCCGCTACTACCACGCCGACCGCACGCCGGTGTACGCGACCTCGGCCGTCAACGAATCGGTCGGCGACGGCGATCTGGCCGGCATCCGCTTCTGCGACGCGCCGTGGCTGGTCGAATCCGGCGGCCAGCGGCAGGCGGTGCGCGACGAGGCGCTGAACGGCCGCAGCCGCGAGGCGGCGCGTTTCTTCGCGTTCGGCGTCGATGCCCAGGCGCTGGCCGGCCGCATCGCCCGCAACCAGCTGCACGGCGGCGAACTGGTGCCCGGCGTCACCGGCGCGCTCGGCGTCGACACCAGTGGCGCGGTGCGCCGCAAGCTCGCTTGCGCGCAGATGACCAACGGCGGCGATCCGGCGCTGCTGCCGCCACCCGACGCCAGCCGCGTGCCGATCACGCCGTGAGCTGGCTGCGCGGCGTCGATGCGGAAACGCGGGCGCAGCGCTTCCTCGAAGGACGCGGCCTGCGCCTGATCGCCCGCAACTGGCGCTGCAAGGGCGGCGAGCTGGACCTGCTGATGGACGACGGCAGCACGCTGGCGGTGATCGAAGTCCGCAGCCGCGCGCGCAGCGACTACGGCAGCGCGCTGGAATCGGTCGATGCCCGCAAGCGCGGCCGGCTGGTGCACGCCACGCAGCTGTTCCTGGTCGCCCATCCGGAACACGCCCAGCGCGAGGTGCGCTTCGACGTGGTGACCGTCGAAGGCACCGAGCTGCAATGGCTGAAGGCGGCCTTCGATGGCGGCTGAAGCGGCCACCGTCGCGCTGCGCTGGCTGAAGGAGGCGCTGCCGCCCGAGCGGCTGCTGCTCGATCCCGGCGAACGCCTGGCCTACGGCTACGACAACAGCCGCCGGGTGGCGATGCCCGATGCCGTGGTGCTGGCCGAATCGGTGGCCGAGGTGCAGCTGGCCGTCGACCTCTGCCGCACGCACGGCCTGCCGCTGATCGCCCGCGGGCGCGGCACCAACACCACCGGGGCAACGGTGCCGATCCACGGCGGCCTGGTGCTGTCGCTGGAACGGATGAACCGCATGCTGCGGGTATCGCCGGGCGACCGGCTGCTGGAATGCGAGGCCGGCGCGCTCAATGGCGACGTGCAGCGCGAGGCCGCCCGACACGGGCTGTTCTGGGCGCCGGACCCGACCAGCGCGGCGTACTCGACGGTCGGCGGCAATCTCGCCTGTGGTGCCGGCGGGCCGCGCGCGGTGAAGTACGGCACCGCGCGCGACAACGTGCTCGGCCTGCGCGCGATCGCCGGCACGGGTGCGGCGATCCGGACCGGCTGCTACACCACCAAGGGCGTGGTCGGCTACGACCTGACCCGGCTGCTGATCGGCTCCGAAGGCACGCTGGCGGTGATCACCCAGGCCGCGCTCAAGCTGCTGCCGGCGCCTGAAACCACGCGCACCTTGCGCGCCGCCTATCGCGACGTCGAGGCGGCGGCAGCGGCGGTGGCGCGGCTGATGGCGCAGCCGGAAACGCCGGCCAGCCTGGAATTTCTCGATGCCGACGCCGTACAGCTGGCGCAGGCGCATCGCGACTGCGGCCTGCCACCGGACTGCGGCGCGCTGCTGCTGATCGACTGCGATGGCAGCCATGCCGGCATCGCAGCGGTGGTCGCGGCGGTCAGCGCGGCCGCCGCCGGCGAGGGCCTGATCGACCTGCGCGCCGCCCGCTCCGAAGCCGAGGCCGAAGACCTCTGGGCGGCCCGCAAGGCGCTGTCGCCGGCGCTGCGCAAGCTGGCGCCGAAGAAGGTCAACGAGGATGTCGCGGTGCCGGTCACCCGGCTGCCGGAACTGATCCACGGCGTCGGCGCGCTGTCGCGCCAGCACGGCATCCGCATCGTCTGCTTCGGCCATGCCGGCAATGGCAACATCCACGTCAACCTGCTGGCCGATCCGGATGATCCGGCGCAGATGGCGGTCATCGAACCCTGCCTGCATGCGGTGTTCCGGCTGGTGCTGAGCCTCGACGGCACGCTGTCCGGCGAGCATGGCGTCGGCATCGACAAGCGCGCCTTCGTGGCCTGGGAAATCGATGCGCCGACGCTTTCGATGATGCAGGCGGTCAAGCGCAGCTTCGACCCGGCCGGCATCCTCAATCCCGGCAAGGCGCTGCCGGCCGCCCCGACCTGAGAACGCTGCGATGACGATGAGTCTGAAAGCGCTGATGAACGCGCCGATGCGCCCCGGCCGGCTCGACTGGATCGGCCTGCGCCCGGCGCGCCGCGAAACGCTGCAGGCGGTCGACGAGGCGCGCGTGGAGATCGGCGGCGGTCTGGTCGGCGATCACTACACCGGCCCGGCCGATGCCAAGCGGATGGTGTCGATGATCCAGGCCGAACATCTGGTGGCGGTTGCCGGCATCCTCGGCCGGCCGGCCGTCACGCCGTTCATGACCCGCCGCAACCTGGTGATTTCCGGCCTGAACCTGCTGGCGCTGAAGGGCCGCACATTCACCATCGGCGAGGCGCTGTTCGCCTACACCGGTCCCTGCGCGCCCTGCGGGCGGATGGACGAGAACCTCGGCCCCGGCGGCTTCCAGGCGATGCGCGGCCACGGCGGCATCATCACCCGGGTGCTGCGGCCGGGCACCATCCGGGTCGGCGACGCGGTGGTGGTGCTGGACCTTCCGCAGCAGCCGTCGCTGGCGCTGCTGACCTATCCCGACGAGGAATGAACGATGGCGTATGTCGATGGCTTCGTGCTGCCGGTGCCGGTGGCGAAACTGGCGGACTACCGCAAGCTGGCGCGCAAGGCCGGCAAGATCTGGATCGAGTACGGCGCGCTGGCCTATACCGAATGCGTGGCCGATGACGTCAAGCCCGGCAAGCTGACCTCGTTTCCGCAGAGCGTGAAGCTGAAGGCTGACGAGACGGTGATCTTCGCGTGGATCGTCTACCCGTCGCGCAAGCTGCGCGACAGCATCAACGCCAAGGTGATGAACGACCCTCGGCTGGCCAGCATGGCCGATCCGGCGAATCATCCGTTCGACGGCAAGCGCATGTTCTGGGGCGGCTTCAAGCCGATCGTCGAGCTGCGCGCCACGCCGGCGGCCGGCCCGGACACCCCTCCGGACGCGGCCGAGCCGGCATGAGCGACCGCGAAGCCCCATCCGACCGGCTGCGCTTCGCGCTGCACGGCGGCGCCGGCGAACTGCCGGACGACGCCGGTCCGCAGACCGAGCAGCGCGCCGCGCTGGATGCCATCGCCCGCGACGCCGTGGCCGTGCTCCGGGCCGGCGGCAGCGCGCTGGACGCGGTGACCTTGGCGGTCGAGCAGCTGGAGCAATGCCCGCTGTTCAATGCCGGCATCGGTGCGGTGCTGAACCGCGACGGCCAGCCCGAACTCGATGCCGCGATTACCCGGGGCGAGGATCGCGGCACAGGCGCGGTGGCCGGCGTGTCGCGGGTGGCCAGCCCGATCCGGCTGGCCCGCGCGGTGATGGAGCGGAGCCCGCATGTGCTGCTGGCCGCCGACGGCGCCGAGCAGCTGGCGCGCGAGCTGGGGCTGCCGATGGTGGCACCGGAATCGTTCGTGATTCCGCTGCGCCAGGCGCAGCTGGCGGCGGCCCGGCGCAGCGGCAGCATCGCGCTCGATCACGTCGACGACCGCGCCGCGCCCGATGCCGCCTTCGGTACCGTCGGCGCCGTCGCCCGCGATCGTCATGGTCATCTGGCCGCCGCCACCTCGACCGGCGGGCTGACCAACAAGCGGCCCGGCCGGATCGGCGACACCGCGCTGTTCGGTGCCGGTACCTTCGCCGATGACGGCAGCTGCGCGATCTCCTGCACCGGCACCGGCGAATCGTTCATCCGCGCCGCCTTCGGCCAGGCCGTGCACGGCCGGATGGTCTGGGGCGGGCTGTCGCTGGAGGCCGCCTGCGCCGCCGCGCTCGACGATGTGCGCCGGCTCGGCGGCGTCGGCGGCTGCATCGCCATCGATCGCGACGGCCGGCTGTGCCTGCCGTTCAATGCCGGCGTGCTGTTCCGCGCCTGGTGGACCGGCGGCGAGACGGCCGTGCAGACCGCCGTCTGGCGCGAGCGCTCAGCCGCCTAGGCCGGCTCAGGCGCTGCCGGCCGCCGGCAGCAGGAACAGGCTGACCGGCTCGGCGAAACCCTTGATCGGCAGCGGCGCGCGGCTCTGCAGGCGGGCGTCGCCGGCCAGTTCGGCGGTGCGTGCGGCGATCAGGATCTCGCCGTCGTGGGCCTGCTCGCAGAGCCGTGAGGCCAGGTTCACGGCCGGCCCGACCGCCGTGTATTCGAGCCGGGTGGCGCTGCCGATGATGCCGACGGTGACGAAGCCGCTGGCCACGCCGACACCGATGCCCAGCGCATGGCCGGGATGGCTCCAGTGGCGGGTGACCGCGCCGGCGGCATCGCGCAGGCCATGGGCGATGCGCAGGCCGACGGCCGCATGGTCGGGCGCCGGCAGCGGCGCGCCGACCAGGATCAGGATGCCGTCGCCGGCGTAGTCCTTGATGGTGCCGCCGAACTCGGCGACCACCTGGCCAACCGCGTCGTAGTAGTCGCGCAGCACCTCGATGACCCGCGAGCTGGGGTGGCCTTCGGCGTAGGCGGTGAAGCCGCGCAGATCGCAGACGACGACGGTGATCTCGAGGAAGTTCTGTTCCATCGCCTGCTTCATGCCGCGCCGCCGGACCAGTTCGGCGACCTGCGACGACAGGAAACGCGACATGAACTGGCCGCGCTGGCCCTGCAGCACGTGATACTGGGTGGCGCCGATCAGCAGGATCATCTCGCCGACCAGCACGGTGACCGCCGCCACCGATTCCGGCACCACGAAGCTGGTCATGAAGAACGGCATCGACGCCGCCACGCCCACCACCCGCACGCGCTCCGGCCGGTCCGGCTGGCGGCGCAGCAGCAGCAGGATCGACAGCAGGCCGGTCAGCCCGGAAAACAGGATCGGCGCGGCGAACAGCCAGAAGCCGAACCGGGTCAGCGAATCGAAGGTGCTGACGGCGAACTGGAATTCGCGGACCCGCAGCTCCGGCGCGGCGATCGCGAACACTGCATACAGCGCGCCGGACAGCTGGCCGAGGCGCAGCATCCAGTCGCCACCGCGGGTGTCGAGCGTGCCGGCCGGGACGGTGCGCCGCACCCGCAGCAGCCATTCGAGCACCAGGATCGTCGCCATCGCTTCCGGCACCGCCAGCCAGCCGCTGAACGCGGCATCGGCCGAACCGAGCACGCGGTAGCTGCCGTTGACGAAGATCGCCACGCCGATCATCGCCAGCGTGGCCGACAGCGCCCGCGAGGTCGGCGAATCCCGGTCGGCGGAGATGAACGCCAGCGCCATGCCGAGCGCGACCAGCGACACCAGTACCTGGGGGATCAGAGCATCCATGGCCGGGATGATAAAGCGCGCCCGCGCCGCTCATCGGGCTGGCGATACCGCTGGAATCGGCGTTTGCCGCCGCCCTGCCCGCTTGTTCCGGGACCGGCGCCGGTCATCGGCGCAACGCGGCGGCCGGCCGGCCGCTGACCAGAATCGCGTCCATCACTACGGGACGCCATGAACGGATCGATCGACACTTCGCTGGTTTTCGCCACCTACTGCTCGGCAGTGGTGACGACCGGCAGTGCGCTCGGTCTGGCCAAGCTGACCGGCGCGCTCGAAGGCCCACGCCGGCCACTCGGCTACGGCCTGTCGGCGCTGGCGCTGGGCACCGGGCTGTGGACGCTGCACCACGTCGGCAGCCGCGCCGCCGGCCTGCACAGCGCCGTCGATGCCGCGCCGGCGATGGCCCTGATGTCGTGGCTGGCGACCGTCGCGGTGGCGCTGCTGGCGCTGCACATGATCGTCCGCAGCGGCCTGCGGCTGACCTGGCTGCCGACGGTCGGCATCGCGCTGCCGGTCGGCGCGCTGCTGACCACGCTACAGCAGGCCGGCATCGCCGCCAGCGACGCTGCGCCGGTCGGCCCGAATGCCGACAACGGCGTGTTCGGCGCCGCCCTCGGAGCGGCGCTGATGCTGGCCACGCTCGGCACCCTGCTGGCCGATCGCCAGTGGACCGCCGTGAGGGTGGCCCGCGAACGCGAGCGCCGCGAAGTGCAGCGCATCCACCGTCTGGCCTATTACGACGAGGTCACCGGCCTGCCGAACCGCAGCCTGTTCACCGAAAAGCTGCTGCGCCAGCTGGTCGACGCCGGCAGCCGCGACACCGCGCCGTTCGGGCTGATCTACGCCGAACTGCGCGACTACCGCCAGCTGCTGCAACGCTTCGGCGACGAACGCATGCACGCCGTGCTGCGGGCGCTGACCGACCGCCTGGGTGCCGACGTGGCGCCTGGCGACCTGCTGGCGCGACTGTCCAGCGACGGCCTGATCCTGTTCGTCCGCGAACAGGGCGACCGCGACACCGCCGCCGCCGTGTCCCGGCTGTGTGCACAGCTGAGCACGCCAATCCTCGAATCCGGCGACAGCTTCCGCTTCACCTGGGGCATCGGCCACAGCCGCTACCCCGAACACGGCCAGTCGACCCAGGCGCTGATCCGCGCGGCCACTGCCGTGCAGCGCCAGATCGGCACCGAAGCGCCGGCGCTGGCCTCCTCCACCCGCCCGAGGCTGGCACTGGCGTCCTGATTTTCCGTTGTCCTGTGTTTCTCCCTGACCCTGAGCCTTGGGCCGCGACGAGCTAAACCTCTCGCGGCCTCTTTTTTGGCCCGCCGCTTTCCGCCTGCCGCTCCGCCTTGTCGGCCGCCTCGGCATCGGCCTCGAACAGCTGTTCGAGCTCCCGGGAGAAATCCTTGGCGGTCTGGATCAGCGCCTTCTCGTCGCGGTAGATCGCGTGCTGCTTCATCAGCGTGTCCTGGTCGAAGCGGCGGAAACGATCGAGCTCGCGGGCGATCTGTTCGTCCGGCTCGCCGAGCGCACGCAGCAGATCACCGGTAATTTCCAGGCTGGAGGCATAGGCGCGGCGGACGATGTCGGTGATGCCCAGATCCATCAGGCGCATCGCGTGGTTGCGGTCACGGGCGCAGGCGAAGATGCGCAGGTTCGGGAAGTGCCGGCGCACCACCTCGGCCACCCGCAGGCTCTGCTCGACATCGGCGATCGCCAGCACGAAGAAGCGCGCCTTGTCGGCCTTCGCCGCGCGCAGCACTTCGACCCGGCCGGCGTCGCTGTAGAAGATGGTGTTGCCGAACTGGCGCACGAAGTCGACCTGCTTGGCGTCGCGCTCCAGCACCGTGTACGGAATCTTCTTGACCCGCAGCATGCGGCCGACGATCTGCCCGAACGGCCCGAAGCCGGCCAGGATCACGTCGTGCTCCGGCACGTCGATGGCGTCATAGGCCGGGGCCTCGCGGTGCGCGCGGCGGAAGCGCGCGACCAGCGCGTACAGCGGCGGCGTGGCGATCATCGAGGCGGTGACGATGACGATCAGCAGATCCTTCATCTCGGTCGCCATGATGCCGCCGGCCGCCGCGATGCCGAGCAGCACGAAGGCGAATTCACCGCCCTGCGGCAGTGCGAAGGCCAGCGAGCGGGACGACTCCGCCGGCAGGCCGGAGACGCGGCCGATCAGGTACAGGATCAGCGCCTTGACGCCGATCAGCACCGCCACCGCAACGGCGATCTGCAGCGGCTGCTCGATCGCCAGCGCCAGCTTCGCCGACATGCCGACGGCGATGAAGAACAGTCCGAGCAGCAGACCCTTGAACGGCTCGATGTCGGCCTGCAGCTCGTGGCGGTATTCGGAATCGGCCAGCAGCACGCCGGCCAGGAAGGCGCCCAGCGACATCGACAGGCCCACCGCTTCCATCGACAGCGCGGTGCCGGCCACGGTCAGCAGCGCGGCAGCGGTGAACAGCTCCGGCATGTCGATCGACGCCAGCCGCCGGAACACCGGCCGCAGCAGATAGCGCCCGCCGAGCACCACCAGCACCAGCGCAACCACCGCCTTGGCCGGCCCGACCCAGCCGCCGTCGCCCTCGTGCCCCGGCATCGGCGCGCCGAGAAACGGCAGTAACGCCAGGAACGGAATCACCGCCAGATCCTGGAACAGCAGGATCGCGAACGCCGCCCGGCCGTGGTGGTCCGCCAGTTCCTTGCGCTCGGCCAGCATCTGCAGCACGAACGCGGTCGACGACATCGCCAGCGCGAAGCCGGCGACCAGCGCCGCGACCGGCGGCAGCCCGGCCGCCAGCGCGATGCCGGACAGCGCGGCGGTGCTCAGCATCACCTGCGCGCCGCCCAGGCCGAAGACATGGCTGCGCAGCAGCCAGAGCCGGGAAATCTGCAGTTCCAGGCCGATCACGAACATCAGCAGCACGACGCCGAATTCGGAGGCGTGCAGCACCCGCTCGACGTCGTCGATCAGGCCCAGTCCGCTGGGGCCGATCAGCATGCCGGCGAACAGGTAGCCGAGCACGGCACCGAGACCGAAACGCTTGAACAGGGGCACGGCGACAACCGCCGAGGCGAGGAACAGCACAGTTTCGGTCAGCATCTGGCGATCTGCGGTGGCCCTGCGGAACGGGGCGGATTTCGGCTATCGTCAGGTCTCACCCTGAACGACAAGGACGCGCGATGCAGCTTCGCGGCGGCTGGATTTCGTGGTTCATCATAGCCTGCGCGCCCGCCGCGCTTGCCGACGCCGGCGCTGCTGGCACCGCAGTCCCGGCGGCGGTCACCGCAGCCGCTGCCGAACCTGCCGGAGAGCCGGTCGCTGAACCGGTCATCCAGACCGAGCCGCCGCCCAAGGACGCGCCGTGGAGCATCGCCACCGATCTGGAAAGCTTCTCGTTGACCGCCGACGCTCGCGGCCTGTCGCTGCACAAGCCGATGTACCTGCTGCCGGCGACCTACTCCGGCCGCTACCCCGGCGAGGACAGCGAGGTGCTGTTCTCGATCTCGCTGAAGTTCCGGGTCTACCGCACGCTGCCGCTGTACTTCGGCTACTCGCAGAAGTCCTATTTCCAGGCCTTCAACGGTTCGGATTCAAAGCCGTTCCGCGACAACAACTTCAACCCGGAAGTGTTCTTCCGGCTGAAGCCCAAGAAGCCGGAGAAGTGGTTCAACCTGGCGGCTGATGTCGGCATCGAGCATGAATCCAACGGCCGCTCGCTGCCCGATTCGCGCAGCTGGAACCGCATCTACCTCACGCCGTACTGGCAGACCGGCCGGACGCTGGTCTGGTGGAAATGGTGGTGGCGGATTCCAGAAGACCAGAAACGCCCGGCCACCGATCCGAAGCGCGACGACAATCCGGACATCCAGGACTACCTCGGCTACTCGGAACTCAAGATCCAGCGGCAGCTGTTCGACCACCACCAGATCTCGACGACCTTCCGCCTGAACCCGACCACCGGGCGCGGCAGCGCCGGGCTGCTGTACACGGTGCCCGGCCCGGGCGACGGCTTCTTCTGGACCTTCTATGCGTTCAACGGCTACGGCGAAAGCCTGCTCGATTACGACCGCTCGGTGACCCGCGTCGGGCTCGGCATTTCGGTGGCGCGCTGAGCGCGCCGCGCGGCGCCGGCCCGATGTGTCACGCTTTGGCCACCAGCGGTCGTCAGGCCTGAGCCGTCTCCTGATCGAGCAGGGCCTGCATCTTCGGAATCGCCTGCTGCAGCAGCGCGCCCATCGCCTCGATCTGCGGGCCGACGACCGGGCAGTCGAACTTGAAGATCGGGCTGAACAGATCGATGCGCGATGCGTTGATCCACGACACCACCTTCGGCTCGGTCAGCCAGACCAGCATGTTCTCGCTGTCCTGGATCGCGCAGCGCAGGTAGTCGTTGGCGGCATGCGGCAGCGGCACCGGACGGCACAGCGCGTTCTTGCGAGCCTCATCATTCAGGTTGGCTTCAACATTGCCGATGAAGCCAGCGCTGTAGACCTGCTGACACATGCGCACGGTTTGCAGAGTGATGCGGTTGCCGTCGAACACCTTCTTCTGCGGCCGGTTCTTCAGACCATCAGCCGCGCAGTCGATGTAAAGCGTGTTGGCAGCCGTCTTCCAAGTACCCTGATCCAGCCGCATCTCCGTCGGCGTCACCGCCTGCACGTGACCCAGACGGACCACATTCGGAATCTTGCGCAGCTGCTCGAGTTCCAAGCGGGTAACGGTTGCGCAGCGCCAGTTGGTCGGCTTGACCGCAGGATCGAACTGGAACAGCTGGTCACAGGCCAGCACGCGCTGGAAGAAGTCGTCGACCGAATCCGCCGCGATCGCCGCCTTCAGCACTTCGATCCGGCCGGCCGTGATGATGTCGGTGAACTGCCGGCCGGGATTGACCGTGAAGCGGTCGAACAGCCAGGCATCGTTCGGCATCACCCAGGTGATATCAGCAGGTGCAACGCCCATTTCCAGCAAAAAAAGGCAGGTGTCGATGCCGGTCTTTCCGGACCCGACCACGGTGAACTTGCTGTACTCCGGCGCTAGCTTCGGTGCCGCGTTCGGCGGCACGCAGACGGCACCGTCGAGCACCTTGAACTTCGGCGGCCGCTGGCTGGGCACGGTGACATTGATGTAAGTGGCGTCGACGATCTTCTTGGCGCGCACCGAGTACTCAGTGCCGCTGACGCGGGACACGACGCTGCCGTCGTCGCGGTACTCGCACATCGGCAGGTAGCGGACTCGTCCAGAGGGCAGGAAACGCTGGCGCATCACTTGATCAAAGTAAGCAACCACCTCGCTGCCGCTCGCCAGCTCATAACAGCCCTTGTTCCAGCCGACCTGATCGATCGTCGCTTTGCCCAACGGTGTGGAGTTGACGCCGTAACAGGTAGAGGTCTGGTGCAGGCGCACGAACGGATAGGCATCGTTCCAGTGCCCACCCGGACGATGGTTGCGATCGACGATGGTGATGGTTGCCGTAGTCTGGGTGATCAGCTCGTCGACGAAGGCCATGCCCATGCCGCCGGCGCCGATCACCAGATAGTCGCTGTCGATGATGTCTGTCATGTGGGTTGCTCGTACGAATGGAATCTAGAAGAAGTGGATGCCGCGATCGCCGGAACACTGGCTTGATCGTTACGGATTAGAGTCTTCGCCGCGTGGATAGGCCTTGCATGGCGAACCGTGCAAGTCGGTGGGTGCGGCGTGCAGTCCGACCCGGGATGTCGTTCGCTGATCCACAGGCAAATTGCATTCTGGGCATGGTTCTCAGGACCTTGGAGCACTGTTGCCCCGCTGCCGGAACTCGCTCGGCGTTACGCCGAACTGCTGCTTGAACAGGCGGCTGAAGGTGGCATAGTCGTTAAAGCCGTGATCGAAGGCGATATCGGTGATCTTGCGGCTGCGGCTCGTCGGCTCATCGAGCGCCTGCCGACAGCGCTGCAGACGTACATCGTGAATCATCTTCGATGGCGTCAGCTGATGATCCTTGAACAACATGTACAGCGAGCGCCTCGACATACACAGCGCCGCCGCCAGATCGTTGGGATCGAGTGCCGGATCGGAAATGTGCGCCAAGATGTGCTGTTCGGCCTTCCGCAGCTTGGCATTGCCATGGCCGGCCTTGTCGAGATCGTGCGCCGACTGATGCAGCGAGGTGGTGACCAGCGACTGCACCGCCCGCAGCACGCTATCGCCAACGATATCGTGCTCTCCGAACACGGGATCGGTCAGCGCCATCACGGCGCCGAAGGCCGCCCGCAGCGAATTGTTCTCGGCCAGTGCCGTGCCGCACAGCTTCTGGCTAATTCGCTCCCAGCCGGGGCAGGCATCGTGCGGCAACGTCAACACCGCAAAATAGGCACCGTCCGACAGTCGGCACCGATAGCTGCGTGTGGTGTCGATCGCTGTTGACTGGCCTCGCTGCATCACCGTGCAGCGGCGATCTTGCTCGACATCCATGGTGCCGGCGAGTTGCCAGAGCAGCTTGATGTGACCGGATTCGGCAGCTGCAGCCAGTGGTCGTGTACGCAGCACCTCGCTGGCACCAGCCTTGATCGTGGCGATACTGCCATTGCCGAAGCTAAACGTACTGATGCTGGCTATGAACGTGCCACCGCAGTGGTTGCGATGCTCCAACCACGGAAAACTGCTGTTGACGAAATCAGCCCAGTCCCTGAACCTTTTCACGTTTCGAGACTGAACGTTGCTACCCAACATCGTCAGGGCGCGGCTACCCGCGCCCCTTGTCGAGATGACATTGGCTCTCATCATGCCTGCCTCCATTTGTAATGCTTCGACTGCCCGTCTGGAATCGGACGGGTCAGCCGTTTGGGAGCTCTGTTGGCCCCTCGCGGGCGCCTCGCTGCTTGGCGAGGCGTCCCGGTTCAGACGACCGCAGGGGTCAGCGTATTCCGCTCAGGCTTGCTTCAGCGCCTGACGACCAATGATCAGCAGCGCGATCATGGCCAGCGCACCGAACAGGTAGGCCGGGCCCAGCGCCAGCGCACTGAAGATGTCGCCCGGTCCGAGGCGACTGTCGCCGAAGCTCAGGCCGCGATTGCCTGAAAAGTTGCCGAAGAAGTAGAAGCCGACGTTTGCCCAGCCATCAAGCACAACGATCCAGCCCAGGCGTGCGGCGGTCTTCGCAGTGAAATCCAGCAGCGGCAGCACGAAGGCCACCGCAATCACCATGACGCCGTTCAGTGCCGGACCAGTATGTGCCTTGGCCCAGCCTTCCGGTGTTCCGGGTACGTCGAAGTTGACGATATAGCCCGGCACGATCTCGAAGCCGCCAACCAAATTCATCCACAGGAAGACGCCAAACAGCAACGTCGAGAAAATCATCAGAATCCCGTGGCCCGCCATCCGCTTTTGCAGTGTGTTGCCCATCTTTATCGCTCTCCGTTCGCAAGTTTGATGCGGCCGGTCAATGCTGCCGCCGGTCGCTTGTTGTCAGCGCCTGCTCGCCCATGCACGGGCTTGCAGACACGGTTCTCTACATCGCTGGACCGCTAGAAAGTCGCTCAGGCCGCAATCGCGGCGCGGTGATAGCGGCTTCCGTAGAACATCAGTGGCGCCCCTCCCTCGCTGCCGCACGCCATCACCTGAGCCACGAATAACGTGTGATCGTGGATTTGCACCTTCTCGACCGTTTCGCATTCAAACCAGGCAAGGCACTTGCTCAGGGTCGGCAGGCCATACCGGACGGTGAAATCCGGCCGTAGCGCTTCCTGGGGCCGGCCGCTGAAGTGGGTCGAAAAACTCTGCTGATCGTCGTGCAGGATGCAGGCGCCGTAGCGACCGTTGCGCGAGATCAGGCGATGAGCCTTGCCAGCCCGCAAGGACACCAGCACGGTCGGCGGATCGAGACTGACCGAGGTGAAGCTGTTGACGGTCATGCCGTGGACCTTGCCGTCGTCGTCCTCGCAGGTCAGCACCACGATGCCGGTCGCAAACAGAGAGACCGAACGCCGAAACTCGTCCGGGTCGACCTGAACCGAGACGCGATCTGCAGACGGCGAACGGCTCATGGCAGGCTCTCCGATTCCCGTCGATCGCGGCGCTGTCGACTGTCGACCGGAACTCACGCGGCAACCGCGATCGGCCGCTGCTGCGCGGCCTTCACGCGGCTGCTGACCCACGCAGCCATGCGTTCTCGGCTGGCGAAGCAATCCCACTGACGCTCGGGAAAGTTGAAGTTGTCGGTGAACTCGTCGGCCAGTGCACGGTTCTGGTGTAGCGCACCGATGAACTGCTGCAGTTCGACCGGCATCGCCTTCAGGTTGGTCAGCATGAAGTTGGTCCACCGGGTTGCACCCAGCACGCGGTCCTGCCGCCGCAGGTTGACGTGCTCTACGAAGCGCTCGTCATAAACGTCGTGCTTGACCATCTCTTCGCCAAGAATCCAGGCCGCATACGAGGCCATGTTGGCACCTTGCCCGAGCACCGGATCGACCACCGCTTGCACGTCGCCGAGGGCAATCGCGAGGCGACCGTTCTCCAGCACCACATGCGACTTGCGCACGGTCGGGGTGACACCGCCCTGCAAAATATCCAGCGGGCCGTTGGCCAGATCGAACTCGCGCGCGTCGATCCGCTCGGCGCAACTCGGGTAATGCTTGCGCAGCTTTTCCAGCAGCAGTTTCAGGAAAGCCTTGGGGTCGTCCTCGTACTTGGTCTTGGCCAGCACTTCCAGATCGCCGCCAGGGATATTCTCGATCACCAGCGCGGTCGCAAGGCCGTTGAAGGTCCAGGTCGGGATCTCGATCATCTCGCCGGCGCCGGGCGAGAAGTTCATCGTCACCGCACGGATCGCGCGCTCGCCAATGCCCTTGAACAGCCCGACGCAAAGCGCCCGCTGCGGGCGATCAAACGGCGAATGCGCTGACTCGTGTGCGAACATCTGGCCGAACGGACCCTTTCCGGTGCAGACCACCGTCGCATCGTACTGACCGCTGATCGCCGACACCTCGTCGGCGCGGATGTCGCGGTATTCGATGCGGCCGCCTCGGTCGAGGAAATCTTCCATCAGCCGAGGCTGGTAGATCCGGTAGTCGACCGCCCGGCTCGGCGCGTGCAGGTCGCCATAGAACTCCAGCGCCTTGGGCTGCGTGCCAATGTAATAGTAGTGACCGTGGTAGCCGAACTTCTGACCCGGCCAGTGGTTGACGCCAAGCGCGGTCTCGCGCGCCAGCGTCACCGCGTGATGAGCCACGGTGTTGAGCAGCCGCATGCCGCGATAAGCCTGCGGCTCGCGATCGGTGTAGATCGTCACGTCGACGTCGTGCTGGCGCAGGTACAGGCCCAGATGCAGACCGGCTGTTCCGGCGCCGACAATTCCGATCTTCTTGCTCATCCGGCTTTCTCCCCGCTTTTATTGGCTGCGTGAATAATGTGTATCGGATTCTGCGGGGCATGGAATCGATCCGAAAGTCCGATAATCGATTAATACTTATTCTGCGATGGACTGAATGTTTGTCGCAGGCTGACGGGGCTTGCCGTACCTCACGGGTGCTCGCAGGCGCGGGATCGACGTCGCTTCCTCATATAAACAATCAGAGCCTGCGGAGCCGATGGCGAGAAGACGCCAAGCCAGCAGATGGACTCGAATGCACCAGGATCGTCACATGAAACGTCTGCGCTATGACCGCGGCTACTCGCGGCGCAAGTTCCTCGCCGATGCCTCGAAAGGCGTGCTGTCGACCGGCGTGCTGATGCCGCTGGCCGACGCGATCGCCGCCACCGGCGAGATCAACAAGGCCTATCCCGAGGAACTGCTGTCGATCGAGGGCTACACCAAGGGCAAGCTCAAGACCGGCGACACCATCGACGCGTCCAATGTCGAGCTGGTCAAGGACCTGCTGGAACCGGTGCGCTACGAGCAGATCCTCACGCAGGGCCGCAAGCTCAAGCTGGGCAAGACCACCACTGATGTCATGCGGCTGTCGCCGTGGGAGTACATCGAGGCGACGCTGCGCAACACCGGCAAGGCCGGCTTCGACGCCAAGGGCAATGTCATCGACAAGGCGACGGGCGGGCCGTGGATCGGCGGCAATCCGTTCCCCGATCCGAAGGATGCGATCCAACTGTTCGCCGCACAGACGCTGAACTGGGGCCGCCATGACGCTTCGTTCTATGCCATGCAGCTGGCCAACATCAACAGCGACGGCGCCGATCGCTTCAAGTACTCCGGCGGCTGGGCCGAGATGTCGCCGATTGCCCGGGTCAGCATGGAGCCGAAGCCGTACTGGCCGGAGCACAAGGACAAGCTGCGCTTCCAGTCGGTGTTCTTCAACGAGCCCAAGCAGTTCCGCGGCACCTCGTTCCTGAACATCTGGGACTACGACCACAGCACCTTGCCGTCGCTGTACGGCTACGTTCCGGAGTTCCGCCGCGTGCGCCAGTTCCCGACCGACCAGCGCTTCGAGCCGCTGGTGCCGGGCCTGACACTGTTCTTGTCCGATGCCTGGGCGGCCGGTGATCCGCTGTACTCCTGGGGCAATTACAAGATCGTCGGCCGCGGCCCGTTTCTGGCCGGCCTCGACGACAACTGGGCGGCCGACCATCCGAACTGGGAACATGCCACCCACGGCGGCCCGAAGGGCAAGACCTTCTGGGACACTACCGTGCAGCTGGTTCCGGAGGCGATCATGGTCGAAGCCGAGCCGCTGAAATTCCCGCGCGCACCGATTTCCAAGAAGCGCGTCTGGTTCGACGCCCGCAACCAGGTCGTGATCGGCATGGTCACCTACGACCGCAACGGTAAGCCATATCGTTCGTTCGACGGGGCATACTCGTTGTACGACAACGGCAGCAAGAAATTCATGGACGGCAAACACCCCTACTGGAGCTGGTGCCAGGTCACCGCCTCGGATATTCAGACCAACAGCGTCACCCGCCTGCAGCAGGTACGCGCGGTCGAGAGCGTCCACCTCAGCGGCGCCAATGATCCGCGGATGTATGACCGCTACCTGACTCAGGCGGCTCTGTCGCATCTCGGCGCTTCCTGAGCATACCGCCGGCGTCGTGGACAGTACCAAGGCGTATCAGGTCTTCGTCCGTGCCGTGGAGGTCGGCAGCTTTTCGGCGGTGGCGCGCGAAATGGGCACCACCCAGTCGTCGATCAGCAAAATCATCGCCAGCCTCGAATCCAGCCTCGGCGTCCAGCTGTTCGCCCGTACAACACGCAAGCTGCACCCGACCGACGAGGCGCTGCAGCTGTACGAGCATGCGCGCCAACTGCTCGATACCGTCGACACTCTGACCTCCGCCTCGCGCAAGACCCAAAAAGCCGAAGCTAGCGGCCTGCTGCGACTGACCATCCCGCATTCCTATGGCCGGCGCCGTTTGATGCCGTTGCTTGCGCAGTTCATCGAGCGCTATCCGAAGGTCAAGCTGGACATCGTCATGAAAGACGACATCGTCGACCTGATCGGCGAGGGTCTGGAGTTGGGCGTGCGGATTGGCACGCTGCCATCGAACACGCTGATTGCCCGCTCTCTGGGTATCGTCGAATACACCACCGTCGCCACCGCCCGCTATCTGGAGCGGCACGGGCGGCCGGAATCGCCGCTCGATCTGGCCCAGCACGGCTGCATCGTGTCCGGCACCCATAACCGCTGGCATTTCGAATCCGAGCACGGCCGGCACAGCGTCGAGGTGTCTGGTCCGATCCGGATCAATGATGCTGAGTCCATCCTGCAAGCGGTGCAGGCCGATCTCGGCATCGCCCAGATTCCAGACTGGATCATACGCAGCGATTTTGCGGCGCACGGCCTGGTGCCGCTGCTCGATGAGTACTACCCGATCCCGCAGCCGGTCAGTATCGTCTACCCTCAGACCCGCTTCCTGACCCAGCGCGCCCGCAGCCTGATCGACTTCCTGGTCGCAGAGAAGCGCAACGGCTGAATGCCTGCGGCGCGGCAGCGAAGCCCGCGCCGCGATCGCATCAGATCAGGCCAGCAGCACCGTGATCACCTTTTCCTCTGTATAGGCCTGCACGCCCGACAGCCCGCATTCGCGGCCGACGCCGCTGTAACCAACACCGCCCCAGGGCAGGCGGGCGTCGATCGGCGCCCAGCAGTTGATGCCGACTGCGCCGGCCCGCACCGACTGCGCCACCCGATGCGCCCGCGCGACGTCGCCGGTCCAAACGGTTGCCGCCAGTCCATAGCGGGAGTCATTGGCGATACGGATCGCGTCTTCCTCGGTATCGAACGGGATGATTGTCGCCACCGGGCCGAAGATCTCGTCGCGGGCGATGCTCATGGCATTGCTGGCGTCGGCGAACACTGTCGGCTTCACGAACCAGCCCTTGTCATGCTGCGACTCGCCGCCAGCAAGCAGCGTCGCGCCTTCCGCGATACCGGCGCGGATGTAGCGATTGACGCGCTCGAACTGGCCCTGCTTGGCTACCGGGCCGCTTGGCACGCCGGCCGCCGCTTCTGCCAGCTGCGCTGCAAACGTACTCGCGATTGGGCGCTGCACCAGCACCCGAGTGCCGGCAGCGCAGATCTGGCCCTGGTTGAAGAACACGCCCATCGCGCAGCCCTGCACGGCGTTGGCGAGCGGCGCGTCAGCGAAGACAATCTGCGGGCTCTTGCCGCCCAGTTCCAGCGATACCCGCTTGAACAGCGGCCCGGCGACGCGCTGAATCTCGGCGCCGACTTCCGGACTGCCGGTGAAGGTGATCTTGCTGACCAGCGGGTGCTCGCAGAGTGCCTTGCCGACCACCCGGCCGTGACCTGTGACGACATTGACCACGCCGTCCGGAATGCCGGCTTCCTGGCACAGCCGGGCCAGGTGCAGCGCCGACAGCGGCGTTTCCTCGGAAGGCTTCAGCACCACCGTGCAGCCGGCGGCGAGCAGCGGCCCGAGCTTCCAGCAGGTGATCATCAGCGGCGTGTTCCACGGCACGATCGCGCCGACCACGCCGACCGGCTCACGAACCGTGTACGACAGCGTCTTCAGGCCCATGTAACCCGGCGTCGGAATGGTCCGGCCCTCGATCTTGTCGGCCCAACCGGCAGCGTTGCGCAGCGTTTCGACGGCATTCGGCAGATCGAGCAGACGCGGCTCGATCGGCGCCCGGCCGATACAGCTGGCGTCCATGTCGGCCAGCAGCTCGGCATCGCGGGCGACCAGATCGGCCAGCTTGTTGAGCAGCACGCCGCGCTGCGAACCGCTCACGCTACGCCATTCGCCGCTGTCGAGCTGAGCGCGTGCCGCCGTCACTGCGGCGTCGACATCAGCCGCCGTGCCGGCCGCCGAGATCGCGATCGCCGCTTCACTGACTGGGCTGATCACTTCGATCACGCCGCCGTCGGAAGCCGGCACGAAGCGGCCGCCGATGAACAGCGACAGCACGGGGATGGCGGATACCGACGCGAGCGGCACGGCAGATGTACTTGGACTGTTCATTGGAGCTCCGGAAGACGGACGAGACAAACGGCAACGTCGGTACGACGCGCCCGCTTCATTATCGAAATGCTTGCAGCCGCCACTGGGCAGGCCGTGCACGCCGTCTGGCGAAACGTGCAAAGCGCGCAGCAAGCATCCCGCCTGCCCTTCGAGAACCGACCGCACGGCAGGTCGTTTTCGATCGCTGACGAGGCCATGGCCTCTCCGCTTCCGTGGGCTACGAACGGGTACCTTGTTTGCGATAAACGCTCGGCGAAGCTCCGAATCGCGCCTTGAACAGTCTCGAAAACGTCGCGTAGTCGGAGAACCCGAGATCGAACGCGACGTCGATGAGGTGTCGCTGATGCCGCCGGGCACCGTGGAGTTCCTGGAAGGCACGTTCGAGTCGCCATTCCTTGATCACCCGCGCTGGCGTCAACCCCTGCCTGCCGAACAGCACGTACAGAGACCGACGCGACATGCACATGGCCGCCGCCAGTTTGTCCGCACTGAGACCGGGATCGCCGACGTTCCTCTCGATGTAACGTCTGGCGCGGGCAAGTCGAACATCATCGGCATCATCGGCATCTGTCTGACTGCTGGAACGCTCGAGGGCCGCCCCCAGCATCCAGCGCAGCGCACGCAGTACCGGGTCGCCCTCGACGAACAGGCTTTCGTTCGACAGACCCGCCAGCGTGGTCAGCGCCCCGAGGGCACCGCGGGTGCTGGCACAGTCGACGAGGCGTATCCCGCAAACCTGCGACGACAGCCGTTGCCAACCCGGGATCGCCTGATGGTCGAGCATCAGCACCAGGAAGCTCGTGCGCTCGGCGAGCAGAATCCGGTACGGGCGAGTGGTATCGCAGACCGCGACCTCGCCCCCCGTCAACACGCAACGCCGCCCGTCCTGCTCGACTTCGAGCGAGCCGGATCGCTGCCAGAGCAGCTTGATGCTGCCAGTCTCCGCGGCATCGGCGAGTTGCCGGGTCCGGATCACTTCGCTGGCGCCGGCGTGGATCGTCGAAAGGCTGGCTCCCGCGCAATGACCGATCCGCACCTCGGCCGCGAATGGACCCTCTCCGTGATGGCGATGCTCCAGCCAGGGAAAGTGGTCTCGAACGAAATCCTTCCAGGCCCCGAAACTGGTCAGGCGCTGCACGCTGCCGCTACTGCTGCCGCTTCGTGGCATCGTCAGTGCCGACGATGGGTCACGGCCGAAGTCGATATCCATTGCTCTCCCCTCCGGAAGCTTGCCACTCTCACGCAACCCGCTCTTGGGCGGGTCTATCGCGAGCACATCGAACGGGATCCAGTCAGCGGACTAGACCTCAACCATGAGAAAGTCTGATTTCGGTGCTCCGCAGTCGCGACAGGTCCACGACTCCGGGACGTCCTGCCAACGCGTGCCGGCTGGAATGTCTTCGTCGGGCAGCCCGAGTTGTTCGTCGTAGACGAAGTCGCAAACCAAACATCGCCATTTCTTCATGTTCCGCCTCTCCTCAGGGCCTCGGGGGCTCGATCTTGTCTGCAGCGACGGCAAGCTCGCCCTGAAGATCCTGGGCGCGCTTGACGAGGTAATGGTGGATGCTGTCGACATCCTCGGCAGCGAGCACGTCCATGAATGAAGGCATGCCCTTCTGCGCATAGGCGCCCGCGAGGATGCCCGCGAAGATGCCGTGCTTTTCCGCGCTCAGGTAGCGAAGGTCCGGCAGCACCGAGCCGGCGATCGCGTTGGGTCCGTGACACATGCCGCAGTGAGCGTTGTAGAGGTCGCGGCCGCGGGCGACCTTCTTCGGCTCGGGCGTGAACGCCGGTGGCTCGGGCTGGCGCGCCGGCAGGGCCTTGGGCGTCGGCAGCGCCGCAGTGCCGCCAAGCTTGTAGGTCAGCACGCGCGCTTCCGGCCGCACCTTCGCCGGTTCGGACAAGCCGCCGAGAATGACCGGGAAGGCGCCACCCCAACCGGCGGCAACGCTGACGTACTGCTCGCCGTCGATCGAGTAGCTGATCGGACCGGCCATGACGCCGGTGTTGGCCGGGGTTTCCCAGAGCTTTTCGCCCTTGTCGGCCGAGTAGGCGACGAAGCGGCCGTCCGCCGTGCCCTGGAACACGAGGTTCCCGGCCGTGCTCAGCGTGCCGCCATTCCAGACCGTGACATAGCTCTGGCGCCAGACCTCCTTCTGCGCGACCGGATCCCAGGCGATCAGATGGCCCTTGTGCAGGTCCATGATGCCCTGCAGCGCCTTGGCATCGTTTTCGGGAAAGGCGATCGGCTGGGTACCCATGTGCCAGGTGCCCTTGCCGGTGAAGCGCTGCTTGGCGTCCGGCACATAGAGCGCGGCGGCCTCCTGCATCGGGATGTAGACCAGCCCGGTCTGCGGGTTGAACGACATCGGCTGCCAGTTGTGGGCGCCGAGCGGGCCGGGCGAAATCAGCTTCGGCTCCTTGGTCCAGTCGGCAACCGCCGTCTCCACCGGGCGACCGGTCTTGAGGTCTACCGAACTGGCCCAGTTGGCCGGCGCGAATTTCTGCGCCGAGATCAGCTCGCCGGTCTCGCGGTCGATGACATAAAAGAAGCCGTTCTTCGGTGCCTGCATCAGCACCTTGCGCGGCTTGTCCGCGATTTGCAGATCGGCCAGGACGATGTGCTGGGTGGCGGTGTAGTCCCAGGTATCGGCGGGCGTGGTCTGGTAGTGCCAGACGTAGTCGCCGGTGTCGGGCCGGATGGCGACGATCGAGGAGACGAACAGGTTGTCGCCGCCACCCGGACTGCGGGTGGCGCGGTTCCACAGCGAGGCATTGCCGGTGCCGATGTACAGCAGGTCGAGCGCCGGGTCGTAGGCCATCGAATCCCAGGCCGTGCCACCGCCGCCGCCGCCGTCTTTCCACCAGCGATCGCCTTTCCAGGTCGGCAGGGCAATTTCCATCGCCTTGTTCTCGGGCGGCTTGCTGGGGTCGCCGGGGACCGTGAAGAAGCGCCAGACCTGTTTGCCGGTCGCCGCGTCATAGGCGGTGACATAGCCGCGCACGCCGAACTCCGCGCCGCCGTTGCCGATGACCACCTTGTCCTTGATCACTCGCGGCGCGCCGGTGACGGTATAGCTGCGCTGGTGATCGAGCACCGTGTCCACTTCCCAGACCGGCTGGCCGCTGCGCGCATCGAGCGCGATCAGGCGGCCGTCGTAGGCGCCGACGTAAACCCGGCCCTTCCACACCGCCACGCCGCGGTTGGCGACGTCGCAGCAGCCCTGGCGATCGGTATCGCGCGGCACTTTCGGGTCGAACTTCCAGAGTTCCTTGCCGCTGACCGGATCGAGCGCGCTGACGATCGAGTAGGCCCCGGTCACGTACATCACGCCATCGACGACGATCGGCGTGGCTTCGGTCGCCCGATCGACGTCGAGCTTGTAGGTCCAGGCCAGACCGAGCTTGCCGACGGTTTGCGCATCGATGTTCTTGAGCGGGCTGAAGCGCTGCTCGCCGTAGGTGCGGCCATGGCTCATCCAGGAACCCGGCTCCTGATCGGCCGCCGCGATCCGTGTGCCGTCGACGCGGGCGGTGCCCGTCGCCGCAGGCGACGCCCGCTGCGCGTCGCAGGCGCCGAGCAGGCTGCAAAACAGCAAGGAAAGATATCGAATGCTGGCTTTCATGAAATTCGGACGAGGAAAAACCCGCCCGCTGTCAGCGGGCAGGAAAGGAACTTGAGGAGAATGTCAGCAGCTCCGAAACCGGAGCTGCCGGCATCACTGGCGGTTATCAGGCCAGGAGACCGTCGACCTTGACGAAATCGGCCTTGTCGCGAACCGCGCAATCGGCGCAGGCCCAATCCTCGGGAACCTCGCTCCAGAGCGTGCCGGGCTTGAAGCCTTCGTGCTCGTCACCCTTTTGCTCGTCGTACTCGTAGCCGCAGCCGGGGCAGCGATAGCGCGCCATGATCAGACCCCCGTGGCGGTTTGCCGGCCGGCGCCGTACCGGGCCAGGATCTGCTCGCGCTTGCTCGGCTGGATGTTGACCCGAGTGATGTCGCCGCCGTAAACCGCGAGCACGCGCTTGTCCATCACCGCCCGCCACAGCGGCGGGAAGTAGGTCAAGGTGAAGCACAGCGGATAACCCGACGGCAGTTCCGGCGCCTTGTCACTGCGCAGCGCCTGGTAGCAGCGGGTCGGTCGTGCGTGATGATCCGAGTGGCGCTGCAAGTGGTAAAGCATCAGGTTGGAGACGATGTGGTCGGCGTTCCACGAGTGCTCGGGGCGGCAGCGCTCGAAGCGGCCGTCCGGCAGTTTCTGACGCAGCAGACCGTAGTGCTCGATGTAGTTGGAGGTCGACAGGAACTGCCAGCCCCAGAACGTCGAGATCAGCAGGAACGGGATGATCACCGGGCCCAGCAGCGCCAGCGCCGAACCATAGAGCACGGCGGTGATCGCGAACGACTGCAGCAATTCGTTGGACAGGCTCCAGGGGCCCTTGCCGCTGCGCGCCAGACGCACCTTCTCGTCGCGCCAGGCACGGCCCAGCGCACCCGGAATCTCGCGCAGCACGAAGGCGTACAGCGATTCGCCGAAGCGCGACGAGGCCGGATCGTCCGGCGTCGCGACATCCTTGTGGTGACCGCGATTGTGCTCGGCCGAGAAGTGCCCGTAGGCGGGCACCGCCAGCACGATCTGCGCGAGGCGCTTCTCGAAGCGGCCGGTCTTGTGGCCGACTTCGTGGCCGACCACCAGCGCCAGACCATTGGTCAGCGCCACGGACAGGCTGACGCCCAGATACCCGGCCCAGCCGTAGTCCTGGGTGGCCACCGCCCAGGCGCCGACGATCCAGGTCACGTAGAACAGCGGGATCGAGGCGTAGACCAGAAACTTGTAGTAGCGGTCCGACTCCAGGCTGGGCACGGCGGCGTCGGGCGGATTGCGCGTATCGCGGCCGACCAGCCAGTCGGCGACCGGCAGCGCCACGTACCAGAGGATCGGCGTGATCCACAGCCAGAGCTTCTGGCCGGTCGTCGCCGCGAGGTAGACACCGAGTACCGGTGAAAGCGCGACAAACAGCGGCAGCCACCACCAGTGGCGCTTGTCGTCGCGGTAAGCCGCAGCAGGCTCGGCAGACATCGGGGTCGTACTCATCGACAGCTCTCCTCTGATTATTGGGGTGCGTGCCAGCCCGCAAGGAAGCACACGGACCGGCGAGGAGAAGCTTAGAGATGCGCCTTTGTCGAAAACCCGATCCTTGGATCGGTATGCTGCGCGATGCTCGACGTCATCATGCGATCCCCGGCGCGACCGCAGCGCCACCGTCGCCCTTGAACAGGGAGAACCGTGAATGACCCGACCGGCGCCCGCCGCCCTGCTCGAAGGCCTGATCGCCAGCAAGCTCAGTCCGCCAGTCCGCGACGCTCGGGCGATCTCGCATGGCGACGTCGTTCGCCGCGCCGTCGACGGCCTGCCGGACAGCCGCCTGATCGCCATCGTTGCGCCGGCCGGCTCCGGCAAGTCGAGCCTGATGACCGAGCTGCTGGGCGCCTGCAGCGAGCGCGGCATTGCCGTTACCTGGCTCGGGCTCGATGCCGAGGAAAACGATCCAGCCACCTTCGCACGCTACTTCATCAGCGCCGTGCAGGGCTTGAGCCCCGGCTTCGCCGATGACGAGCTGATCGCACTCGGCGCCAACCCGGTACGCGACTTCGATTCCCTGTTCGACCGCCTCGGCAGCCGGCTCGGCGGACTGACGCTGCCGGCCGCGATCTTCATCGACGACTTCCAGCATCTGGTCGCCGCGTCGATCCTGCGCTTCGTCGATCGCCTGCTGGCACACCTGCCGCGCCAGCTGTCGCTGATCATCGCCAGCCGCCATCGCCTGCCGCTGCAGCTCGGCCGGCTGCTGGTCGCCGGGCAGCTGATCGAGGTCGGACAGGACGAGCTGAATTTCGATCGCAGCCAGACCGAGCAGTTCCTGCAGCGCTATCACCAGCTGGAACTGTCGGCGACCGACATCGACACGCTGCTGCATTCCACCGAAGGCTGGCCGACCGGCGTGCAGCTGGCCGCGCTGGCGCTGCGCCGGCACCAGGGCGACGCGGCCGATCTGCTGAAGACATTTTCCGGACGCGATCGCGACCTGACCCGTTACCTGGTCGAAAGCGTGATCCGAGCCCAGCCGGCCCAGGTCCGCGACTTCCTGCTGCGCAGCTCGCCGCTGCGACGGATGAACGCCGCGCTCTGCGCCGCCACCACCGGCGCCGCCGACAGCCGCCGCATGCTCGACGACATCGGCCGCGCCAACCTGTTCCTGATCGCGCTCGACCGCGAAGGCCAGTGGCACCGCTACCACCACCTGTTCGCCGAATTCCTGCAGCACGAGTTCCGCAGCACCGATCCCGACGGCTATCGGGCCGCCTGCCGGCAGGCCGCCACCTGGTGCGCAGCGCACGACCAGCCGGGCGAGGCGATCCGCTATGCCCTCGACGGCAGCCATTTCGAACAGGCCGCCGAGCTGATCGCCGGCCACGCGATCCGCGCCTCGCTGTTCCGCGGCGACCACTACACGGTGCTCGACTGGTTGCGCGTGCTGCCCGCCGAGTTCCATGCCCAGCGACCGGAAATCCTGCTCAGCCATGCCTGGGCCTCGGCGTTCTCGCGCGATACCCGGCGGGCGATGGCCGTGTCCCAGCAGGCCATCGACATCCTGTCCGGCCCGGCGCTGACCCCGTGGAACCTCGGCGAGGACGCACGCGCCCGCTGGCTGCTCTGGGCGCAGACCGTGCAGGCCGCCACCAAGGCCTGTTCCGACGACATCGACGACTGCGTCGAGCGCGCCACGACACTGCTGCCGAAGGTGCCGCCCAGCGAACCGTTCCTGATCGCCACGCTGTCGAACTGCCTGAGCTACGGCTATTTCGCGCGCCGCGATTTCGACCGCAGCCATCAGCATGCCCTTGCGGCCCATGCGCACGGGCATCGCGCCGATTCGGCCTACCTGTCGGCCTGGGGCGATTTCCTGCACGGCCTGATCGACGTCGAGCGCGGCGAACTGCACGCGGCCAGCCGGATCGGCCAGCATCTGCATCGCGACTCGCAAGGCCTCGGACTCGGCCAGCGCAGCTATGTCGCCGGGCTGTCGGCCGTGCTCGATGCCGAGATCGCCGTGCAGCGCTGCGACTACGAACAGGCGGCGCTGCACATCGACGCCAGCCGGGCGTTCAAGGAGATCTTCGGTCCGGTCGAGCCCCAGCTGGTGGCGGTGCGCTGCGAAGCCCGGCTGCAAGCGCAGCGGCAGCGCATCGACCTGGCCACACAGCTGCTGCAGGAAGGCCAGGACTCGGCGCTACGCGAGCAGCATCGCCGCCTGTATCTGGCGCTGGCCCTGGAGGAAACCGCGCTGCAGCTGACTGCTGGCGATATCGGTGCCGCCGCCGCGATCACCCGGCGCACCCGGCTGCTCGATGCCGGCGACGACTTACCGCGCGCCCAGCGCGACGCGCTGAAACTGATCGACGCCCGCTTCCGGCTCGCCTGCGGCGACACCCGGGCTGCGGTGCGTCTGCTGACCGGACTTCAGCAGGCCCGCGGCGCCGAAGCCCACGGTGGTTTTGCCCTCAGCGTGAGCACCCATCGCGCGGTCGGTCTATGGGAACTCGGCCAGCATCAAGAGGCGGCCCGGCAGCTGGACCGCGCACTGAACGCCGCCGCGAGTGAATTCCACGCCTACCCGATTGCCGCCGCCGGTCGCGCCCTGCTGCCGATCCTCGACGCGATCGACGGCCGGCGCCGCGATGCCGCGACGCAGGACCTGCGTCCGCTGCTCCACTTGCAGGGCTGGCTACGCACCCAGCTGCAGGGCAACAGCCGTCAGGATCCTGCGGAGATCACCGTGGAACGGAGCCTGCCCGGCGACTGCATCGAAGCGCTGACCAGCCGCGAGATCGAACTGCTGCGCCTGCTGCACGCAGGCCTGAGCAACCAGACGCTCGCCGACACCCTGCTGGTCTCGGTGTCGACGATCAAGTGGCATCTGCACAACGTCTACGAGAAGCTCGGCGTCGGCAGCCGCGGTGCCGCCGTAGCCATCGCGATCCGGCTGGGGCTGATCTGAGCACTCCGGCTATCGCCGCTGACAATTCCGAGCGTGCCCGTGAAGGCCGTGGGCTGATCGACGCGCCGAAGCCGGATGCGCGGCTCAGCCGACCACAACCTCGCTGATCTGCATGACCGGGACCAGATCCGTGTAGTTCGATACATCGCCCAGAATCGCTTTAGCGTGCGGCCCGAAGCCGGCCTGGAAGGCCTGCAGCGATTCGCAGTGGATGTGGCACATGGCGATGTAAGGTGCCGGAGCACCGGGTTTGCCGCCGGCCAGCCCCTTGTCGATCGCGTACGACAGGCAGTGCTCGCCCATCAGCCGCAGCAGCAGGGGCATGTGCTGATTACGGTAGTAGTCGTGATCGAAACGGGCACCAGGGGTATTCGGGTAGATGACGCTGACCTTGATCACGGTCTTTAACTCCTGACAGAGGGCTTGGGTGCTAGACGCGCTCGATCACCAGCGCAATGCCCTGCCCGACGCCGATACACATCGTGCACAGCGCATAGCGGCCGCCGATGCGCTCCAGCTGGTTGAGCGCCGTGGTCACCAGCCGAGCGCCCGAAGCGCCAAGCGGATGGCCGATGGCGATGGCGCCGCCGTTCGGGTTCACGTGCGCGGCATCGTCCGGCAGGCCGAGATCGCGGGTCACCGCCAGCCCCTGGGCGGCGAACGCTTCATTCAGCTCGATGACGTCCATCTGGGCCAGCGACAAGCCGGCCATCGCCAGAACCTTCTTCGACGCCGGCGCGGGACCGAAGCCCATGATCCGCGGCGCCAGCCCCACGGTCGCCATCGCCAGCACGCGGGCGCGCGGCTTCAGGCCGTACTTGCTGGCCGCCGCCTCCGAGGCCAGCAACAGCGCGCAGGCGCCGTCGTTGACGCCGCTGGCGTTGCCGGCGGTGACCGTGCCGTCCGGGCGCACGACGCCCTTCAGCTTGGCCAGCATCGCCAAGGTGGTTTCCGGACGCGGATGCTCATCGCTGCCGAACCATGTCGGCTCGCCCTTCTTCGACGGAATCGACACCGGCAGCAGCTCGCTGGCGAAAAAGCCCTGCGCATGCGCAACAGCCCAGCGCTGTTGGCTGCGGATTGCGAAGGCGTCCTGGTCGGCCCGCGCAATGCCGAACTGCTGGGCGACGTTCTCTGCGGTTTCCGGCATCGAATCGATGCCGTACTTCGCCTTCATCAGCGGATTGACGAAGCGCCAGCCGATCGTCGTGTCCTCGATCTTGGCGACGCGCGAAAAGGCACTGTCGGCCTTCCCCATCACGAAAGGCGCACGGGTCATGCTTTCGACGCCGCCGGCGATCATCAGGCCGGCCTCGCCCGCTTTGATCGAGCGCGCGGCCAGGCCGATCGCATCGAGACTGGAGCCGCACAGGCGATTGATCGAGGTACCCGGTACTTCTTGCGGCAGGCCAGCCAGCAGGGCGGCCATGCGGGCGATGTTGCGGTTGTCCTCGCCGGCCTGGTTGGCGCAGCCGTACAGCACGTCATCGACTGCCGCCCAGTCGACGCCGGGATTGCGCTGCATCAACGCGGCAATCGGGAGTGCCGCGAGGTCATCGGTGCGCACCGATGCGAGTGCGCCGCCGTAGCGGCCGAACGGCGTACGGATGGCGTCGCAGATATAGGCGTGGGTCATGTTGGAATCCGGGAATCGGGGGACAACGAAAGAGGATTGATGCCGGCCTTAAGCTGCTGCCGGCTCGCCTTTCGGCCGCCGGTCGACGACGCGCCGGGCCTTGCCGATCGAGCGTTCCAGCGTCTCGGGCGCGCCCAGGTGGACCTTGATCGAGATGCCGACATAGGTCTTGACCAGATGCTGCAGCTCCTTGCTGACCGCACCACGGTCGTCGTCGCCGAGATGGCCGGCGTCCGGCACCAGCTCGACATGCACGGCCACTGCATCGAGATTGCCTTCCCGGCTGACCTCGATCAGGTAGTTCGGCGCCAGTTGCGGCAGGCGCAGCAGCAGCTCCTCGATCTGCGTCGGGAACACATTGACGCCGCGGATGATCAACATGTCGTCGGATCTTCCGGTGATCTTGTCCATGCGCCGCATGCTGCGCGAGGTCGGCGGCAGCAGGCGGGTCAGGTCGCGGGTGCGATAGCGGATGATCGGCAGCGCTTCCTTGGTCAAGGACGTGAATACCAGCTCGCCCGGCTCGCCATCGGCCACCGGAACGCCGGTCACCGGATCAACGATCTCGGGATAGAAGTGGTCTTCCCAGATGACGGGTCCGTCCTTGGATTCGATGCACTCGCTGGCGACACCCGGCCCCATCACTTCCGACAGCCCATAGATGTCGACGGCGTCGATGTCGGCGCGAGTCTCGATCTCGCGGCGCATCGCGTTGGTCCATGGCTCGGCGCCGAAAATGCCGGCGCGCAGGCTTGAGGCCGCCGGATCCAGGCCCTGGCGCTGGAACTCCTCGATCAGGTTCAGCATGTAGCTCGGCGTCACCATGATCAGGTCTGGCCTGAAGTCGGTGATCAGCTGGACCTGCTTCTCGGTCTGGCCCCCGGACATCGGGATCACCGTGCAGCCGAGCTTCTCGGCACCGTAGTGCGCACCCATGCCGCCGGTGAACAGGCCATAGCCATAGGCGATGTGCATGATGTCTCCGGGGCCGCCGCCTGCGGCACGAATGCTGCGCGCCACGAGCCCGGCCCAGGTGTCGATGTCCTGCCGCGTATAACCGACCACGGTCGGCTTGCCGGTGGTGCCGCTGGAGGCATGGATGCGCACCACCTGCTCCCGCGGCACGGCGAACAGGCCGAACGGGTAGTGATCGCGCAGCACCGATTTGGTGGTGAACGGAAACTTCGCCAGATCGCCGAGCGTCCGCAGATCGTCCGGGTGGACACCAGCGGCGTCGAAAGCCTGCCGGTAGTGGCCGACGTTCGCATAGGCGTGATGCAGGGTTGCGCGCAAGCGTTCGAGCTGCAGCGCGGCGATCTCATCGCGGCTGGCGCGCTCGATCGGATCGAGCGGTACCTGCCTGGGGCTGTGGCGCGGGGTCATGGTCTGGTTTCTCCTCTTGTCGTGGGCGTTGCTGCCCGCATCGGGCGCAACGTTTCTTGTTCCAGCGTGCTGCGGCCGCAAAGGCGATGCATGACCACCCGTGCGCGCCGCTGTGTAGACCGTGCAGCGCCGCTTCAGGCTTGCTTGGTCGCGATCACCGAGCCACCAATCTTCAGCGACTTGCCTCGGAACAGCGCCAGCACTTCGCCGGCCGCGTCGGTAACGATGACGTCGTAGATGCCGCTCTTGCCGCTGCGCGCGCGCTCGACAGCGGTGGCGGTCAGCCGGTCGCCTTCACGGCCCGCGCGCAGGAACTCGATCGAGCAGCCAGCCGCCACTGCGGCTTCGTCGCGGCTATTGCAGGCGAAAGCGAACGCGGAATCGGCGAGCGCGAACAAGGTTCCGCCGTGGCAGGTGCCGTAGCCGTTGAGCATGTCGCGGCGCACGGTCATGGTCATGGTCGCGAAGCCGGGGCCGATGTCGGTGAGCACCGCACCCATCGCCTTCGAGGCCTCGTCGCGGGCATACATGGCGTCGGCGCTGGCACGGGCGACGGCGAGTGCAGCGCTGTCTTCATTGGTGGATTCAGTCATGACGTGGTCCTGGTGGCCTGGGCCTTGCGCTGATCGCGACGGCGTTCGGCTTCGGTCCAGCGTCGGCGTTCGTCATCGCTGTCCAGCACCAGCGGCGGCACCGCCGCCGGCTTCTTGTGATCGTCGAGCGCGACCATCGTGAAATAGCAGCTGTTGGTGTGGCGGCGTTCGCCACTGCGCAGGTTCTCGGCCTCCACGCGAATGCCGACTTCCATCGAGCTGCGCCCGGTGTGGTTGATCGCCGCCTTGAAGGTCACCAGATCGCCGACGTGGATCGGCTCCTTGAAAAACATCTGGTCGACCGACAAGGTCACCACGTAGCGGCGGCTGTAGCGCGCCGCACAGGCGTAGGCCACGCCGTCGAGCAGCGACAGGATGCGGCCGCCATGGACATTGCCGCTGAAATTCGCGCTGTCGGCGGTCATCAGCACGTTCATCACCAGCTGCTTGGTCGATTCACTCATCTGCGGGTTCCGGTCATGGCCTGGGGGAGGCCAGAACCGCATGCCGCAAACGTGCCGATGCGCGATAGCGCGGCTCGCCGTAGTGCGCGTGCAGATGATCGAGCGCCGCCAGCACCCGATCGAGCCCGATCCGCTGCGCCCATTCCACCGGGCCGATCGGGTAGTTCACGCCGCCGCGCATCGCGATATCCACCGCCTCGAGGCTGCAGACCTGCTGGTGCACGGCATCGAAGGCCTCGTTGGCCAGCATCGCCACCGTGCGCAGCACCGCCAGCCCCGGCGAATCGGCGAGCACCGACACCGCAAGACCGGCCGATTGCAGCATGCCGATCACCGCATCGCGCGCCACGTCGGAGCAGTGCGCCGACACGCCGATCGCCGCCCGTCTGGCCGTGGCCGGGTCCAGCATCAGGTCGATCGTCACCACCGCCGGCAGGCCCAGCGCGGCGGCGATGGCGGTGGCACTGCGGCCGTCGCTGGCGAAAACAGCGGTGTGCTCGTCGAGGGTGGCGATGCGGCCATCGGCAGCGCTGCTCAAGGTCTGCAGCGGCTGCGCCGCCGAGGCGTACATGCGCTTCGACAGCGCCGCGCCGACCGGATGGCCGAGGTTCAGCGCGATCCGCCACGGCCGCGGCTGCGGGCCGGCGGTGGCGGCTTCGGCCTTCGGCGCGCCGTCGCGATAGTCGTAGAAGCCGCGTCCGCTCTTGCGGCCCAGATGACCGGCCTGCACCAGTTCCAGCTGCACGAACGACGGCGCAAAGCGCGGATCGCCGTAGTAGGCGTCGAACACGCTACGGGTGACCGCATAGTTCACGTCGTGGCCGATCAGGTCCATCAGCTCGCAGGGCCCCATGCGAAAGCCGCCGGCGTCGCGGATCACGGCGTCGAGCGTCGCCGCATCGCAAACCCCTTCCTGCAATAGCCGCAGGCCTTCCGCATAGAACGGCCGGGCGACGCGGTTAACGATGAAACCGGGCGTGGAGCGCGCCCGCACCGGCGTCTTGCCCCAGGCAGCGCTGGTGGCGAACACGGTGTCGGCCACTGCCGCATCGGTGGCCCGGCCGGCGATCACTTCGACCAGCGGCATCAGCGGCGCCGGGTTGAAGAAATGCAGGCCGACCAGCCGCTCCGGCCGCTGCAGCGCCGCGCCGATCGCAGTGATCGAGATCGACGAGGTATTGGTGGCCAGGATCGCGTCATCGGCCAGACGCGCTTCCAGCTCGGTGAACAGCGCCCGCTTGACCTCGAGGTCTTCGACGATCGCTTCGACCACCAGCTTGGCGTCGCGCAGATCGTCCAACGTGCCGGCCGCACGCAACGCTGCACAGGCCGCCGCTGCACGCTCGGGCGTCAGGCGGCCCTTGGTGGCCAGCTTGTCGATCTGCGCGCGGATGCCGGCGATCGCCGTGTCCGCCGCACCCGGCCGCAAGTCGTGCAGCCAGACCGGATGACCGGCCAGAGCCGCGACCTGCGCGATGCCGGCGCCCATCGCGCCAGCGCCGATCACCGCCACCGCGGCGCTGGCTGGCAGGGCGGTGCAGGCTTCGCTCATGTCGCACTCCCGGCGCGCAGCAGTTCGTGCAGCTGGCGGCGGCGCACGCCCATGTTGCCGCCGTCGAACAGCGGCAGCGCCAGCGCGTCCTGCAGCAGGCCGGCCAGCGGCAGCGACCGGTCGTAGCTGTCGATGCCGACCACCCGCATCAGCTCGGTGATCACCCGCACGGCGGTTTCCGAACCGAAGATCTTCGCGTGCAGCGACAGCTCCAGCGCATCCGGCGCCTGGGCATCGACCGCCGCGCAGGCGCGCCAGCCGAGGCTGCGCGCCGCCTCGATCGCGGTCTTGGCATCGGCCAGCGCATAGCCGACCGCCTGGTGTTCGATGATCGGCAGCGCGCCGCCCCGAGTTTCGCTGCGCGCGAACTGCAGCGCGAAATCCCAGGCTGCGCGCATCACGCCGACCGCCATGATGCCGACCAGCGCCGCCGTGCCGGCGAAGCTGGCATCGACCAGCGCCTTGCCGCCGCCGACGCCTCCGACCACGTGATCGGCCGGCACCCGCACGCCGTCGAGGCGGAAGCGCGGCGTCAGGTGGGCGCGATGGCCGACCGTTTCCGGAATGCTTTCGGTGACGATTCCGGCACCGTCCCGTAGCGCCGCGCGCGGCACCAGCAGCACGCTGAGCCGCTGCTCGGGCGACGCCTCAGGGTCCGTGCAGCAGACAACGCAGAGCAGATCGGCACCCCGGCCATCCCAGCCGGTGGCGCTCGACACCCACTGCTTGCTGCCGTGGATGACCCAGTGCTCGCCATCGCGGACCGCCGTGGTCCGGGTGCCGCCACCGGCGACCGCCGCCGCGTAGTTCGCGCTGCCGCCCGGCTCGCTGTTGGCGAGCGCGGCGAGCGGCGCACCGTCGCGTGCCAGAAAGGGCGTGATGTAGCGCTGCTGCTGCGCTGGCGTGCCGGCGATGAACAGCGGCATCAGGCCAAGCAGGTTGGCAAACAGGGTCAGCGAGACATTGACATCGACGGCGTGGAACTCCTCGGCAACGATGGCCATGTCGATGAGGCCGCTGCCCCCGCCACCGAAAGGCTGCGGAATCAGCCGCTGCAGGAAGCCGGCCCTGATCGCCGCTTCGTAGACCGGCCGGGTGGCGGCGAAGCGCGCTTCCGGGCTCGGCAGCGACAGGCTGCTGCCGACAACGGTACTCAGCTGCTCGCGCGCGAACGCGTGCGCCTGCGCTTTCAGCGCCAGCTGCGCGTCGCTGAAGCGGAGATCGAAGGCCATGACGATCAGCGGCCGACGAAGCTGGCCTGGCGCTTTTCGAGGAACGCGGCAACGCCTTCCTTGTAGTCGGCGCTGAAACCGCAGGCGCGCATCGCCTGTGCTTCGCGTTCCAGCGCGTCAGCCAGACTCAGTGTCCCGCTGCCGAGGATCAACTCCTTGGTCTTGGCCAGACCGAAGGTCGGCGCCGTCGACAGGTGCACCAGCAGCGCCTCAACCTCGGCATGGAAGGCATCGTCATCGACCGCCTTCCAGATCAGCCCCCAGTCTGCCGCCTGGGTCGCGCTCAGCTTGTCGCCGAGCATCGCCAATCCCATCGCCCGCGCAGTGCCGAGCAGGCGTGGCAGCGCCCAGGTGCCGCCGGTGTCCGGGATCAGGCCGAGCTTGCAGAACGACTGGATGAAGCTCGCCGAGCGTGTCGCGACGACGATGTCGCCGGCCAGCGCGATGTTCGCGCCTGCGCCGGCAGCCACGCCGTTGACGGCGACCACCACCGGCTTCGGCAACCGCCGCAGGCTCAAGACCAGCGGCGCCCACAGCGTCTCGACCGTGTGGCCGAGATCGACCGGCGCGGCATCGGCGCTGACCGCGCGATCGGACAGGTCCTGGCCCGCGCAGAAGCCGCGGCCGGCGCCGGTCAGCAACAGCACCCGGGCCGCCGGATCGGCTGCGACGCGGCTGATCGCGTCGCGCAGCTCGCCGTGCATCGCGGCGGTGAAGCTGTTCAGCCGGTCCGGACGATTGAGCGTGATCCGGGCGATGCCAGCGTCGAGGCTGTACAGGATGTGGTCGTAGCTCATGCGCGTTCTCCTCCGCGTGTGGTCGTTGTCGTTGACGTGCGGGCAGTTCAGGCCGCCGCCGGCGCCTTTTCGACCATGGTCAGCACGTCATAGGTCGCGACGATCTTGCCGTCCTGATTGGTCACCACCGTATCCCAGCGCACTTCACCGTAGTTTTCCGTGATGCGTGGATTCTTGCCCTTGCAGGTCAGCGTGACGCTCAGGCTGTCACCCGGTTTGGCCGGGGTGACGAAGCGCAGATTGTCGAGACCATAGTTTGCGAGTACCGGGCCCGGGTCCGGCTGCACGAACAGGCCGGCGGCGACCGACAGGATGTAGTAACCGTGCGCCACGCGGCCGCCGAAGAACGGATTGGCCGCTGCCGCCGCTTCATCCATGTGGGCGTAGAAGGTATCGCCGGTGAAGTGCGCGAAGTGCTCGATGTCCGCAAGCGTGATCATCTTCGGCCCGGCGGTGACCGTGTCGCCGAGTTGCAGCTCGTCGAGGTTCTTGCGGAACGGGTGGATGCCTTCGGCACGCGGTGCGCCAGCCATCCACTGACCGGTGATCGCGCTGAGCGTGGCCGGCGAGCCTTGAAGTGCGGTTCGCTGCAGGTAGTGCATGACACCGCGGACGCCGCCCATTTCCTCGCCGCCGCCAGCGCGACCGGGGCCGCCGTGGACCAGCACCGGCATCGGCGAGCCATGGCCGGTTGATTCCTTCGCGCAGTCCCGGTTCACGATCAGGAGCCGCCCGTGGTAGCTGGCCGCACCAAAGACCAGTTCGCGGGCGAATGCATTGTCGTAGGTGAACAGCGAGCCGACCAGGCTGCCCTCACCTTTCGCGGCCAGCGCGATGACGTCCTCGACATCGTCGTAGGGCATCAGGGTCGACACCGGGCCGAAGGCTTCGACCTCGTGCACCACCGCCGAGCCATGCGGGTCATTGCAGCGGAGCAGGATCGGGCCGAGGAAGGCGCCCTTGGCGGCATCGCCGCCGGTGACCGGCACCGCGTCCGGATCGCCGCAGACCAGCTCGGCCGCGCTGCGCAGCTTGGCCACCGCCTTGCGGACTTCGTCGCGCTGGGCCAGCGAGGCCAGCGCGCCCATGGTCACGCCGTCGACCGAAGGGTCGCCGACCACGACCTTGGCCAGCCGCGCCTTCAGCGCCTCGGCCACGGCATCGAGCTGCGCGCGCGGCACGAAGGCGCGGCGGATCGCCGTGCACTTCTGGCCGCACTTGGTGGTCATCTCGCGCACCACTTCCTTCACGTACAGATCGAATTCCGGCGTGCCCGGCACGGCATCCGGGCCGAGGATCGAGCAGTTCAGCGAATCCGCTTCCATCGTGAAGCGCACGCTGTTGCGGATGATCACCGGATGCGATTTCAGCTTCTGGCCGGTCGAGGCCGAGCCTGTGAAGGTCACCAGATCCTGGCCGGTCAGATGCTCGAAGGCGTCACCGACCGAGCCGCAGATCAGCTGCAGCGCACCTTCCGGGAAGATGCCGGACGCGATCATGTCGCGGAACACGGCTTCGGTCAGATAGGCCGTCTGCGAGGCCGGCTTGACGATCGCCGGCACACCGGCCAGCAGGTTCACAGCCAGTTTTTCCAGCATGCCCCAGACCGGGAAGTTGAAGGCATTGATGTGCAGCACCACGCCTTTCAGCGGCGTCATCACGTGCTGGCCGACGAAGCTGCCGGTCTTGCTCATCACCTCGGGGTTTCCGTCGACGATGAAGCCGGCGTTCGGCAGTTCTCGACGGCCCTTGCTGGCGTAGCTGAACAGCGTGCCGAAGCCACCGTCGATGTCGATCATCGAGTCGGTCTTCGAGGCACCGGTCTTCGCCGAGATCGCGTAGTAGCGGTCCTTGTGCTCGCTCAAGTAGCTAGCCAGCGCCTTCAGCTTCATCGCCCGCTCGTGGAACGTGAGCTTGCGCAAGGCCGGGCCGCCGACCTTACGGCCATGGTCGAGCATCGCCCTGAAATCGAGCCCTTTGCTCGATACCCGGGCGACGGGCTCCCCGTTCAACGCGTTCAGCATCACGTCGCCACCGTCACCCGTCTGCCAGCGACCGCAGGCGTAGCTTTCCAGCTGGTTCATCGTGTTCTCCTCGTGTGTGGTGACGGCGATCGGATCGCCGGTCTATCGGTTCTGGAAGACAGGCTTGCGCTTGTCGAGAAAGGCATCAATGCCTTCGCGGCGATCATCGAGTGCAAACGTCGCCTCGAACAGCGCCGCTTCCTGGCGCAGGCCTTCGGTCAGCGTGGTCTCGTGCGCGGCGAGCACCGCCCGGCGGGCGAGCTGCACGACCGGTGCCGAGTAGTTAGCGATGCGCTCGGCGGTCTTCAGCGCTTCCGTCAGCAGGTCGGCCAGCGGCAGCACGCGGGCAACGAGGCCGGCGCGCTCGGCCTCAAAGGCATCGAGGCTGCGGCCGGTCAGCACCAGTTCCATCGCCTTGGACTTGCCGATCGCGCGGACCAGCCGCTGGGTGCCGCCGGAGCCTGGAATCAGGCCGAGGCGGATTTCCGGCTGGCCGAACTGGGCGTTGTCGGCGGCCAGCACAAAGTCGCACATCATCGCCAGCTCGCAGCCAGCGCCGAGCGCCAGGCCGGCGACGGCGGCGATCACCGGCTTGTGCATCGCCGCGATCTGCTGCCACGCACCGCGCAGTTGCGGGTTGTCGCGGGCGTCTTCCGGCGACCACGGCCGCAGCGCACGGACATCGGCACCGGCGGCAAACACGGTGTCGCTGCCGGTGATGACCACCGCACCGACCCCGTCATCGGCATCGAGTCCGGCGAGTGCCACGCGCAGCGCTTCCCGCAGCGGCAGCGACAGCGCGTTCATCGCGTCCGGACGGTGCAGGCGCAGCAGAACGACGCGGCCGTGGCGCTCGGTCAGCAGCAGATCGGCAGCGGCCACGGCTCAGGTCTCCTGATCGAAGTCGAGCGTCACCGCATCGCTCACCGGGAAGGCCTGACAACTGAGCACGAAGCCGCGGGCCAGCTCGTAGTCCTCGAGCGCGAACTGGTTGTCCAACTCGACCTCGCCGTTGACCCGCTTGCAGCGGCAGGTTCCGCAGACACCGCCCTTGCAGGCGTACGGCAGTTCGATGCCGCTCGCCAGCGCGGCATCGAGCAGCGACGGACCGTTGCGCTTCATTGTGAACTGGCGGCTCAGACCATCGTGGATCACGGTGACTTCGCAGCCGGCATCACCCTGGATGGCGACGCTGCGCGGCTTGCGTGCCGCGCCGTTCATCGCGGTGCCGAACAGCTCGAGCTTGACCTGCGCCTTCGGCACGCCATTGGCGATCAGGCTGTCGCGCACCTGCTCCATCATCACCTGCGGCCCGCAGATGTAGGCGATGTCGATGTCCGCCGGCCGCACCCACTGGCGCAGCAGCGCCTCGCACTTGGCGGCGTCGATGCGGCCGTTGAACAGGTCGATGTCCTGATGCTCGCGGCTGAGAATGAAGACGACGTTGAAGCGGCTGAGATAGCGGTCCTTCAGGTCGGCGAGCTCGTCCTTGAAGATCACACTCGACGACGCGCGGTTGCCGTAGACCAGCGTGAAGCGGCTCAGCGGCTCGGCCTTCAGCGTGGTCTTGATCAGCGACAGGATCGGCGTGATGCCGCTGCCCGCCGCGAAGGCGACATGGTGGCGCTGCACCGCTGGCTCCAGCGGCACGTTGAAGTGACCGGCCGGCTCCATCACATCGAGCACGATGCCGGGCTTCAGTTGCTCGAACGCCCAGGACGAGAACAGGCCGTCATCGATGCGCTTGATCGCGACCCGCAGGGTTTCGTCCTGTGCCGCCGAGCAGATCGAGTAGGAACGCCGGACTTCCTCGCCGCCGATCTCGGCGCGCAGGGTCAGGTGCTGGCCGGCCTCGTAGCGGTAGGCCGCACGATGCTCCGGCGGCACCGCGAAGGTGACGACCATGGCATCGCGGGTTTCGGGCCGCACCGACGCGACGCTCAGAGGGTGGAACTTGCTCATGCCGCGCATCTCCTGCGGGGTCAGTGACACTTGAAATAGTCGAACGGCTCGCGACAGGCGGTGCAGCGGTACAGGCTCTTGCACGGCGTGGAGCCCGACGGGCTCAGCACCTCGGTGCGCGTCGAGCCGCAGCGTGGGCAGGCGACGACCGGCGCTGCAGCCATGCGTCGCAGCCGGCTCAGGTCGACCGCGTGCTCGTTGGCCGCAGCCCGACCGACCGGTGGCGCGATGCCGTAGTCGTGCAGCTTCCGCCGACCCTCATCGCTGAGCCAGTCGGTGGTCCAGGCCGGCGATAGCCGGGTTTCCATCCGGGCGTCTGCGATGCCGTGCGCGGCCAGCGCCGCGCGGATCTGCTCGGCGATCACTTCAGTCGCCGGGCAGCCGGAATAGGTCGGCGTCACCGTGACCACCAGTTGCGCGCCGTCGTAGCGGGCGTCGCGGACGATGCCGAGGTCGGTGATCGAGATCACCGGAATTTCCGGGTCCGGCACCTCGGCCAGCCAGGTCCAGACCTGATCCAGCGATGGCGGGGCGGCAGCAGCGGACATCGCTGGACCCGGCCTACCAGCGAGCGCCGGGATGGCTGCGCGGCAGCACCTGCATCTCCGCCAGCAACTTGCTGAGGTGCTCGCTATGCAGGCCCTGCTTGCCGCCTTTCGGCCGCCAGCCGCTGTCCTTCGGCAGGCTCAGCGTCGCCTCGGCCAGCACCTCGCGGACATAGGCCAGCCAGTCGTCGCGCAGGCTCGCAGGATCGAAGCCAATGCCGGCTGCGGTCATCTCGGTATCCACCGCATCGCCGGTGAACAGTTCGTGGTGGTAGGGCCAGACCTGATCGAGCGCGGCCTGCAGCAGCGCGTGGCTGCGCTCGGTGCCGTCGCCGAGGCGGACCATCAGATCGCTGCTGCGGCGCAGGTGATAGCCGACTTCCTTGACCGCCTTCTCGGCGATCGCCGCAATCGCGGCATCGCTCGACACCAGCAGGCGGCGCAGCGCCAGCGATGACCAGGCGTCGAACAGGAACTGGCGGGCCAGCGTACTGGCGTAGGAACCGTTCGGCTGCTCGACCAGCAACACGTTGCGAAACGCGCGGTCGTCGCGCAGGTAAGCCAGCGTGTCCTCGTCGGCGCCATCGCCGGCTTGCTCGGCTGCCAGCGACAGCCACAGCCGCGCCTGACCCAGCAGGTCGAGTGCGGTGTTGGTCAGCGCCATATCCTCTTCCAGCGCCGGCCCCTTGCCGCACCACTCGGCAAGCCGCTGGCTGAGGATCAGTGCGTTGTCACCGAAGCGCAGCAGGTAGTCGTGGCGTGCCGTGTTCACAGGCCCTTGACCTCGTCCGGCATCGGGAAGAACGTCGGATGGCGATAGACCTTGCTCTGCGCCGGGTCGAACAGCGCCTGCTTGTCGTCCGGATCACTGGCAGTGATGTCGACGGCCTTCACGACCCAGATGCTGGTGCCTTCATTGCGCCGCGTATAGACGTCGCGCGCATTGTTGATGGCCATCGCCGCGTCGGGCGCATGCAGGCTGCCGACATGACGATGCGCCAGCCCATGCTGACTGCGGATGAACACTTCCCACAACGGCCATTCGTTCTTCATCGTGCGTTCCTCAGGCCGCTCGGGCGTGTTCGCGCTGCGCCTGCTTGTCCGCATGGGCGACCAGCGCCTCGCGGAACCATGCGCCGTCGTCCCAGGCCTGACGGCGGGTATCCAGTCGCTCGCGATTGCAGGGACCATTGCCCTTGACTACGGCATAGAACTCGTCCCAGTCGATGGCGCCGTAGTCGTAGTGGCCGCGCTCGGCGTTCCACTTGAGATCGGCATCGGGGATGGTCAGGCCAAGGTATTCGGCCTGCGGGACGGTCTGGTCGACCATCTTCTGGCGCAGTTCGTCGTTGGTGAACAGCTTGATCTTCCAGGCCTGCGACTGCGCGCTGTGTACCGAATCGCCGTCCGGCGGGCCGAACATCATCAAGCTCGGCCACCACCAGCGGTTGAGCGCGTCCTGGGCCATCGCCTTCTGGGCCGGCGTGCCGCGGCACAGCGCCAGCATCAGGTCGTAGCCTTGGCGCATGTGGAAGGCTTCTTCCTTGCAGACCCGGATCATCGCCCGCGCGTACGGCCCGTAGCTGCATCGGCACAGCGGGATCTGATTCATGATCGCCGAGCCGTCGACCAGCCAGCCGATCGCGCCGACGTCGGCCCAGGTCAGCGTCGGATAGTTGAAGATCGACGAATACTTCGCCTTGCCCGTGTGCAGGTCGTCGACCATCTGGTCGCGGCTGATGCCGAGCGTCTCGGCCGCCGAATACAGGTACAGGCCGTGGCCGGCCTCGTCCTGCACCTTGGCCAGCAGGATCGCCTTGCGCTTGAGGCTTGGCGCCCGGGTGATCCAGTTGCCTTCCGGCAGCTGGCCGACGATTTCCGAATGCGCGTGCTGGCTGATCTGGCGGATCAGCGTCTTGCGATAACGCTCCGGCATCCAGTCCTGCGGCTCGATGCGGATGCCGTCGTCGATGCGCTGCTGGAAGCGCGCTTCGCGGGCATCGAGGGCTTGATTGTCTGGCGAACCGGTATCGACCATCTGAGCGTACATGGCAGGTTTCCCGCAAGAATGTGCAGCGATTATTTGATACAAAATTTTTTATGTCAACAATAATTTCGTATCGCTTTTGCGGTCCCGTACAGTGCCCGCGCACGCCGACCACCGGCGCACCGTTCCCGAATGCCGCATGACCATCAACGCCTGGTTCGAGCAGTACCTTCAAGACGAAGCGCCGAAATCGAAATCGCTGATCGTCACCGTGCTCGGCGACACCGTGCTGCCCGGCACCACTGGCGTCTGGCTCAGCGAGCTGATCGCACTGATGGCGCCATTCGGGCTCAGCGAGCGGCTGGTCCGCACCAGCTGCTTCCGGCTGACCGAGGAAGGCTGGCTGAGCACCCGCCGCGAAGGCCGCCGCAGCCACTATTCGCTGACGCCGCTCGGTCGCCGACGCATCGAGCTGGCCTACCCGCGCATCTACACGCCACCTGCAAGCGGCTGGGACGGCCAGTGGACGCTGGTGGTCATCCCGCGCAGCGCCGACAGCGTGCCGAACCGCCTCGACCTGCGCCGCGAGCTGGAATGGGAAGGCTTCGCACCGCTGACCGCCGGCGTGATGATCCATCCGGACCCGAAGACCGAAGTGCTGCAGCAGCTGCTCGGCGACCTCGGCCTCGCCGACCGGGTGCTGGTGTTGCGCGCCGCCGGGCCGCAGGCGCTGGCAGGCAGCGCCGATCCGGCGGCGATGATTCAGTTCTGGACGCTGGACGAGGTTCGCGACCGCTACCGCCGGTTCCTCGACCGCTTCCGCGCGCTGCACCAGCAGCTCGGCCGCACGGCGCTGCGCCCGCAGCAGGCCTACCAGATCCAGACGCTGCTGATTCACGCGTTCCGCCGCACCACGCTGCACGATCCGCGGCTGCCGGCCGCGCTCCTGCCCGGCGACTGGCCCGGACGGGCTGCGTTCGAGCTGTGCCAGCGCCTGTATGCGATCACCAGCCCGCTGGCGCTCGACTACCTGTCGGAGGTCTGCCGCTGGCGCGAGATCGATGTCGACGTGGCCGCCGCCGCCCAGCGCATCGGCGCGCGTTTCTGCTGAACCGGCGGTCGCCGCCGGCCGCCGCTACTTGCGCGCCACCGGCACATGCCGGTGGAAGCACTCCACCGCCGCCTGCGCCGCCGGCCCGGCCAATTCCGGGCGTACGGTGACCAGGTACAGCTCCATGTTGCGTTCGCCGCCAACCGCCAGCGGCAAGGGCCGCACGCTGCCCTCGCGCAGCGCATCGGCCAGCAGGTGTTCCGGCAGCCAGGCATAGCCAAGGCCGGCCTTCACGGTCGCCAGCGAGGCCTCGATGCTGCTGACCGTGCAGCGCCGGTCGGCCCCCAGCCAGCCTTCGTTGCGCGGCCGCTTCTGGCCGGAATCGCGGACCACCACCTGGACGTGGCGGGCCAGGTGGCTGGTAGTCAGCGGCACTTCGACCTCGAACAGCGGATGACGCGGCGCGGCGACGGCGATGAAGCGGATGTCCATCAGGAAGCTGCCGAGAAAGCCCGGCGGCACCCGGCTGGTGACCACCACATCGGCGGCGGCGTCCTCGATCGCCTGCTCGGCGCCGGACAGCACGGCGTCTGATAGCTGCATCTGGGTGCTCGGACACAGCTGCTGCAGCTCGGCGACGATGGCCAGCAGCAGGCTGCGCGGAAACGCCACGTCGACCACCAGCCGCAGCTCCGGCTCCCAGCCCTGCTTGAGCTTGCCGGCCAGCCGTTCCAGGGTTTCAAGATCGCGCAACAGCGGTCGGGCACGCTGCAGCAGCACCCGGCCGTGTTCGGTCAGCACCGCCTTGCGGCCTTCGACGACCAGCAGCGGCACGTCGAGCGCTTCCTGCAGCCGGGCCAGCGCGTAGCTGACCGCTGGCTGGCTCTTGTTGAGCAGGGCGGCCGCCTGCGCGTAGCCGCCCTGGTCGATCACGGCGGCCAGCACGGCCCATTGGTCCAGCGAGGTTCGGAGCGTGGCCATGTCGCAGACTCATCAATTAAGCGGATTGGTTGGATCGGATAATCGAGCTTTTTTATCAGAATCACGACGCCTACAGTGCCCTCACACCCACTGGAGACGCGCCATGAACCAGATCCGCCTCAGCAGCGACCGCGGCCATGCCAACCACGGCTGGCTCGATTCCCATCACAGCTTTTCGTTCGGCAGCTACTTCGATCCGGAGCACATCGAATACGGCCCGCTGCGGGTCATCAACGAAGACCGCGTGCAGCCCGGCAACGGCTTCGGCACCCACGGCCACCGCGACATGGAAATCATCAGCTACGTGCTGGCCGGCGAGCTGGCGCACCGCGATTCGCTGGGCAACGGTTCGGTGATCCGCCCCGGCGACGTGCAGCGGATGAGCGCCGGCACCGGCGTGCGCCACAGCGAGTTCAACCCCTCGCAGACCGAGCCCGTGCATTTCCTGCAGATCTGGATCCAGCCGAGCGAGACCGGCATCGCGCCGAGCTACGAGGAAAAGCGCTTCGACGACGCCGACAAGCGCGGCCGTCTGCGCCTGATCGCCTCGCCCGACGCCGCCGACGGCTCGGTGCTGATCCACCAGGACGCCCGCCTGTACGCCGGCCTGCTCGACGGCGCCGAAAGCGCCCGGCTGGCGCTGGCCGCCGGCCGCCGCGCCTATGTGCATGTGGCGCGCGGTGCGCTGCAGGTCAACGGCGTGGCGCTCGGCGCCGGCGATGCGCTGAAGCTCGCCGCGACCGACGAACTGCGCCTCGACCACGGGCGCGACGCCGAAGTGCTGGTCTTCGACCTGCCCGACGACGCCCCGTCCCGCCCGAACTGAGCTCTCACGCCGCACCGTTGCCCCACCCGCCGCACCGCCCTGTCGCCGTCATCACCACTTTATTGGAGCCCTGCCATGTCCCGTACTCGCCCTCTCGCCCAGCGTTCGGAAAAAGGTCTGCTGACCCCGGACAACTGCGTCCTCGCCATGATCGACCTGCAGCCGCAGATGCTGTTCGGCGTGTCCAGCCACGATCGCCAGACGATCATCAACAACAACGTATTGCTGGCCAAGGCCGCGCAGGTGTTCGGCATTCCGGTGGTGCTGTCGACCGTCGAAAGCAAGGCGTTCAGCGGCAACACCTGGCCGCAGCTGCTGGCGGCGCTGCCCGGCGTCGAGCCGATCGAACGCACGTCGATGAATTCCTGGGATGACGCCGGCTTCGTCGCCGCCATCGAGAAGACCGGCCGCAAGAAGATCGTGCTGACCGGCCTGTGGACCGAAACCTGCGTCGCGCTGCCGACCATCCAGGCGATCCACGACGGCTACGAGGTCTATGTCGCCGAAGACTGCTGCGGCGACGTCAGCCTGCTGGCGCACGACAACGCGATGAAGCGCGTCTACCAAGCCGGCGCCAAGCCGGTGACGGCGCTGTCGACCCTACTGGAATGGCAGCGCGACTGGGCGCAGCGCGACACCTACGACGCCGTGATGGACATCGTGAAGACCCACAGCGGCGCCTATGGTGTCGGCGTCGAATACGCCTACACGATGGTGCATGGCGCGCCGCCGACTGTGCTGGCGCCGTACCAAGTGCCGGCGCCGGCCGCCCACGACTGACACGGCCCGCCGCCGAACGGTCGCGCCGCCGCCTGCGGCGCCGCCGTTCGGCGACACCGACGAGGTTCCGAACACCGCTGTCCGGAGATGCCGCCATGAAGATGTATCTGCTGTCGCTGGGCGCTGGCCTGCTGGTCGGCGCGATCTACGGCCTGATGAACGTCCGTTCGCCGGCGCCGCCGGTGATCGCCCTGATCGGCCTGATGGGCATCCTGCTCGGCGAGCAGGCGGTGCCGCTGGTCAAGCAGGTGCTGGCCCGCGAACCGGTGACGGTGAGCTGGGTCCGCAAGCAATGCCGGGATCATGTCTTCGGCGAACTGCCGGCGGCGCCGAAAGCCGATGCCGCCTCTCGGCGGCCGACATGAACCCCACCGATCACGATCGCCGTCGCGCCCTGCAGGGGGTCGCCGGATGGGCGGCCAGCACCTGGCTCGGCGCCGCCACCGCACAGTCGAAGTCCGGAGAATCCCGCATGAAAGACAGCCCCAGCCTGATCATCCGCAACGCCCGGATCACCACCCTGGACCGCCAGAACCCGCAGGCTGCGGCGCTGGCGGTCGCCGATGGCCGCTTCGTCGCCGTCGGCAGCAACGATGAAGTGATGAAGCTTGCCGGCCCCGGCACCCAGGTCATCGACGCTGGCAAGCGCCGGCTGATTCCCGGCCTGATCGACTCCCACATCCACGTCATCCGGGGCGGTCTGAACTACAACCTGGAACTGCGCTGGGACGGCGTGCCGTCGTTGGCCGATGCGATGCGGATGCTGCGCGAGCAGGTGGCGCGCACACCGGCACCGCAGTGGATCCGCGTGGTCGGCGGCTTCAGCGAATGGCAGTTCGCCGAGCGGCGCCTGCCGACGCTCGACGAGTTGAACGCCGCCGCGCCGGACACGCCGGTGTTCATCCTGCATCTCTACGACCGGGCGCTGCTCAACGCCGCCGCGCTGCGCGCCGCCGGCTACAGCCGCGACACGCCGAACCCGCCGGGCGGCTGGATCGTCAAGGATCATCGCGGCGAGCCGACCGGCCTGCTGCTGGCCGAGCCGAATGCGCTGCTGCTGTACTCGGCGCTCGCCAAGGGGCCGAAGCTGCCGCCCGAATACCAGAAGAACTCGACGCGCCACTTCATGCGCGAGCTGAACCGTCTCGGCGTCACCAGCGTCGTCGATGCCGGCGGCGGCTTCCAGAACTACCCGGACGACTACCAGATCATCGAATCGCTGCACGCGGCTGGCGAGCTGACCCTGCGCATCGCCTACAACCTGTTCACCCAAAAGCCGAAGGAGGAAGTCGCCGACTTCAGGAAGTGGGCGACGCTGGTCAAGCCCGGCCAGGGCGATGCGATGTACCGGCACAACGGCGCCGGCGAGATGCTGGTGTTCTCGGCGGCCGATTTCGAGGACTTCCGCCAGCCGCGCCCCGAGCTGCCGGCCGGCATGGAGCACGAGCTGGAAGCGGTGGTGCGCGTGCTGGTCGGCAACCGCTGGCCGTTCCGTCTGCATGCGACGTACGACGAATCGATCGGCCGGGCGCTGGACGTGTTCGAGAAGGTCAACACCGACATCCCATTCAACGGCCTGCACTGGTTCTTCGACCACGCCGAGACGGTCAGCGACCGCAACCTGGAGCGCATCGCCCGGCTCGGCGGCGGCGTGGCGATCCAGCACCGGATGTCGTACCAGGGCGAATATTTCATCGAGCGCTACGGCGCCAAGGCCGTCGAACGCACGCCGCCGTTCAAGCGAATGCTGGAGACGGGCGTGCAGGTCGGCGCCGGCACCGATGCCACCCGGGTCGCCAGCTACGATCCCTGGAACGTGCTGTGGTGGCTGACCACCGGCAAGACGGTCGGCGGCACGCGGATGTATCCGCCGGCCAACCTCCTCGATCGCGAAACCGCGCTGCGGCTGTACACCCAGGCCAATGCCTGGTTCTCCAGCGAGGACGGCGCCAAGGGCCAGATCAAGGTCGGCCAGCTGGCGGATTTCGCGCTGCTGTCGGCCGACTACTTCAGCGTGCCGGAAGCCGAGATCCGCAACCTGGTGTCGGTGCTGACCGTAGTCGGCGGCAAGCCGGTCCATGGCGATGACGAGTTCCGGCCGCTGGCACCGGACCTGCCGCCGGCGATGCCGGACTGGTCGCCGGTCAACTTCGGCAGCCGCTACTACAAGCCCGATCGGCAAGCCACGCATGCGCTGGCACAGGCGAGCTGCGGCTGCGCGTCGAGCTGTGGCGTCCACGGCCATGCCCATGGCCGTGCCCATACCACCGCGACCGACGACCAGAACGGCTTCTGGGGCGCGCTCGGCTGCTCCTGCTGGGCATTCTGATCATGACCGACGCCTCCTCCCCGATCGCCCGGGCCAGCGCCGTCGCACCGCTGCTGAGCTTCGTCGCCGGCTATGTCGACACCGTCGGCTTCATCGCCCTGTTCGGCCTGTTCACGGCCCACGTCACCGGCAACTTCGTGCTGATCGGCGCCTCGTTCGTGCACGGCGCCGATGGCGGCGTGATCGCCAAGCTGCTGGCGCTGCCGGTGTTCATCGTCGCCGTCGCGCTGACCACCGCCTTCGTCCGCCATCGCGAACGCCGGCAGCGGCCGACGCTGTCGCCGGTGCTGTGGGCGCAGATCGCACTGCTCGGCGGCTTCGTCGGCGTGGCGCTGCTGGCCGCGCCGCTCGATGCGGCCAATGCGCCGGGCGCGGTGTTCGCCGGCCTGCTCGGCGTGGCGGCGATGGGCGTGCAGAACGCCGCTTCGCGGCTGGTATTCACCAGCCTGTCGCCGACCACGGTGATGACCGGCAACGTCACCCAGGTGGTGATCGACAGCGTCGACCTGCTGCGCGGCGCCAGCGCCGACAGCCGGGCCAGCAGCCGCGCCCGGATCGGCAAGATGTGGCCGCCGGTACTGGCGTTCGCGATCGGCGCGGCCGCCGGCGCGGTGATCTACGGCCGGCTCGGCATCACCGGCCTGCTGCTGCCGATGCTGGCGCTGGCGCTGGTGTCGCGCCTGGCACAGCCGGCCGGAGTGGCGCCATGAACCGCGCCGCCTACGCCGTCGCCCGCGCCGGACTGTGTCTGGCCTACGTCTACAGCGGTGTCGCCAAGCTGCTGGACTTCCCCGCCGCCATCGCCGAGCAGCAGCACTTCGGCCTGAATCCGCCGGCCCTGTTCGCCGCCGCGACCATCGCCGTGCAGCTCGGCGGCTCGGCGCTGGTGCTGTTCGGCCACGGCCGCTGGCGGGCGCTCGGCGCGCTGCTGCTGGCCGGCTTCACGGTGCTGGCGACGGTGATCGGCCATCCGTTCTGGGCGATGACCGGCAGCGAGCGCTTCCACAACCTCAACGCCTTTCTCGAACACGCCGGGCTGGTGGGCGGCTTTCTGATCGTGGCGCTGCTGGCCGCACCGGCGCGCGCCGGCCACAGCCGGGCCTGAGGGCGATGCGCCGCAAGCTTGCCGCCCTGCTGGTCCTGGCTGGCGCCGCTGGCGACGCGGCAGCGGTTGATCCGGCGACCTCGGTGCTGTCGGAATACACCAATGCCGCCGCGCCGGACCCGCATCCGCCGCCGTACACGCTGCTGCGCTTCAACGAGCGCTACGACCTGCTGGCCGATCCGGCGCAGCGCCGCGACTGGGCCGACCCGGCCAAGTACATCGCGCTGGATGCGGCCGATCCGGCGCGCTACCTGAGCTTCGGCGGCGAGCTGCGGCTGCGCTACGAGCGCTTCGACAACGCCGATTTCGGCACCGGCGACGGCCGGCCCGATCCGGCCTACCTACTGCAGCGCATCGCCGTGCACGCCGATCTGCACCTCGACCGGCTGCGGCTGTTTGCGCAGGCGCTGTCGGCGTTGCAGTTCGGCGATCGCGACGAAGCCTCGCCGATCAACCAGAACCCGCTGGACCTGCAGCAGGCCTTCGTCGACTACCGGGCCGGCGATACCGCGCCGGAAGGCCGCTGGCTGATCGCCCGGGCCGGCCGCTTCGGCCTCAACCTCGGTGCCGGCCGGCTGGTGGCGACCCGCGCCGCACCGAACGTCCCGTACAAGTTCGACGGCCTGCAGCTGATCGCCGCCGACGCCAGCGCCCGCCTGTACGGCTTCCTGCTGCGGCCGGCGCAGGAATCGCGGCGCGCGCTCGACGGCCAGAACGACGGCCGCAATCTCTGGGGCCTGTATGCGTCGTTCCCGACCGGCTGGCGGCTGCCGGCGACGCTGGATCTCTACTACCTCGGCACTGACGACGAGCAGCGCCGCTACGCCCGAGGCAGCGCGGCCGAGCAGCGCCAAAGCCTGGGCGCGCGGCTGTCCGGCAGCCACGGCGGCTGGCAGTACGACTGGGAGCCGATCCTGCAGTTCGGCCGTTTCGGCGATCAGGACATCCTGGCCTGGACCCTGGCCACCGATACCGGCTACCGCTTCGCCAGCCTGCCGTGGCAACCCCGTCTTGGCCTCAAGGCCGACTATGCCAGCGGCGACCGGCGCGGCCCGGGCGGGCGGCTCGGCAGCTTCAACCCGCTGTACTTCAAGGCCGGCTATTTCAACGATGCCGCGCTGATCCGCCCGACCAACATCGCCGATCTGCATCCGTCGCTGCAGCTGGCGCCGACGACGGCGCTGACCGCGACCTTGGCCGTCGACCTGCTGTGGCGCGCCACCACCCGGGACGGTGTCTACGGCCCGGCCGGCGATCTGCTGCTGCCGGCCGCCCGCAGCGGCTCGCGGCAGATCGGCACCAGCGCCGAGGCAGCGCTGAACTGGAAGGCCGGCCGCCACTGGGTGTGGACGCTGTCCTACGTGCACCTGTTCGCCAGCGACGCCGTGCAGGCCGCCGGCGGACGGGACGTCGATTTCCTCGGCAGCTGGGCCAGCTTCACCTGGTGAGCGGCCGCGATGCCCGACCCGATTCCGTCGTTGTTCCCGAAGTTCCGGCCGCAACCCGCAGCCATCTGATCCGACCCACAGCGCAACGCCCAGGAGATACCCCATGAGCTTCATCAAGACCCGAGACGGCACCCAGATCTTCTACAAGGACTGGGGCAGCGGCCAGCCCATCGTGTTCAGCCACGGCTGGCCGCTGAGCGGCGATGCCTGGGACGCGCAGATGCTGTTCCTCGGCCAGCACGGCTACCGGGTGATCGCCCATGACCGGCGCAGCCATGGCCGCTCCGACCAGACCTGGCAGGGCAACGACATGGACACCTATGCCGACGATCTGGCGACCCTGCTCGACACGCTGGACCTGCAGCAGGCGGTGCTGGTCGGCCATTCCACCGGCGGCGGCGAAGTGGCGCACACCATCGGCCGACACGGCAGCCGGCGGATCGCCAAGGCCGTGCTGATCGGCGCGGTGCCGCCGCTAATGCTGAAGACCGCCGGCAATCCCGACGGCGTGCCGATGCAGGTGTTCGACGACATCCGCAAGGGCGTGGTCGACAACCGCGCGCAGTTCTTCAAGGACCTGACGATCCCGTTCTACGGCCACAACCGGCCGGGCGCGAAGGTGTCGGAAGCGGTGCGCGACTCTTTCTGGCGGCAGGGCATGCAGGGCGGCATCAAGGGCCAGTACGACTGCATCCGGGAGTTTTCGGAAGTGGACTACACCGAGGACCTGAAGAAGATCGACGTGCCGACGCTGATCATCCACGGCGATGACGACCAGATCGTGCCAATCGCCACCTCGGCCCTGATGGCCGCCAGGCTGGCACCCAAGGCCACGCTGAAGATCTACGAAGGCGCATCGCACGGCCTGGCCACCACCCACGCCGACCGCCTGAACGCCGATCTGCTGGCGTTCATCCGGGGCTGAGTCCGCAGGCGCGGCCGGGCGCTGACGTGACCGAGGTCATGCCGGCGCCCGGTGCGGTGCGCTCCGCAAGGCGCGGTGGCGCCGCTACCCGTTCGCCACCCGTGGCCGCGCGATCACCGCATGGTCAGCAGGTAGTCTGGGGCGAAAGCCATGGTCAGCCGCAGCGGGTCGACCGGCTTGCCGTTGGCCAGCACTTCGAAATGCAGGTGCGCGCCGGTGGCGCGGCCGGTGGCGCCGACGAAGCCGATCAGGGTGCCGGCCCGGACGATCGAGCCCGCCTTGAGGCCGGGCATGAACTTCAGCAGATGGCCGTACACCGTCTGCACGCCGTGGCCGTGATCGATGCGCACCTGGTTGCCGTAGAACGGGCGATTGCCGAGCGCAGTGACCACGCCATCCTGCGCCGCCCGCACCGGCGTGCCGATGGCCGCCACGTAGTCGACGCCGTAGTGGAAGCCTTCCTTCTTCTTGACCGGATGCATGCGGGCGCCGAACCGCGAGCTGATATGCAGCTGGCTCAGCGGCGAGCGCAAAGAGGCGGCGTACTCCAGCGCTGACATCGGCCGTTCACGCGGCTTCTCGACCACCAGCGACTGCACCGGCTTCGGCGCCGGCGGCACCGCGAACAGCACGGCCCTGGGCCTAGGTGAAGCGTCCTCGTTTTTCGAAGACACCTGCCGGTAGAGTTTCTTTGAACGAAGGAGCTCTGCGTGAAGAAGTCGAAGTTTTCCGAAGAACAGATCGTCCGGATCCTGAAAGAGGTCGAGGCGGGGGCGAAGGTCGCCG